>CANCXM010000032.1 GCA_947381945.1 uncultured Muribaculaceae bacterium
ACGTCCTGACCCTTCTTGCCGTAGCTCTTGACGATGAATTTCTTCATCTGCTCAACAGCGAGGTCAACGGGGATGACTTCGGTGATGCGGAAGAATGCGCTCTGGAGGATGGTGTTGGTGCGGTTACCGAGGCCGATTTCCTGAGCAATCTTGGTTGCGTTGATGTAGTAAACGGTGATGTCGTTGTCAGCGAAGAACTTCTTAATCTTGTTGGGGAGGTTCTTAGCGAGTTCCTCACCTTCCCAGATTGTGTTGAGAAGGAATGTGCCACCCTTGCGGAGACCACGGGTCACGTCATACATGTGGAGGTATGCCTGAACGTGGCAAGCCACGAAGTTAGGAGTGGTCACGAGATAGGTCGAACGGATGGGATCGTCGCCGAAACGGAGGTGTGAACAGGTGAAACCGCCCGACTTCTTCGAGTCGTAAGCGAAATATGCCTGGCAATATTTATTGGTGTTGTCACCGATAATCTTCACGGAGTTCTTGTTGGCGCCTACAGTACCGTCAGCACCGAGGCCGTAGAACTTGGCTTCGAAAGTGCCTTCGCCACCGAGAGCGATCTCCTCCTTCTGGGGGAGTGAAGTGAAGGTGACGTCGTCCACGATACCGACAGTGAAGTGATCCTTCGGCATGGGGAGGGCGAGGTTCTCGAACACTGCGATAATCTGGGCGGGAGTGGTGTCCTTTGAAGCGAGACCGTAGCGGCCACCGACGATAACGGGGGCATTCTCCTGACCATAGAAGCAGTCCTTGACGTCGAGATAGAGGGGCTCGCCGTTTGCTCCGGGTTCCTTGGTGCGGTCAAGCACAGCGATAGTCTTGGCAGTCTTGGGGACAGCGGCAAGGAAGTGCTTTGCAGAGAAGGGACGATAGAGGTGAACAGCAACGAGGCCGACCTTCTCACCCTTGGCGCGGAGATAGTCGATAGCTTCCTGGGCAGCCTGAGTGACAGAACCCATTGCGATGATGACGCGCTCTGCTTCGGGATCGCCGTAGTAGTTGAAGAGACCGTATTCACGACCGGTGATACGGGTGATTTCCTTCATGTAGTTCTCGACGATTTCGGGAACGCGGTTATAGTATTCGTTGCAAGCTTCACGGTGCTGGAAGAATACGTCGCCGTTCTCAGCCATACCGCGGGCTACGGGATTGTTGGGGTTGAGCGCACGGGCACGGAATTCGGCAAGTGCTTCCTGGTCGATGAGCGGAGCGAGGTCGTTCTGATCCATCTCCTCGATCTTCTGGATTTCGTGTGATGTACGGAAACCGTCGAAGAAGTTGATGAAGGGAACGCGGCTCTTGATGGTGGCGAGGTGAGCCACACCTGCGAGGTCCATCACTTCCTGCACTGAACCTTCAGCGAGCATGGCGAAGCCGGTCTGACGGCAAGACATTACGTCCTGGTGGTCACCGAAGATTGAGAGCGCGTGTGAAGCGAGCGTACGGGCCGAAACATGGAAGACGCTAGGGAGAAGCTCACCGGCAATCTTATACATGTTGGGGATCATGAGCAGGAGGCCCTGCGATGCGGTGTAGGTGGTGGTGAGGGCACCGGCCTGCAGTGAACCGTGAACGGCACCTGCGGCTCCACCTTCTGACTGCATTTCCTGTACCAGCACGGTTTCGCCAAAAATGTTTTTGCGACCGGCGGCAGCCCATTCGTCCACGTATTCAGCCATCGTTGACGAGGGAGTGATGGGGTAGATGGCGGCAACTTCCGAGAACATGTAGCTCACGTGAGCGGCGGCCTGGTTACCATCACAGGTCAAGAATTTTTTTTCTTTACTCATAGTGGTTTTGGTAATCTATTTAAAGAATTGAGTTTTAAGTTTTCTATGGTATGCACAAAATCGTATCGGCAAAGATACAAAAAACTTTGCAAACCATTGACATCGTTAGGCTAAAAAACCTAAATAAATACAAGAAGCGCCAATTCAAGGCCTCCGGCCACAGCTCCCGAAAATCAGCCGATATATGCCACTGAAAAAGTTTGCCCCGACTTGAAACGTCTGATATAAATGTCAGATTCTACTCCTCTCCACGCTCTAATTCAGAAAATATATCCGGAAATCGGTCATAGTACAGGGCTATGTTGGGTTCTTCCCTCTCATGCATAAGCTCAATCTGATTTACGACAATCCGTTTGAACTCATCATAACTCTCCGGCGCAACCAACCTACAGAGTTTTAGATATATGAAAACCCAATCAGCACCAACGATCGGCAACTGGCTTTCTCCTTTTAATATTGGAACAATCTTGTTTTTGTACAATAGCTCCAATGTGCCATAGTTATCAAACACATACTCACTACAAGCAATCACCTCCCGACAGAAGTGTTCAATTTCCCGATCATAATCTTGCATATCCTCATTAAAATGAAAATAATCTGTATGACCAAGCATCCTTCCATCAAACCCCACGCTACTTATATCACGTTGAATACTAATAGGCTTTACACTATGGTTTTCAAACCATTTGTGAAGGACATTAAATCGCACACGATATTGGGGATATACAGTAAAAATCGGATAACCGAATGTCCCCCAATGCTGAAATTCAATACTCTTCTGTAGCTCCTTTGTCTTGAAGATTAACGTGAAATCACGTTTCCTATATTTAAATTCAGAAAACAATGGATATGAACACAAATCTGAGATAATCCTATTAAATAATACTTTGCTCATAGTGTTTAGACGTGTTAGTTATATTTTTTAGTCTCTTCGTGATGCCCGGAAGCCAACCGGCAATTGCCAACATGTTTGAATATACCGAATTTAAAATATCGTTGTTGGCGGTTGGATTGTCATACAAACCGTATCATTTTCCGAAATAAAACATATTGTATTCGAGTTTGCATCCTTTTTCACGATATGGCCTTTCTTGAGATACTCCATACCCTTTTCGGTCAACACGTGATTAGGATAAAATATATAGGGCACTGAATCATTGACCAATTCCAACTTTGCACCGACCTTTGCACAGGAAGACAACTTGCTTATTCGTCCATTAAATGCAGAAGAAAACACCGTTGAATAATGTTTTTCGTCCTGTTTATGATTTAGGTACAGGTAATAGTCATACCCTATTGATAGAATCAAGACAAAAATTATCATGAATCTATTATTCCGCAGAATATGCAATATAGATTTTTTTTGCTTGGATGCAGCTACAAAAAAAGCGATTCCCATACCTCCGATGAAGAATATCGAGAAAAAAATCATTTGCTCAATTAATGACATAGGTATATTATTTCAATGATTCGGCTCAATTTTTATACAATAAAAATTTAATCAGAACCCACAACTCATATCATTCATCACGAAAACATTATGCCGTTATTCTTCGTCAAACGCGAGTTTCTTATAGGAATTCGTCCAGATATCATAGCCGACAATTCCCGCTTCCTCAAAAGCTTTGAGGATACGCTCTGAGAAAAAGGCCTCCGGACATGCCGGAATGCGTATTATGTCATACGCGGAATACTTTTTGGGCAACACTCCCTTTCTAATCGTATAGGCCCCTTTGGTACTCAGATATTCCTCAACGCTATTAAACACTATATCCTCACCTTTTTCCAAAACGCGCCCAAATGCGTCTTTGGGAAAAATGTCCTCAAATACGGTTTTTGGGAAAATTAACTCCGAGTAGTCTAAGATCGGGACAAACAACAGGTAATACGGCTCGTCAGCATTCTTGATGGTAATCGGCTTTAATATGTACTCATTTTTCCCGACATTCAGTTCCTCGAATATACGTTTAATCCGTTCGCTCACAACGGCATTCAGACTCAGGAATTTGGGATAATAATCCATATAATCAATACACTTTTTCTTTCTTTCCAAAGTACCGGTTAAATTATCCGGAAGATTCTCATATATGGTATCCTTATGCGCAAAATACATCTTTAAGTTTTTATTCGTTGACGCGTTGTACCTAACGAACTCATTTGATGTTATTTTTACAGTATATGGGCCTGAACTTCTACCTATAACTTTGGGATCTATAGTAGTGGTGATCTGATAATATCTTTTCATAAGTTTTAATTTTAAAATTTTCTATTAATAAATCTGTCAACACCGGCATTTCTCACTTCTTATATTTACTCAATACAGATTCACCCGAATATCGAATGCCAAAGACTGACGAACCAGTCAGCAATCCGCTGCCAGATGGATTTGGACTGAACGTCTTTTGCCGACTGCAGTTTTTCTCTTATCCTCTGCTTTTCCTTTTCGTATTCTTCCACACGCTTGTTATAATTATCCCTTGCCATCTTATCTCTTTCCGACAACAGCTCATACGGCGTATCAGGTTGATAGAATGATGCTTTATCAACCGTTATTTTATCATCATTTATAATCATTCTTACAACATAGTGCCGTCTTATAGGCGAGTATCTTCCCTCTAATTTCCGTAGACTGTCTATATCCCATTTATATAGTAGATTCTTGTACCAATCCAATGTATCGCCACTCCATTTATTCTTACTGAACTTCTCCACTTGTCCTACTTTGGATTTAATATTAAAGTATACCCGGTTGACTCGATTCCATGCTTTACCGGCCATTGTATAATCACCCTCATTGGTCTCGGTTAAATCAATGAAAATTGTATCCGAGTCCTGATTTATCTCAAAATTCTTCAACTCCGGGTTATGATACAGACTGTCGCTCATAAGCCAGTCCCATCCAGACTCTGTCATCCGATTCATCCGGATTAGTTCGGCAAGACTCACTGCCCACAACATTGGTGAGCAGATAGCACATAGGGATATTATTAGCACACTTTTCATCTTTGCCTTTTTAATGTTATTACATGGATAGTCCGAGAATAGCCGTATCATCCTCATCGCACCCGATAAAAGTCCATAAGTTCCAGTGAGATGGAATCTTCTGTAATCTCAATCGGAATAACCACATCATGGGAGGTCCACAATGTATCGCGTCGGTTCTCACGTCCCGTCACAGACCATCCGTCCGTCTCCACCGCAAGAGGATTGCGGGAGAATATGAGCGTATCACATATTTGTTCTATATATCTGACGTGCAGGATTATCTCGTCATCCTTTATCTCATACTCCCCACCAAATGACCTGATGAGATTCAGTTGGTCATCCTCCGAATCGTGATATGAGAATTTATTACCGGAAAACACATATCTCGCATTTCCGCAAGAGACCGACGAGCCATACTGCCAGATACCATCCAGATCAACGCAGTTGCATTGCAGGCCAAGCAACATGAATAAGCAAAACAGAATAGAAGATTTCATATTTTTACATTTCTTCATTATAGGGTTCACAAAGAGGATAGTAGGCATTGCCATCAATGACAATGCTGTCTGCCGTAATTTTTATTGGCAAAACGAATGATTGCGGTGATTTTAAGTGAATGTTCTTATCTCCAACATAATTTTTCTTTTCCCATCCAAAACTTGCAATAGGTATTCTTGGATCATAATCCAACTCCAGAGGAGTATAAACACCTTCAACATAATACATTATATTAAGCTTTACGGAATCGCCATCAATGGAATAACTGCCTCCAAAATATCTCAACGGATTCAGACCCTCATATTCGCTTCTATAGTACCGGAATGAATCTGCCTTAAACTCATACCTCTGTGCAAAACCACTCCCAACTCCACATGAATAGGCTTGATATATACCATCCGGCAATACTTCCGCCGACAGCGACGGAAGTATTCCTACAATCAAAACGAATAAAAATTTCCTGCTCATATATAATGTTTATTGCATCTGAAACTAAATATTTATTATCTCAAAAATCACCCGAATATTAGAGAATATGAACTGGTTAACAATATTATTTGGGAGAAATCTTTCTTATTACCACATTATCAAGTATAGAATCAACGAGTTGCTTTTTCTCCGGTCTGACACGCTCATACGATATATTTATATGATACTTGAAATAGCTATCCTGCCTGAAATAGAGTCCATCTTTCGTATATGCTCGAGATCTTGCAATATTGCCAAGCTTTAAGTTATATAAATTCATGTCCTGACCTTCAAAAGTTGAATTCATAGCCATAGTCCCGTAGTGGAATACAACGGCACTGTTGTCATCAATATTAATAATGTAAAATTTATAAAATCCTTCTTCATAATAATATGTCTTTTTAGGGTCAAATAAGACAATCTCGCCATTGCTCAGAGGCTCCAAATTCGGAATTTTAATTATTACTTGAACATTTTCCCTCTCGTTCGTCTCAACGGTATCCCAATTGATTATATTCATACAATCAATCGTATCCGTCAGCATATCTTCTGCATGTACAATTGTATTTGAAATCCAGAAGAAGATTATTATACATATTAGCCCTTTCATTTATAACGGGATTTATGGTTATTGATGTCTGCGCTTCATCTTTGCTTGTTCTATGACATTGTCATCCCAAGGAATCCTCTCCCCTCTCAAGTACATCCTTCGTCTGTCTATGGCATAGTCCTCTCCAATATATTTGAATGTTTTCGGATCTGCATCTTCAACGACATATCTGGTTATGCGCTTCTCACCCCAACCGGTACAATCTTCATACACTCCATCTACAAAAAGTGCTTCTATTGGATAATACACATTATTATCATCTCTCGCATATTCACTTCCCACGCACACGACAAAACTACCCGTGCCTACACACCGCAAGACCATAGGAATTCTATTATCCTCAGGCTTCCCCACAAAATATCCACCATAGATCGAATCACCTAATCTATAATAAACCCCTTCCCTTTCACCTGCTGCAAGCGAACGCCATTCGCCCACATCTTCAACTTCATCGTAGCCCTTGTGGGTACAACCACTAAATGCGACGAGGACAAATAATACCGGCAGTAGTGTCAGCAATACTGTTTTCATGGAGGAGAAACTTCAATCGGTGAATCAATTCCGCAAGTTACTGATTTTATTCAAGATATACAAACATTCCTTCACAAATTAAAAATTTCCACCCAACTAAAAAACAACAAAAAAACATTTACTCCCCCGCCGAAGGCGCTGTATAGCACTTTTGGCGGGGGAGTAAATGTTTTGATTATAAATTACGCGAGGTCATGGGAAATTTTTCCGCATGACTTATGTTATCGCGATTTCCGGTTCATATACGGTGAGAAGAGATACAAAAGAACATAATAAACAAAAGCAACAGAAGTATAATTTGCTGAAATTAATCTTTTTGTATCTTCTGACCATCTGTCATTCTGTACCCTTTTCAGATATTGACGGATTTAATGCTCCGTAATTACGGCTTGCACCCAATTAGCCTCTCGGATGGGCAATCATGTACTGGGCAATCTGGACGGCGTTGAGGGCTGCGCCCTTCTTTATCTGGTCGCCGACGAGCCAGAATGTCAGACCGTTGGGATTGGCGATGTCCTTGCGGAGACGGCCGGCATAGACGGGATCCTTACCTGCCGCGTCGAGGGGCATGGGATATTTCTTGGCGGCGGGTTCGTCGATGACAACGAGGCCTTCGGCCTTGCTGAATGCCTCGCGGGCCTGCTCAACGCTGATGGGCTGCTCGGTCTCCACCCATACGGCCTCGCTGTGGGCACGCATCACCGGGACGCGGATACATGTTGCGCTCACTTCAAGCTCGGGAGCGTGCATGATTTTCTTTGTCTCGTTATACATCTTCATCTCCTCCTTGGTGTAGTCGTTGTCGAGGAACACGTCGATGTGGGGGATGAGATTGTAGGCAAGCTGATAGGCAAACTTCTCTACGGTAGGCTCCTTGCCGGCGGCAAGTTCGGCATACTGGTTCTCAAGTTCCTGCATTGCCACGGCACCCGCACCGGAAGCGGCCTGATAGGTGGCCACATGCACGCGCTTGATGGGCGAGATGTCGTTGAGGGGTTTGAGGGCCACGACCATGATGGCGGTCGTACAGTTGGGGTTGGCGATGACACCGCGGGGAGCGTCAAACGCATCCTCACCGTTGACCTCGGGAACGACCAGAGGCACATCCTTATCCATGCGGAAGGCGCTTGAATTGTCAATCATGACAGCACCGTGCTTGGTGATGGTGTCGGCAAACTCACGCGAAACACCCGCACCTGCCGAAACAAATGCAAAATCCACTCCCTTGAAATCGTCGTTGTGCTGAAGAAGCTTGACGGTGTGCTCCTTGCCGCGGAATGTGTAAGTCTTACCGGCGCTGCGCTCGGAGCCGAAAAGCAGGAGTTCGTCAATAGGGAAGTTCTGTTCGTCAAGGACACGGAGGAATTCCTGTCCAACGGCGCCACTGACGCCTACGATTGCTACTTTCATTCTTGTGTAATGCTATAAAATAGTGATTAATACATTATTTTTCATTGAAATTGACCCTCACGCATCAGCAGTCATACATCGCATCAATCTCCTTGGCATAGATGCGGTTGACAGCGTGGCGCTTGACCTTAAGGGTATTGGTCAACTCTCCGTTCTCCATCGAGAAAGGCTTCGGAAGGATGGTGAAACGCTTGATTTTCTCGTAGGAAGCAAGCCCCTTCTGAATCTCCTCTATGCGGTCGGTCAGAAGCTGACGCACACGCGGATTGCGCACAAGCTCATCCATCGAATGGTAGGATATGCGCTCCTTGGCTGCAAAATCCTTCAGAGCAGTATAGTCGGGAACGATAAGAGCCGACACGAATTTGCGGCGGTCGCCGATGACGGCTATCTGGTCGATATACTTGTCGGAGCCGAGTAGTGTCTCGATCGCCTGCGGGGCGATGTACTTACCGTTGGATGTCTTGAACAGGTCCTTCAGACGGTCGGTGAGGAAGAGGGCACCGTGGTCGTCGATATAACCGGCATCACCCGTGCGGAACCAACCGTCGGGGGTGAAAGCCTTCGCGGTTTCTTCGGGTTTGTTGTAGTAGCCCCTCATGACCATCGGGCTCTTCACGAGCACCTCGTTCTCCTCGCCGATTTTCACCTCGACAAAAGGAATGGGGGTGCCGACCGAACCTATCTCCCACCCTACGCGTGGGAAGCACGCAACCGTTGCGGTGGTCTCGGAAAGACCATAGCCCACCACGATGTTTATGCCACAGGAGTGGAAGAACTCGACAATTTTTGGCGACACAGGCGCTCCTGCGGTCGGGAAGATATTACCGTGGTCAATGCCTATGGCATGACGGAGCAGGCTGAACACTTTCGAATCGAAGAACTTGTAGCGGGTTTCAAGCCACCAGGGAGCCTTGCGGCCTACGCGCGCATACTCGATGTTGCGGCGGCGGCCAACCTTAAGGGCCATACCGACGAGCATACGCATCACCGGACTCATCGAGGCGATCTTCTCCTGAACAGCCGTGTAGACCTTCTCCCAGAAACGTGGAACGGCACACATACATGTGGGTCTCACCTGCTGGATGGTCGACTGAATGTCCTGAGGGTCACGGTTGACGGCAACCTTTATGCCCTTGACAAGACAGAAATATGTCCATCCCTTCTCGAATATGTGACTGAGAGGGAGGAAAGCCATCGAGACATCCTCATCAGTGACCATGTCGATGCGCTGCAGATGGGCTTCCATCGCGGCATCATAGTTGGAATGGGTCAGGACAGCACCCTTCGGCTCACCGGTGGTACCGGAAGTGTAGACAAGGGTGGCTATATCATCGTGAGTGGCTGAAGCAGCGCGCGACTTCACTGTCGCCTTAATCTCATCGGAAGCCTGACGGCCGAGATTCATGAAGTCGGCCCAGAGCATACTTGTGTCATCATCCTCATCGAGCTTGATAGGCTTGATGACCACGATGCGTTTCAGCGACGGACAGAGAGCCATCGCCTGGCGCGCAATGTGATATTGGGTGGTGTTGCCCACAAACAGCAGCGGGCAAGACGCATCGTTGAGTATATAGGCGAGCTGTTCGAGCGAACTTGTCGCGTAGATAGAGACAGAGACGGCACGGTTGTTGAAACATGCATAGTCAGTGACTATGTTTTCAGGCCTGTTGGCCGAGAAGGTGGCAATATTGTCAGCCTCACGGATTCCCAGAACAGCCATTGCGGCTGAAGCGGTGTCGACATCGGCACTCAGATTATGCCACGAAATGTCGTGCCACTTTCCATTGTTGTCGGGGGCACTGAGCGCGGCACGCTCGCCGTAGCGGGCGCTCTGGCGCGCAATTAACCCGGTAAGTATATTGGTTTCCATAATGTTGGCTACTTTGGGGTGCAAAGTTAGCTAAAAAATACATAGCCACCAAAATAATATGGAAAGTGGCGGAAGATTGGGGTGGAGGGCCACCCCATCAGGCTGTCAGCGCAAAATAAGGCTGTCAGCGCAAGCGGTCATGCTGTCAGCGTTCGATGGGGTTGTCGATGTTGCAGGCGTCGATGCCTGTCGAGGGGCGGAATTTCTCAGGATAGAAGCCTTTGTATTTGCTCATCGCGCCCGACTGCTGGACATAGCTCTGGCCGTGGGCATCGGAGACGGCGATAATGCGCACCACCTTGCCGAAATTCTCCACGGGGATGGAGGTGAAGCGTTCGGGGAACTTGATGTGGAGGACATCGTTCTCAAGATTCTCGACGAGTCCGTTGAAGTACCAGCAGACCTCCTTGTCGGCATCGGTGACTTGAAGGACCACACCCGGAAGGCCGTTGAAATTGCGCGGCGCACCACGATGGGGAAGGTCGGTGGTGAACCATGCGGTCCAGTCGCGCCCATCCTTAGTGAGAGTGGCTTTGCGGCAATTGTAGACACCGATTTTCATCTCCTCGTCAGTGATTGTCCAGTTGTTGTCGCAGACTGTGTCGGAGAGCTTGAACTCCTCGCCTATCACACGGTAGGTGTTGACAGTGCGTCCGCTCTCCGGATAGAAGAAATAGTACGACGGGGTCAGATGGTAGGCCAGACCGGGATCTGCAGCGTTCGAGCCGGGATTCGCGTTGCGCCAGCGGGTCTCGCCAATGCTCTCGTAGCTCATGTCGAGGGCCACGCGCGGATGGATGAGAACCACACGGTCCTCGGCAAACGTAAGATTGTTGGCTTTGTTGTAGAGATACTTCATGCGGTAGCGCACACCATACTCGGCGGTGTCAGCATCGGCGTAATATGCTCTGGATTCCTCCTGCATCCGCGCGAGCATCTCGTTGTAGCGGGCCTGACGGTCGGCCTGGGAGTGCGGCTGTCCCCCACCCTGCTGATGCTGGGCGAAGACGGCGGGAGTGGCGAACGAAAGCGCAAGAACTGCGGCTGCTATTGTTTTCCTTATCTGTGTCATGGCGGTGGGGCAATCAATCGTTGAAGTAATCCTTAATCAGAAACACGGGGATGGTCTGCTTGAAGGCCATCTGGAAGTCGCGGTAGTTGTCATCGTCGGCATAGACGGAGACGGTCGAGCTGACAATCGACACGAGGTTGCCGCATTCGTCATATATCGGCCCTCCGCTCGCACCCTTGCCGTAGTCGGCGGTGATTTCAAGGATGTATTCGGTGTGGCCGGTGCGTGGTTTGAGCTTGCGGATGCAGTTGCTCACCATTCCGTCGGTGAAATGGAAGTAGGTCATGCTCGGGTTGGCGAGACAGAACACCTTGGTGCCGGGGGTGACGATGTCGCCGACGGGTGCGGGCGAGAGCTTGTCGCCGCAGGGGTCCACTTTTATTATGGCCATATCATTGACGGGGTCAATGGCGAGCACGGCGGTCATGGGATAGACGCGCCCTTGGGAGTCCATGACGAAACGCATCATGTCGCCCTTCTCCTGATTGTCGAGAGCGGCATTGATGACGATGTCGGAGACAACATGATAGTTGGTGGCGCAGATTCCGTCGGGGGTCAGCGCGACAGCCGAGGCGGTCGAGTAGGCGGTGTCGACTCCGAACTGTGGATGGAAGTGCATCTTTCCGAATACGAGGGAGCTTTTCATTGCCTCCTCATAGAGCTTTTCGGGGGTGAGTTTCTTCTTGCGCGGAGGAGTGAGCGCAGAGCGGGAGGCAACGCGGGTGTCGGAAAGGGTTGCGAGAAGGTGACGGCGCACCGAGTCGATGTCGTTGCCGGGATGGGTCTGCATATAGTCACGCAGCTTGGCCGAAGCCCCCTGGAGCATACGGGGATAGTCGTGGAAGTACTTGTCGCGGTCGGCCGCGGAGACCTGGAGGGTGACGGCGACTGCAATCACCGCGAGGAGGAGTTTTGCAGTAAATCTGAACATGATTGGTCTTGATTGATGGCGTATTCGTGTCAGCAGAAACCGGATATTGTCAATTTGGAAGAATACACGGATATGCGGAGCCACAAATTTAGCAAAAGATTGCGGCTTAAGCGACAAAATGGAACAAAAAAGCACTCCGGAGGGCGAAAATGCCTTTCCGGAGTGCGATTATTGTTGAAGATTTCAGGCAGTGAGCGCCTGAACTGTCAGTGATTCATGGGCGGACGGATCACTTCACGATGACCTTCTCGGTCTTGGTGCCCTGACGGCGGATGTAGAGACCGGGACCGGGATTGTCGACGCGGATACCCTGGAGGTTGAAGTATTCAACGGGGGCGTTGCTGTCGGCCTCGATGTCGAGGATACCGCTGAAGTCGTCGCCGAAGTTGCCGGAGGCATCAGAGATGCGGAATGCCTTGAGACTTACGGCTCCTGCGATTGACGAGGGTGTGATCTTGACGAAACGTGAAGCGGGGTTTAGGTCAAGCTCGCCGTTGAAGGGGAGATCCTTCTCGGTGAGGATGCGGATTGTACGCCATGTGGGAGCGATGTCGGCATTGCGGGTCTCCTGAATCTTGAGGCGGACGGTCGTTCCTTCGGTTGCCTCAACTTCAAGATGAATCTGCTTGGCTTCCTCGCCGAAGTAGGCCATCACCTTGTCGTTGCTTGAAGAGGAGCGGAAGGTGACATGGTCAGCCGCGATTTCGCCTGCATTGTCGCCGCCACCAACCTGACACCAGTGAGGATAGTCGTTCTGCTTGGTCTGGACGAGTGAACCTGCGGTCTCGAAGGGTGCGGTCTCGTTGAAGGGTGCAAAGTTGAGCGGGAGGTTGATGGCAGCCTTACCCCAGTGGGTCTCGCCTGCTTCCTTCTCGCGGGGGAAGTCGCTTGTGTTGATTTTGACATTACCGATAAAGGACTTGTCGCCTGCCACGTTGGTGAGCGCACCTGCGGGGAAGCTGACGGTGTAGGTCGAGTTGGCATCGAGGGCTTCGTAGGCGATGCTGAGCTTGGAGCCGGATGCGCCTACGGTGATGTTCTCAAACTGGTGGTTGCCGTCGATGGTGGCACCGCCGTTGTATTTCACTTCCTGATTGAATGTGAGAGAAATCGAACCGTCGGTGTAAACAACATCATTTTCAAGTGAACCGGCAGTGAGTTCGAGAGCCTGTTCGCCTTCGGGAGCGATGTAGCGCTCGATGAGAAGGTCGTTCACATTAAACTTCTTACCGTTTGCATCAAGACGGAACTTGACGGCACCGGCATTGGTATAGGTTGAGGTGAACTTATAGATGCGCTTGGAAGCACCGAGCACGAGATCCTGAGATTCTTCCTTACCACCTGCAATAGTGACAAGCTTGACTGTCTTTGACGATTTGTCAGGGTTGCCGAGATAGAGGGTAATGACACAGGGACCCTGCACTTCGGGGCTTTCGATATAGCCACCTGCCTTAGTTGTGTAGAATTGCAGACAGCGGTCAGAAGCTCCTGCATCTTCAGCAGTAGCGGGGCCGTAGTCCTTGGTCATGTCGGCAGAATTGTTGGCACCGTTCATTGCGATAGCGCGGATGGCATTGCTGCCGCTGCCGATAATCATGCCGTCGAATTCGGCAGTCGTGTTGGCTGCGTTGAAGACGTTGGTGTTGGTAGTGATGTTGGCATACTTTTCACCCCATGATGCGGGCAGGGTGTGGAAGTCGGCATAGAAGAGCACACCGCCGGCGGTGGTTGAGAAGCTCCA
Source organism: uncultured Muribaculaceae bacterium (assembly GCA_947381945.1). GTDB lineage: Bacteria > Bacteroidota > Bacteroidia > Bacteroidales > Muribaculaceae > Duncaniella. The sequence continues at coordinate 13,913 of CANCXM010000032.1, forward strand.
TACATCGCTCGATGTAGTGCCGAGGGTGTTGGTTGCGTCTACACGCCAATAGTAGGTCTTGCCGGCTTCAACGCTTGAAGTAGCGTCCCATTCGGTCTTCTTAAGACCGGTGGCAACGGAAGCAAGTGCGTCCTTGGCCTCGCCGAGCATCACTGTGTAGGTGACATCGCCACCATAGGTGTTGATGCTATTCTCCCAAGTCAGTTTGAGACCGTTGGCAATGCCTTCCTTGGAGCCGTCGGCGGGGAAGGGATTGACAGAGGGCTTCGGAGCGGAGGGGTCACCGATGGTCGCGAAAGCGATAGTGTCGGTGTAGTCCGAGTAGAGACCCTTGCCGTCTGTTGCACGGAGGCGTACCCAGTAGTTAGTCTCGGGGGTGAGGCCGACGAGTTCATATTCGGCAGCTCCTGCGGAAACGGAAGCGGCTTCTGCGAATGTCTTGCCGTCGGTCGAAAGCTCGATGACGAAACCGTGTTCGGTGTTCTTGTTGATGTCCCATGTGAGCTTAAGGGTGGTCTTGGTGGGAGTACCGGCTACGAGCTTGATGGGTTTCTTGATGTAGGGGTAGGCTTCGACGATGGAGTTGGCGTAGTTCTCGATGTTGAGATAGCCGTTGGCGGCTACAGCAAGCGCATCGGAAGCATCGTTGGGGTTGAGGCCGTTGGCGCTCTCCCATGCGTCGGGCATACCGTCACCATCAGAATCGAGAGGCTTCACACCTCCGGAAATAGTGCCGGTGCCTTTATGGGAAAGCTGGTTTTCGGTAGAAATACCATTCTTTGTACCGGTCTTACCATAGCTTGCGAGTTCGTCGATAAGATACTGGTCAACATCATCACGGGCGGGAAGTACGGGACCGACACTTGTGAGCATCCATGCGTATGCCTCCTCTGCTGTCATCTTCCCCGCAATTTCGGGGATAAGTTGAATCTGTTCGGTTGCAGTCTGATTGTACTCGGTGATGTTTGCGTTGAGAGCATCAAGTGAAGGGAAAAGTGTAGAATAGGGTGCTGTTCCATTCTGTGCACCGCGCATCTCTTCCTCAGTCATGAGGTGACCGTTGAGAACACCGTCCTTGTTCGAATCATAATAGTTTCCGGCACCATAGTAACGGAATGTCTTTATACCACGGACAAAGGGGTCTGTAGAATTGTTCCAGGGGCCTTTTACAAAATAGTTGTTCTCGATGTCGGCCCATGAGTCGCCTTCGGAGTCACTCATGATATAGCAACCACCGTTACCCCAGTTATAGACTACGTTGTTGACGAACTGATTCAGACCTTTCACTTTAGGATTGCGGGTCTTGTTCTCAATGTAGAGGTTACGGTAGAGTGTCACACCACCGATGGTCTGGATAAGGCCACCACATGAGTGAGATTGGAGACCCTGACCGATGATTGAATTCTGGATGGTAATGTTGGCAGGACGGCTGTTCTTGTTGTCCCAGCTCACGGAGAAATTTTCATCAAGTCCCCAAAGTACGGAGAGGTGGTCAAAAATCATGTCGGTTCCGTTGGCCACACCGCAAGCATCAGCCCCACTTGTTCCGGATGCACCCATACGGAAGCGCATGTGACGGACAATCAGGTTAGTCGCACCGGAAAAGCTGACACGGTCACCGTAGACCTGTACGCCCTCACCCGGAGCAGTCTGACCGAGAATGGTATTCTTACCCTTTACAACAAGAGCTGATTTCAGTTTGATGACACCTGAGACATCGAACACGATGATGCGCCCTTCCTTGCTGACAGCATCGCGGAAGGAGCCTGCACCGGAATCGGCAAGAGTAGTCACATGATAAACCTCAGGTGATGCAACTGCACGGGCACCCTGAGTGAAACGGCCGAAACCCTCCGCACCCGGGAAGGCAAGGAGTGTATTGTCGGCAGCGACTGCCCCAAATGCCACACCCAACATGGCGCAACCTATGGACAGTTTCTTTAAAGTTTGTTTCATGGTTGAATGTTAAAATTATTGGTAGATTTATGTTTCTTCAAAACAATATATATCCCGAAGCCACAAAATATAGGGGCGCATTGAGGATGCGCCCCTACAGTAGAGTGGTTCTATCCTCGGAAAGTCCGGGGATGGATGATATTAGCGCTGGATGTACTTTTTACCGTTCTTGATAACTACGCCCTTGTAGTTCTCGTCAACCTGAATACCCATAACGTTATAAACGGGAGCGTTCTCGTCAACATCGTTAGCGATAATGTCCTCGATAGCAGAAGAACCGGCAGATTCAGCTTCCATAACAACGTGGTAAAGACCGAGCTCGCTACCGCCGCAACCGATACGGAAAGCAACATTACCTGTAAGACCTGCAGGAAGAGCGACGTTCATCTTGTAGTAACGTTTAGCCTTAGCATCATCGGGACCCTGTACGGGGATCATTTCACCTACAACACCGTCAACAACGGGAACAACCTCTGCATAGAGACCCTTGTCGATGTACTTGCCGCCGGCATGACCGATATAGATGGTGAGGGAAGTAGGATTCTTTACGGCAGGGAACTGAACGTAGGTGCCTGTACGGCTACCTGTGTTAGCATTACGGTTGAAGGCAATGGCATTGAGGGTTGAAACCCAGTTGTCAGCGTCGATGGCATTATAGTCTTTCTTTCCTTCAAGATCCATTTCGAGCTGACCCCAGCCACCCATGCAAAGTGTACGGGCAGGACCCTTGCCATTCTGATCCCAGCAGATGAAGGGATAGTTCATATCAATGGGAGTGAATACGATACCGTCAGGACCTTCTTCCTCGCCCTCGAGAGTATAGGTCTGGCCGTCGAAAAGACTGATAGCACGATTCTTCACGGCAACCCAGTTACCGTCGGCATCCCTTACGTTGAACATAGAACCATCAGTATTCAGAGCGGCACCTGTTTTATCAATAAAGTCGTAGTTCTTGTTGGAAGCAACTCCGAGTCCTTCCATTCCGGTTGCTTCATCTACAATTGAACCGGCCTCAGCGAAAATAGCCTTGCAGTAGAGAGGAGTCTCATTGAAGTCGTATGTGAAGACTTCAGCATTTGCTCCGAAAGCAGCGAAAAGCGCTGCGGAGAGGATTAATGATTTTTTCATTGTGTAGAAATGTTTAATAGAAATATAATTTAATTGGTGAATAGTCAAGAGTGGATTCAGCCGGATTCATACGACCGAAGGGAACGTGATTTGATATACTGTGTATAGAATCAAAATTCTGTAGGGACGCGCTGTAGCGCGTATGCCGGACATGTTTGAATCCGGATGGAAAACGCCATTTGGCATACGCGCTACAGCGCGTCCCTACATAATTACTTATAGGCAGGATGTTGGGTCAGATTGGGGTTGTCAATGAGAGGATGACCGGCGCTCTTGGCTGCGAAGGGACAAAGCTCAGTCTTATTCTTTTCGAAACCGTAGTAGATACCTGTCGAACCGGCAACCCAGTCAGGATATTCTCCCTTATTCTCGGCACGGCCAAGAGGTTTGGTATATATAGAAGCTCCGATATTGAGAGCCGGAACAGCAGCTGCCGTATAACCGGCGCAACGACGGGAATTCTTATTATAAGTACTTGTCCAAGCCTCGAACATCTTCACGGAATACCACATCTCTCCGTCAGCGGGTGTGATACCATGTGCAGCAAGCACTTCATTGACTTTCTTGGTGTGCTTGTTGCGGTTGGCGGCAGTATTGACCTGAGGAGTCGACGAAAGTTTGGTTATTTCATCCGGGTCAGTAATCTCGACGTAAGGCACGGTGAGGAACTTGTCGCCGTAGGTGTTGGTACACATCTCGAGTTTGACGAGGCGGATCGGAGCCACATCAGCATACTTGCCTGTACGGTCGGAGAGGTCCTTTATGTCCTGCTGATCCTGACGGATTTCCTTTTCGATGAGGTTGGTGCGGATGAGGTCGCCACGGACAACGAGCTCGTCACCGAGTTCCCATTTACGTTCCTGCATGATTGTCTCGAGGAATTCATCCTTGCTTGCTGCTGCAATGGGGAGGTCACCGATACCAGCACGGTCACGCACGAGTTTCAGGTAGGGAGTACCTGCAGAGGGGCCGTTGAGGTAGTTCTGTGTCTCGGCATACATCAGGAGAACGTCAGCATAGCGGAGGAGGGGGACATCGACGTTGCGCTTGGCTGCAGCAAAAGGAGCGGTACACCACTGGATGCGATACTTACCGGGCATGACACTTGAGAAGGTAGTGGCGCAGTTGGATCCGTCGAAATCGCCGGAATTCTGATAGAATGTGATAGAATAGTTACAGCAAGTGACATCGCGACGGGTGTCCTTGTCGTCAAACGACAGATAGTAGGTCGGAAGTTTGACCTGAAGGGTCTTACGGGTACCGTAGGTTCCGCCCATACATCCGGGCTGACCGTTGTAGACTCCAAAGTCGAAGTTGGTCGTTTCACCAAGACTGGCAATCTGCCACATCATTTCCTGAGAGGAAATGTTGAAGTTGCGCTGACAGTAGTTGTAGAAGAGGGTCTGGTAACCGCTCATCGAGCTGCCATCCTGAATGAGGCTGTTCTCTCCTTTCTGGATAATGTCATTGAGAGCATTGTCGGCGATGGTGTAGAGCTCGCGTACACGGGCCTCATCATCGCGGCGCGCCATGTGGAGCGTCGAGGCATCATTTGTCTCGGTGTTCCAACGGAGCGAGTAGCCACCGGCATAGAGACAGATACGGGCAAGGATACCCTTGGCAGCCTGACGGGTCAGACGTTCGGGAGCCGAACCATATTCCGATTCGGAGAACCAGGGGAGGTCATCGACACAGGCCTGCATCTCGCCGATGATGCGGTCATAGATGCCGTCGCGGTCGGAGCGCTTGGGATACCAAGTCTCATCCTGCTCGGTGCTGATAGGGGTGAAGAGCGCGGGAACGTCGCCGTAGAAACGGATGAGCTCATTGTAGGCAAAGGCACGGATGAAAGTGACCTCGGCGATGAGGGCAGCGCGCTTGGGAGTTTCGGGAAGACCCTGCAGACGTTCGAGAGCCACGTTGCAGGACTCGATTGTCTTGTAGGACTGCGAGTAGACGGTTGTTGCTGTGGCGGGAAGAATCACGTCGTAGGCAAAGTTTGCCGAACGGGGACGACCACCGACGAGGTCCTCCTCGCAGCTGACAGTGACACCCGGGTCAATGAAGGGACGCCAGAGTTCCGAGAAAACGAGCGAACGGTAGCAACCCTTGACGAAAAGTTCGGCCTTACCCTCGTCGGAGAACACGAAATCGAGGTCATCGGCGGTATATGAAGGCTTTTCGAGAGTATCCTCACAGGAAGTGAGCATGGGCGCGGCAGCGCCGAGAAGCATGGCTGCGGTGAGGAAACTGAATATATTTTTCTTGTTCATGTTAAATTCTTGATGTCAGATTAAGGTTAGAACGAGAGGTTGAGACCGACAACATAGCTGCGCGACAGAGGATAGGTCGATGAATCGTAGCCGGGAGTACAGATGATGTTGTCGTTCTTGGCAGATGCGTCGGGGTCATAGCCGGAGTAACCGGTGATGGTGCAGAGGTTGTTGGCAGTGAAGTAGAGACGCAGGTTGCTGACATGGACCTTCTTCATCCACTTGGCAGGGAAGGTGTAGCCGAGTGTCACCTGAGCGAGACGGAGGTATGAACCGTCCTCGACGAAGTATGATGAAGGATAGGTGATGGTGTTGACATTGCTTGTCGAAAGCGCCCAGGTGCGTCCGGCCTCATTGGGGTTGAGTTCCTGAAGACGAGCCACATTCTTGGTCTCGCGGCCTGTCATCGGGTCAATGAGACGATAGTAGTTGTTGCCGAACTCGGTGGGGACGTTCTCGAAGGGAGCGTATGGGCTCATGGCGTGTTTGGTGGCGTTGTAAATATCGTTGCCGATATTGAACTTCATGAACACGTTGAGGTCGAAGCCCTTGTAGGTGAACTGGTTGTTGAAGCCACCGATTACATCGGGAGTACCGTTACCAATCTTGACGAGCTTGCGGGTGAACTGCTTGGTGCCGTCCTCATTCTCGGTATCGGCAGCAAACTTGATGTCGCCGGGCTTGGGAGTGCCGGATGCGGGGAGCACAACGCCGGGCTTGAGCGCGCCGTAGGTGCCATCCTCGTTAAGCTCGAAGTCATCAGTGGTGTAGATGCCTTCATATTTGTAGCCATACATGTCGCCGAGGCTCTCACCTACGGTAGCATAATATGTCACTGTTCCCGAACGGTTACCGCCTGCGCCGAAAGTCTTGTGGTCCTCTCCGCTTTCAAGAGAGATAACCTTTGACTTGTTGAGCGAGACATTGAGCGAAGAGGTCCACTGGAAGTCGCGGGTAGCGATGTTGACGGTGTTAAGGGCGAATTCCCAACCGCGGTTGCGCATCTTGCCGACGTTCTGATACTGCTTGCTGTAGCCGGTAGAAGTCGGGATGACGCAGTTCATGAGCATGTCGGAAATCTGGTTGTTGTACCACTCGACGGTGAGGCTGATGCGGTTGTTGAACATACCGAGGTCAAGACCGACGTTGGTCGCGTGGAGGGTTTCCCATTTGAGATTCTTGTTGCCAAGAGTTGAGCCGACAACATAGGCGGGAGAGTTTTCGTCGTTGTCCATGGGATAGGTGGTCATCGTGGCGTTGGTCACATAGAGGTTCGAGCCGATGCCGTTGTTACCGGTGATACCGTAGCCCACACGGAACTTAAGATTGTTGAACCACTCGGCAATAGAGTTCTCACGCCAGAATTCTTCCTGCGACACACGCCATGCGGCAGAAGCAGAGGGGAAATAGCCCCACTTGTTGCCCTTGGCAAACTTCGAGCTACCGTCGGCACGCATTGTGGCGGTGAGGAGGTAGCGGTCGTCATAGCCATAGTTGACACGACCGAAGAATGAAAGCATGTTGCTCTCGGAGTAGCCTGATTCCTTGGTCTGGACTTCCACATTTTTGATGTCGTGGAGACCGTGGTTGGGATATGGGAACTTGCGGAGGGTCCAGTCGTTCTTGTCGCTCTTGTTGAAAGAGTATTCCTGACCTACCATGATGGTGAGGTCATGCTTCTCGGCGAAAGTCTTGACGAAGTTGAGGGTGTTGGAGATGTGCCAGCCCGAGCTTGAAGAATTCTTGATAGAGCCGGTCATACCGGTGTTCTCAGGGTCGGCAAGATAGCCGGTCGAACGTTCGTCGGCAAAGCTTGTGCTCTTACCCCATGAGGTGGTGTAGTTGCCCTGGGTGCGCCATGAGAAGTACTTGAGGAAGTCGATTGTGATGCCTGCGTTGACCTCGAAGCGGCGGGTATGTTTGCCGGAAGTCGATGCAAGATTCTGCACGAGGGGGTTGTTGAGGTTATAGTTGCTGTCGAGCTTCTTGAACTGGATAGAAGTCTCGGTGTTGCGTATCTCGTCCTGAGTGAAGAGCGTACCGCCGTTGATGGGCTGGAGGAGCACATAGTCCATGTGGCCGTAGCTACCGCCGCCGTGGGTCATGTTGTCATAGAAGAATGAGTTGAAGTCAACCTTCACACCCTTCCAGAGCTCGGCGTTGATTTTGGCGCGGATAGAGTTGCGGCGATAGTCGTGGTTGGCGAGAAGACCGTCCTGATTGACGTGGTTGTAGCTGAGGAGGACACGGGTCTTTTCAGTACCTGTCGAGAGCGAAACGTTGTGGTTCTGGGTTGTTGCGTGGCCGCCGAAAGCTTCGTCCTGCCAGTCGATTGAATAGGGATTGGCAGCAAGGCCGTAGCGCTCGTCCATCGCTCCGAAGATGCCTGTGTACCATGCATCATCATTGTCATAGCTTGCGTCGTTGTAGCCGGTGGCCCATGTAGTGGTCTTGCCCTGAAGTTCGGCAAGTTCGTACTGATAGCCGACATAGTCACGTACGTTGCTCATCATGTCGAGCTTCTTCGAGAGCTTGTCGAATGAAACATAGCCGTTGTAGTCTACCTTGGTCTTGCCTGCGGCTGCCGACTTGGTGGTGATGACGATGATACCGTTTGAACCGCGCGCACCGTAGATGGCCGTGGATGATGCATCCTTAAGCACGTCGATGGTCTCAATGTCGTTGATGTCGATGTTCTGGAGCGCGTCGCTCATGGCGAAACCGTCAACGATATATAGAGGCTTGGTGTCCTGAGTCAGCGATGCACCACCGCGGACGGTGACGTTCATCGAGGCACCGGGGGCGCCGTTCTGCGACACGATGTTGACACCCGCTGCCTTGCCCTGGAGGGCGGCTGCTGCGGAGGTCACGGGGACTTTGGCGAGCTCTGAGCCGGAGACGGAGGAGACGGCGCCGGTGAGGTCTTTTTTCTTGACTGTGCCGTAGCCGATGGCGACGACTTCGTCGAGGACTGTGGTGTTGTTCTCGAGGGTGACATCAATGCGGGCCTGGCCGTTGACGGGGACCTCCTTGGTGTCATAGCCGATGTAGGAGAACTGGAGAGTTGCTTTTGAGGGGACGGAAATGGAGAAGTTACCGTCGATGTCGGTTGCGACACCGTGCTGTGTTCCCTTCTGCATGACAGTAGCGCCGATAAGGGGTTCACCGGTGTTGTCGATGACAGTACCGGTCACTGTGATGTTTTGGGCGTAAACTGAAAGTGAGAAGGTCAAGGTCAGCAGCATTGCCAACCAATAACGAGTTTTCTGACTTAAATTCATACACTCATGGTTTTTTTTAGATTTATTCAAATATATAGTTAGTTACCGCTGTGATTTTACTACGCATGTCGGGGGTCAAAGCTCACCGGAGCCGACCGTCTCTTAAGTTTTCATGGTGGTACCGGAAGACTCATCCTCCGGATTGAGTGTGATTGAATGAAGGTTATCCATCGCTGTTGTAATTATGTAGAGTGCCTTTGCTGCACTATACGCTACAAATGTACGGAGAAAAATTACCCCCCCCAAATCGTTAACTATTTTTAACAATTTTAATCTACTTAGAGTTAAATTTTAACTATATCCCCTCCTCTTTCAATTTTATTCACAGTATAGATAGGTGACGATAGGCTATTTTCACCAAATATTCATTAACGCCACAGGGAGGATACACATTAATATTATACAATACCATAGCCGGAATCTTCTCAGACGGGGCGGAGCATTGCGGAGAGCATGAAGCCGATGGTGAGGATGTCGCAGTTGTCGCCCATGCTGCGGCGGAGCATTTCGAGAAGGCGGACCTTACGCTTCTTGACGGTAATCTCGGCCACTCCGAGCGCGGCAGCTATGTCGGCGTTCTTCATTCCTTCCTCGAAGCTCATGCGGAGTAGCTGACGGTAGTCGTCGGGGAGGTTGCGGATAGCGGCATAGAGGGAGTCGAGGGTCTCATGCTCGATGAGCGCGCGGGCGGCGTCGGCCTCATGGTGCTCGGCGGTGCTGCCGGCATCGGCATAGTTGCGCATGGCCGAGAGTTTGCGGAGGGCGGAGACGGCCTTGTTGCGGATGCAGGCGAGGATATGGGCGCGCCACTGCTCGGCCGAGGTGAAGGTGGAGCGCTTCTGGAAGGCATCGAGGACGGCATCCTGCACGCAGTCGTCGGCCATCCAGTCGAGATCGTTGCCGAGAAGCCTGGAGGCATACATGACCATTCCGGGAAAATAACGCTCGTAGAACGGCGCCATCTTCCCGGCGACAAATTTTCGGAATATCTCGTCAGACGTGTGCACTTTATGATTGATTCTGCGAGGACAAAATTACGAAATATGTTGATAAATCGACAATAAAGCTGTCGAAATATCAAGATTTTATAAGTTTTTTTGAGAAAAATCAAAAAAAATTCGTCTTTCAGGATATACTTTTCAATACTCTTTGCGAATACATGATAAACAGCTTTTCTAAACTATTTTTAACCAAAATATAGTATAATATGCCCCGAAAATAGTTAAATAGCTCCTCCACACTCTTCGTAACCATTGAAAAAGATGGTATTTAACTAAAAAATAACCAATCAATCACCTATAGAAAATGCAGCGCATCAGCAGGCTCATAATCAAGAAACTGACCTCCACACTCCCCCCCAGTGAGGAAGCCGAACTGCAGGCATGGGTCAACGAGAGTGACGAAAACCGCCGTCTCTATGCCCGCCTGACCGATCCCAAGGCTCTGCAGGAGACCCTTGCGCTCTGGCAGATGGTCGACACGGGCCGTGCCTGCCGCGACATGCAGAGTCAGGTCAACCGCATCCTCTGGCGCAGCCGTCTCACGCGCTGCATCACCATCGCAGCCATCGCCGTCTGTGTCCTTGCGATTGCCGTCCTGCTCCCCTCTGGTCCCGACATGACCGTCAGCTCCCCCGCGACTGTGGCCGAGGCCGCCGGGCCGCAGAGCGTGGCCGACATCAAGCCGGGTGTCACCGTGGCTGTCCTCTCCGATGCCGCCGGCCACAACGTGGCCCTCAACGCTTCCGACACGGCCAAGGTTGCGACCGTCCTGCTGACCGAAACCGTCCCGGCCGACGACAATGCCCCGCGTGAGCTTTGCCTCGATGTGCCCCGCGGAGGCGAGTTCAAGGTGCAGCTTGAGGATGGCACCGAGGTGTGGCTCAACTCAGCGTCGAAGCTCCACTATCCCGACAAGTTCACGGGCGACATGCGCAAGGTGCGCATCGAGGGTGAGGCATATCTCGCCGTCGCGACCGACAGTCTCCGACCCTTCTACGTCGAGACCGACAATCAGCTCATACGCGTCTACGGAACCGCCTTCAACGTCCGCTACTATCCCGAGGAGGCAGAGGTCTTCACCACTCTCGAAGAGGGACGCATCTCGCTGCGCCGTGCCGACGATGTCGGGGGCGAGTTCTTCCTGACTCCGGGCCATCAGGCCGTTTTCGGGACCGCTGATTCTCGCGTCAACGTCCGCGAGGTCAACACCGACATTGTCACTTCCTGGCGCAAGGGCCGTTTCGTCTTCGAGGACCGCGCTCTGCTGCGCATCATGCAGGATCTCAGCCGATGGTATGACTTCGACTTCGAATTTGCCGACCCGTCGCTCCAGACCGAGGAGTTCAAGGGGAGCATCCCGCGCTATTCCGACTTCACCACCGCCATCGCCATCCTTGAGAAATGCGGAGGCATCCGTTTCTCGGTCGACGACGGCAAGGTCATCATATCCCGAGCTGTAAACACACAATAGTAACAATTTATATTATGCCAATCAACTCAGTCTTTTACCAATCATTATTATAGCAGATGAAACGCAGATTATTAACTTTGCTGGTTGCGTGGATGTTAATCCCTATGGCCCTTATGGCCCGCAACTACGACATGACTTTCAATGGTGACTCACCCCAGGAGGCGTTCAAGGTCATCAAGGAAGCCACCGGCTATGAGTTTGTCTATAACAAAAACATTCTCAGTGGAATAGCCGGACGTTCCGTCACAGGCACATTCACCGACATGGCTCTCGATGCCATTCTCAGTCAGGTGGTCGGCGATCAGCTCGGCCTCGACTATGAGATTGTCGACCAATCAATAGTCCTCTCGAAGCCCGCTGCAAAGTCTACTTCACGCGCCCAGATTACAGGCATCGTCATGGACAGCAACGGCGAGACCCTTCCCGGCGTGGCAGTCTATGAAAAGAAATCGCCCAATACCGGCACTATGACCAATATCGACGGCGACTTCCAGCTCGCCTCAAAAGGCCGTCAGAGCGTGCAGCTCGTCTTCCAGTATGTCGGCATGAAGCGCAAGGAAGTCACCTGGTCGGGAAAGCCCCTGAAAGTCTACCTTGAGGACGACGGCAATCAGCTCGACGACGTGGTCGTCACCGGCTATCAGGTCATCGACAAGCGCGCGTCGACCTCCGCCATCACATCCATCAAGGCTGAGGACATCCTCCGCCCCGACGCACTCTCCATCGACCAGATGCTCGAAGGCCAGGTGCCCGACCTCATGTTCATGTCCAATTCCGGTGAGTCGAACGCCGCTCCCAAGATTCGTATCCGCGGTACATCGTCAATCATCGGTAACCGTGAGCCTCTCTGGGTTGTCGACGGTATTGTCGTGAAGGACCCCGTGCCCATCTCGCCCGACGAGCTCAACGACCCCGACTATATCAACCGCCTCGGCAACGCCATCTCCGGTCTCAATCCGCAGGACATCGAGCGTCTCGACGTGCTGAAGGATGCCTCCGCCACAGCCCTCTACGGCACGAAGGCTGCCAACGGTGTCATCGTCATCACCACCAAGCGCGGTAAGGAGGGCAAACCCCAGATACGCTACTCCAACAATTTCACATGGAAGCGCCGCCCGCGCTACTCCGACAGCTCGGTCGACGTGCTCAACTCAAAGGAGCGCATCGCCCTGTCGAAGCAGTTGTTCAACGACCACTATGTCTATGACTCGGCCAACACCCTTGTCGGTTTCGAGGATCTTATAGACAAACTCTATGCCGGCAAAATCAATCAAAGTGAATTCGATTCTCAGCTCGCATGGTATGAGACAGTCAACACCGACTGGTTCAACCTCCTCACCCACGACAGTTTCTCGCAGCAACACACCTTGACCCTCAGCGGCGGTGGCTCACGCAGCGCCTACTATGCATCTATTGGTTTTACCGATGACGATGACATTGTCAAAGGCAACAAGAACCGACGCTACAATGCAATGATCAACCTCGATGTAAATTTTGCATCATGGCTGACAGCCACTTTCGGACTTAACGGCTCTATCTCTGACCGCGATTACTATCAGAGCTCGCTGTCGCCTCTTCAGTATGCCTACCGTGCCAGCCGCGCCATCCCCGCTTTTGATGGCGATGGAAACTATCATTTTTACAAACAACGTGAGTATCAGAAGTCAGGATACCTGTTCAATATACTCAACGAACTTGACAATAGTGGAGTTGAGCAGAACGGCAACCAGTTATCCTTCAACGCGAACTTCCGCTTCCATCTCACCAGCTGGCTCTCAGCCAACGCCATTTTCTCTTATTCGGCATCCAATACCGACATTAACAGCTATTGGGGCGCACAGACCTACTATGCAGCCAAGTTACGTGGATGTGATTACGGAGAAACGGCACCAGAAGACAGCGCAATGCCTCAGGGTGGCGAGCTGACCCATACTTCAACTGACCTCCGCAGTTGGACTGCCCGTCTGCAGCTCGACTGGAACAAATACTTCAACGATGACATCCATAATTTCAGCGGTGGTATCGGCTTCGAAGCATCTTCTGACAACTACAAGGGCTACGGTAACACCTCTCGCGGTTACTTCCCCGAACGAGGCATGAGTTTCGCGCAGGGTATCGACCTTACCAAGTACACTAACTATGCCTCATGGCTTGCAGGAAACACCCCCGTCCTGACAAACAGCAAGGAGAATGTCCTTTCTGCCTACATCACTGCAAGCTACAACTGGAAGCGACTCATCTTCGTCAATGCCAACGCCCGTGTCGACGGCTCAAACAGTTTCGGTGACCGTGCCAACGACAAGCTGCTCCCCATCTGGTCTGTTTCAGGTTCATTCGATGCCGCCCAGCTCGATTTCTTCAAACAGCTCACTTGGCTCGACTACTTCTCAATCAAGGGCAGCTACGGTTTCCAGGGCAACATGCTCTCCAACCAGTCCCCTGTCATGATCATCCGCAAAGGATCCTTCGATGATTTCTATGGCGAATATGTTTCCACTGTCGAGCGCAACCCCAACCCCGACCTTCGTTGGGAAAAGACCACGAGCTATAACCTCGGTTTCGAATGGGGCTTCTTCAACCGCAAGCTTCAGCTCGACGCGTCAATCTATTGGAAGCACACAAAGGATGCTTTCATGTCAAAGACAATATCCACCATCAACGGATATGAATCATACATCGTCAACGGTGGTGACATCGACAACAACGGTTACTCCATCGGCATCACTGTCCGCCCCATCGACACCCGCGACTGGCAGTGGAGCATCTCGACCAATTTCTCCCGAGCAATCAACAAAATCAAGAGTCTTCCCGCAGGTGAATCCTACGAACTCAATGACTTCCTCAACGGCAACGCCATCGTCAAGGGTCAACCCGTCGGAACCTTCTATTCCTACAAGTTCCTTGGCCTTAGTCCTGTCGACGGCGGCCCGATGTTCGACGACTGGTTCGACCACACCGAAGACCTCAAGGGTCTCAGCAAGTATGACACCTATACCTCCGTCCTGACTGCCTCCGGTTCACGCGAACCAATCATGTCGGGCAACCTCTCCACCATGCTCCGCTGGAAGAATCTCCGTCTCAGCGCAAACTTCGTCTACAGTCTCGGAGCCAAGACCCGCCTCTTCGGCATGTATGGTGCAGGAACCGATAGCAACGGTGTCTATGCTCAGCAGGGTCAGATCAAATCTGAAAACAACCTCAGTCGCGACTATCTCGACCGTTGGTTGAAGCCTGGCGATGAAAAGCATACCAATATTCCTGCCATTATCGGCCGGCTCAGTCCAGGTTATGACCGATACTACATGCATTGGTCCTCGAACATGGATGAAATTCAGACCATTGCTAATTCCTATTGGGATATGTATGACTACTCCGACCTTCGCGTTGTCAGCTCAGACTACCTTAAGCTCTCCACTCTCAGTCTTTCATACGACTTCCCTAAAAACCTACTTCGTCCCTGGGGATGTCAGCGCCTCGAACTGACTGCAACAGGCACCAACCTCTTCACCATCTGTGATTCCAAACTTAAGGGTCAGACCCCGACTCAAGGTGGCTTCACAACCATACAACTCTCCGACCGTCCCGGATTCTCTTTCGGTCTAAATGTAACATTCTAATTTCAGAAATCACGCATGAAAAATATAGCTAAAACACTCTGCGCCGCCCTTCTGACACTTACAGGATTTGGTCTTACATCCTGTGACTCATTCCTTCAGGAGTACTCTCAGGATCTGGCAAAAGTAAATTCATGGGAGGATCTTGACGAAGTGCTTCTTGGAGATGCCTATCTTCACACGGGGCGCTACTATGACGCAGGCAACTATAATGTAGGATTGGAACGTGATAGTCATTTCGACATTCTTCACTTCATGTCCGATGAAATGTACATCACTAAATATCCTACCAAACTCTCATCATATTATGATGACATGTTTCCGTTCTTCACCTGGCAACAGGATACCGGTGTCGACAACCAATTGAAATATGTCGGAAATGACGAATCCTATTTCAACGCGCCATATTCCCGTATCAATGTCTGCAATATGGTCATCTCCCTTATCGATGAGCAGCCTGCCCCGAGACCCGAGGATGAGATAGAGAAACGCCGCGTGAAAGGTGAGGCATACTTCCTCCGTGCTCTCTACTACTTTTTCCTGACAAATCTCTATGCGGAGCCTTACGATCCGGCCACAGCATCCTCGACAAAGGGTATGCCACTGAAGTTTTCTGAGGTTATCGAAGATAAGGAATTTGAACGTTCCACCCTTGCTGAAACATACCAGAAAGTCATTGAGGACCTTAAGGAAGCGGAACAGCTTCTTGAGGGAACAACCCGTAAATCAATCTACCGTGCCGACCAGAATACCGTCCGTCTGCTTCTGAGCCGTGTCTACCTGTATATGCAGGACTGGGACAATGCCATAGCCAAGGCCCGTGAGGTGCTTGCCAAAAAAAACGCTCTGCTGAACATCGGTTCAAAAGCAATAGGCGATGATTGCCTCAGTGGCTCATCTCCCGAGGTCCTTTTCTCGATGGGCGACTATTTGATAGCCTTCTATTTCCGCGATAATTCCTATACTTCACTTGCGTTGCAGATTTCCAATGACATGCTCAATCTTTATTCTGACAACGACTATCGTAAGAATCGTTATATCAGCACCACCAAAAATCGTGGCAGAAATGCGTTCTTCAAGGTTAACGGACAGGATGAGTCAGTAGGTAGCTACACCACCGTCGGCAGTGTCTTCACATTCCGTACTCCAGAAGCTTATCTTACACTTGCAGAAGCTTCCGCCTATAACGGAGATGAAGCAACCGCTCGTACCTACCTTGAAAAATTCCTTGCCACCCGTATGTCCGGAAGTGTCTCGGTTGATGAATCCGGTGAAAACCTTATTGAACTTATCCGCAACGAACGAGCACGCGAATTTCTCATTGAAGGTCACCGATGGTTTGACTTACGTCGCTATTCAGTTAACACCGTTTATCCTTGGTCGAAGGAAATCATCCATGGTTATCCTTATGAGGACGACTATGATTATGACCATACAGACTGGTATCGTCTTGACAAAAACGACCCGGCATATACTCTCCCTCTTCCCCGTGCCATCCGCAATTTTCAGGTATCGCTCGGCAATGCGAACCGCCCTTCACGCAGAGCCTTTGACGCAACCCAAGTCCATGGTCCCGATTACAACAATCTCGGTGACGGAGATGATGATGACGATTGGGATTGGTAAATCTTTCCGAAAAATATTCGAAACCGAATTTGAAAATTAAAAGCTATGAAATATTTAGATAAAATAATTGGGCTCGCCTGTATCATCGCAGCTACCGGATTCGCATCTTGCTCGGACGACAACGAGGATTTGATTCCCGGACCGACCGTTGACAACTTCTTCGCTCCAGACCCGGCCGACAATTCTGAGGAGGCCCGTATGCGTCGTGACTTTTATAAGGAAAACGGCATATACCTCCTGTTTTCCGACACCCTTGCGACTTATATAGACAGCAATGGGTTGGAACGGGTTGAAACAGTCGATTTCAAATGGACAAGCCTCACCACTCATGATGTCCTTACAACAGTTACCTATGATAAGATACCGGAGTCAGAACGTCAGGCTTCCGTTGACTGGGCCACAGCCTATTTCCTTCCATACATAAAGGATGGCAAACTGAAACCATATTCGATTCTCCTTGTTGATAATCTCATGAAGGAGGATGGATACTCACCCGAAGATATTGATTTCTATAACACATGGCGTTGTTTCACTATCAATATGACAAACCTCCATGGCGTCGAGGGTGAAGAAGCTAAAATTCTTGGAAAAGAATTATTGAGAACTCTTGTTGACCAGAAACTTACCGATTCATCTCCCGAATTGTCCGACTTCTTTGCTATATGCGATGAATATTACGGGAATTATATTTCCGACTTATTCCCTGATTGGACTTCGGAACAGGACCTCACTGAAATCTATCGGCTCGGATTTCTTGATTATAATGAACATTGGTCCGGCAGGCCGATAAATGACAGTTTTTTATACTCGGATGATGATCTGGATAGTTTCAAAGATGCAGTCTTCAACGAGGATGAGGCTGAATTCCGTGAAAAATGGGCAGAATATCCGCTTATCCTACAGAAGTATGACTTGCTTCTCGAATGTTTTGAAAATCTCGGTGTAAACCTTAAAGCAGTGCAATGATTATGAAAAAATATATAACCTTGGCCATCATCGCGTTTACCCTCGGATTCACATCTTGCAGCGATGATGACAAGTTACCCGACGTGAAACCGGCCGACCGTGGGACGGTCACCGACAATCAGGGAAACGTCTACGATTGGGTACGCATCGGTGACCAGATGTGGACCACCTCCAACGCTAAAAACGGTATTTCGCTCTCTGAAGCCGAATATTATGCAGGTAGCTGGTGGAGCAATGTCCTCAAAAATGATGAGGACATTGAATATTTTGAAAATGACTACTTCCCGGTCATGGGAAATCTTATGACCTTGGAAGATGCCATCGACTCTGCTCCTGAAGGTTGGCGTCTCCCCTCCGACGAGGATTGGCAGAAACTTGAAAGGACTCTCGGTATGTCCAACTCCTCTTCCAAAGGCAACCGTGGCGATGGCGTGGCCTATTCAATGATTACAAAGGACTCAGGATGTGAGCTCGGACTTGATTTCGGTGGAGGCTGCTTCCCAATGAAAGTCTATGGATGGATTGAAATTAATCTTGACTTCGTTGGTGAACACGGTTACTACTGGACATCCACACTCGAACCCTCCTACGAGACAGAACAACCGATGGCATATTTCCGCCGCATCACCGTCAACAACGGCAAGGTCGGACGCGAATGTATGCGCTCCGACTCCTACCTCTCCGTCCGTTGGGTCAAGGATGTCGAATAGACAAATCTTTAACAATCCTCATATCTTAATTATTTAGCTCATATTTTATTTTATGAATATGAATTTGATAAAAATGTCACTGTCAGGGCTTATGGCCCTGACTT
>CANCXM010000033.1 GCA_947381945.1 uncultured Muribaculaceae bacterium
GGAGATATTGTCATCCCGATGAATGTCATTATCGACGGCGATGTCTACACCGTGACAAAACTCGGTGAACGCGCTTTTGCTGATGCCTACAAGCGCATCACTTCGATTGACGTTCCCAACAGCGTCACTGATATAGCCAAACATGCCTTCATCCATTGCGAGAATCTCAGCTATCTCCACCTCGGCAGCGAGTTGAAATCAATCGGTGAGGGCGCCCTCGGTTTCTGCCATGCAACCGTGCTGGAATGTGAGGCAGTCACTCCCCCGACTTTGGGTGTGGATTGCTTCTGGGCATCATCCATAGGCACACTCCGCGTACCCACAGAATCGGTTTCAGCCTATAAGAATACTGGTTGGAGAGGTGTAGGAAACACCGTTGAAGGAGTCGATTTTGGTAGCAGCCGTCAGTCACGCGCTCCTGAAATGGGAGGCGTTGAACCGACAGCCATCATCTACGAATCCGTCACCCGCGACCCCGACATGCTCAACGTCCGTCTCGAACCCGTAGGCGCATCGACCGTAATTGACTGGACATCTTCAAATCCTGAAGTCGCCACAATCGACCGTGGTCTCATCACCTTCCTCTCAAAAGAGGGCGAGACTGTATTCGGAGCCTCAACCGAATCAGGACTGAAAGCTTCATCACCCTCAATGTCGGAAGAAACATCGGCTATCGGGGATGTAATCGCTCCTGAGACCAATCGCCCGAACGACATCTATAATCTGCAGGGTATCTGCCTGAAGCGCAATGCTACCGAGGATGACGTCAAGGCTCTCCGTCCGGGATTCTATATCATCGGCGGCAAGAAGGTGATAGTGAAGTAACCCTCCCCTCCCCCTCCACGAAAGTAGTGGATGGGAATATACAAGCTGAGGATAGGAATATCCGAGTAGAGGATAGAAATATCCCCCTCAAAAAAATGCGGAGCGAAAGTTTGTGGACTTTCGCTCCGCATAATATTTTATAGCCGCCCGGTGGGGGCACTCCGGCCATCCCCCCCATCCGGCCATCATCAGGCCACCATCAGGTCTCCATCAGGCCTGGAGTGTCCGCAGGACACTGATTTACTCGTAACCCCGTACATCGGAGCGCAGCGCAGATGTGCGGGGACAGCAACAGTAACAAGAAAAAAGATGTCCGTCAGGACATCGATTTACAACTCCGGACGGGAAAACACAAACATTTACAATACCGCTCAGTAAAAAACAATCATCCACAAAAAAACAACCATCGCAAAAAATCTCCCCCCACTCCGTAAATCCGTGTCCTTACGGACACGCTACTATAATCACTCCAGCACTCCCCGCACATCTGCGCTACGCTCCGATGTACGGGGTTACGCAAAAATCGGTGTCCTGCGGACACCCCATCCAGCCCCCCATCCGGAGGCCATCCGGCCATCATCCGGCCGACCATCCGGACACCATCCGACCCGGAGGGATGTAGGTTCAGGAGGGGGAGAGAAGGGATGGTGTGGCTGGCTAATAGGGTTGATAGGGGCTAATAAGACTAATAGGGCTAATAGCTGTTAGAAGATGTAAAAAAGCGGGGAAGGCTCACGGTTTTCCGTGAGCGTTATACGCTTTTTATTCCATATATTTGCAAAAGTCAGAAAAGCATGTGAATTATACAGCCAAGCATGTGAATATACAACGATGTATCAACAGCTGTATTTACAGCTGTATCAACGGCAGCGATATCTGTTATCAACAGCTGTAGCAGCATCAAGAGCTGTTATCAACAACTGTATTAACAGCAGCAACAACAGCATCTATAGTATCAACAGCATCTATAGTATCAACAGCATCTATAGTATCAACAATAGTATCAATAATAGTATCAATAATATCAACAGCATCTATAGTAGATGCTGCAGTATTAACTCCTTAATATCTTTCTTATGAACAAACTGGGTTTTTCGTGTGGAATTTTCATCGCGTTATTATCAGCGACCGGCTGTTCTACAGCAATGGAAAAGGCATCCCTTTCACCCTGTGAAGGGGTATGGCTTGTAAGTGGCGATGACTCGTATGAGGCTGCCGAGCTCTTTGTGGGGGGAGGCAGAATAGAGTATGCCGAGGACGGAATGGACGGTCTTGAGTTTTCAAGCCCCATCGCTATGGACGGCAATACCGGTATTTTCACCTTC
The DNA here is from genome assembly GCA_947381945.1 of uncultured Muribaculaceae bacterium. Classification (GTDB taxonomy): domain Bacteria; phylum Bacteroidota; class Bacteroidia; order Bacteroidales; family Muribaculaceae; genus Duncaniella. Next base: position 2,151 of record CANCXM010000033.1, read on the forward strand.
GGTGACTTCGGCATCAAGGGGACGCTGACTTTCAATCCCGCTGACAGTTCCATGACAGTCATTATCCCCGGAGCTTTCGGTGAGGGTTCTGATTTCAACCGAACGTTCTTAAATCAAGAGAAGGCTACACTGGTGTACTACTGGATTCAGGATGACCGTCCCGTGTATGCCGACACCTCTTTCACCAATGTGGCTGCAAGGCCCGGGAAGTTCGAGACTTTCCGGATGGTAGGTTTGTCGCCCGAATGGTATGAGGTAGCTATTGCCGGTGACACGACGGGCTATGTCAGACGTGACGACTTTCAGGCCACCTTCAACCATATTCCGGAGTCATGGCTGAGGAATGTCTATTCATGCGGAAGCGACGACGGATTGTCGGTCGAGAACATTTCCCTTTCAAGAAATGGAGATATTGCGGGGGTGGAGATTGACTGCGTGTATGCCGACGGTCGGCCGGCAGTGTCACTTTACTATGCAGGTAAAATCGAAGGCAACAAAATCCATATCGACTCCCGGACTTCCGAATATGAGGTGTTTGAATCCCTCGACCTGCCGGGGTTCGAAAAGCTGGAGACTCCATTCAGTATGCAGATGCTGATGCACTATGACCAACCGATGATTGTGACGGAAAATAAAATATATAATCTCAACACTGACATTTAATTAAGATTCATCATGAGAAAAACATTCAAAAGTATCCTTCTTCTATCAATTTCCGCCCTCCTTGGCGATGTTGTCACGGCGGCAGAACCCATAGGGCTCGCAGGAGTGTATGAATGCAACACTAATCCGGAATCAATCAGAAAGCAAATGTATCTTACAGTAGACTTTCTCGATGCCACCGTCCCTGATTTCACCCAGGTCTTTTCGGGGAAAGAGAGTTCCTTCCAGCTCTTGCCCAAAGACTTCATGAATGCGAAGAAACTGAAAAAGTGTTTCGCCGGACAGAAGGCGCCCGGTTTCGGCAAGTACAAGTCGAAATATGTCTTTTCAAACTCTTCCGAATTCAAGCTCACAAATCCACGAATCAAGGATGGCGTAATTGTAGCAGACTGGGTGGATCAAGACGGAGCCAAGGGGGAGTGTTCGATAATCACATATCCTGACAGGACTATCCGGATTCTGGGACTGACAGAACTGACCCGCGACTTCAGTCCTGACAATGTGACCCTTACAATGGTAGAGGACAGGCTTCCGGAGGGGACCGAAGCATACGTCACACCTCCCGCCGTGGCTGACTTCCTCCTAAACGAAGCGGAAAAGCATCTCATAAAACCCAAAGTCACCTCTTTTGAAAAACAGCAGGAAATCAAGGTCAGCTCCGCACGTCAGGTCGGCAATAAGGTTGAAATTGAAATGAAGTTGCGCAACAAGTCTGAATATGAGTCGCTGACAATCACCGTATGCCAAAAATTTGGAGATGAAAGTTTTGCTGTCGATTCAAACGGGAAGGATTACACTCCGGACGTCATCTATGCACAGACTCCCGGCTCTCATGGCGATGATGCCGCCATAAAAGCGGAGAAGGGAAAGTGGGTGCCGTTCAAAATAATCATTGATAATATCGACGGCCGGGTGGACCGTTTCAAAAAGGTCGGGGTCTTCTTTAATATTGCCGGAGGCTTCTTTATGGATAATCGTATTGCTCTCATCGAAAACCTCCCGGTTTTTCAGGAAATGCCTGAGGAGATAAAACCCGGGGATTGAGGGGGGAGAGATGTTTTCTTATCGGTAAATCGGTGTCCTGACGGACACCTTTTTTTGTGGGGGATTGCCTTTCCCCGCACATCTTCGCTGCGCTCCGATGTACGGGGTTACGAGTAAATCGGTGTCCTGCGGACACCCGCTCCGGCGGAATAATAGTGTTTATTCTTTTAGGGGCAATTCTGCTCAGTATATCTTTCCTCTATCAGAAACTACGGAAGTATCTTAGTAATTGACCGTCCGGGATTATATGTACACCCGGTAGGGATTATAAGTACACTCGGTAGGGATTATAAATACACCCGGTAGGGACGCTTTTTAAAGCGTCCGCATCAGCATACAATCAGACAATCCAACAATAATTTGATTTTTTGGAATATAAGGCGGAGCGGACGGACGGATAATCAATTCGGATTCCGGGGTTTGGGCTTGGATTTCGGTTTGGATTTGGATTTCGGGGTTGGGTTTGGGTGCATTTTCAATCCGTATGCTGTTGCGGACGCTTTGAAAAGCGTCCCTACCAGAGCGTCCCTACCAGAGCGTCCTTACCAGAGCGCCCTTACCAGAGCGCCCCGAGGGCGGATTGGGTGGTTAGGTTTGGTCGGTTTCGTGGAGGAGGCGGGATGGTGGGGTGAGGGCGAGGGAGGCGGGGTTGTATTTTTTTCCGAAGGAGAGGTGGAAGCCGTGGGCGAGGAGTTCACGGGCGAGCTGTGGTTTTCCACGGAAGCCGTGGATGATCCAAGGTTGGGTGGGACGCCACTGTTTTTTCAGGGCTATTATTTCCGGGAAGGCTTTGACTATGTGGAGGATGAGGGGTTTGCGGAGGGTTTCGCTCAGAGTGTAGTGATAGCGGAGGAGTGTGGTCTGGGCCTGGATTATTTCTGAGCGTGATGAGGACATTCCTCTCTCAATTGCGTGTCCGGAATTGCATATAGTGTCGAGGCCGCATTCGCCGATGGCGAGGATTTGGGGTTCGGCGGCGAGAGCGCGTAGGAGGCGGAGGGAGGCGGGGGTCACACGGTGGTAGTTCCAGGGGTGGATGCCGACTGAGTAATAGTAGCCTTTGCGGAGTATGGGAGATGGCTTCCGATTGGTGGCTATCAGGTCGACAGGGTCGAGGTCGACTATGGCGTTGCGTTTGAGGATGTGGGTGTGGGAGTCGAACATGGTGTTTTTTCGCTGACAGGCGGGGATCAGGGGTGCGGGAAGGGCACACAAAGACAGAAGGACAGAAGAGACAAAAGGTGGGGTCAGGGTACGGGGTCGTAGCCGAAACCTCCCCATGGGTGGCAACGGAAGATGCGTTTCAGGGCCAACCAACTGCCACGGATTATGCCGTGTTTGAGGATGGCTTCGACTGCATAGGCGCTGCATGTGGGGGTGAAGCGACAGGCTGGCGGAAACATCGGAGAGATGCAGTATTGATAGAAGCGGATCGGGAGGATGAAGAGTCGACGCAACAAGGTGTGGAGGGGATTAAAGGGGGATGGGGATTGATAGGGGTGATAGGGCTAGAGTTTTGATAAGGCTAATAGGGCCAATAGGGCTGATAAGCCTAATAGGGTTTTGATAAGGCTAATAGGGCCAATAGGGCTAATAAGCCTAATAGAACTGATGGGGATGGGTGATGGGGCTGCCGTGGAGCCTTAACTATTGGGGCTGATGGTTGTTGCGGGGGCGGTGAGGGTGCGGGTTATGCGGGTGAGTATGCGGGTGACGGCTTTGAGGACATCGGCATACGGGAGGACTTCTCCGGCGACATATATAAAGGCGATGTCGATGGGGAGGTCCATCGGGATGAGGTGTCGGTTGAGGCGGTAGGCTTCGCGTATGCGCCGGCGCATCTGCACTCTGTCTACGGCATGGCGGATTTTTTTCTTGGGAACCGCGATGAGGAATTGTGGGCAAGGGGCGGCCTTGCGGTGGGGATTATCAGAGGGAGGGAAATTATCAGAGCTGTCAGAGTAATCAGAGGGCTCAGAGGAAAGGGAATTATCAGAGCCATTAGAGTAATCAGAGGGCTCAAGGGGGAGGGAATTATCAGAGCAATCAGAGAACTCGGGGGTCTGGAGGGAGGAGGCTGGGAGGGCTGTGGGTTGGGAGGTTGGAGGTTGAGTGAGAGCTGCAAGGCGGGAGGGGTTGATGGTCCACACGGCCCGCAGGGGGTAGGCCATGACAGAATGCGCAGCGGGATTGCTGCGGTCAAAGAGTTGGCCTATAGCAATCTCGCTGCGTAATTTTTCGATTTTATATAACCTTTGTCCAAGCATAATGGAGGTCAAAGTCTGTCAAGGATGAATTTTCGATTCCCTGTGGGGAAAATGGCGATGACTGTCGGGATTATTCCTCGGTCTGATTCTCGCCAATCTCTTCTTTGAGGAAGTTCTCGAGGGCGGCGGTCATCGAGGGAGCTTTCACCGAGGGAGCTTCGAGGTCGAGACGGAGACCTGCGTTGCGTACAGCCTGGGCTGTAGTGGCTCCGAAACATCCGATGCGGATGTCGTTCTGCTCGAAACCGGGGAAGTTCTTCAGAAGCGAGTCGATACCCGAGGGGCTGAAGAAGAGAAGCATGTCGTAGTCAAACTTCTCATCAGGACCGAAGTCATTTGACACGGTGCGATACATTACAGCCTTAGTGTAGTTGATACCGTTCTGATCGAGGATGCTTGTGTCTTCCTTATGTACATCCGAAACGATGTAGAGGAAGCGTTCCTTCTTGTGCTTGATGAGAGCGGGCAGGAGGCTGTCGAGCTTGCCTGTCTCGCCATGGAAGATCTTGCGTTTGCGATAAACGATGTACTTCTGGAGATAGAGTGCGATAGATTCTGTTGTGCAGAAATACTTCATTGTATCAGGAATGGAGATTCGCATCTCCTCACAGAGCCTGAAGAAATGATCAATTGCAGTGCGGGCGGTGAAGATAATTGCCGAAAAGTCAGATATAGAGATTTTTGACTGACGAAACTCCTTAGCGGTAAGCCCTTCTACCTTGATAAAGGGCCGAAACTCAATTTCCACTCCATACTTGTCGGCAATGTCATAGTAGGGCGATTTGTCAGAAGCAGGTTTCGGCTGGGAAACTAATACTTTTTTAACTTTCACTGTCAGTAGTGCTTAGGGTTGTAATTGACTGAAAAACCGGACGCATCTGTAGATGAGAACGGGGGGTACAATTTCGAGAGTGCAAAGATACAAAATAAAATAAAGCAACGAGCCAAAATTGTCGTAAAAAAGCCTAAAGCCCTTGAAAATAAATATCAAACGGGCTAAAATATAGCAACAAACGCCAATCCAAACCACAACATGGGCCTGCTCCGGATTGAAAAGTACCACGAGGGCAGGAATCGTCAGGGCCATTCCGAGCAGCGCCTGCGACGCGTTGAAACCTTTCATCCATTGCTTGGCCGAGAGCTTGTCGGTGAAGACATAGCCAACCACGCGGTAGGCCACCAACTGCCAGAGATAGTAGACGACGGCAAGGAGACTCAGGGCCGCAATCTCAGGAAACATGGGAAGCGGAGTGGTGAAACCGCCCGCATTCAGTCCGGCATTTATGATGATGCCCTCACAGATACAGGCGAGCAGCACGATGGACATCTGGATACCGGTCTCGCTGAAAGTGCGGACCGCCGATGAATTGTCGGTGCGCCTGACCGTCCAGAGGTCGTTGGAGAAATTCTTGAGATAGGTGGAATAATGGTGGAAATTATAAGCGAGAAGCATGAAAAGGGCAATAATCATGCAGAGTACCCCCGAATCATAGCCCGGTAGCAACTTGCGCTCGGAAGGGACCATGCCGGAGGTGTAGGGAACCTTTCCCACGGTCATCGTCAGCTTTTCGAGAGCCGACGACGGGGCGTCCTGCTCACGGCAAAGCTGCGGGCCGAATGGATTGGCCACAGAATCGGTCGTCAGGGAAGGATTCATTTCTCGATATTGTTGATTACTTCAATCGCCTCCTCGGGAGTCGACACGACAATTGCAGGGATGCGGCCACCACGCATGAACCCCTTCGACTGCATTGACTCGAAGAGGGCAATGAGGAGGTCATAGAAGCCGTCGGTGTTGACAATGATGACCGGTCCGCGGAAAAGTCCGAGCTGATTCCATGTCATGATTTCAGCAAGCTCGTCGAGAGTGCCTATTCCGCCGGGGAGAGCTACGGCAGCCCGGGCCATCGAGGCCATTGTCATCTTGCGGTGGTGCATCGACTCAGTGTCAATGCAGCGGGTGAGGCGGGGATGGTTCCACTTCTTCTCCATCATGAAATGGGGCAGCACGCCGACTGCCTCGCCACCGGCATCAAGGGCACCTTCGATAGCGGTAGCCATCATGCCGCCGGCACCGCCCCCGCACACGAGCGAGAGGCCGGCACCGGCGATGAGTTCGCCCATACGGCGGGCGGTGTTGAGATAACGGGAATCAATATCTGATGATGAGGCGCAGTAGACAACCACGCCCGAAGGAAGTTCGTTGTTACAATTCATGGCTGCAAAATTACGAAATATGCGTCAGATAGACGATTTTTAGTCATAAAATGTTCACGAATAGGGGCGGAATCAGCTCAATAGCCGCGCTTACGGACAAATGGACGAGCCGGACTGCGGAGGGCAGAAAGGAGTGTGGAGAGCGATGCGGTGTGGTGCTGACGATAGTTCTCGGCTATTGTCAGGAGTGCAGCCGACGAATCGGACATGTTGGGGATGACGAGGAGGTTCAGGGCAGTCTCAAAGACCCGGTCGGCGATAATCATCTCCATCCGTCGGCGCAGATGAGTGGCAAGCGAGGCAGAGGAGGAGACGGGAAGACGTAGGTTGAGCTGAAGCAACTGCGGGTCGGCAGGCTCGGCGGGGATAGGATCGTCATTGTCAATGAAAGGGAGAAGGTCGAGAGTGAGTTCGGAGAATGAGTTTTCAATCATGAGCCTCAGAGGCTCCGGATGCTCCTTGTCAAAAAGCGGGGCAAGGAGCACCCGGGCTTCCCCGTCGGGAAGAGAGAGGAGTTCGAGAGCTGAATAGGCATGGATTATGTCGGCTATCAAGGTGGAGGAGAGGGAGAAGAGCATAAGGGATGGAATATAAGAGATAAGGCAAATAGGGGAAATAGGGCCAATAGGCCTAATAAGGCAAATAGGGCTAATAGGGCAAATAGAGCTAATAGGGATGGGAAATTGAAACTGTCGGTCAGGCGGGGATGAGGATGGTGCGGGTGGAGTAGTCGTAGTATCGGCGCGCGAGGGTGGCGGCTGTTGCCGGGGAGATGAAGAATTGCGAGGCATGACCGGCGGAGAGGACATTGGCGAGGGCTTCGGGAAGGGTCATTGAGCGCGATTCCATCAGGCGGCTTACACGGCGGTTGAGTTCTGTCCAGAGTTCAAGACGGCGGTCACGGCGGAGGGTGAGGCGGCCGTGGCGCAACACCCGCAACATGCGCAGGGCATAATCAAACGTACAATAATAGGCAGGAGCCGGAGAGAGGGCCGCTTTGGCAGCGACAGCATCGATGTCGACGGGAGAGCCGGCAGGAAGAGAGTGGAGAATGGAGTGTACGGCAGTCAGAAAATGGCGGTTGCGGAGGGAGAGAAGTGTCATCATGGCAAAAATAGTTGTTTTGTGAGTTAGTATTGTGATTTTGCAGAAGTGTTGGTATTATGTTGGGTTTATATTGGCAAATTTACCATGACGCTGTGGTAAAAATCGCGCACACCTATGCAAATAAATGTTAAACCGCCGGTTTTTCAAGAGCGGCGACAGCCAGACGGTCTCGCATCGTGCGGAAAGAGTTGAAGCTCTCATAGACATCAAGGAGAGCGATGGCCGAATTGTAGACCTGACTCTCATAGAGCGAAGCCGATACATTTGAACCGGGCGCCTGCCCCTGCAAAGCCGCCATCACCCCGGAAATCTGCTGGAAGAGCTGCATCTCGATTTCAAGCAGCTTCGCCGCACCCTCGCTACGCCCTGCAGTGGTAATTTCCGTGGGTCGTTCCCTTGCCGTGGGGTTGATAGGGATGACACCTCCGGGACGGCTCCAGATGTCGGCCACCATCTCCATGTCCAGACCGGCCGGAATTGCATCAGTCGGCATGAGGAGCACACCCTTCGCACTGTTGGCAAGAATATGGTCGATGGTGGTGATGAGGGTATTGATATGTTTCTGCTGCCCGACGAGGTCCTCGATGAATGGATGCACCTCGCCATCAGTCAGGGGATAGAACTTGATGATGAAGGGGTGGGCACCGTTGGCAAGGGGCGATTGGGTCTGCTCGATGACACTGCCGTCGGGGGTGATGAAACGGCAATGCCAGTGAGGTTCGGTTTTCGGGTCGGAGAAGGTCATATCGTAGGTCCAGACCTCGACCACACGGCAGAAACCGTGAGCTGCCGGACTGAAAAACGAAGGTTCGGCAGTCTCACGTCCGAAAGGTGACGACAGCGAGAGGAAGGGTCCGGAAGCCTCGACATGGCGGTAGACCTTTTCAAGATGGCGCGAACGGCGCTTTGAGCCGTGGCTGAAACGGAGTTTGAGTTCATCGAGGGTCATGTCGTGACACATCCCGACAAGTCTCACATCCGATGCGCGTGGGTCGCGGAAAGGAGTGCAGAAGAAGGAACCGAGCCTTACGTTGTCGACCCATACTCCGGCACCGACCGGAGGGCGGTTCTCGTAGGCGACATGCTGGACAACGGTTCCGGAAATCAGGAATTCTTCGAGAGCGCGGCTGTCGAGTTCGGTCAGCAGATTCGCCTGGCGGATTGCACTGAGGGCTTCCGACGGAGAGTCGTCGGTCTGCGAAACGTTATAGCGGAAGCGCCCGACGACGCTTTTGACCAGAGCACGGAGGAGATTGTTGGTGAGCGGACGCATCCCCGACATGGTTGCTTTTTCATACTCGGTGACGGTGTGGCCGTCGGCAGTCCGGGTCAGGTCGCTCCACTGGTCGCCGTAGGTGTGCTGCATGAGCCTCCGGCGTTTCTCGCGCAGGAAGGCATGATGTTTCCATGCGCTGTGTGCCTCTTCAAGGAGGTGGGTGTTTTTGGGATACATAGGCTGTTTTGATATAGTATAGAGATTAGTATAGAGATTTTTTACCAGTATAGAGATTAAAGTATAGAGTATAGATAATTGTATTAAGAGATAAAAGACTAAATTTATCTTCTGTTTCTTTTTTAACTTATGTTCTTTTGTATCTACCGGTTTCAGAGATGCAATTCTGCGAGGGCGGCATCGTCGAGGCAGTATTCATCCTCGGAATAGCTCACGCAGGAAAGAGTGGCGAGCGAGTCGGTGGGCGTGGCGGCAGGATAGAGATGCAGTTCTCCGTCAGTGAAAACGGCCACTGGGCGGGAGGGGGTGGCACGGGTGAAGGGATGGCGTTGACGGACGGCAAGAATATGGGTCGGAGAGGTGACGATGCGGGCATTGGCTTTCCATGAGGCGAGGCGCACCCTTAGCACCCTCACAACGCTTTCCGGAAGCGAAATGAGCGTGGAGCCGTCCGGCCCGGTGCCAAGGGCAACTGCATCCGACAGTTCGTCGGGCACAAGGAATTCTGCCGGAGCTTCAAGAAGCAGCCGACGATACCATCGGTTCATTTCCGCACGGTGGATGGCAGCGGTGTCTATACCGTCGTTGCGTATGAACACGGCATCGTTGAGCGAAGGCATGTAGGCAGCGTGGAGCCGCCAGAGATCGAGCATTTGGGATGGAGAGAGACGTAGTTTCATGTGTAGGGGAGAGGGATTAAAAAGGATGAATGAAATGTGGGAACGGAAATTTTCAGAAGGGATAAGAGAATTAGGGAGCGGGGCAAATGGGGAGGAAAAAGTGGGGGTTGGGATTAGTAATGGCAAAGTTAATATGGATGGGAGGCGGTTTTGGTGCGATAATGCAAACGGGGGATGTCTTTTTTTACTACTTTTGCAAAAAGTATCACCCGAAGGGTGCATATTTCCTATTTATTATATTCCAATGGACTCTATCACATTATTAAAAAATAAAGTACTTGACGGCGGAGAGCTGACCGAGGCTGAGGCAATGGGGCTTGTCGAGCTTTCCGATGAAGCCTACCAGCAGCTTCTCGAAGCCGCCACTGAAATCACCTCACGTTTCGGGAGCCGTGATTTCGACTCATGCTCAATCATCAATGCCCGCTCGGGCCGCTGTCCGGAAGACTGCAAATGGTGTGCACAATCCGCTCACCACAAGACGAATGTCGAGACATATCCGCTCGTCGACCGCGAGACCTGCATGACACTCGCCGACTACAACCATAAGCGCGGAATCGGACGCTTCTCGCTCGTCACAAGCGGAAGGAAGGTCACCGGAAAAACCCTTGACACCATCTGTGACTACTACCGCGAACTTTCCACCCGCAAGGGCATGGGACTCTGCGCGTCGATGGGTCTTCTCAATGCCGACGAGCTGCGGAAGCTCCGCGAGGCCGGAGTCGAGCGCTACCACTGCAATCTGGAGAGCGCACCCTCCTATTTCCCGACACTCTGCTCGACCCACAGCATCGAAGACAAGATAAAGACCATCGAGGCGGCCCAAGAGGTTGGCATGGAGGTCTGCAGCGGCGGCATCATAGGCATGGGCGAGACCATGAGCCAGCGCATTGAGTTCGCCTTGACACTCAGGCGTGTGCGTCCCGTCTCAATACCTATCAACATCCTCTGCCCCATCCCCGGAACACCGCTCGAAAACTCTGCTCCGCTAACCGAACGCGACATTCTCCAGACCATCGCAATATTCAGGATGATTCATTCCAAAGCCGTGCTCCGCTTTGCGGGCGGACGTGCCTTCATCAGCCGCGACGCACAGCGCATGGCTCTGAAAATAGGTATCAACGGCGGCATCATGGGCGACCTTCTCACCACCATAGGCGCACAGATTGACGAAGACATAGAAATGGTCACCGGATGTGGCTATAACTTCAAGCGTAGCGAACAATGAACAGCAATCCGACTTCAATCAGCAAAGAACTGGAAACTCGCTACAGAGGACACCTGTCGCTCTGCGAGATAGACTATGCCGGGCAACAGCGCCTCTCCGAATCCCGCGTGCTCATCGTCGGGACCGGCGGTCTGGGTAGCCCCGTGGCCCTCTATCTCACTGCAGCCGGCGTCGGGACCATCGGCCTGCTCGACGCCGACATCGTGAGCCTCAGCAATCTGCAGCGTCAGGTCCTCCACTCCACCCCCGACATCGGACATCTCAAAGTCGAATCGGCCTCGGAAAAACTGCGCCCGATCAACCCGGAGGTCAACATCGTCACCATACCCGAACTGTTTACCGAAAGGAATGCGGCAGAAATCATCAGTGGATACGACCTCATCATTGACTGCACCGACAACCTGCCCACACGTCTGCTAATCAACGACATGAGCATCATGCTCGGCAAGAAATTCGTATTCGGAGCTGTGTCGCGCTTCTCCGGGCAGGTGTTCAGCCATGTTCCCGGCAGCGCCTGCTACCGCTGCATCTTCGACCCCATGGCCGTATCCATCGAGGCAGAACTCCCCTGCTCCATCAACGGAATCCTCAACACTGTGGTCGGAATCACCGGCACCATCCAGGCTACCGAGGCCATCAAACTTATTGTAGGGACGGGTGAACCGCTCGTGAACCGGATGCTCACATTCGATGCACTTACAATGGCGTTCAACACGTTTGAAATCAACCCTATAGAAGACTGCTACTGCCAGCATTATTAAGCATTTTTAACGACACTATTAACGTTTTTAAAGGTTTTATGTCTACTTTTGCAGACAATTTCTACTGATGTCTAACATTTGAAGGTGTCCGGCGGAACATCCGGTCCACCTTCCAAGTCTGATTAATCTTACTTATGAACACTGTGTCTGCAAATATGCCCCGAGTTGAGATTGTGGGCAGCTTCCTCCCTCCCGAAGAACTTGAAAACGCGCTCAACGAGAAGATACGCGGCAATTTAAGCGCCGAGACCTACCACGAAATGGAGGATAAGGTGATTGACCGCCTGATTGACCGCGAGATAGAGGCCGGTCTTCAGATTGTGACCGACGGCGAGATGCGCCGCAAGAGCTGGGCACGCGATTTCTGGGAAGGGTTCAACGGAATGAGCCGCGACCGCATCGACACCGGACATCTCTATCAAGACGATGTGCTCCGCCACGACATACTCCGTATCGACGGCAAGATTGAATACAATCCTGAACACCCCTTCTTCGAGAAATACACCCACATGCAGGAACTGACAGCCGGACGTGCGGAGGTGCGCCAGACAATCCCTTCACCCGGCGAACTCTATGTCCGCATCCTGCTCAGTTCGAACGGTGACATCTCAAAGCTTTACGACACCCCCGAAACGCTCCTCGACGACATCGTGGAAGCCTACCGCGAGACCATCAATGAATTCTACCGTCGCGGTTGCCGCCATATCCAGCTCGACACCGGCGTGTGGGGCCGTCTGAGCGACCCGGATTTCGACCGCCTGCTCCTCCTCGGAGGTGTGGATGCCGATAAGGTCACCGAAACCCTTCTCCACCTCATCAACCGCAGCATTGAAGGCCGCCCCGATGACCTTGAGATCACCCTCAGCATCGCGGCCGACGAGACCCGCATCCCCCGCTGGTTTGACGAGAAGGAGCTGACCCATCTGCGACTGATGCTCGAAGAGGTCGATGCCGACGCCTTCCTCCTCCCCTTCGCCATATCATCGCCCGAAGATATTACCGCCCTCCGCTGGTTGCCGGAAGGCAAGCGTGCCATCATCGGTATTGTCGACGGTTCGCTCCCGAATCTTGAAAGCGTCAGCGACATCGTCCGTGCCATCCGAGTGGCTGCCCGCTATGTTCCCGTCAGCCTCATTTCAATAAGCCCGACCTGCGGCTTCAAGGTCAGCGACCGCGAACGCCAGGGCCTCAACTACGAGACCCAGTGGACAAAGATCGCCCTGCTCCGTCAGGCCGCCGAAAAATTCGCCGAAGAGGCATAATGAAATCATGAAACGAATACATTTGTGCATGTGCCGCATGAGCGGTGCGGAACAGAAGTTCATCGACGAAGCCTTTGCCGAGGAGTGGGTAGTCCCCCTCGGCCCTAATGTCGACGGCTTTGAAGAAGATCTGAAAAAATATCTCACCGCAGGCGATCCTGCAAGCGAGGGCAAGGAAGTCGCCGCCCTCTCGGCCGGCACGGCAGCTATACATCTGGCTCTCGTGCTCCTCGGAGTCGGAAAGGATGACGAGGTGATGTGTCAGAGCTTCACTTTCGCTGCCTCGGCCAACCCTGTGGTCTATCAAGGCGGTCGTCCCGTCTTTGTCGACAGCGAGCCGGGGAGTTGGAACATGGACCCAGCCCTGCTCGACAGTGCCATCGCCGACCGCGTCGAGAAAACCGGACGCAAGCCGAAAGCCATCATCGCCGTGCATCTCTACGGTATGCCCGCGAGGATTGATGAAATCTGTGCCGTAGGCGAGAAATGGGGCATTCCCGTTGTCGAAGATGCCGCCGAGGCACTGGGTTCAAGCTACCGTGGACGCAAATGCGGAACCTACGGCCGCTTCGGCATCCTCAGCTTCAACGGCAACAAGATGATTACCACCTCCGGAGGCGGTGCCCTCATCTGTCCGGACATGGAAAGCAAAAAGCGTGCGGTGTTCTTCGCCACACAGGCGCGCGAACCCTTCCCCTACTATCAGCACGAACACATCGGCTTCAACTACCGTCTGAGCAATATCAGCGCAGGAATCGGACGCGGTCAGATGACAGTGCTTGAAGAACACATCGACCATCACCGCCGCCTGGCAGCCCTCTATCAGGAGCTTTTCGCAAAGGTTGACGGTATCACTTACCATGCCAACCCTTCGCCGGAGTCCGACAGCAACTATTGGCTTTCGACAATCGAGATTGACCCGGAAATCACCGGTTGCACTCCCGAAATGGTGCGTCAGCACCTCGCGAATCTCAATGTCGAGACCCGTCCGCTCTGGAAACCTATGCATCTGCAACCGGTATATGCCGACGCACCCGCATACGTCAACGGAGTCAGCGAACACCTCTTCGGCCGCGGACTCTGCCTCCCCTCGGGACCGTGGGTCACGCCCGAAGATGTAAAAATGATTGTGGATGAGATTACTTACTTGATTTCCTCCCAGTCAGCATCGCTGACCTGAGGCTCACGCGGCGTGTAGGACGAATCCTTGGCGGAAGTCGAACGGTATTCAGTCCTGACTTCAATTTCCTCGAATTCTATATATTCTCCCTCTTCACGGGAGAATATTTTTTTCTTCCTGCCCGGAGAGCGGGGAGTTTCCCGACGCGCTCTGCGGGAATCCTGCGAGGCGTTGCGGCCCGCGTATGCCTGACCGGCTCCGAAAGGCTGTCCGCCCCCGAAGGCCTGATTGAACATATCGTTCACCTTCTCAGCATACTTACGGCGCGCGTAGCTCATCAGCAATGGCTTGATGAGAATCCAGAGAAGGTATATAATAAATATTGTAGCGAGAAATGTCAACATGTCTTCTTAACAATTGAAATAATTGGAGAGTTCTCTTGTAACGAAGGCTTTGTGCGTAAGGACCTTAACTCTCAACTGCGGTCTTCTTTCCTAAAAGTGAGATGAGGATGTAGAGGATGATGGTCCATGCGAATCCCGAAACCCCTTCGGTAATCACAAACAATACGGCTGCGGCGAGAACGACGTAGCGCCTGACGTTGTCGCGGAACGACAGATTGGCGAATTTCAGCGAGAACATCTTCAGTTCGCTCACCATCAGCAATGAAATCGCGAGGATGAGCACAATCATCACGGCGTTGCCGGGATAGGCGTGTGACTGTATCCACGCAAGTGTGCCAATCCAGAAAATAGCGTTCGCAGGGATGGGCAGACCTATGAACGATGTGGTCTGACGGGTATCGACATTGAATTTCGCGAGTCGGAGCGCACCCATGACGGCTATGAATATCGCGAAGGCCGCAACCCACATCGGAGCGCCGTAGATGCGCATGGCGTTCATGACGAGGAAGGCCGGAGCCAATCCGAAGCTGACAAGGTCGCTGAGCGAATCCAGCTCCTTACCCATCGGTGAATATGCGTGGAGAAGACGGGCTGAAAGGCCGTCGCAGAAATCAAACACAGCCGCCGCACCGATAAAGATAAAGGCCCACTCCATGGCGGAGAGAGCGCCGGTGTCGAGGCCGAGGTTAAAAGCGAAAAACACCGCCGTGCATCCCGAGATGAGATTGAGGCAGGTGATTGTGTTCGGGATATATGTCTTAAGAGATTTCAATTGATGATCTTTCTTTAAATTTCTTGGGGGAGAGGAAATGTGTGTTATGTTTTTGTCAATCGTCAGGATTTTCGCGCAGACGTGCGATTTCAGTCACGCCGCCGGTGGTCTTGTCGCCGATTTTGACATAGATTTCAGCATCGAGAGGCAGATAGATGTCCACTCGCGAACCGAATTTGATAAAACCGAGATGGTCCTCGATATTTGCGGTATCGCCCGGTTCGGCGTATGTCACGATTCGGCGGGCAACAGCTCCTGCAATCTGGCGCACAACGATTTCCTGTCCGTTGGTAGCGCGGATGAGTATAGTCGAACGTTCGTTCTCTATACTTGCCTTGGGAAGATACGCACTGAGGAAACGGCCACGGTGGTGACGCACCATCAGCACTTCACCGTCAACCGGAAACCAGTTGGCGTGGACATTGAACACTGTCATGAAAACCGAGAGCATCCTGACCTTGCGGCGCAACACTTCCGGCTCGAAGACCTCCTCAAGCGCAACCACAGTTCCGTCGACCGAACTGACGACCACATTGTCGCGGTCACCCTTGAAGGTGCGGCGGGGAGAGCGGAAGAAATTCACGATAAGGAGATAGAGGACAGCCGAAATGGATGAAAAGACAATCGGAATGACTGCGGGACGAATGAACATCCATGCCGACAGATTGATTACAATCATTATCAGCATGACCACTATAAGTATGTTGGTACCTTCGCGGTGAATCTTGACTTTCATTAGACTATCTTTACATCAGCGGAGGCGTGAGACTTCCGCTGTGGCTCCCATTGTTTAAACTTCGGTTCTTAACTTAATTTGCAAAATTACTCAAAGTTTTCAACTTGACAAAGGATAGTGTTAAAAAAGCGGAGGCCGTTTTTTGGCCATATCTATCGGTTAACACATTTTAACCCATGTACTGTGCTTTATTTCATCTTTTTGCTTAATTTTGCTGTTGCAATTCGGTCACACCCTCCATGAATCACATCGGCGGGGTGAATCCGACGGGAGATTACATCACCTCGGCAATTCGATTCTCCTCTCCCGGAGTCTTGAAAGTGATGGGACGGCTCTTCTCCCTTCCAGATATTGGAAATCACTGTCATATCTGCGTCCCGTCTTGCAGAACTTTGTAAATCCCCGCTCCCGGCGGCTGTAAGCACACAGCATCGGTCAGAGTGGGAAAAGTTCTATGCAATATGGCCGTCCGCAAACTCACCCATCAACCCAACATCCCGACTATTCCACAGAATTTCCATCCGTGACTGCGGATGGCTTGTTTCACATACCTGCGAAACAAGCCATCGCAGCCACCGGTTACACATATCGCTACTTTCTATTAATACTATGAATCAAGACACCGGCGTCAACTGACGTTCCCGTCTGAGGAATGTCACAAAAAGAATCAGGACCGCTTAGCGTTGGAGCGGTCCTGTTTTTTATTTATCCGAAGTTCACTCTGACGAGAAGGTATCAGACATAGAATCTCTTTCTGACTGCACGGCTCACCGCTGTCAGATTTCCTGCGGTGATGAGCAGAACGATTCCCGCGCCTATGCCTATCGTGAGCCAGGGCGCTGTCGGGTCGACTCCGAGAGTCGAGAGCGGTTCGCGCCAATAGTGCGAGGCTGTGAGCATGGCGGCAAGAGCGACGAGCAGCACTGCGAAGTTGACACATATAATTATTATGTGATAATATCGCGCCACCTGACGGGGTGAATAGCCGAGCTGCATGAGCTGATTGATTTTCTCGCTGTTCTTCTGCAGGAGCAGATAGATGCTGAGCAGGAGTATGAAGAAGGCAAGCAGACTGATGACCAGTCCTACCGCTATCACCACCGACGTGACGAGCGAGAGAAAATAAGCAGCCTTACCGTTGGCCGCACGGTCGCCGGCTGTCTCGTAGTCATGCTCTTCGAGATAGCTCTCCACCTCAGGGTCACCCGGTTTGTCGAGCATCACGATTAAGCGCGACGGCAGTTCCGGCGCAGCGGACGAGAATTCCTTGTTGGCCCAGTCCATGAACTCTTCAGGGACTGCGATGGTGTTGAGTCGCGACGAGAAGCCGACAATACGGGCGTTGACCCACTCCTGACGGCCGTTTCCGCTCAGCGAGAATTGCAGCGGAACCATACCTATCACTTCCTCCGACACCTGCGGCATTCCGCGCGAGGTTGCGAATCCGAAATTGTAGAGCGACAGATAGTCCTTCGATATTATCACCGGCACAAATTCCGACTTCCCGGGCTCATAGTCCCATCCCTTCGGTGAGACATCAAAAAAATCATCGGGTATTGACTCTAAAAAGAGGTCGGAACCCATCGAACTGCCCCCGAAGCTCACTTTGGCATACACGTTGAAGGCTGCAGAATTGAAACGTCCCACCTTCCGTGCCCACGGACGCGAGGCAATATCGACCAGTTCCTCCTCGCTGAAGCGCGTGGCATTTCCGCCTCCGCCCATCAGAGAACCGAGACCGCTGACTTTTTTGGATATGATGATATAGTCCTCAGAAATGAACGAATCCTCATCGTCCCACACCGAGGTCACATCTCTGTAAAACTGTATGGCGGTCAAGACAATTGCGAGACCGACAAGATTGGCAAGCGCATAGCCCGCAATCTGACCGACACTTATATTGCGCCTCAAAAGACGCCAGACGATATTACTTTTCTTCGACATTCAATTGAAAAAATAACAAATTGCCTACCGGACCTATTATCAGCCCTATTAGCCCTATTTGACTTATTAGCCCTATTAGCCTTAATTATCAATCTCTCCTCAAAGCCTCATCAGCTTATACTCCGGCAATTGAATCTTATTGCCGACTGAGGTAGCGATGATTCCTGCACCCGTTTTCTTGGCCTCCTCATCAATGAGCGAGGCCACAATCTGATTGTTGCGGCTGTCGAGATGGCTGACAGGCTCGTCAATCAGAAGAAAATCGAATGGCTGACACAAGGCTCGGATGATTGCAACCCTCTGCTGCTGTCCGACCGACAGTCTCCCGGCTGGAACATCAGCCTTGTGGGCGATTTCAAGCCGTTCGAGAAACTCCATGATTTCCTTTTCGCTTTTGTAGGAAGTCAGACGGTTCTTTATCTCGATATTCTCCATCACGGTAAGTTCCGGAAACAGACGCATCTCCTGCGGGAGATAGGCTATTCCTCTCCGGCGAAGCTCACACCAGCGGTCGATGCTGAAATATTTCACATCCTTACCGTCAATAAGGATGTAACCGTCGTAATCACGGCGCAATCCGTAGATATAGGAGCATAGCGACGATTTTCCCGTACCGCTCTCAGCCTCTATCAGATAGTAGCGTCCGCGGCTGAAAACCACCTCCGGCTTCAACCACAGTTCCGAGTCCTTGACAGGCGACTCATGTTCGCTCCCGAGAAAGACCCTCGGGAGCACATGCTGCATCGTGATTTCCTCTATCATACCAGAGCCTTGAGAATTGCCTGAAGTATGGGTGCCTCGCTGCCGTTGAGACTGAGTTCAGCCGTAGTGTTGTCGGAATTGAGCTGCACCTGAAGTTTGATGCCGAACTCAGGCATACGGGGGCCGAATTCGCGGAGAGTCGGAAGGTCAATCGAAAGTGCCCCCTCCTTGCCGTTGAAAACAGGAGCGAGGGAGTTCTGGCGTGTCGGCTCGAAGGGGAGGTTGCTGACCGCAAAGTAACCATCGACGTTGCCCATGTAAAGATTCATGCCATACTGCGGGACAATCATGATACCATCCTTCTCCTGACGGGGGCTGATACCAGCCATGAAGAGTGAGCTACGCACCATACCCATGATGTCGTTGATTTTCTGCTGCGGCAGACGCACCATCATGACAAACTGCCAGTTGCCGGGTTCAAGGTCTGTGTAAGCCTCTGAATTTGCCGGACCGGCGGCAAGGAAAATCGTGCCGTCGATAGACTGGAGATAGGGTGTGACAGCCGAAAGCATGGCCTGCGACTGAAAGCCGCCGACAGCTCCGACAAACCGGGTCAGGATGCTCCAGTCAAACTCCGGAGTGACACCTAAACCGAAAGCGACGTTGAAATTCTCAGGAACGTAGGCAAGCACTGCGGGATTGACTTTGGCAAGGCCCTTGAACGCAACCTGAGTGCCGTCAGCCTGCATGAGCGAACTGTTGGCCACAAGCTTATTGTCCTTTACATTACAACTGACTGTAGCCCAGACAGCTTCGAGCTCCGGATTCTCACCCTTAGCTCCCTTTTTGCCTTTCTTATCCTTGGCGTTACCCTGACGGACCACGACATTGAGAAGATTGTCACTTCCAAGAAGCTGCTCAAGACCGGTCATGGCTGACAGCGATGACTCCTTGGCCTCCTTGACAAGCGCCTCAACCTTACCGACAGCATCTGATGCAGCCGCATCCGTACACCATACGCGCTCATCATCAAGCAGGACTGTCATCGCCCCGGCCTTTCCGCAAGTGAAATCACCCGTCTCATCAGCCCATTCGATTTGACCGGAGGAGGCCTCCTTGAACTTCGCACGGTCATTCACAAGCATGGTCATGAAGAAATTGCCCTTTGCATCGACAGCCCAGGCCACATCGTTGACATCACACGCCCCGGAAGCATCGAGTTTGCCGACAAGCTCAACAATATTTGTCAGTCTGTCCGGTGCCTGCATACCCTCCGGTGTCGTAACAACCCCGTTCTCAAATTTGCATCCGGCTTGTTCGAGAGCCGATTTCAGCTTGACGGTACCCGCCTGTTCAACAGTCGAGGGAATAGCATCAAGCAATTTATGCTCCTTCCCACACGAGGCCATAAGCACTCCTAAAATAACCACCGCCAGCATCGGCAGCGAAAAAATCTTTGATTTCATATCCTGTAATTTTTTTGATTTCACATACAATACCGATCAAATATCACCTTGATCATATCTTATCCTCTTGATTTGCAAACTTACAAACAAACACCCACTCCGCCAAGTTTCCATCAAAATTTATTTCGTCTAAAATATATGAATCTGAATTTATACGACAGGTGTCCGCAGGACACCGATTTCTGCGTAACCCCGTACATCGGAGCGCAGCGTAGATGTGCGGGGGTGCAGGAGTGATTATAATGTCGTGTCCGGTAGGACACGGATTTACGGCGTGAGGGGTGATTTGTGTTATCCCGTCCGGAGTGGTAAATCAATGTCCTGTCGGACATCTTTTTCTTGTTCATGTTTCTGTCCCCGCACATCTACGCTGCGCTCCGATGTACGGGGTTACGAGTAAATCAGTGTCCTGCGGACAGATGGCAGCCCCATCGCGGTTTGATTTGGGCTTGCCGGATGGCGGTTGGAAGGCTGCGAAGTCCAATTGCCATCCGGGGCTTACATAATGGTTCAATTCGAAAGTCCGGTTCAATATAAGATTAAAAGTGGTGCTATCCCTACTTTCGTTTGTTCATGAGCAGGCGGCGCAGGCTGCGGAGGGAGAGGAGGCCGGAAATGACGGCGGGTATCAGAAGAAACAGCGGTGAGATTATGGATGCTACAATAATGGCTCCGACTGTCAGACACAGCGTCAGCACTGCAAAGAGGACAAGCCGGTGTGGTAGGGCCTGACGATAACGGATACAGTAGACCCAGGCAATGATGATGACATAAAGCAGATACCAGAGCGTGTAGCTGACACCCAAACCCGCTATGCCCCACCAACGGTAGCATACAATGTTGAGAGCCAATCCTGCGACAGCACTCAGCGACTCAGTCATCAGGAAAGTGTGACCGTCGCCCTTTGCAAGTATGACGTATGACATGCAGTATGAAACTCCGCGCAACACCACCCCTGCCATCGCTATGGTGATGAAAGGCACTGCGGAGGCGAAGCGGCTGTCGTAAAGGATATTGACAATATATGGAGCAAGCGCGATCAAGAAAAGCACCGCCGGAAACAGCAGCAGAAGCAGCAAGCGCATCTCATGGGCGACAAAGACCTGCAGACGCATAGCCGACCCGGCCACACGCGCGAGACGCGGATAGTATTCTGTGGCTATCGCTGCGAAAATCAACCCGACATAGCGGTTGACCACCGTATAGCCGGCCTGATAGAAACCCACCTCCGAATCCCCGCCATGTACATTGAGCCAAGCGATAAACACATAGCTCATGGCCTGCGAGATGAAATCGGCGGCAGTCATGTAGATACCGAGAATTATAAGACGTTTTCCTATCGACAGTGTCTCGGACGCGGAGACCGGATGCTCAACGCGAAGTCCGCGAGGACTGAAGTACAGGGTAAAGAAACAAGTGGCGCCAGCGTAGGCGATTATCGAAGGAACCACGCTTGAAAGGCCCAAGAAATAATACATAGGGACTGACACAACCAGTCCGACACCGGCTCCCCATACCGAAGCTTTGGCAAGGCGACGCAATTCACCGAGACCCTGCAAGATAGCCTCGCCGGCACTGTTGACACTCAGCAGGAAGATAACTGACGCCAGACCCATGTAGGCCAAAGTGTGGTCCGACGAGCCGAAAGTCCACCGGCTCAACACCGGCGCACCGGCAGCCATCAACACCGCTCCGAACAGACCGAGTATCCATGCCCACCGCCTGACCACCGCAATAATCAACGCACGGTGTGAGGCTGTCGGTTGCGAGGCTATCTCACGCACCGAACTTGACGAGAGACCGAGTTGCGCAAGAGTGCGCACTGTCTCCACCGCATTGTTGAAGATGCCGAAGAGTCCGACACCCGCAGGCCCCAACCAAAGGGCAATGAGCTTGACCCTCACAACACCGAAGAGTATCTGGAGCATCCTGACACCTCCGAAAAGTCCCATGGCTTTCAACACCCGCCCGGAGACAGTTCCGCTCATCGGCGCACCTCCTCCCAAGGGGTATTGACCCTCGACATTCCGATGCCCACTCCCCTCAACATCTCCTTGAGGGCAGTAAAGAAGGTTGACTGACCTGCCCGGTCGAGCCGACGGGCTTTAAGGAACACACGGGCAGGAAAAGTGAAGGGATAGGCAAAATAAATGTAGGCACCCCACGCGCGTAGCACACAGGGGTCAGTGACCGGACGGTTTCCGGTCGTAGACCCATCATGGGTGGCGATGACAATGGGAAAGAAACGGCAGTTGAGTTTCAGCCGCCGTGCCGTCAGCAGAAACATCTCCTCCTCCGCAGCATGTAGCCACGGCGACCCGAGGCCGAAAGCCGGATGGAAACGGAGTTCGGCGGCAAGACCGCGACGGCGCACGGCTATCTCAAATGATGTCTGATAGAAGCCCTTAGGCAAGCGTTTGCGGAGATCACACTCCACAGTGGGATATATCTTGCTGTCACCCACCCTACCCTGCGCATCCTCATACATGAAAGAGGCATAGTCGAGCGTGGGATCCTCCTCGAAAACCTTGCGGACAGCCTCGATGCGGGCCGCTGTGTAGCGGAGATCATCGTCGGCAATAAGATAGATGTCAGCCGTTGAATTCTCGATGGCATTGTTGCGGTTGAGGCTAAGACCCTTCTGACCGAGACGGAACACGCGCACATCACTCCTTAACGAAAGATTGTCGGGCACGGGAACATCACCATGTTCCTGCCACGACACTATATATGTCACCCCTTCAATAGGCGGAAGGTTCATTCCGGCTACACGGCGAATGCCATCGGGTGTGTAGGTGCATATAAGGACATCGAGTGTGAGCATGGCGTTATCAGGCTTGGAGATTTAACTGTTTTGATTCAAGACGGTTCTTCCAGAATTCAAGCGCACGGCGCGCAACGAGACGATAGTCATTGTGGCGCACTACGAATTCCCTGCTCTGCAGACCGCGCGGACGCAGGCCGGCCGGATTGAGCACCACATCCTCAAGCACCTTGACCACAGATTCATAGTCAGGCTCGACATGAAGCACGGGATGCAGCTCCTTCTCACCTATGAAATCATAGAATTCCGGCGCACCTCCCGAAACGGTGTTAAGCCCGTAGGCCATCGCCTGGAGGGCATTGGTCGCAGGAGTGTAGCTGTAGAGCTGATCGAGGACAACATGGGCCGATTTCAGCAATTCGAGATATTCATCGTAGGGGCGATTTTCGACAATGACGAGTTCGGCCCGGTCGGGATAACGCTCTACGACTGCGCGGGCAGCCGCCTCCATCACGTCGGTGCCTTTTAAAAGAAGGCGTGAACGATAGCGGCCAAGGAAGAAGCGGATTTTGTCAGGACGGTCGGGCAGTTCGACAGGCTGAAGAGCGTCAGTATCAATCGGTATGCCCGCGTATGCGATTTTCTCGGAAGGCAGGGAGCGGCGGAGGGCAACGTCATACTCATAGAGCGCGGAAATCGCGCCATCGACCGAAGAATAGACATGACGGTCAAGTTCAAGCATGTCGTCGGCAAGCCAATCGTCGCAGATGTGAGGATTGGCCCGCAGATACGGAGAGTCCTCACCGAAGATTTTGAATTCGTTGTAGAGGAGGGGACTTACAGGGTCGAGACATTCCTCGACGTATGTCGGATCCGTCCCGAGAGCTGTATAGAAGATTGAGCGGTTGGATGCTTTAAGTTGATCGAAAACCGAGCGCTTGCGGCCCGGACGCAGCTCTATGAAACTCTGAGTTGCGATGGACACCACATCAAAACCGCTCATGCGGCGCAGCAGACCTGTCTGCAACCTCATCCATAGGTCAAGACCTCCCAACTTACCGCTGAAACGGCGGCGCAAGTCAATGTCGCGACCCGTATTTAGCCAGTATCCCCCATTGGAGGCAACGACCGTGTGATGGCCAAGCTCTTCCAGACCGCGCGCGAGTGTGCGGTGATACGACGATGCATCACCGACAAAAAGTATTTTCAGCGGACGGTCTGTCATGGTATGGTCATTTGGAATTCATCAGGCACGTTCCCCTACGAGTGCTGCCCAAACTTATTTTGATTGTCATCGGGCATACGCGCTACAGCGCGTCCCTACAACGTCCACAAAATCAGAGTTTCTTACGGAAGGCGCGGCGACGGCGGTGCTGGCGCTTCTCGAAGTAGTCCCACTGCGACTGCACCTGTGAGTTGCTTTCAAGCTCAAGGTTGGTCTCGGCAAACTTCACGCCGTTCTTGATGAAGATGTTGAGAAGGTCGTAGAAGAAGAGCGAGTTGACACCCTTGGACTGATATTCAGGCTTAACGGCAATGAGCAGCAGGTCGATGACATCGTTCTGCCCCTTCATGGCGCGGAGGATGTGGTACCAACCGGTCGGGAAGAGACGGCCTTTGCACTTGCGCAGGGCGGCGGCAAGGGAGGGAAGTGTGATGCCCACTCCGACAAGACCTCCGTTCTTGTCGACCACGACACTGACATATTCCAGACGCAGTATGCTGAGATACATGTCGATATAGTAGTCAATCTGGCGCTCTGTCAGCGTACAGTAACCGTAAAGGTCGGCGTAGGTCTCGTTGATGAGATGGAAGAGCGCATGGCCGTATTCCTCCTTGATTTTCTTAGCAGAGGTGTATTTGAGGATGCGGAGATCATATTTTTTGAGAACGATCTCGGCGATGCGTGTCATCTTGTCGGGGACCTTGTCGGGGATGGTTATGCGATATTCCACCCAGTCGGTGTCCTTCTTGTAGCCGAGGCGCTCGATGTGGGCGGGATAATAGTCATAGTTATATATGGTGGCCATTGTGCCCATCTCGTTGAAACCCTCGATGAGCATACCTTCACGATCCATATCGGTGAAACCCATCGGGCCAATCATTTCGGTCATACCACGGTCACGCGCCCACTGCTCGGCGGTTGCGAAGAGTTCGTCGACCACATCGACATCGTCCGTGAAGTCCACAAAACCGAAACGGGCCTCCTTGCGGCCTGTGGTCTCGTTGAGACGGTCGTTGATTATCGCGGTTATGCGTCCTGCGGGCTTGCCGTCGCGGTAAGCCATGAAAGATTGTGCCCGACAATAGTCAAAGGCAGGATTTTTCTCGGGCAGGAGGGTATGGACCTCATCAAAAACCAGATTCGGCACGAAGCAGTCGTTGCCGTCATAGAGGTCAATCCCGAATTTCACATATTTCTTAATTTCGCTTTTTACAGGCTCTATAGCCTTTATTGTAACCGGCATAATCAGTTGGTGGATTCAGTTGTAACGCTTGAAGTAGTTTCCGATAACGGAGTGGGACGGTAGGGAGAGTTGAGCCAGAGGAGGAGGGCTATCATGGCCACAAGGAAGGCGATGATGGCTATGTATATATTGTTGGGCTTACGCTCCGCAAGTGCGAGGCGCAGGTCGTTGACATCGTGGTAACGCTTCTCGGGGTCGGGGTTCATGCACCGCTCGGCCACTTTGCGCAGACGCGGATGGGGAGTGCCCACCGCATCAAGAGCTGCGTTGAGGACTTCACCGTAGTTCTTTATATCCTCGCTCGCATCCTTGGGGGTGATGTGCGACTTCTGGTCGAAACCAACGTCGATGAGCTTGAGGTTACCGATATTTTCGGTGAAGATGATGCGCGAGGGGTTGAGGGGATGATGCTCGAGATGGTTGGTCTGAATATAGTCAAGCGCGTCGAGCAATTGATGCTGAAGTTTGGCGAGATGCTCCTCTGTCACCTTGCCCTCCTTGATGAGCTTGGCGAGGGAATCGCCGTAGACATCATCGGTGATGATGCAGCGTCCGAGACCGGGGACATCCTCATAGTCATTAATCATGATGATGTGGGGATGGGCGAGATTGTAGCGCACCTCGAATTCCTTCTCAATCATCTGCTCATATTCGGGCTGACCCTTCAGCTCCGGGCGGAGGGTCTTAAGCATCAGCCATTTGCCAAATTTCTTGGCGGTATAGACGTGGTAAAACTCCTCGTCCCATTCGGGAAGATGCTCTATCTCGGTCCACTTTCCGGTGGATGTTTCGGCAGGAGGATTGGAGGGATTGTTGTCCATATATTCAGCGGTTTAGGCCACAAAGATACAAAAAATTTCGATAAACACGTTCATTCACACATCGCTTCGTCGGGGTTCATGTAGTAGAGATGGCCGGTGGCACGGGATGTGGCCGTGTAGAGCCAGCGGTAGAAGTCGAGTCCCTGCGCTTCGGGGGGTATGCCTCCCATGTCGACGAAAACGTTTGGCCACTGGGCGCCCTGGGCCTTGTGGCAGGTGACGGCGTAGGCATATTTCACCTGGAGGGCATTGAAGTATTCATCGGTGCGCAGACGGCGCATCCGTGTCTCGTAAGGGACATCGGGAGCGTTGACCTCCGGGTCGGCCATGCGGGCCTGGGCGAGCGCCTCCATCTTTTCGCGCGGAAGTGAAGCACTTTCATCGGTCAGTGTGTCGAGGAATATCCTGCACTCGACATCCACATCCCTGTCGGGAAGATTGAGGGTCACGTTGGCGAAGCGGAAACCATACTTCTCCTCCGTGCCGTGGACCGCAGCCACGACCGCCACATCGCCGTTGGCAATGAAGTCGAGCCCTTTGATTTTAGCGGACCATGTGTAGTTGTTCTTGGCTATCAGAAGCCGTTCACCTTTGACAAGCTCCTCCTCGCATTCGAGAATCTGCGAGCGGATGCCGAGATTGAACGCCGTGGCCCGGCGGTTGGAACGGGTGATGATGGTTGTCGCGGCAGCCCCGTCGTCACGGTAGCAGTCGCTGATGGCATCAAGCACCTCCTCACCGTCGAGGATTGACACATCCGAATAGCCCGTGAGTATGATTTTCGGTTCGGGAAGGGGATCGACGAGCATCGCGCGGCGCAGCCATGTGGCATTACGGAGAATGCCCGAATTGCGCGCCTGACGGACAGTGTCGGTAAGGATGGCGCGCGAGACGTGAAGCCCCAGTTCCTTGTAGCGCTTCGGAGCCATTGCGGGACTTTCGACGCAACCCACCGGAGGGAGCTGGGCAATGTCGCCGAGGAGGATGAGACGGCAATTGTCGCCTGTAAAGACATATTGCAGCAGGTCTTCGAGCAGACCATTGTTGGGAGTCATGGATGTGCCCTCGGCTTCGTGGTCACCTATCATGGAGGCTTCGTCGACAATGAAGACGGCGTTGGAGAGACGGTTGTCCTGAAGCATTGTGAAACCGCCGGAAAGGTTGCCGGAGGGACCGCGGTAGATTTTGCGGTGGATTGTGTAGGCGGGATGGGAGGAATGTGAACTGAAAACTTTGGCCGCACGCCCCGTTGGAGCGAGAAGCACGACCGGCCGCTCGACTTCTTCGAGTGCCTTGACAAGAGCACCGGTGAGCGAAGTCTTGCCCGTGCCGGCATAACCGTTGATGATGAAAACCGAGTCGGACGGAGTGGCCGAGGAACAGAAACGCGCAAGCGCGTCAATAAGCAAACCCTGCTGCTTATTGGCGGTATAAGGCAACTTCGCCCTGACCAAATCTGCAAATTCTCCGACAGTCATAGTATTATGATAAACGCTTACAGGATATAAAAATATATGTGGACAGTGGAGATTTTTATGATTTAATGAATATACATGATTTATTTATACAACAAACGTCTGACCTCATCTTTCAAAACAGGGAGATGCCTCACAACTATACCCCATAGGATTTCATCTGTCACACTGTCATAACCGTGGATTACATAGTTACGGGTATCTACAATCCGCCTTGCTGCCGTTATATCAACACCGGGAACAGTTTTGAGAAGACGATTCATTGCCTCACCAATTATAGTTATGTTCCGCTCTACAGCACGTTTGAGACAAATATCAGACATATACACATCAAACCGACGCGGACGGTCCTGAAAGAACATGTCAATCTCTTCAATCGCGCAAAGAATGTCAGTGAGTGTCTTACTTACGCTATACTCCATAACAACAGCTTTGTAGAATCCACCTCTTTTCTGAAATAAGGATTGCGGATTGCCCTGTTGACAACCATATCCACCTTGCGGCCAACTATCGACTCAATCGAATGGATGAAATCAAAGTAATTATCGGCATAATCAAGAAGTTCAATTCTACCCTCATCGAATTCCACAAGAAAATCCACATCGCTCTCATCATTGAAACGAGGGGTGAGGATCGAGCCGAACACCCACAACTTCGCAACCTTGTACTTCTTGCACAGGGCGATAATCTTATCCATGTTCAACTCAATCAGTTTCATAGGGGCAAATATAACGGATTTATACCAATAAAACAAAAGCGAATCCTGAATTGCTTCAAGATTCGCTCGGTTTGGTGGAGTATGTTTCACCTGTTGTGCATTCTTACAGTACATATAATTCAACATACATGGAATTATGGGGCCGGTAGCCGAAGGATGAAAGATTCTTGGAGAAACTTGAAGATTTGAAAGAACAATTTGAAGAATTGAGGGGACATTATGGTCAATATTGCAGCATAATAGGCTGAAATACCGATTATTTTTCGTATTTTTGCTTCGAGAGTAATTTTTGTAGCCGCATGGACTGCGTGGTTGCAATCTCATTGATTCTGAACATGAACAATCAAGAAAGCATAAATAAGAATTACATGCCTGAGGAATATTCGTCGGAAGGCAATGAAATCATACTATATCAACCTGACTCTACTCTTGCGTTGGATGTGAGAGTGGAGAGTGAAACAGTTTGGCTCACCCAAGCCCAGCTTGTTGAGTTATTTGCATCGAGTAAAGCTAATGTGAGTGAGCATCTTAAAAATATTTTTGAGTCCGGTGAATTGGATAGAGAGGCAACTGTTCGGAAATTCCGAACAGTCGGATTGAGGGAGGTCGCTCCGTCACTCGAAATTTGGAATACTTCAATCTTGATGTTATCATATCAGTAGGCTACCGAGTAAATACGAAGAGGGGCATACAGTTTCGCCAGTGGGCAAGTAAGATTCTGAAAGAGTACATGCTGAGAGGATACTCAGTAAATCAACGTCTATCTCATCTTGAAGATAAAATTGACCGTCGTTTTTCTGAATACGATAGACATCTACTGCAGATTGACGATAAAATTGATTTCTTCGTCAGAACATCACTTCCTCCGAAAGAAGGCATTTTCTTCAACGGTCAGATATTCGACGCATATAAGTTTGTATGCGGCCTTGTAAAGTCCGCGAAAAAGAGAATCATACTGATTGACAATTATGTTGATGAATCTGTCCTCGCCTTGTTTGATAAGCGAGGAGACGGCGTTAAGGCGATTATATATACAGATGCTGAACGTTCAAGGCAAATCCGTCTTGACATACAACGTCATAACCGTCAATATGCTCCTATCGAAATAAAGTATGTGGCAGACATCCATGACCGTTTCCTGGTTATTGATGAAACCCTCTATCACATAGGAGCATCAATCAAAGACCTTGGAAAAAAACTGTTCGCATTCTCAAAAATGGAAATAGCTCCGGCTGTGATTCTCGATACACTTTAATTTAATCACAAGACCATTACACCGCGTATTGCAACTGCATTATCGGACATCTTCGATGCCCATAATATGAAATTTATAATCTACCCCATGCCTCGCGACCATAAAAAATTCCGGCCTTCGGCCTCCATTTTTCATAGTCGCTCGTGATGGGG
>CANCXM010000034.1 GCA_947381945.1 uncultured Muribaculaceae bacterium
GAGCTGAAATGCGAAAGCATCTCGGCTCCGGTCTTTTTTTGTATCCTTCCCGACCCTTGCATGAACGCAAAGCAGCGCGGAGGCCGGATGACATATCAAAAACATCTGTGGATGTCTGAATAATCTGAAAAATCATTACCTTTGTGATTCGGTAGGAGGCCGGGCACTGTTGGCTCCGTGTCGAATTCTACCTGATTCCAGACTAATGACCTATCATCGAATTCTCCCCCTTGTCATCGCATTCCTGACTCTACCCATGTCCGTCAGTGCTGAATCAGTCGGATTGCGGCAGCTTTCCGATTCCGTTACGACTGTTACCCGTACAGTGACCACTACAGTCACCCGCATGGTGTCGGATAGTACCGATGGTTCCATCCAGGATACCGAGACCGTCACAACTACAACGGCTGAAACTTTCAACGACGGCTCAGAGCCGGTCATTCGGCCTGTCTTTGCCGCCTATACTGCTGAATTTGGATCCGGCCATCTGACCGATACCTATCTTTCCCCGATAAAATACACCGGTTGGCACGCCGCTCTTGACTATCAACGCTATCAGGCCATGCGTTTCGCGCCTGATGATTGGACTATGCGCCTCCATTTTAACCTTGGGGTCGATAAGACCGACAATCCTGCACGTAATGCCACGATGTGGGACATAATGCTGTCGGCCGACTGGGGTATGGTGCGCAGATTCCGCCCATTCATTCCGGAACTGACCCTTGCCATCGGAGGTTCAACTGGGATAGATGTCGGTTGCCTTTACAACGCACGCAACAGCAACAATCCTGCTTCGGCAAAAGCCGCGTGGACAGTCAATCTGACCGGCTTCGCGTCATGGCGCACAAAGTTGTGGAGTTTGCCTGTCACACTGACCTATCAGCCGACACTCCCTGTCGCCGGCGTCTTCTTTGCTCCCGACTATGGAGAGTTGTACTATGAAATCTATCTTGGCGACCACAAAGGGCTTGCCCACGGAGCATGGTGGGGCAACTATTTCAAACTTGACAATCAACTGACGGCTGACCTGCATTTCGGTGCGACAAACCTACGCCTCGGTTATCATGGTTCCATCTTCTCTTCGAAGGTTAACCATGTCGTGACCCACATCTTCTCCCATGCATTCACTGTCGGTGTCAGCGGGGAGTGGCTTTCCGTCAATCCTCGCAAGCCCGTATCTCCGAATGCCCGCATGATTCATGCGCTCTATTAATCCATCTCCAATCATTCCCCTCACACTTTTATCAGCGACCGCCATGTCACTCCGCCATAATTCATCACTCGTGCGCATTCTCGCGCTCATATTTGCCATCCTGCCCCTGACATCCTGCCATGAGGTCAGAGAGTATGCCGATGATCCAAAGGGCAATTTCGAAGCCCTATGGACCATCATTGACGAACACTACTGTTTCCTTGACCAGAAAGGTATAGATTGGGACGCCGTCCATTCAACATACGCCCGACGTATCGGTCCGGAAATGACACGCGAGGAGCTTTTTCTTGTGTGTGCTGACATGCTTGACGAGCTTCGTGACGGCCATGTCAATCTTTCAGCACCGTTCAACACCTCGTATTACCGCAAATGGTGGAGTGACTATCCACAGAACTTTTCGGCGCGTCTAATAGAGGAGTCATATTTCAACTTCAACTATCGCCAAAGTTCCGGAATGCTTTTCGGTATTCTCCAGGACAACATCGGGTATATCTACTATTCCTCTTTCTCGAATCCAATCGGCGAGGGGAACCTCGATAATGTCCTCTATTTCCTCAAAAACACACAGGGATTGATAATTGACGTGCGCGACAACGGCGGAGGTGATCTGACGAATGTAAAGACCCTTGTGAGCCGTTTCATCTCTGAGCCTACTGTCGTGGGTTACATATCGCATAAGACCGGTCCCGGGCACAATGACTTCTCAGAGCCATACGAAATCACCTACAATCCTGCCGATGTGGGCCGAATCCGCTGGGGCAAGCCTGTCGTTGTCCTCGCTAACCGCTCGACATTCTCAGCAGCCAACAATTTTGTGTCAATCATGAAACTTCTGCCGGGAGTGAAGGTTGTGGGAGCCACCACGGGTGGAGGCTCCGGTATGCCATTCTCTTCCGAACTTCCCTGCGGATGGTCCGTCCGCTTCTCTGCCTGCTCGATGCTCGACGCGAACCGTGAGAGCACCGAATTCGGAGTCGAGCCGACTGAGGGCTGTGCCGTAGACATGGATCCCGCCTCAGCCCTTACCGGCCACGACACCATCCTTGACTTCGCCCTCACTCTCCTCCAGACACCCTCTCAATGACGGCGATATTACGACTTTACCCTTCACCAAGTATAGTTACCAAACACTAAATACGCATGAAACAAGCAATAAAAGATACTATAATACTAATATTTATCATCGCTATTATTGGAGGTAGTTTGATAGTTTTACTGTACAATGTCCAAGATTATCCTTCATCCAAACTAAAAGATTGGGCAGACTTGGCAACATATCTTAGTGTAGGCATATCACTCATATCTATAGCCTTTATCTATTTAACATATAGGAATCAGGTTATAATGTCTTCCGCACTACAATTTGAATCAACATTTTTTCAATGGTATCAAATCCATACAGATCTTCTAAAGGACTTGAAACCATTGATTTCAGAAAGTGTCAACAATATTATTCTTCCAGAGTTACGTAAGGATGAGTTCGAAAATCTTAAAGTTTTTGAACAGCTTGCACAAAATGATATTGATAGACCT
This sequence comes from uncultured Muribaculaceae bacterium, assembly GCA_947381945.1. GTDB lineage: Bacteria > Bacteroidota > Bacteroidia > Bacteroidales > Muribaculaceae > Duncaniella. The sequence goes on from CANCXM010000034.1 coordinate 2,747, forward strand.
CTTCATCGATACTATAGGAGCATGTATCATCTATTTAAATATATAAAACTAAGCCCAATTCTTTCTTCTTATTTACAAAGGAAGAAATATTACGATATAATCCAATCAAATATGTCAGATGATGAGCTTATAATGTTTCTATGCTTTGTATTAGGTGATAAAAATAGGGACAAAAAGATTTTTAGAAATGGAATTTTTAAGATTTCATTCAAGGATTTAATTGACAAAGGGCATATCCTAAAGAATTGTTATGTGCCAGATTCAAGTCTTTTAAAGAAAATGACCCCCATAGTGATAAATTCATTTCCTAATACAAAAAATTCATTTCATTTTTTCAAAGTTGATGAGCCGAAAGAAAATTTAACATCCCAAATTCGTAAGAAAATTCAGAATCTGAAAAATCTATTTTTCATCTAAATTTTCCTATATCCAAGTAATTTATTAAATTTGTCGTTAAACTGAAAGAGTTCGGTTTACAAACATTCTATAGATTAACTTCGAAGCGTTATGTCTTCCTCTTGTAAGTGAAAAGCCTAGGAAACTTTAAACAATATGAACAAGAGATGGCCTGACGGCTTCCACGCTACAAGCGTGGAGCTGTTTCTCCACATCTGTTCATAAAGGTTTTCCTAGCACCTTCACTTTAGGACGTGGCATTACAGTTCCACGCTTCGCATATTGATAAAGGGTGCTTCAGGGATTGGAAGCACAAAAAAATTAGCCATGAGACAATTAATTTCCATGACAGCATTTATGCTATTCTGTTTAGTATCCTATGCGCAAAATGATGTAACTCAATTTCTTGGAATTCCGGTAGATGGGAGTAAAACTGCTATGATATCCAAATTAAAAGAAAAAGGCTTCAGGCCAAGCTCATCCAAGACTGATGATTTAGTAGGTGAATTTAATGGTAACGAGGTGAGGCTACAAATAGCAACTACCAATAATAAAGTTTCTCGAATTGCTGTTATAAATGTAAATGCAGATGACGAAAGTTCGATAAAAATTCGGTTCAATAAATTATGTCAGCAATTTGATAATAATACCAAATATGTTTCTTTAAGCAACCAACAAATACTGGAAAATGAGGATATCTCATATGAAATGATTGTCAACAATAAACGTTATGAGGCAGCCTTTTTTCAGCGTCCAATTGACAATGACGAAATTTTAATGGCTTTCGTGCAGAAGAATTATCCTAGTGTCAATATTGAAAATATGGATAGTAAAACAATTTCAGAAATTACTGAAGCATATAATAAATATCGTCTATCATCATGTACTCATAAAATCGTTTGGTTCACTATCTACCGAGAATTTGGTAAGTATTTTATTGTGATGTTTTACGATAATGAACTCAATAGGGCCAGTGGTTCGGATCTTTAAGGTTGCAAGTATAAATGAATTGTTCCTTATTTTGGACATATCTATTCGTCCTAGTATTGAATAATCAAAGTTGGTTCAGTTCAATTGATAAAACTGCGAGAAAACCTATGCACGCATAAGGTTTTCTCGCGGTTTTTGAGTATTTTTGCATTGATGATGCGTCATTATAATACTTGACAACCCATCTCCATATCCCAATCCAACCCACCACCTCTTTCCAATCTTATCAACCCGAAAAATGCAACAATTCGTTCATCTCCATGTCCATAGCCAGTATTCGCTTCTCGACGGCCAGGCTTCGGTGACAGGGCTTGTCGACAAGGCCCTTGATCTCGGTATGCCTGGATTCGCCCTGACCGACCACGGCAACATGTTTGGCATCAAGGAATATTTCAACTACGTCAACAAACTCAAAGGCAAGTATAAAGGCAAGCTCGCCGACCTGAAGAAGAAAATCGAGGAAGCTCCCGAAGGGGAGGCCGACAAGGTGCGCGAGGAGCTTGCTCCCGAAATGGCGAAAATCGAGAAGAAACTCGCCTTCAAACCAATATTCGGCTGCGAGATGTATGTTGCCAAGGGTTCTCTGACCGATCGCTCCGATAAGACCGACAAAGGCCGTCACCTCGTTGTCATCGCTAAGAACCTCAAGGGATATAAGAACCTCATTAAAATCGTGTCGCAGAGCCACACTGAGGGTTTCTACCACCATCCCCGTACCGATAAGGCCGCACTTGCCGCGCATCGCGAAGGACTCATCGTATGCTCCGCCTGTCTTGGTGGTGAGATTCCGCGTCTCATCGCCGAGGGTAATCTTGCCGAAGCAGAGAAGCAGGTTCTGTGGTTCAAGGAGACATTTGGAGAGGACTACTACATCGAGCTTCAACGCCACAAGACCTCTGTGCCCGGCGGAAACCGCGAGACATTCATCGAGCAGGAGAAGGTCAACCCCGTGCTCATCGATCTTGCCCACAAGCATGGCATCAAGATAATAGCCACCAACGACTCCCACTTCATCAATGCCGAGGATGCCGAGGCCCATGACCGCCTCATCTGTATCTCGACCAACAACTATGTGGCCGACCCCGACCGTATGCGCTACACCAAGCAGGAGTGGTTCAAGTCGCAGGAGGAGATGGCCGCCGTATTTCCTGACCTCCCCGAGGCGCTCGAAAACACTCTCGAAATCCTCGATAAGATTGAGGTCTATTCCATAGACCATCCCCCCATCATGCCCTTCTTCGAGATTCCGGCAGATTTCGGAACCGAGGAGGAATACCGCAGCCGCATCACCGAACAGCAACTATTCGACGAGTTCACGCAGGACGAGAACGGCAACGTGGTTCTCTCGCCTGAAGCTGCGCAGAAGAAAATCGATAAGCTCGGAGGCTACGACAAACTCTACCGCATAAAATTTGAGGCTGACTACCTTTCGAAACTCGCCTATGAGGGCGCGGAGCGGCGCTACGGCTCTCCGCTGACTCCGGAGTTGGAGGAGCGCATCCGTTTCGAGCTTTACATCATGAAGACGATGGGTTTCCCGGGCTACTTCCTCATTGTGCAGGACTTCATCAATGTGGCCCGTCACAAACTCGGCGTGAGCGTCGGTCCGGGCCGTGGTTCGGCTGCGGGTAGTGTAGTGGCCTACTGCCTCGGTATCACCCAGGTCGACCCCATCAAGTATGACCTCCTTTTCGAACGTTTCCTCAACCCCGACCGTATCTCTCTCCCGGATATTGACGTGGACTTCGACGACGATGGTCGTGCCGACGTGCTCCACTATGTTACCGAGAAATACGGCGAGGATAATGTGGCCCACATCATTACCTTTGGTACTATGGCTGCGAAATCGGCCATCAAGGATGTGGCACGTGTCGAGCAGCTTCCTCTCCCTGAGAGTAACCGCATCGCCAACCTCGTTCCAAAGCGAATGCCCGACGGTCCCGACGGCAAGACTCTCAAGACAAATCTTAAGAACTGCTACCAGTTCGTCCCGGAATTTGCAGCCGAACTCAACTCCAACAACTATCTCATCCGCGAGACCCTTGAATATGCGCGTCGTCTCGAAGGCAATGTGCGCAACACCGGCGTCCACGCCTGCGGTGTCATCATCTGTCGCGACCCGATTTCCGACTGGGTTCCGGTAGCGACCGCCGTCGACAAGAGTGTGGATTCCAAGGAGAACGACAAGATGATCGTGACCCAATACGAAGGTTCGATCATCGAGGATACCGGCCTCATCAAGATGGACTTCCTCGGACTCAAAACCCTCTCGATCATCAAGGAAGCCATATCCAATATCAAGCAGACCTGCGGAATCGATGTCGACATTGACAATATCGACATTAACGATCCGAAGACCTACGAGCTTTACAGCCAGGGAAACACCGTCGGTACCTTCCAGTTCGAGTCCGCCGGTATGCAGAAATACCTTCGCGAGCTCCAGCCCTCGACATTCGAGGACCTCATAGCCATGAATGCCCTCTATCGTCCGGGCCCTATGGACTATATCCCCGACTTCATTGCCCGCAAGCACGGACGCAGCCCCATCACCTACGATATTCCTATCATGGAGAAATACTTGAAGGATACCTACGGTGTCACTGTCTATCAGGAACAGGTCATGCTCCTGTCGCGCCTGCTTGCCAACTTCACGCGCGGTCAGAGCGACACCCTCCGTAAGGCGATGGGTAAGAAGCTCATCGACAAGATGAACGAGCTGAAAGGCCTCTTCCTCAAAGGCGGACAGGCCAATGGTCACGATGCCAAGGTCCTCGAAAAGATCTGGGCCGACTGGGAAAAGTTCGCATCCTACGCCTTCAACAAATCTCACGCCACATGCTACTCCTGGGTGGCTTTCCAGACCGCCTGGCTCAAAGCCAACTATCCTTCGGAATATATGGCGGCCGTCCTCACGCGTAACCGTTCAGACATCAATAAGCTCACTGGCTTCATGGATGAGTGCAAGCGCATGAAGATTTCCGTTCTCGGACCCGACATCAACGAAAGTTTCGTAGAGTTCGGTGTCAACTCCCACGGCGACATCCGCTTCGGACTTGCAGCCATCAAGGGTGTGGGTGAGAATGTGGTCAAGGCCATCATCAACGAGCGCAAGGCCAACGGCCCCTTCGACTCCATCTATGATTTCGTGGAGCGTGTCCCGTGTTCGGCCATCAACCGCCGTGTGTTCGAGAATCTTGTCTATGCCGGAGCCTTCGACGGTTTCGATGGTGTCAAGCGCGAGGATTTCTTCTATGAGAATCCCCGTGGTGAGGTCTACACCGAGACCCTCGTGCGCTACGGCCAGGCTTTCCAGAACGACAAACACAATGCAGCCATGTCGCTTTTCGGCGACGATGCCGATATGTCCACTGCCGGCCGTCCACCGCTGGTTCCGCAGAAAGATTGGCCTGATGCCGTGAAGCTCGAACGTGAGCGCGAGCTTGTCGGAATGTATCTCTCTGCCCATCCCCTCGATCCCTACTACATGGAGTTGACCTACGGCACATGCACCATAAAGGGCTACAACGAGTTTGAGCCCGTCGAAGGTGTCGAGCTTACATTCGGTGGCATGGTCGTGGATTTCACCAGCCGTCCCGCCCGCAATGGCGGACAGTTCGGCATTCTGAAAATCGAGGACTACACAGGAAGTGCCGAATTCATGCTTTTCGAGCAGAACTACATCAATTTCCACAACTACGGTGTCCCCGGTACCCCGATTCTCATCAAGGGACGCTACGAAAAGCGTTTCCCCTCCTCGCCTGTGCGCTTCAACATCCTGAGCATGACTCTCCTCAACGATGTCAAGGGAAAACTTATCCATTCGATAACCATCGACCTCCCGTCCGATAAGATTACCCAACACGTCAAGGAACTCATCGAGGAAGAGATCAAGCGCGAACCCGAGGCCAACGGTGAACTGACATTCCGCATCTTCGACCCCTCCATCAACCGCTCCCTCCACCTCCGCTCCAACCGTCGCATCCCCATCTCCCGCAAACTCGTCGACACCCTCGCCGAAGAAGACATCAATTTCAGCATCAACGACTGATATGTTATAAATCGATATAACCGGTTAAAGAATCAATGATTATACGACTTCTGATTACCATTGTATACATGATGGTCGTCCTATCAGCCCTTGCCTTCGATTTTGCAATCGAAGCAAGGGTTTCTGATCCTGCGCTTGAAGGCATGGAGGTGAAGCTGCGCAATGATTTCCATGGTTATATGGACTCAGGGAAAATCATTGATGGGAAGGTGGTGCTGAAAGGGAATACTTCCTATAACTCATACGCCACTATTCATTCGAAAGCTCCCGATAATCGTAACCTCAGTGTTGGGGTTGTCGTGAGGCCCGGTCTGACAGTCATCAATCTGGAGAATGACAGTGTGGTTTCCGGAAGCCCTCTCAATGATAGTCTGCGCGCCTATAGAAATCAGGTTACAGGTATTCCTTATGAAGAAGTAATGCCTTTGCTGAAGGGGATTATCAAAGAGAATGCCGACAATGGTATAGGAGAGGTAATGTTAGGCTTATACATGAATTATTGTTCTCCCGATGAATGGGATGAAGTCCATGCACTTATTAGTGAAGAGATGCGCACCAATCCGTCAATTTTCATGGCAAACTCTGTGTTTGGGCGTATGCGCGACACATGGATTGGAAAAAACTTTATCGACATTGAAGGAAAAGATCTTGATGGCAGAGATGTCCGCTTGTCTGATTATGTCGGTAAAGGTCGTTATGTTCTCATTGATTTTTGGGCGAGTTGGTGTGTCCCATGCATACATGAGGCCAAAGAACAGCTTATACCTCTCCATGAGAAGTATGCCGGAGACCCACGTTTCATGATACTTGGTCTATCTATTGAGAAAAGTGTTGAAAGAATTGCCGATGCGGTATCACATAACTCATTGCCATGGCAACAGATGGTTGCTACCGGGAAGAGTCCGATGGGTGTTTATGCGTTCTCATCCATTCCACAACTCATGCTAATCGCACCTGATGGCACAATTATTTCGCGCAACGTACCTACTCACCGTCTCCTTGATACTATTACGCGTCTTTTGGAAGAATAGCGGGAAATCGGTTGTTTTCTTGAAGTAGGCCGTTTTTCAGGCTGTAAAGTAATTTTAACCCAATTTTTGTTGCGGGATGGGTGTGGGATGAAGAATTCTGACTATCTTTGCGGGGCGGATTCGCACCCCTTATGGTGCTGCCGCTTGAAAATTGATTGAAACAGTCTTAATTTTTGATTGAATCACTCTCAAAATTCTAAATTAATATATCTTTAAAATACTAACTATCATGACTTTCACTGATCAGAACGTTCACGACATCATCGCCTCAGGCAAACCCGTAGTAATCGACTTTTGGGCAACATGGTGCGGCCCCTGCCAGCGCATGACACCCATTGTTGAGGAACTCGCTGAAGAATATAAGGACACCGTTGTAATCGGTAAGTATAACATCGAGGAGGAAAACGACCTCACCACTCAGTATCGCATCATGTCAATCCCCACCATCCTCTTCTTCAAGAATGGTGAGCAGATTCGCGATCTCCGCCTCGCCGGTGCTCAGCCCAAGGAAAATCTCGAGAAGCAGATCAAAAAGCTCATCGAGCTTTAATTGGCTTATGGTGCCTTGATGGAAAGGCACATAAGGACAAAATATCAGAAGGGACATAAGAATTTTCAGTCAATTGAATCGCTGAAAATTTCTTATGTCCCTTCTGATTTTTGTTTCAGCCCTTATTTGGGGTTGCTCTGACTTCTGTGGCAGGGGGATTCTTTACCGAAGAGGTATGACGGACGATAGCCTCCGAAGTCAATCACAATCTTCTCGAACACTATGCCCGGATCAAGCGGAGAGAGGGTGAGGAGTTGGGGGCATTCGGTATTTGCCTCCGTAGAGTTGGCATTACTGGTAGCCAGTGGCACCGGGAGGGTGACAGTTTTCTCCACTACACGGCGGGCGACGGTGGGATAGAAGATGTCATAGATATTCTCGGGGGCTTCGTTGAGGTCAGAGTTGAAATTGACCGTGACGCTTTCCCCTCCGTCAAAACCGACCTTGTATCGATGTCCTTCAAGACGGGAGAATGCGAGAGTTGATTTGACAATGACATGGACTTTCACGCTGTCTACACCGGCAGGAAGCGAGAGGGAATAGGTGAGCGAGGCACCATCAAGAGGTGCGGTATAGGGCAGTACTGCGAGAGCTCCAAGAGTCCTGCCGACATCGGGGAGGAGCGTCCAGCGTCCGTTGCCCTTCTCCGGCTCGGTTGCGGAATAGATATGAGGGGCTTCGATGATGACACAGCCATCGGAGGGAGAGAATTGATAGCCGGAGAGAGGTCGGGGGGAGGAGTTGCCGGAGTTTTTGAGGGTTTCGGACGAGTCGGACTTGTCCGACAGGTCTGAGATTGAGATGGGTATCCGGCGCACTTCCGGGAGGATGTCGCGCTCGAATGAATCATTCCATGAGGTGTAGCCGATGTGTTTTTGGGTCATCATGCCATCCCATTTGCCATCTGACATCACTTTGTTATAGGTGTGCATGAGTTCAGCATCTCGCGCGAAGCAGCGCTCCGTGCGGTCGGCCCAATCGTTGGCTTCGGGGAGGCCGAGGCTATGAAGCCGGTGGTTCATGGCTTGGGAATAATACATCTCGTAGAGATTGCCCATCAGTTGCAGGGGGAAGAGTATGAGCTGCATGTAGGCATCGCGTGATTCCTCAGGCAGCGAGATATATTGGCGGAGGGCTTCGGCTTCAAGACGTGCGTAATCATCGGTGACGCGCTGCCATTCGCCATCTTCGAGCGAATAGGTGTTACGGTCAAGCATTTCCGGAGTGACACGACCATTGTATTTGCAGAGGAGATTGAATATCCGCGCTGCTTCCGCTGCCTGCCTTTCGCCGAACTGCTGGGCGAAGAAGTCGCGGGTATGGTCGAGGATATCGGCTGCGCTGTTGCTGTGAGGATTCCATGCCATGTTGAGGAAGAGGGTGATGGGATATTCCATCGGTTTGAGGTCACCAACGTTGAGAATCCACAGGCGGTCCACACCGTAGTCGTAGGTCAGAGTCAGTTGCTCCCACATATTCTGTATGGGCGTGCAATTAAGGAGCTTGCTGTTGCGCGGAGCACCGACATAGTCGACGTGGTAATACATTCCCCAGCCTCCGGGATGTTTCCGCTCCTCATCGTTTGGCAGACGGCGTACGTTGCCCCAGTTGTCGTCGCAAAGAAGGAGGGTTACATCGTCGGGCACACGCATCCCTGCATCGTAGTAGTCAAGCACCTCTTTGTAGAGCGCCCACACCTGTGGAGTTTCGGAGGCGGGTCGGCCTGTCTCTTTCTTTATTATCTTACGCTGGTTGGCAATGACGGATTCGAGCAACTTTACGTCGGCTTCGGCGCTCATGGCTTCGTCGCCATCTCCACGCATACCGATTGTCACCACATCTTCCGAGCCTTTTATGCGCCGTATGCCTTCGGCAAAGAAGCGGTCGAGGACCGGGCGGTTGGTCGAGTAGTTCCATGCACCATAGTCCTTGCGGTGACGGGCCCATTCCTGATGGTTGCGGGCCATAGGTTCGTGGTGTGAGGTACCGATGATAATGCCCATCTCGTCGGCGGTGCGGGCATTGTCCGGGTCGTCGGCATAGAAGGCCCATCCCCACATTGCCGGCCAGAGGAAGTTGCCGCGCAGGCGGAGGAGGAGCTCGAACACGCGGGCATAGAAGCGGTGGTCGCCGTAGCCGGTTCCGTAGGTGTTCTTCACCCAGCTTGTCAGACATGGAGCTTCGTCGTTGAGGAAAATGCCTCGGTAGCGGACGGCAGGTTCACCGGCTGTGTAGGTGCCGCGGGCGATTGAGAGGTCTGAGCGGTGACGGACCGGAACATCGGCCCAGTCATACCACGGGGATACGCCAAGCTGCTCGGAAAGCTCATAGACACCGTAGATGGTTCCGCGGCGGTCGCTTCCGGCTATCACGAGGGCTTCATCCATTCCGGGGAAAGGATTGGAGATGGTGGTCATGACATATTTTTCGGTCTTGCCTTTAAGTTGTGAAGCGTCGAATTTGCCTGATTTGACGAGTTCCCGGATGAGCGGACTGTCGAGGGTTCCGACAATGATTTTGCTTTCGCCATCAGGATTGCCGCTCACCTGAGCCTTTTTGCCGCATACACGGCCAAAGTCATCGGCAAGATTGTTGACGGCTATACCCACACCTTTTGCATCGTCAGAAGCCACGCAGATGCCTGTCGGGATGGAATTGGCGATGAGGGTAAAATTGTCGGATGAAGGCCTTTCGGAAGTGATTCCCTTATGATCGAGGGCTGAGAGGGAGAGCGGGGCGGTAAGGAGGATTACCCCGGCGATGCCATGTCGGAGCAGATTGGTTAGACTGTGGGTCATGGTGGGTTGAATTGTGATTGTTAATTGGCTTTGCAGCAATGCTTTGATTGTGGTATGCAAAGGTAATATTTTGACTTGATTTTCATGGTTGGTGATATGGCAAAATATGTTTCCTTATGTAGCAAATGAGTTTGTGGATGTAACATCCCCGGAGGTTGGGTATGCGTCACCCATACACCTTACAATAAAAATATTGGAAAAGTGTATGAAATAACCTCTGAAATCTATGGAAAAGTGTAGTTTTTTACCCATAAATTTATTGGAAAAGTGTATAAAATAGCCTTAAAAATCTATGGAAAAGTGTAGTTTTTACTTGCTAAATCTAATGGAAAAGTGTATTTTTGCACTTAGGAATTATAAATAAAGACCACTGCAATATGCTCTATCGCAAAATCGAAAGTACTATATATAATCATCTTAAAGGCAAGTCAGATAAAATTCTTGTTGTCACAGGTGCGAGACAGATAGGCAAATCCTATATCATACGTCATGTTGCCAAGAAAATATTCAAGAATGTCATTGAAATAAATCTGATTGAGGATTTCGAGGGCGAAAAACTATTTGAGAAAATCACGACTACGGAGGAGTTTTATCTCAATCTCAGTATGATTGCAGGGAAGAAAATGGGCAACCGGAACGACACCCTGATTTTTCTTGATGAGATACAGCAATATCCTCATCTGTTGACCATGTTGAAATTCTTGCGTGAGGAACATCGTTTCAGCTATGCTGTGAGCGGTTCTCTTCTCGGAATCGCGCTCAAAAGCACAACATCAATTCCATTGGGGAGCATAGACATCGTAAAGATGTATCCTCTCGATTTTGAGGAATTTCTGATTGCAAACGGGGTCGGTGAGGATGCCATTGACAATATGCGTAGCAGTTTTGACAGACGGGAGAGCTTGGATGAAGCTGTCCATGATAAAATCATGGGGCTTTTCAAACGTTATTTACTTGTTGGAGGATTGCCTGAAGCGGTTAATGTATTCCTTGAAACACGTAATATGGTCAGAATCCGCGAGGTGCAACGTGACATCCACGAACTCTATGCTATTGATGCCTCAAAATATGACAAGGAACATCGCCTTAAGATTAAGCGGATTTACGAAATGATTCCATCTAATATGGAAAACAAGAAAAAAAGGCTTGTCTACAAGGATATTGAGGGTAAGAATGGCAAACGTGCCGGAGACTATGTGGAGGAGATTGATTATCTGTCGGCTTCGGGCATAACATTGGAAGTCCGCGCTGTTTCGAATCCATCGTTTCCTCTTGTGGAGTCCGGACAGAAAAATCTGTTAAAACTGTATCTGAACGATGTAGGGTTAATGACCGGAATTCTTTACAGAAACAACATCCGTCCGGTTCTGGACGATGAGTGCAGCATCAATCTCGGGGCTGTCTATGAATGTGTGGCGGCGATGGAGCTTGCCGCGCACAATTATAGTTTGTATTACTATGACAATAAAGCCAAAGGTGAGGTCGATTATCTTGTAGATGACTTTTCACGGCTCAAGGCGCTTCCGTTGGAAATCAAATCCGGCAAGGATTATACGGTCCACAGCGCTCTGTCGAAACTCCTTTCTACACCGGAATACAATATGGAGGAAGGCTATGTGTTTTCCAACACGCGTGAGGTCCGTACGAAAGATAGGGTCACATATATGCCAATTTACTACCTCATGTTTCTTGATGGAAATGGGACGGCGGAGACTGAGATATTGATATGATATTAGGGAATCTCAGTCCGCTAATTCTATCTTCACCGGGCAGGCGTGGGGGTTGGCGATGATGAATTGGGCGTGGCCGTTGAAGGCGGGGATGGTGAAGGATGAGGGGGAGGTGCCGGTGGCGGGACGCTCTACGCCACGGAAAGCCGGGTCGCCGTTGCCGGCTCCGAGCAGACGCATTCCGCAGGGGGTGACGGGTTCATCTGTCGAGTTGTTCTGTTCGCCAAAAGAGATGGTGACATGGTTGCAGGCATCGGGGACAAAACGGCCTTTGGAGTCAACAAGAGAGACGTTGATTACCTGCACCCCATCGTGGGTGAAGGCATATTCAGGGATGGCCCTGACGGCCTCGCCTGTGGTCTCGATTCGCTCGGTCATCATCCGCTTGCCGTTGCGGTAGCCACGCGCCTCGACGCGTCCCGGCTTGTAGACGGTCTTCCATGAGAGATGTCCGTTGCGGGCCATCGGTTTGCGCCCGAGATTCTTTCCGTTGACAATCAGCTCAACTTCGTCCATGTTGGAATAGACCCAGAGGTCAATTTCCTCACCTTCGTGACCACGGAGGTTCCAATGGGGGAAGATGTGGAGGACAGGTTCGTCGGTCCACCATGATTTCAGATAGTAGGCCTCGTCCTTCGGGAAACCGCAATAGTCGAGCAGACCGAATTCCGAACCTGTGGCCGGATATTCGAGAGGATTCGGTTCGCCACGGTAGTCAAAGCCTGTCCAGTAAAAGAGTCCGGCGAGCCATGGGCGCTCGTCGTAGAACTTCCAACCGCGACTGATGCGGTTGATGCAACTGTCTTTTGAGTCAGGGATGCGGTTTAGGGAGGCCATACGGCCATTTTCACGGTCGTCGAAATAGATGCCGCGCGTTCCGCAGCCCGAAGTCTCCTCCGAACCGTAGGCACAGCGCTGAGGATAGTCGCGACGGTGCTGCTCGACGGGATTCTGGAGGATATAATTGTATCCCGCGACATCCGCCGGAATAACCGGCGTGGGGCCTCCGCTCGTGGCGACGGTCATCGGGCGCGTCGGGTCGAGACGGTGGGAGATGTCGCGCAGTTCGCGGACGATGCGTTCGCCCTTGTCGTTCCACTCAACGCCCCACTCCTCGTTGCCGACACTCCAGAGGATAACGGAAGGATGGTTGCGGTCACGGTCAATCATTTTGGCGAGCTGACCGACATGGTAATCATTGATGCCAAGCAGACGGTTCTCCTCGACAACGAGTATACCGAGCGAGTCGCAGGCGGCAAGCACCTCCGGAGTCATGGGATTGTGGCTTGCGCGGTAGGCGTTAACTCCGTATTTCTTCAGCTCTTTCAGACGGTAGATATTCACCGCGTCGGGAATCCCGGCCCCGACACCTGCATGGTCCTGGTGCATGTTGACACCCTTCAGTTTTACGGGGCGGCCGTTGAGGATAAATCCACGGTCCGGGTCGAACTCCACGCGGCGGAAACCTGTGATAATTTCCTCGTTGTCGGTGTCACGGCCATCGTTGAGGGTGAGGCGAAGGGTGTAGAGGGCCGGATTGTCGATGTCCCATTCGGTGAGCGACGAGGGTGAGAGTGTAAGATTCCATGCGGACTCACTTTCGGCTGCGGGAATGTCGGTCAATGCGATTGTCTTCTCGGCCACTTGGTTGCCGGAGGGGTCGATAAGGGAGGCGGTCAGAGACCATTCTCCGGTCGCCGCAGGTGTTGATGAGTGCAGTTTATTGCTGACGCGGCCACTGACGTTAATAGTTGGCATTCCTGCAGAGGCGGGATCGTAGGTGACAGCGACGGAATTAGGAGTGATATGGCGCGCAGGGCGTTTGTCGAGCCACACATGGCGATAGATGCCGCCCCCTTCGTAGAACCAGCCCTCTTCGAGAGTGGCATCGGCGCGGACGGCAAGGAGATTGTCACCGTCGAAATTGATGTAGGGGGTGATGTCGTAGGTCTGTTGTGCATAGCCGCTCGGCTCGCCGCCGAGATAGAATCCGTTGACCCACACGCGGCTGTCGCGGAATATGCCGTCGAATGTCAGCGAGATGCGTTTGAGCGAGTCGGATGCGTTGATGGGCAGGTGTTTCCGATACCATCCGACAGAAGTGGCAGGATATTTGTAGCCAACGGTCTTGTAGCCGTGGCTGTGGCTTGCCTCACGGGCAAAGGGGAGGTCGACCACGAAATCATGAGGCAACTGCACTTCGGCCCACGCTGAATCGTTGAAGTTCACGGCGTAGGGGCCGGCATTGTGGATTGAGGCAGCTTTGGTTAGATAGTTGAAGTATTCTGTTCCCGTACCGAAATCCTTGGACGGATTGGTGTTGCCGAAAGCAAAGCGCCAGTTGTCGTCGATATTTATCCGTTCTGCGGTTGCGGAAAGCACACAAGTCAGGCATGCGAGGAAGAGAAAGCGTTTCATGGTCGGAATGTAGGTATTTATTAATTGCATCAGATAGCCGGAATTTCTTCCGGTCCGGGCAAAATAATAGCCGTGGCTCAGTCGTCGTAGGTGACGGGGAGGACGCGGCTGATACTGTGGTCGAGGGATATGAGGGTTTCTGTGCCGACAACGCCGGGAATCATCTGAATCTTGTCGTTGAGGAGCTCCATGAGATGCTCGTTGTCGCGGGCAAAGAGTTTGATGAGCATTGAGTAGGGTCCGGTGGTGAAATGACATTCCACGACCTCGGGAATTTTTTCAAGTTCAGGGACAACTTCGCGATACATTGCGCCGCGCTCGAGGTTCACGCCGATGTAGGTGCATGTGCGGTAGCCCAACACTTTCGGGTCGACGAGGTAGCCGGAGCCGGTGATGACGTTGAGGTCAATCATGCGCTGGATGCGCTGATGGATTGCTGCACGCGACACACCACATTCCTGTGCCACATCCTTGGAGGCAATGCGGGCGTTGCGCATGATGATTTCGAGGATTTTCCTGTCTAAATTATCAATCTTTTCCATGTTTCCTTGCTCAAAAAAGTCTTTCCGTCAAGCAGGGTGATAAAGGCACTACGTCAAGCCTCCTCAAACTTCCAACCCTTTGCATGTGAAGCGCGCGGAAAGCATATTGTCAAATTTTAGTGGCAAATATACATAATTTTCGGCGATTAACAAACAAATTGTCAATAAATTGCCAATTATCGACAGAAAACTTCTCAGTTTTTCAAAGTCTTCCGGGAATAAAAATAAAATCCCATGGCTGACAGGTAGCTCAAAGTAAAGAGGCTGAAACCGACTGTAGAGAAGTCATTGTAGGAAACTTTACACCAGATACCAATGATGAACAGTATTGTCCAAAGAGTTGCAAGGATGTTGGCGAATCGTTTCATGATTGTGTGTGATGGATGATTATTTGACGTGTTACTTCATTGACTGCATCTCGACGAGGCGCGTATAGTAGCCGTTGAGGGCGAGAAGTTCCTCGTGGGTTCCACGTTCGACAATCTCACCTTCGTGGAGCACGCAGATGAGGTCGGCGTTCTTGATGGTGGATAGGCGGTGGGCTATGACAAGGGTTGTGCGGTCCTGCATGAGGCGTTCGAGTGCCTCCTGAACAGATTTCTCACTCTCGCTGTCGAGGGCCGAGGTGGCTTCGTCAAGGATAAGGATGGGGGGATTCTTGAGGATGGCGCGGGCGATGGAGAGGCGCTGACGCTGACCGCCTGACAGACGGCATCCGCGGTCGCCGATGTTGGTCTCGTAGCCCTGCTCGGTTGCGAGGATGAATTCGTGGGCGTTGGCAATCTTGGCAGCTTCGATGACCTGCTCCATCGTGGCGTTTTTCACGCCGAAGGCTATATTGTTGAAGATAGTGTCGTTGAAGAGGATAGCTTCCTGGTTGACGTTGCCCATGTAGCTGCGGAGTTCATGGACGCGGAGATTGCGGATGTCGCAGCCGTCTACGGTGATGCTTCCCTTGTCGATGTCGTAGAAGCGGGGGAGGAGGTCGGCGAGGGTAGATTTTCCGCTTCCGCTCTGCCCGACGAGTGCGACGGTGCTTCCGGCAGGGATGTCGAGGTCGATTTCCTTGACCACGGGGAGGGTCGGATCGTAGCCGAAGGTCACGTCTTTGTAGTGGATATGGCCTTTGAGGTCCTTGATTTCATCCGGTTTGGCGGGATCGGTGATGGGGTTGGTCGCGGCAAGGATGGCATCCACGCGCTCCATTGCAGCAAGACCTTTCTGTATGCTGTAGACGGCTTTAGAGAGGTCTTTGGCAGGATTGATGATGCTGTAGAAAATCACCATGTAGTAGATAAAGGAGGCGGCGTTCATGCCGGAGGTGCCGGAGAGGATGAGTGCGCCACCGAAACTGAGGACGATGGCCACGGTCAGTGTGCCGAGGAATTCGCTCATGGGGTGGGCGAGTGACTGACGGCGCTGAACTGAAGCGGTGATGTTGAAGAAACGCTGATTACCGTTGCGGAAGCGGTCCATCACCTTGTCCTCGGCATTGAATGCCTTGATGATGCGCAGACCGCCGAGGGTCTCCTCGATGTAGCTCATGATGGTGCCCCACTGCTGCTGTCCCTGGAGCGACTTGCGTTTGAGTCGCTTGCCGACGCGGCCCATGACCATACCTGCGATGGGGAGGAGGAGAAGGACGAAGATTGTGAGCTGCCAGGAGATGACAATCATCATGCCGAGGCAGACGATAATCATCACGGGGTTTTTGAAGAGCATGTCGAGCGACGACATGATGGAGTTTTCAATCTCGGCCACGTCGCCTGTCATTCGGGCCATCACGTCGCCCTTGCGTTCGGAGGTGAAATATGATATCGGGAGGGAGATAATCTTGGCGTAGACGAAGTTGCGGATGTCGCGGACGATACCGGCGCGCATCGGGATGACGTAGTAGAGGCTGGCGTAGGTGGTACCGGTCTTCAGGGCTGTCATCACGACAAGGAGGGCTGAGAGGACCACGAGGGTGCCGATGGGGCCCCAGTCGGAGATGCACTCCTGGGTTGCCCAGTAGAAATTGTTGATAGCCACATCCTTGAACGAAGCCGAGCCTAAGGGCATGAAGCTGTAGGATGCTTCCTTGACCTTGAAAAGCATCTCCAGGATGGGGATGATGAGGGCGAAGGAAAATAGGGTCAGGAATGCGGCGAGGAAGTTGAAGAATATGTTGAGGAAGAGATATTTCTTGTAGGGGGGGACGAACCTCAGAAGGAGTTGGAAAAATTCTTTCATCAGCGGTGGGGCTATATTTGCGATTTAGGTGGGGAGGAGGGTGAGCGGGGTGGGGGAACAGTGGCGCGACAAGCGACGGCGATGTGTATGCCACCCCGGTTGAAGCGGTAACAACGAAAGCCTGCGCCGACTTTTTGAAGTTAAATTCAATGTGTCAGAGCAGGCTGTATGAGATATGACCGACCCGGATCGGCAGACTGATTATTCAGCGGGAGTCTCAGTTGCAGGGGCCTGTGCGGGAGCTTCAGCGGGAGCCTCGGCTGCGGGAGCGGTGGGAGCGGCAACGGGTGCTGCTTCGGGGGCGGCGGTGTTGAAGTCGCCGGGGACAACCTGCTCAGCGGGAGCGGCAGTCACGCGCGAAGCGTTAGCGTTGATTGCGCGGGGCATAGCGAATGTTGCAAGAATCGAGAGGAGGCAGATGGCTCCTGCGAGTGACCATGTGAGTTTCTCAATGAAACTGTTGGTGCGACGGACACCCATGATCTGGTTTGAACCTGCAAATGATGATGAAAGGCCACCGCCTTTGGATTTCTGAACGAGCACAACGCAGATAAGGAGTATCGAGCAGATGAGCGTCAGGATGATCAATACGATATACATAGTTAATTTGATGGTTTATTTTGTTCGCTTAGGCTCGAATTGAGCATCAATTTACGCAGAAAACGCAATTGGTCTGCAAAGTAAACACTTTTTTTTGGATTATTCAAACTCAAACTGTGAATTATTTCAAAAGCCTTGTCGTAACGGCGTCTGCGGATGTAGATTTTTGCAAGACTTTCACTCAGAGAGGTATCGGCCACCGGTTCTGTCACGACTGCGACGGGATGGTCGGCAGGGGGAGTGACGACGGTGGGGACGGAATCCTCGGGCAGGTCGGACTTGTCGGGTAGGTCGGGTAGGTCGGACATGTCGGACTTGTCAGACTCGTCAGACTTGTCGGACTCGTCAGACTGGTCCGATGGAGTGGAGGCTTGGTTGATGAAGGCTTCAATCAAGGTGTCCTGGAGGCTCTGGACCGGTGGGGTAGCGGACCGGGTGTCGGAGGCGTCGAGGGCGTCGAGGGCTTCGTGTTGTTCGCGCTCCTCTCGGGCGAGAAGTGCGGAGTAGTCGGCGGTTGGGTGGAAAATGAGCCGTTCGAGCAAGGCATCTTCCTGCGGAGAGGAGTGGCCGTAGGTTGAGAGGAAGGTGTCGATGACTTTTTCAGTCGTTACGGCAGCTTTTTTCTCGGCAGGGTAGAAGTTGCGCCATGTGTCGCGTTCCGGATCCGAAAGGGCTGCGAATGCGGCAGGGTCGGGAGCGTTGAGCGCAATCTGTCCCAAGAGTTTACGGCGTGTTTCGGAGGGCAACACGCTCCCTTCGCGCTGCATCATCGTGAGTGCGGGGAGGGTGAAAAAGGGATAATCTTTCATAAGCCGCTCCACGTCGGAAAGGCCGACCGGAATTTCGGGGTCGGCAAGCGCACGAAGGTAGCGGTTGAGAGCTTCATCCATTTTATGGGGGCAGTTTTGAGTTGTTAGTTTTGAGTTGTCAGTTTTGAGTTGTTAGTTTTGAGTTTTGAGTTGATAGTTTTTAGCTTTTGACTTTTGACTTTGTAATGGCTGGAGTTGTTGTAGCGGCAGGAATTATCGTGATTGTTAACTGATAACTCACAACTGTAAACTTACAACTCACAACTATAAACCCACAACTAAAAACCCATAACTATCTTACCAATCGCCGAGGGTGGCGTTGAAGATGAGGTCGACGAGTTCCTTGGAAATCTCGTTACAGAGCTGGTCCTGCACGTCGGTGAGCATTTCCGAACTGTCGAAGTCGCGGTAGGCACTGAAGGTCTGGCTGATGTCCTTGCCTTCAGCCTTGTTGTCGGTATATGTGACCTTGACCTGGATGGTCAGTCGGGTGCGCGATGCGTAGGCATTCTCAGTGACGGCCTGAGGCGAGAGCTGATAGCCTGTAATCTCGCCTTCGAGCTGTAGGTCAGCGTTGGGGGTGTCGACGGTGCGGAGGCGGGTGTTTCGGGAGATATAGTCGAGGAGCTCGTTTTCAAACGTCTGTTGAAGAGGAGGGTAGACGAGTGCCGCACGGATTGGGAAGTTGGAGACATAGATGGTCTTGTAGACCGTGTAGTCAATCGCCGCACCATTGAGCTTGTAGCTGATGCGGCAGGCTGCCAATCCGCAGCAGAAGAGCAGGACGAGCAGAGAGCTGATTATATATTTGATGCGAAATGCTTTCATGGAAGTACAAAGTTACAACTTTCTTGAAAAAGTGCCAAAAAATACCTAACTTTGCAAGTCGTGAAAGCGCAAGTTAAGGATTATTATGAAATGAGCCTTGCGAGACGCTTGCGGGGTGGTTTTCAAGATGCCATCCGAATATAGCAACTGCGGGATTTCGCGTCCCGATTACATCTCTCACACCATGAGTGAAACAGACACCAATCTCATAACTTCCCCCTACCGCCGTGGTGCCGACGACGGCTTTATTTTCGGCCTCTATCTGACGCTGATGTTTTTCGGACCTATTTTAGCTCCGAAAATGGCACTCTTCAGCCTGCTCTCACTCCTGATGATGGTGGGGGTGCCGGTGGTGATTTTCTTCTTCATCCGGCGCTATGACCGTCAGTTGCAGGAGTGTGCCACATTCCCGATGATGTGGATGCTCGGAGTGGTCATCTTTGTGTGCGGAATGCTCATCGCGGGTGCGCTGATGGTCATCTACATGCAGTGGATAGCGCCCGACTTCGTTCTGACTCAGCTTCAAGGGGTGGTCGAGCTTGGACGGCAAGCTCCCGGGACGGCTCTCGCCGAGGCTGCCGACATTGCCTCGCAGATGATTGAGGCCAATTTCATCCCGTCGCCGATAGCTATCGTGTCGGAACTGATTATGGCTGCTATCGTGAGCGGTTCGCTGCTCTCGATTCTCATAAGCTCGTTTTTCGCGTTGAAACACAAGACATCGCGCCAGCGCCGCTCGAACAGCTGAACAAAACTCTTCTCATCAAAACCAACCCAAGAACCAAAACAATCTACAAAGGACAACAATGGATATATCAGTGGTCGTTCCCCTCTATAACGAAGCCGAGTCGCTCCCGGAGCTTGCAGCCTGGATTGAGCGCGTCATGACTGACCACGACTTCTCGTATGAAGTGATTTTTGTCGACGACGGAAGCACGGATGATTCATGGAAAGTAATCAACAAGCTTTCCTCCAAGAATCCCGCCATCCACGGCATATCGTTCCGCCGCAACTATGGCAAGTCGCCGGCTCTCAACACCGGTTTCAAGGCCGCGCAGGGCGATGTGGTGATAACCATGGATGCCGACCTTCAGGATTCGCCGGATGAAATCCCCGATCTTTACAGGATGATAATGCGCGACGGTTATGACCTTGTGTCGGGCTGGAAGCGCAAGCGCTACGACCCTCTGTCGAAGACCATCCCGACCAAGCTTTTCAACGCTACGGCCCGCAAGGTGAGCGGAATCAAGAATCTGCATGATTTCAACTGCGGTCTGAAGGCCTACAGGCTTGAGGTCGTTAAGCACATCGAGGTCTATGGCGACATGCACCGCTATATTCCCTATCTTGCCAAGAATGCGGGTTTCAGCCGCATCGGCGAGAAGGAGGTGCATCATCAGGCACGCAAATACGGCACGACCAAGTTTGGCCTTGACCGTTTCGTGAACGGTTATCTCGATCTTGCCACTCTCTGGTTCACTGGAAAGTTCGGTGCGAAACCCATGCACTTCTTCGGCCTTCTTGGGTCGCTGATGTTTATCATCGGTTTCATCGCTGTGATGGTTGTCGGGTTTGGTAAGCTGTGGGCTATGGCTCACGGTGAGCCTTACCGTCTTGTGACGGATTCGCCTTATTTCTTCCTTGCGCTGACGATGATGCTTCTCGGAACGATGCTTTTCCTGACTGGGTTCATCGGTGAGCTGATTGTCCGCAATGCTCCGGGCCGTAATCACTACGAGATTAAGGAGCGTATTGGAGTCGAGGAATGACGAAATCCTCTTTGGCTCTGAAGGGTGCAGAAGGACATAAGGTCAGAAGTGACAGAAGTTTTTTTCGGTTATCTGATGTCAGTTGATGTTCACTTTCCTTTTTCGATGAGCTGATATAACAGTATTGATTAAAAATAGATAAGCAAGTATATAAAAACAGATTATAAGAATATGAAATCAAACGCATATCCTCAATTATACCGTCTTGCCGAGCAGCGTTATTCTTGCCGTGCATATTCGGACCGTAAGGTTGAACGCGATACTATCCTTACGGTGCTTGATGTGGCGCGCCTTGCCCCTTCGGCTTGCAACCGTCAGCCCTGGCTTTTCCTCGTGGCTGAGTCAGATGAGAAGCGTGAGGCGATCCTTGGCAGCTACGACCGCGATTGGGTGCGCACGGCTCCTTCGTTTATCGTTGCGTGTGGCCTCCACGATGAGGCATGGCACCGCGGATGTGATGGCAAGGATCATACGGATGTGGATGTGTCCATCGCAGTGGAACATCTCTGTCTGGCTGCTACATCGCTCGGTCTCGCAACATGCTGGATCTGCAATTTCGATCCGAAGACTCTCAGCGAGGCTTTCGAGTTGCCCGAAGGTGTGGAACCGGTTGCTGTCATCTCCATCGGCTATCCCGCTGATGGCACTGAAGCCCCTGCTAAAAAACGCAAGGAACTCGACGAGATAGTTAAGTTTTGTTGACAAAGCACAGTGTGCTTTGTCAAAGTATAGAGGGTAAAGTATAGAGTATAGATAATAGTTTTGAGGGAAAGACCGGCAAGTGGAGGATTCGCTGCTGATAACTCACAACTGACAACTTACAACTCAAAACTTACAACTCAAAACTCACAACTGACAACTGACAACTCACAACTGACAACTGACAACTCAAAACTAACAACTAAAAACTCCCCTCCCCCGACTTGAGAACTTTTTTCCATATAATAGTCATTGCAGTGTGCTCATGGATTGTCGTGAGTGCTTGCAGTAATGTGGGCTGTACGGAGAATCAGAATTCCGTGCCGTTGGCAGGATTCTATTCCATGTCGACCAAACAGTCCATCATGCCCGATTCGATAGCTGTCGGGGGTGTCGATGCTCCCAACGACAGTCTGCTTCTCGGCCCCGGGACCCGTGCTTCCCAGGTCTATCTGCCTTTCCGCTCTACGCGGCCATCGACGGAGTTCTATATCCAGTACAAACAGAAGAGCCTCGATTACCCCTGGCTTGTCGATACTTTGAAATTCGACTATACGGCCACTCCATATTTCGCATCGGAGGATTGTGGTGCGATGTATCACTATCTCATCACGAGTTTCACCTATACACGCCATCTCATTGATTCCGTGGCGGTGACCGATTCACTCATCACCAACATCGACATTGAGTCGATTCAGATTTTCTTCCGCACTTCCGATCCTGACGAGGGTGATGACGGTTCGGGAGATGACGATACCGGCGGAGATAATGAAGGCGGTGACGGCGGAGATGACTCCGGCAACGGTGGTGAGTCCGCAGGTGACGGTGGCGAGGCTTGAACTGACAGGTTTGAAAAACGATAGAAATGATAAGAACCCTACATAATATATATTCCACATTTGCGCCGTCGGCAAGACTGCTGACGCTGCTGATAGTGGCCGCGGTTGGTCTGCAGATGTCGGCCCAACGACGTGTGACACCTGTGCAGCCCACCGCTCCCGGCACCACTCCAAACGTGGAACGGGAGAAGAAGATTGACCGCAGCCGACTGGTGGAGATGCCGGATGCCAACGGAAATGTGGTGCTTGTCGACACTGTGACCGGCAAGGAGTTTGTCGACTCGACTCTGCTTGCTGCCCCTCCGAAGATGGAGTATCCCTTGCTTCATGAAGTGATTGTCGGTGTGAATCTCTGGAACGGGCTGATGCGCGCCACCGGTGCCCACTATGGACTCGGCGACGTATGGGCTGAGGTGAGTCTCCACAACCGTTATTTCCCGTTTCTCGCAATCGGTTTCGACAACTGTAACGACACGCCCGACGATATGAATTTCACGTTCCGAACACCGGTGTCGCCCTACGTCAAGATCGGTGCATCGTATAATTTTTTCTATAATTCCAATCCTGATTATAAGTTGCAGGTGGGAATGCGCTACGGTTTCACGAACTATAAGTGGGGAGTGGATGACGTGACTGTCGATGAAGGATATTGGGGCGATCCGTCGCATTTCACGATTCCTGACCAGAAGTCGACGGCAGGTTACTTCGAACTTACCTTCGGACTGAAGGTGAAGGTGTTCAAGTCGTGGTCGCTCGGATGGAATATCATCTACCATTCAATCCTCCACGAGACGAAGAGTGCGGTTGGTAAGCCGATGTTTATTCCCGGCTATGGCAAGCGAGGATCGACCATGACAGGAAGTTTTTCGCTAATGTACACCATTCCGCTAAACAAAAAGAAAGAGCCGGAGGTTAGTAGTTTATAGGCGAGCTTATAAGCTCGCTTAGTATAGAGTATAAAGTATAGAGTATAGATAATAGTTTTGAGTTTTTAGTTTTGAGTTTTTAGCCTTTGGCTTTTAATTTTAGCTGATGGCATCCGGAAGGGAACTGCTTGTGACCTGCAATTAATTCAAGGCTGACCACCGCAACTCCCAACCAACAACCCGCAACTTACAACTCAAAAACCACAACTCAAAGCTGGCAACTTAAAACTCACAACTCACAACTGACAACTGACAACTTCCCCTCCAACCTCCCTAAAAACTCATCACATGATCGAAAGAATTGTAATCATTGATAATGTTGACCCGGTCAGTTTTTACGGTGTCAATAACTGCAATATGCAGCTTATACGCAATCTCTTCCCGAAGCTCCGGATGGCTGCTCGCGGGTCGGTGATCAAGGTCATCGGTGATGACCATGAGACTGCTGAGTTCGAGAAACGCATCAAGGAACTGGAGGAGTATTGTATCAAGTACAATAAGCTTACTGAAGAGGTGATTCTCGACATTGTCAAAGGAAAGTCGCCTGAGACTCCCAAGAATGATGATGTCATCATCTACGGTATCAACGGTAAGCCTATCAGTCCGCGCAACACCAATCAGGCTCTCATGGTGAAGGCTGTGCGAGAGAATGATCTGACTTTCGCGCTCGGCCCTGCGGGTACCGGCAAGACATATCTTGCGATAGCCCTCGCTGTGCGCGCTCTCAAAAACCGTGAGGTACGTAAAATCATCCTCTCGCGTCCGGCTGTCGAGGCCGGCGAGAAGCTCGGATTCCTTCCGGGCGATATGAAGGACAAGATTGACCCATATCTGCAACCGCTCTACGATGCGCTGGAGGATATGATTCCGGCTGTGAAGTTGAAGGAGTACATGGAGACCAACGTAATCCAAATAGCTCCCCTCGCGTTCATGCGTGGCCGTACGCTCAACGATGCTGTCATCGTTCTCGATGAGGCGCAGAACACCACCGTGCAGCAGATTAAGATGTTCCTCACCCGTCTTGGCATGAATGCCAAGATGATAATCACCGGTGATGCGACGCAGATTGACCTTCCGAGGTCAGTCACCTCGGGTCTGATTCAGGCTTTGAAGGTGCTGAAGGATGTTCCCGGTATCGGCAGAATCGAGTTCGGAAAGAAGGACATCGTCCGCCATGCCCTCGTGCAGCGCATCGTCGATGCCTACAACCTCTTTGACAAGGAGCAGCAGGAGGAAAAGAAAGAAAACACCCCTTCGGAGGAAGAATAAACCTCACTTGCCATGTCCTCTGCCTACGCGATGGAAGGGCACATAAGGACAAAAGGGCATAAGAAACATAAGATTTTTTCAGTTTATCGTGAAGCTGAAATCTTTTCGGTCAATCTTTCGACTGAAAACTTTCAACCAAACAAATAGCTGAAAAAATCTTATGTTTCTTATGCCCTTTTGTCCTTATGTACCCTTCCCTCAAACACGAGGGTGCAGGATTAGAATTCGGAGAAGCAGTAGGGGAGGAGGGATTTGACGGAGGGGAAAATGAAGATGCGGTCTTTGCCTGCGAGGAGGACGGGAACATCTTCTCCGGCAAGTGTCTCGTATTCGAGCAGAGCTTGGCGACAGGCTCCGCAAGGAGAAATCGGCGATGGGAGCTCATTGCCGTCAGTTCCGCGGGCTGCGACGGCTATGGCAGTGAAGCGAGCGTCGGGATAGGTCGAGTGGGCATAGAAGGCGCTTGTGCGTTCGGCGCATGTGCCGGAGGGATAGGCGGCGTTTTCCTGATTGGAGCCGCTGACAATCTCGCCGTTGGAGAGAGCGATGGCTGCGCCGACGTGAAATTTGCTGTAGGGCGCATAACTGCGGTATGTGGCCTTGCGCGCTGTGCGGACGAGTTCCTGCCATAAGGGTGACAGCTCGTCGAAAGCAGCTTCCCGGACGGGTATTACGATGTCGAAAGTTTTCATTGGTCAATTATATTGTTGGTAAGAATTCTTGCCGGTGGATGCGAGGTTGAGGAGGTTGCGGCAACCGTCTTCGAGAAGGTCAAGGACGAGTTCAAAGCCCTCGGAACCTTCATAGTAGGGGTCGGGGACATAATCATAGCGAGCTCCTTTGGAGAAGAATGCAGCCATCGGGATAACCTTGCGTGCTGCCTCGACCGATGGAGCGAGCTGACGGAGATTGGAGGCATTGGAGGCATCCATAGCCACGATGAGGTCAAAGTCGTTGAAATCCTCAACGTCGACCTGACGTGCGCGGTGAGTAAGCTCCAATCCACGCTGACGGGCATGGACACGCATACGGCGGTCGGGGAGGTCGCCGATATGGTAGCGGCCTGTCCCGGCAGAGTCAATGACCCAGTTGGCAGGATTGTCTTCGCGCTCGACGAGGTCGCGCATGATACCTTCGGCTGCGGGTGAGCGGCAGATGTTGCCGAGGCACACGAAAAGTACGCGCAGCGGGCTTTCACTCTTGCGTGAAGCGATGAGTTCGCTGATATGTCGTTCGGTATTCTTGTCTGTCATGACGGTTGTCCGTTTTTTTGAAGATGTGTTCCGTGAAGATATATGTTCGGGAATTTACAAAAGTAATAAATTTAACGCTTAAGTCCACCAAATCGTTGAAAAAAGCGTCTCCGCAGCCGTTGTGGCTTGCAGAGACGCCTTCAGTTATAACTACTAACCTTCGGGTTGGCTTGAAGGTCTCAGAGGGTGGCTTTAAACATCCTCTTAATCTTCAAGATCCTTGGGTATGGCTACGATGCGGAGTTTGCAGTCGCGGATGAATTCAATGATGTTGTCGCGTTCGGGAGTGGGTTCCACGTCGGCTTCGATGCGCTGGAGGGCGTTGAACACCGATGTGCCTGTCTGATAAATGTGGCGGTAACACTTTGCGATGTCGTCGATGCGCTCCTCCTTGATGCCCTGACGGCGGAGGATTGTTGCGTTCACGCCGAAATATGCAGTCGGATTGTGGGCCATGATGCAGAAGGGGGGCACGTTGCCGGTGATGCGGCAGCCACCCTTGACGAGCACCCAGTCGCCGATGCGGGAATTCTCATGCACGACCACGCTTGACGAGAGAATGGTACATTCGCCGATTTCGACATCGCCTGCGATGGACACGTTGTTGCCGATCACATCCTTGCCCTTGAGGTGGGAGTCATGGCCGACATGGGAGTTGGCCATGAGGAAGGAACCGGAACCGATGCGTGTGCCGCCTTCGGTGTTGATGCCACGGTTGATGATGACATTCTCACGGATCACCACATTGTCACCGACGAAGCAGTAGGTGAAACCACCTTTCCAGCGGAAATCCTGAGGGTCAGCTCCGACGATGGCTCCTTGATAGACCTTGCAATTCTTGCCGAGACGGGTGCCGCGGATGATGCTTGCAAAGGGCATGATGACAGTGTTGTCGCCAATCTCCACGTCCTTGTCGATGTAGGCGAAGGGATGGATGGTGACGTTCTCGCCGATTTTGGCCGAGGGGTCGATATGTGCTTTGTCGCTAATCATGATGGTTGGTTTAAAGGTGTTAGCAGATTGTATTTATCGGCCGCCGCCAAGGTTCTGGTAGAGGTTGATGATCGAACGGGCGGTGGTGAGGTTTGTAGTAATCTGTGCGGTCTGGGCTGCGAGAAGGTTCTTCTGGGCAGTGAGGACTTCGAGATAGGTTGTCGAACCGTCGAAGAGGAGGAGTTCGTTGGTAATCTCTACTGACTTTTCGAGGTTCTCTACCTGGAGGGTGAGCCACTGTTGCTTCTGCACGCTCTTCTCATAGACGGTCATGGCGTCGCTCACGTCGGCGGCAGCGCTCATGAGGGTATATTCGAAGTTGTTGAGGGCCTGTTGTTGCTGAGCCTTTGCGGCTTCAAGACGGGCGATGTTCTGACCGCGGGCGAAGAGGGGAGCGGTGAGGCTTCCTGCAAGCTGGATGAACCAGTCGCCGGGGTTCTGCACGAATGAGCCGAGGAGGTTGGTGAAACCGCCGTTGGCAGTGATGTTGATGCTCGGATAGAAGGCTGCACGGGCGGAAGCTGTCGAATAGAAGGCCGAGGCGAGCGACATTTCAGAGGCACGGACATCGGGACGGACAGCAAGCTCGGCCATGGGGATGGCTGTGCGCTTCATGACCGGAACATTGATAGATGCCTCGGGGGAGATTGTCCATTTCTGGGGCATCTGGTTGAGCAGGAGCGACATGGTATTGTTGGCCTCGTGGAGCGACATTTCGATGTCGGTGATGGAAGCCTCGATGCTGTAGTACTGGGCAAGGCTCTGGACAACGGCATCCTCTCTCAGACGACCGGCTTCCTTGAGGTTGCGCATCACCTGAACGCTCTCTTTCCAGAGCTCGGAGGTCTCGCGTGAAAGTTTGAGCTGTGCTTCAAGAGCTGCGATTGAGTAGTAGCACTGGGCAACGCCAGCGATTATCTGCGAGCGTACGGCCTGCTCGTAGGCACGGGCCTGAAGCTCGGCAGCCTGTGCGCCACGCTTGGAGTTGAGAAGTTTGCCGAACACGTCGATTTCCCAGTTGACGGCGAGGGGGAGCTGGTAGGTCCAGTTGAAGTCGTTGCTTGCATACTTGGCACCTGCGCCGTTGGGCGAGAATGTGAGCGAGGGGAGGTAGCTCAGTTTCGCGCCTTTTAGCTGAGCATGGGCGATGTCGACGTTGAGCTTGGCGTTACGGAGGTCCTTGTTGGACTCAAGTGCACGGTCGATGAGGTCGACGAGAGCGGGATCGGTGAAGACGGCGCGCCACGAGAGATTGCCGAATGCAGTCGAGTCGTCCTGAATCTTAAGAGCCTCGGCATACTCCTTGACGAGCTGGCTGTCGATTTTCTTAGCGTCGTATTTTTGATAAATCCCGCAACCGCTGAGCGCTGTCACGCTCAGTCCGGCTGCAAGGATAAGTGAAAAATTCTTGATTTTCATTGAGTGGGATGTTGACTGATGAAAAACAGTTGGAGGATTGGTTTAGTGGGAGGGAGTGTACTGCTCGATTTCGTTCTCGATGCCTTCATTGTCGGTGTCTTCCCACTTGAGCGGAGTAATCTTTTCCTGAATCTTCTGGAAGATGACGAAGAGGGCAGGCACGATGAGCACCTGGAGAATCATACCGATGAGCATACCTCCGATTGAACCTGCACCGAGGGCGCGGTTACCGTTTGCACCTGCACCTGTCGCGAACATCATCGGGAGAAGACCGATAATCATTGCAAGCGAGGTCATGAGGATAGGACGGAGACGGGCGGTGGCACCCTGGATGGCGGCATTGACAACCGACATACCTGTGCGGCGGCGTTCGACAGCGAACTCAACGATAAGGATGGCGTTCTTGGCAAGAAGACCGATGAGCATGATGAGCGCGATCTGGAGGTAGATATTGTTGGAGATGCCGAAAATCTGGGCGAAGATGAATGTACCCATGAGACCGAAGGGAATCGAGAAGATAACGGCCCAGGGGAGGATGTAGCTCTCATACTGTGCCGAGAGGAGCAGGTAGACGAAGAGGAGACAGAGGCCGAAGATGACGGCTGTTGTCGAACCTGCGCCTGTTGAAGCCTCCTCACGGGTCATACCGGAGTACTCATAGCCGAA
>CANCXM010000035.1 GCA_947381945.1 uncultured Muribaculaceae bacterium
CAGATAGGTGACCGTAACTCCATGTCGAAGACCGACCCTGACGCGACATTCATGCGCATGAAGGAGGATGCAATGAATAACGGACAGACAAAACCGGGCTACAACCTGCAGATCTCGGCAGAGAACCAGTTCATCACCGACTTCATGCTGTTCCCCAATCCCACTGACACGCTCACCCTCATACCATTCTTCAACTCATTCCTCGGCCGGTATCACCATCTGCCATCCATTGCGGTGGCAGACTCAGGCTATGGCAGCGAGGAGAACTACCGCTTCATGGACGAGGCCGGCATGGATGCCTACGTCAAATACAACCGCTTCCACATCGAGCAGCGGCCGCGATATAAACCCGATCCGTTCCGTCACGACAACTTCCACTACAACGCCGATGAAGACTACTACGTCTGCCCTATGGGACAGCACATGACACGCGTCGGCACATCCCACTCAACGACCGCAAGCGGTTACCGGAGCGAAAACGCCCGCTACCGCGCCCAGAGCTGCAAAGGCTGTCCGCTCCGTTGTCTTTGCTATAAGGCCAAAGGAGACCGCAGAACAATTGAGGTAAACCACCGGTTGAATGAATACAGACGCAAAGCCCGCGAGCTGCTAACTTCGGAGGACGGAATCAAACACCGCGGGCGACGGTGCATAGAGCCTGAGGCAGTCTTCGGACAGATGAAATTCAACATGGCATACCGGCGCTTCCGCCACTTCGGAAAAGAAAAGGTCTCAATGGACTTTGCCTTCTTCGCCATTGCCTTCAACATAAAGAAAATGTGCTCAAAAATGGCAAAACAGACCAAAAACGGGGGAACTGCACCCCAATCCGGCCTGTTTTGCTTGGCATTTTTGATTTTGCTTTCCGAGAATCGAATATTTTGGAGGAATTGCCAAAAATTAGTTGCCTAAAAATATCGAAATCTCAAAGGACATAAAAAGAGGCTGCGCCTATTTTGACACAGCCTCTTGTCTTGGTGGCGGGGACAGGACTCGAACCTGCGACCTTTGGGTTATGAGCCCAACGAGCTACCACTGCTCCACCCCGCGATGTCGTTTTCGTGGTGCAAAGGTAGGCACTTTTTATTTCACCTCCAAATTTTATGCCCATTTAATTAGTTAAATTAAGTTAATACAATGTTTTGCCTTGAAATTTTACCTTTCAGAAGCGTTATGAGTTTAGAGAAAGTCACTTTTCACCATCCGCAAGAGGAAATTTCGACGCGGAATTCGTAAATTTGCACTTATGCACAACGGTTCATCATTTTTTTCACAAATACCGCCGGTAACAAAAAATCTGATTATCATCAACCTGATAGTCTGGCTGGCGATGTTCGTCCTGCCCGGAAGACTCGGGACAGGACTTGAAAACTTCGGAGGTCTCCACTACTTCCTTGCTGCCGACTTCAACCCTGCGCAGCTCATAACTTACATGTTCATGCACTCCACCCAGAGTTTCGCACACATATTTTTCAATATGTTCTCTCTCTGGATGTTTGGCATGACGCTCGAACGCACCCTCGGTAGCGCGCGTTTCCTGTTCTACTATATCTCCTGCGGCGTCGGAGCCGCATTGATTCAGGAACTCGTGTGGATGCTGACATGGGAGGACACCTTCGTACGCCTTATCTCCGCAAGCTACCACATTGATTTCCCCGAGGCCCGCGAATACATCCAGCAACTCACACTCAGTCCCGAAGGCAAAGCTGCCCTTGCACGCAACCTTAACATCTTCGTCACCATCGGAGCTTCCGGTGCCGTCTACGGCGTGCTCCTTGCATTCGGTATGCTCTTCCCCAACGCACCTCTGTATCTCTTCTTCATCCCTGTGCCCGTCAAGGCCAAATGGATGGTTATCGGCATGGGTGCCATCGAGCTGCTCATCGGTCTGAGCGAAGCCTCCGGCAAGGCTGACGGAGTCGCCCACTTCGCCCACCTCGGCGGCATGATATTCGGTTTCCTCATCATCCTTTACTGGAAAAAGAAAGGGACGTTCCATGGGGGTTACTGATACCATACGCGAAATGCGCCGCTCGTTCGACGCATCCTCGATGTTGATGAAAATAATCTGGATCAACATCGGGGTATTCGTGCTCCTGCGTCTCTCGGCCATCGTCTGCATGTTTGCGGGAAACCCCGATTTCCTCAACACTATAATGGCCTACGTCCAGTTGCCGAGCAGTCCGGCCGTCCTGCTGACCAGACCGTGGACTGTGGTGACCTACATGTTCGCCCAATACGATGTTTTCCACATCCTTTTCAATCTCCTTTGGCTCTACTGGTTCGGCACTCTCTTCATGATGGTGGCAAACTCGCGCCAACTGTTCGCACTCTACATCCTCGGCGGACTTGGTGGAGCCCTGCTATTCCTTCTGTGCTATGCCGTCATGCCGGTATTTGCATTCCACAGCGCCATGCTCATCGGCTCATCCGCCTCTGTGATAGCCATTGTCACTGCTACCGCCATACTGATGCCCGACTTCAGGATGCACCTCCTTTTCATCGGATCAATCTCATTGAAATGGATAGCCATCGCCACAATCGGACTGGTCCTCATCGGTGTCACCGGTAGCAACGCCGGAGGCGAGATAGCCCACATCGGAGGTGTCGCAGTCGGGGCGATTTATGCCTTGCGCATGAAGCGCGGCCACGACATCACCCAACCCTTCAACCAGAGCTTTGACCGCATGGCCAATCTTTGGAACCGCTTCGCATCAACCATCTGGGGCAGTCTGACAACCAAACGCAGTTCCGGGCAGCAATCCGGGCAGTCCAACCGACAGTCCACATCAGGCCGGCCGCCCTACACCACCTCAGCCTCCTCTGCCGGTCCAAAATGCACTGACAACGACCGTGAAGTCCTCGACAGCATCCTCGACAAAATCAAGAAATCAGGCTATTCAGCCTTAACCCCCGAAGAACGTCAACGCCTCTTCGATGTCAGCCGTAAAATAAAGTGAATTTACCCCGTCCTCACAAGCCATTGAAGTTGACCGTCCTCGCCATCGGGGTCGGTCTGAACCTTTTTGTGGCAATGGTAACGGTATTTTCGGCCTATGGGGGCACCTTCAATCCCGACGAAAGAGTGATAGCTGCGATGGCCGCGATGGTGTTGCCACTCCTGCTTATTACCGGTGGACTGCTTTTCCTTGTCAACCTCTTCTTTGACCGCAGACTCTCATTGATACTTGTTGCCGGGTGGGCTGTCTCCATGCCGTCTATACTCGTCTTCTCCCCAATGCATATATGGAACCGCACTCTCAATGCCGAGGAGCGCGAGCATTCCTTCACCCTGCTGACCTACAATGTGCTCCATCTGTGGGACTTCCGAGGAGAAAACTATCCCGGAGTGGAACAGAATGCGACTCTCGACTATATCCTCTCGACTGATGCCGACATTGTCAACATACAGGAACTCGAATTCCTGAAACCTGACAAGCAATGGAAAATCACCCAAGCGCAGATTGACTCCCTGCAGTCACGCTATCCCTACAGTCATATTGATGCCGGTCTGCAACTCGCCTTATTCTCGAAATTTCCATTCGAGCTTGTCCGGCTCGACTTCCCGAAATCGAAATCCGGATTAATCGACTGTTTCCGTCTCGACATACAGGGCATGGAAATCCATCTCATCAACGCCCACCTCAAATCCATCGGGCTGACACCCGAGGACAAGGCTCTTTACAAAGAGACATTCGATCTCCCCGAAAACAAGACCGAGCTGAAACGCGAACTTAAAGAGGTCAAATCACAGTTGCTGTCCAAACTTGCCACAGCATTCCGCATCCGAGCCATCCAGGCAAGAACCATCCGCGAGATTACCGACTCCATCGGAGGACCATTCATCGTGGCCGGTGACTTCAACGACATCCCCAACTGCTACGCCGTCCGCACAATCCGTGGCAAAGACATGCACGATGCCTACGCCGACGCAGCCTTCGGACCGACAATCACATATCACGGCGACAGATTCTACTTCCGCATCGACCAGGTGCTGTACCGCGGCCCATTCAAGGCTGTCGACATCGAAAGAGGCGACATTGCCTCAAGCGACCACAATCCGCTGCTCACGACATTCCTCTTTGACAAGAATGACAAATAGCCTACAGGCAACCGCCTGAATCCAGAACAATCAATACCGGACAATCAATACCCAATATAACCAATCAGCTATGAACAAGTTTTTAACCGCAGCCCTCGGAGCATTGCTGCTTCCGATGGCATTAAGCACCCCGACCGACATGAGCGCAGAGACCAGACAGAATCCGTTCATGGTGCCCTACGACACCCCCTTCGGCATTCCTCCCTTCGAGAAAATCTCCTACGCGGACTATATGCCTGCAATCGAAAAAGGCATCGCCGACAAAAAAGCCGAAATCGAGGCTATCGCCAACAATCCGGCCACTCCGACATTCGACAACACCATCCTCGCCATGGAGAAGAGCGGCGAACTGCTCAATCGGGTGATGCTCGTGTTCGGTGCCCTCGACGAGACCGACAACAACGAACACATGCTTGCCATCTCCGAGAAAGCCTACCCCATGGTATCGGCAGCCTCCGATGAAATCATGATGAACGACAAGCTTTTCCAGCGCGTCAAGTACCTCTACGACCGTCGTGACCGGCTCGGACTTGACGGCCCGCAGAAACGCGCCGTCGAACTCGCCTACAAGGACTTCACCCGCAACGGCGCTCTCCTTTCAGCCGACAAGAAGAATGAACTGAAAGCTCTCAACAACGAGCTGACACAGCTCTTCCTCACCTTCAACAAAAACCTCCTCGCATCCACCAACAGCTTTGAAATCGTGGTCGACGACGCTTCGCAACTCGCAGGCATTCCCGCCGGCATCGTGAGCACCGCCGCCGAGGAAGCTGCCAAGCGTGGCAAGGATGGCAAGTGGGTCTTCACTCTCCACGCTCCCAGCCGTCTGCCCGTACTCAAATACGCCGACAACCGCGACCTCCGCGAAAAGATGTATCAGGGCTACATGAACCTCGCATCTTCAGCTCCCTATGACAATCGTCCCGTCATCGGCAAGCTCATCAAGGCCCGTGCGAAGAAGGCCCATCTCCTCGGCTTCGACACTTTCGCTGCCTACATGACCGACAATGTGATGGCAAAAACTCCCGACGCAGCCCGCAACCTCCTGCTCCAGATATGGGGTCCGACAAAGGACCGCGCCAATGAAGAGATTGCCGAGATGCAGACCTTCATCAACCAGTCAGGCCAGAACTTCAAGCTCGCCCCCTGGGACTACTACTATTATGCCGAAAAAGTGCGCCAGAAAAAATTTGACCTCGATGAGAACGAAGTCAGCGCCTACTTTTCGGTCGACAACGTGCGCAAAGGCATCTTCACCCTCGCAGAGCGTCTCTATGGTGTGACATTCACCGAACTCCCCGACGCGCCCAAATACAACCCGGAGGTTAAGGTCTACGAGATGAAGGACAAGGACAACAAACATGTAGCAGTCTTCATGACCGACTACTTCCCCCGCCCCTCCAAGCGTCAAGGCGCATGGATGAGCGAATTCCGCAGCGCATTCGAGGATGCCGACGGTACCTCTGCCCGTCCCATCGTCTACAATGTCGGTAACTTCACCCGTCCGACCGGCGACACCCCCGCCCTCCTTACCCTCGACGAAGTTGCCACCATGTTCCATGAATTCGGCCACGGTCTCCACGGTATGCTCACCAAAGCCAAGCTCCGCAGCCAGGCCGGAACCAACGTTGACCGCGACTTCGTTGAACTCCCCTCCCAGATTACCGAACACTGGGCCCTCGAACCCGAACTGCTCAAGGAATATGCCTTCCACTACAAGACCGGTGAAGTCATCCCCGAAAGCCTCGTGAAGAAGGTGCAGGCCGCCTCAACCCACAATCAGGGCTTCGAGATGACCGAACGCGTGACAGCCGCCCTCCTCGACCTCGAATGGGGAGCGCTCAACCCATCCGACAATGATGTCATAGATGTCGACGCATTCGAAAAGCAGGTGGCCGAAAAACTCGGCAAGCCCGACGAAATCGCCTACCGCTACCGTTCACCTTACTTCAAACACATCTTCGGCAGCGACGGCTATGCTTCAGGCTACTACACCTACATGTGGGCCGAAGTCCTCGACACCGACGGTTTCGAGCTTTTCACCGAAAAGGGCATCTTCGACCCCGAAACTGCAAAGTCATTCAAGGAAAATGTTCTCGAGATGGGTGGCAGCGAAGACCCGATGACCCTCTTCAAGCGCTTCCGTGGCCATGAACCCAAGGTCGACGCCCTCCTGCGTGCCCACGGTCTCACCCCGCGTCCCGAAAAGGCAAAGGGCGGCGACATCAACACCCCCGGTGGAAAATAATCTGTCCGGCGACCGCCAACAAAGCGGCACAGACTATAAAATCCGCCAAATAAACGATTTTTTCGTCTACAGAAATTAAATAATTGTTAAAAAGCATGTTGATATGCTTTTTAACATACCCTTGAAGGTAGGCTTTCTCGAAAGAAAGGCCTACCTTTGTTTTCAGCAATTAAATCGGATACATAACAATTTGCGAAACCCTGAAATTCACAAATTAACGTATTATTCTAAACTATTGCATTATGTTAGAAGACAACCTACGTTAACTAATAAGTGAATCATAGGTTACGATCCGGCCACTCGTGAGAGTAGCCGGATTTTATTTCTTTTCTTCGCGCATATACTCCAAAATATCGGATTTATTGTGTGGATTGGGCGTTTTTCGTGGTTAAATTATGTCAAGTCTATTGGAAAAACGAGCTAAAAGTGATACTTTTGCAAAGGATAAAACCAATTTATTGTGATACTACTCCTTAATTTTTAACATTTTTATTATTTTTAACTAAACACAGCGCCTATTGAAGCAAATCTACTCTAACCAATCAAATCAGACAAAATGAAACAACTGACTAAGCTTGCGGACCGTGACCTGGTCGCCGCTTACGCCAACAACAATAACGAAGCTTTTGACGTGCTTCTGCAACGTCATCAGCAGAAAGTTTACTCCTATATCTTACACATTGTGAAAAACAAGGATGTCGCCGACGATATCTTTCAGGAAACTTTCGTTAAGGCCATCATGACCATCAAACAGGGACGCTACATGGAGCACGGGAAATTTTCCGGCTGGCTCACACGTATAGCCCACAACCTCATCATCGATTTCTTCCGTCAGGAGAAAATCGAGAATGCAGTCTCGGCCGACGAAGAAGGGACCGACATCCTTAACCGCCGCGACCTCTGTGACGGAAACATAGAGGACACGCTGGTCAGCACCCAGATCGACACCGATCTCCGGCGCATTGTCATGGCCCTCCCCGACGCTCAGCGCGAAGTGCTCGTGATGCGCTTCTACCGCAACATGTCGTTCAAGGAGATTGCTGAAGCCACCTCCGTCAGCATCAACACCGCTCTCGGACGTATGCGCTATGCCATCATGAACATGCGCCGAATCGCTGCCGAAAACAATATCGCATTGGCCATCTGACCCTCCGGTCAGGCGGCCAACGCTTTTTTTTTACAGCCTCAACAATCACGTCATCAATTCAACCCAATCACCAATGCTTTCAATCCGGTTTCGTTGCCTCTGCCTCCTCATCATCTCAATCATCACTGCAATCCCATCTGCCACAGCCGGGGAGGAAAAAGAAAAAACCGACCTCACTCCTCAGCTCCACGGAGTGCTCCGTCCGCGTTGGGAAATGGACACCAAAGGTGGTGAAAGCCGCTTTCAGCTCCGCGACGCACGCCTTTCGGTCAACGGCAAACTCTCCCCTGAGATAGACTACTTTTTCCAGACCAACTTCTGCGACCGCGGCAAAATCCTCTTCCTCGACGGATGGGGACGCATAGCCCTCACCCCCGCGCTCAAGCTGCAGGCCGGACAGTTCCGCCTCCCCTTCGGTACAGACTGCTTCCGCGCACCTGCCAACTATATCTTCGCCAACCGCTCATTCATCGGCGGAACCATGAACAATGTCCGCGGCGTTGGTGCCAAACTCTCATACTCGTTCGCTCTTCCCGAAAGCTCCTCGCTCCTTGTCGAAGCCGGTGCTTTCAACCCGACGGTGATGAGCGAACAGAATGTATGGGTCAAAGACATGGCCTTTGCAGGGAAAGCTCTCTACAGCGTGGGCAACGTGCAGCTTTCATTCGGAGCCGAGACACTGCTCCCCGACTCTATACGCATCAATTCGCTCACCGGTTCCGCCACATGGACCTGCGGAGGATGGACAGTCGAAGGGGAATACATCAACAAGCACTATACCAACGGTGCCTATAAATCAGCCCACGGCTACAACGTCTTCGCCGACTATGCCTTCCCTGTAAAGGCAGGCATGTTCAACCAAGCTTCCGTGCAGGCCCGTTTCGACGGCATGACCGACCACAGCAACGGCATCCGCAATGACTCCGGCAAGCTCACCAAGACACACCCCGCACGCAACCGCATCACTGTCGGCGGCACACTTACCTACACCTACAAGGCTGTCCACTGCGATCTCCGCCTCGACTACGAGAAATACTTCTATCACCACGATGCAGTCGTGGCCACAGGCGCCGGCGACAAGATCTGCGCCGAAATGGTCATCCGCTTCTAAACCTCCACCCCTCGCCTGCCACCTTTGGCTGGAAAGGCACAGAAAGACATAAGCTCAGAAGGCACATAAGTTTTTTTATTCAGTCAATCGAAAGAGATTTTTCAATTGATAGAAATACATAAAAACTTATGTGCCTTCTGAGCTTATGTCTTTCTGTGCCCTTCCATCCATGCACTGCATAAAGACGAAAAGTATGGGCATGAAAAAAGGGTAAGCTGACTACATCGCACCGCTACAACCCGATACCGCTGCTTCGATCAAGACCTGGCGGAGTTCTCGGGGAGCTGGTCGTGTAGGACTTACCCGACTGCAAAGGTACTACTTTTTTCCGAATCCGCAAGCATATCACCGCCTATATTTTCAATCGGCAGCATATATTGCGTTAAATCAAGTATTTACCTTACAAGAAAAAAATCATTCACATGGGACCAACCGGGCTGAGACCGGATAGCCACAGGCATTCGCAGTGAACGGATGACGGATGAAATCACACAATTCTTCAACCGAAGTGACAATGCGAGCATTTCGTGTCACATCATTGGTGACGAATGCAACCATGCGCGAATCTTTCAGTTCTCCGGTCTTGAAATCCTCAACGATATTCTTCATCTCTCCGAAGCCACGGAAGCAATCATAGACCGCATCAAACGTCCGGTCGCTTATCACGAAGAAATATGCCGTAGCACCATAGTCAAGCTGCTTCACGGCAGCCAACTCCGCGATATTGTCCGGCTTCTTTGTGAAAAAACCATCCGCTGCAGCATCCATCCCCATGACCAAGCCATTGATGAGAATCTTTCCGGCAGCAAGCGTCTTTCCGGCATCTGCATTGTAATCCTGAGCGAGAATACGGCTGAGCATACCACCGAAATAGGCATTTTCAGTGAAAAGGGAAGGGACATTGGCCGTCTCCTTCACATCACACATAGCAAACACCGTCGGACTGAAATCTCTATTCACGACCTCCTTGTAATCATCCGATGCAAGCAGGTCCTTGCAGAACGACTGATAGACCACCGCGCCGGGCCTTACATCCTCACGGTCAAGGAGCAGATGGTCGCCCATCTGACTGTAAAGCCCCACCGGCTGACGGTCAGAAACAATCTCTGTTTGCAAATCGCTTCCGAAATCATTCTCCACGCATACCAAGCCTGGATACAGTTCGGGTGCTGTCTGCCTCTTAGGCAGACCGTCAGACGACACGAAAGCATCCACGCCTAAATAACGTTCACTTAGAAACGTGTATTTAGCGCCGGTATTTTCATTATTGACGATATACTTCCAGTCAGCAACAAACTCACCGGGACGCTCAGGCTTATCTGACGGCTCGTCACTACTGCCGCACGACGACAATCCCACTGCCATCATCACGACAAAACCTAAAGCATACAAAATTTTTCTTTTCATAAAATAACTGTTTTTTTAATGAATATTTCAACCTCCTGCAACCACCTGTTACCTCATGTCACTGCATGTAGGGACGCTTTTCAAAGCGTCCGCCAACAACCAATGGATTTAATTCCCATACGACCGATGGATTTAAAATCCCCACACGACCGTTTGATTTAAAATATATCATATCCGCATCAACGGAACAATTCCAAACCATTGGGAACGATAAAATTACACGCGTATCCATTTTTCAATACATATTCCGCATTTCCATACGAATTATGTATATTCATTCGTATTCTGTCGGCGGACGCTTTGAAAAGCGTCCCTACTCGGCGCATTACCGGCATATTATAGGTATATTACCGACATATTATCGGCATCAGAATTCGACGCCCATGAGGAGGCCGAAACCGCCGTTATTGTATTTGTAGCGGTCTGTGATACCGTGATCCTTGGTGGTATAGCAGGCGCGCTGAAGAGTATAGGTCACTCCGAAGTTCACACGGACATCGCCACCCACCGGAAGCGAGATGCCGGCAGTCGGAGCAAAATAAAATCCGCCCTCATTGCCGCCGGGATGGTTCTTGTCCCAAAGAAAACCGTAGCCGGCCTTCATGTCGACAAACGGTGCCACTTTGAGGTCGCTGAAAGTATAGCGGGCATTGGCAAAAACCGGCATATTGTAGACTTCATGGTTGGACTCCGTGGAGATACCCAGTCCGACACCGCCACCAACAAAGAGCTTTCCGGGAATGAACTCCGCGCCATGTGCCGTCGAGAGCATCCACTTCGAGGTCGAACGGTCACCGATGCCGAACGAATAGCCCGTGTCGATAAAGCCACGGTAGGTTGGACTCTGAGCCATCATCACACTTCCACAAACGCTTGTAAAAAGCAAAAACAAGATTAAAATTGAACGTTTCATTGGATTGTAAATATTAAATTACAGTTTATTATCTATAGTATTTAGTTAACAGCATTATCATTTTTTTGTAGGGACGCGCTGTAGCGCGTATGCCAAATGGCCATTGGAACAGCAGATGTAGTTCACCGGGCATACGCGCTACAGCGCGTCCCTACAACCGGAAAAAATACATAGCCTACACAACTGACAATTCTGATTTTAGTCAGTACAACTTGCCACCTGACCCGGACACAATGCCAAGCCCTATTTTTCTTTAGAATCATACGACAAAATTACTATTAGCATTTGTAATCAGCACAAAAATCAAGTCAATTTAATTAGACTTTTATACTCATAACATATTGATTATCAATTAGTCAAAATTTAATATTAGACTAATCTAAGAATATAAAACATAACGTATTGCAAATGAGCAAACTATACTTTGATCCACCATCACACTCATATAATAACAAATTGTATAATACTAATTTTCAGCACCTTGAAATATTGCTTGAAGATATAACTCCTTATATTTGCTATCAGAACCAATAATTTTGTTCTTTAGCCTTTTCTTACGGGCATAGATTAATGTGACTTTATTATCTGTAAGAAACATAGCGATAACAGGAGTTGAAAATCCAAGAATTATATATATAATCAAACGATAATCGATTTCCTTTAATTCAGGAAAATCATATCTTAATTTAGTTATGATTTTATCATAATGCTTATCCACATAACATGACATTTCATTTAACATATTCCTATCTTCAGTAAATTGCATCTTCATTAAAGCTACTTCTTCAGAGATACGTTTCTTGGCAACGGCAGAGTCGCTATTTTCATATAAAATTCGACAAAGTCGATCAAGAATTTCGAATCGATCAGATAAAAGAGTTTTGACAGATAATTGCCATTGAGTGTTCTTTGCCATCGTTGCTCTTAATACTTCAGCAATCACTATATTTTTCTCAATGGCGATTTTTTGCTTCTTACGATAGCGAATGAGCAGAAAAGTAAGACCGCCAAGAATAAATGAGCCAAGGATTCCTCCACACCAAATTATTATGTGTGAATTCTTCAACTCGGCATCCTTCAATTTTTTTTCAAATTCATAATAATTAGTTAATGTTCCGGCTATATTCCGATTCAGAAGAGAACGCAGTATGCTGTCTGTATCAGATTCCATATTTTGCAAATATCGAATAGCTTTTTTCTCTTCGTCAATCGCCATGGAAAACTCATAATTAACCCAATTCTCCAAACCATTTGATGATTTGTGTGCATTTATTAAGACTGATTTTGCCTTTTCAATGTTTCCTGTGCGTATCAATACAAGTCCAAGGTATAAAGAATCAGAGTTCGTTGCATACTTGGACGAACATACTTCATAGAATGGCTGCAATGCTTCAACATAATTTTTTAGTCCAATTAATGATATTCCAATAATCCGGTCAGCGTCAATACGTAGAGCATTGTTCTTTCTTATATCTGCTGAATCTTTTACTGACTTTGCAATAGGTAATGATTTGGCAAATTCTTGGCCATTTGCATAAGCCTGGGATAATTGTAATAGTGCATAATCCATGTATGGCTGAATATTGGCACGTTTGAAATTCTCCATAGCTTTTTCAGCAAATTCCATCTCTTCGACCTTACAATATGAACTATTGTATATGTCACAAATGCTCCATGCAATCATCCCCATCCAAAAATGATCTTGCAAGTCATCTGCGAGAGCATACGATTTTATTAAAATCGGAAGAGCTTTTGAATAATCCTTTGCTTTATGATAAACTTCGCCTAAATAATACTGTGACAACATCTTATAATGGTCATTACCAGAGCTTTCATAGTAGTTAACTGATGGTGCTATAAGAGAGTCGTTATCGACATCAATATAGTTCTTGAACTGTGCCTGGGTGAGGAGGAGGCCGTAGAGGGCGCGTGATGATTCCGACCTGAGTTCGGAGGGATTGACGGCTTCAAGGAGGGCAAGCGATGAGTCGGGATGCTCGGCCATGAGCATCTCGGCCTCAGGGAGAACTCCGTCGACACTGCTATTGAAATGACAACACGCACAGCTCAGTGCTACGATGCTTGTCAGGAATATGTGGAGAAGTGATTTCATTGTGATGGTAAAACTGCTTGGCGTGAAGACGGAGCATGACTGACGAACATGCGCTCATCTCACCCACACCGGCAAAAAACAGCCCACAAAGTTACCAATTTCCGCGACATTTCCGCGATTAATTAACCTTTCTTCCCGCCAAATCTCATCGTATTAACATTCTTTTATATTCTTCCATTTACGACATACCCGGCTATCCAATCCAATATCCATCACCTACACGAACGACAAGCTTAACTACATGCCCCAACGCTCAACGACAGCAGGAGAAACACCTGATAGGATGTTCCCAGGAGAGGACCAACGACAGCAGGAGGATAGCAGGAGGAACACCGGATGGGATGTCCGCAGGACATCGATTTCTTCGTAACCGTGTACATCGTAGCGAAGCGGAGATGTGCACGGGTAATGGCCATTTCACAGCCGGATGTCCGGCAGGACATCGATTTACTTTATCTCCCTGCAGTTAAGACCGGTAAATCGGTGTCCTACCGGACACCATTTCATGTATTATGATATATACCCCCGACACATTCGCTTCGCTCTGTGTCGGGGGTTACGAAAAAACCAATGTCCTACGGACATTCTTGCAAAAAAACGATGTCCTACGGACATTCTTGTGAAAAACGCTCCTCCTGCCCTCACACCTTCCTCATCATTTTGCGGAGGCGGCGGAGCTGGTTCATGGCGAAGAGGAACACGGGATTGGGCGGCGAGACGATGTCGGTGGCCATGGTCTCGGCCATTGTCATCGGCGGCTCGGTACCGAACTGACCGGGATAGATTACGATAAGGTTATTGCCCGCGAGGTATTTCTGAAGATATTCGGGGACGGCATCCATGTCGCCGTCAAACGACACCGACGAGCGGCGCGCACTGACAACAATGAGCAGGTCATCGTCATTGATATCGGTCGACTTCAGGACAAAATCATCATAGCTTGCGACCGGCGCGAACGACATGCGTATGCCGAGCTTGCTCTGCGTGATGACAGTCCGGATGAGCGGGGCTGTCGCATCATCACACCAGAACTCCACACGGCAACCTATCTGACGGCCGAGATTGCCCACGGCCTGCACCCAGCGGCGGAAACCGGTCTCGAACTGCGCCTTCTTGGGGACAGCTACGAGCAGACGCGTGACGGTGTTGAGCGGGATGAAGCAACGCGACATGACAATCATGCGGTTGGTGGAGCGCAGAAGCTGCTCAATCTTCTCGCCGAGAAACGAGTCGATGATTCTGGT
The DNA here is from genome assembly GCA_947381945.1 of uncultured Muribaculaceae bacterium. GTDB lineage: Bacteria > Bacteroidota > Bacteroidia > Bacteroidales > Muribaculaceae > Duncaniella. Next base: position 14,286 of record CANCXM010000035.1, read on the forward strand.
ACGGCGGTGAAGCCCGAGGATGAGCTCGGTGATGTCGCGCTCCTCCATTGTGTTGAGCACACCGGTGATGAAGTTGAGGTCAAAACGCTCGATGGCCGTGAGCTTGACCTCCACAGCTGAGGCTGCACGCTCAGCGACATCGAGCGAATTGCGCCCGATCGACTTCGAGGATGCGGAGTTGTCGTTGCGGACATGGAGGGCATAGAGGTCACCGGCAACCGAAGTGTCGGGGAAGCGCATGGAGAGCGCGAGGTCGACGATTCCGGGAGCGGTCAGGGGATTGGAGATGGCAACGAGTGTGCGCGGATGGGTCGTCGAATCATCCTTTGCGCTCTCCTCCTCGGCCTGTTCGAGAAGCTGCACCTTCAGCCGTGAGGCAGCGTGTTCGGTACCGAACGACGAGACGGTACAGGTGACGAGAATCATCACTACGGTGCCGTTGAGGACAGTCACGTCGAAGAGGTGCATCTCATAGCCAATCATCACCACGGCGAGGGCCACGGCGGTGTGGGCATTGGAGAGCTGATACATTATCGAGCGGTCGACGGAAGTAAGCTTGTAGACCTTCTGCGTCACCCATGCGGCAATCCATTTCGAGAGCATGGCCACAGCGCTCATGACAGCGGCGGTATAGAGCGTGGACCAACCGTCCATCACCACATGGAGGTCGATAAGCATACCCACTCCGATAAGGAAATAGGGGATGAAAATGGCATTGCCCACAAACTCCAAGCGCCCCATCAGCGGGGAACGCGCGGGAATGAAGCGGTTGAGAACGAGTCCGGCGAAGAAGGCTCCGAACACCCCTTCGAGACCAATCCACGAGGCAAGCGCGGCGGCTCCGAACACCATCACCATGACGTAGATGAACTGCGCGATGCCGTCGCTGTAATGCTTGAAGAAATAGCGCGTCAGACGCGGGTAGACATATATCAAACCGACACAGTAGAGCGCGAGATAGCAGATGACAGGGATGAGCGACGAGACAGAACCGTCGCGATACACGCCAAGCACTCCCGCGAGGACTATGAGCGAGCCGAGGACAGTGACAATCGTACCGGCTATGGCGATGACTACGGCAGGAGATTTAGTGACCCCGAAGCGCGTGACAATCGGATAGGCAATCAGCGTGTGGGCGGCAAACATCGACGCAAGCAGCGTTGCCTCAAGCAGATGCATCCGCAGTGCGGCCATCGCGGTCAATGCGCCGAGTATCAAGGGGATTATAAAGGTGAACAGACCGAATGTCAAGCCCTTGCGCATGTTTTTGCGCAGGTGGTACATGTCGATTTCTATACCTGCGAGAAACATGAGGTAGAGGATGCCCACCTGCCCGAATACCTCGAAGCTCATGTCGCGCGCGAGGAGATTGAAGCCGTGGGGCCCGACAATAACACCTGCGATAATGAGTCCGATGACATGGGGAATCCTCAACCGTCCCATGACGAGTGGGGTCAACAGGATTATGCCCATCACGGTGAGGAAAATCGGGACGGGAGCAGTTATGATCGGCGCCGTGGCCGGTATGGCAAGCGATAACAACATGGTGGTGCAAAATTAGCTAAAACCACGCGATTTCTAAAATTCCATCCACCCAAATTTGCAAATTCCCTCTGCTTGGATTTGCAATTTCCCTCCGCACGATTTGCAAATTCCTTCCGCACGGACTTGCAATTCATTGTCCATACAAATTTATAGAAACTTTCGACTGCAATCGAAAATTTCACTCTTCAAGCCAAAACTTTCGACTGTACTCGAAAGTTTTGCTGATTTCTCCATTTTTTCGACTGTACTCGAAAAATCCACATTTTCGCTCTATTTTTTCGAATACACTCGAAAATTTACTATATTTGTGGAAAAGTTTCGAGTATGGACGAATTTTTAGACCTCATAGCCCCCTATAACCTTTGGAACGGCAATTCACTCCCGATGGGTTTTGAACGCCGCTCCTACACTGACAGGCTGATGAAATACACCGGCAACCGCCTCATAAAAGTCCTTACCGGCCAGCGACGAGTCGGCAAGAGCTACATAATGCGTCAGATTGCAATGGAGCTGATTGACAACGGCATCCCGAGGGAAAACACGCTGTTCATCAACCGCGAACTTGCCGTGTTTGACTTCATCCGGACGGCAGCCGACCTGAACGGACTCGTCGACGCTTATCGCCACAAGTTCAGACCTGAGGGACGAATTTTCATCTTCATTGACGAGGTGCAGGAAATCGACGCATGGGAACGGGCCATCAACTCCATGTCGCAGGACTACACCGTAGAAATCGAGATTTTCATATCCGGCTCAAACTCCCGGCTCCTGTCTGGCGAACTCGCATCGCTCCTTTCCGGACGCTATGTGGAATTCCCCATCTTTCCCCTCTCATTTTCCGAATATGCCGGAATCCACGACCTTCCAGCGGACCGCCCGACTTATCTGCGCTATATGACCGACGGCGGTCTGCCGGAACTGATCCATCTGCCCGACAAGGAGGTCAAAGAGCGCTATCTGTGCGGACTGAGGGATTCAATCATGCTGAAGGACATCGTGAAACGCTATGCCATAAAGGATGTCGGTCTGCTCGAAAATCTGTTTGCCTACCTTGTCAACAATGCATCAAGCATGGTTTCCGTCACAGGAATAGTCAACTACATCAAGAGTCGCGGAAGCAAATCGAGCTACGACACCGTGGCTGCCTACCTGCTGTATCTTCAGGAAGCCTACCTCATCCACAGGTCGGACCGCTACAACATCGCCGGTAAAGAGCTGTTGGCAGGAAATTTCAAGGCCTACATCAATGATCAGGCCTATCACAACTACCTCTTCCCGACTGCACGCTTCGGAAACGGCTATCTGCTCGAAGGTATCGTCTACATGGAACTCCTGCGCAGGGGCTACAAAGTCAACACAGGTATAATCCGTGACCGTGAGGTGGACTTCATCGCCACAGACGAGCGCACGACACTCTACATTCAGGTAGCCTATATGCTCACCGATGAATCCACCGCCGAACGTGAATATGCATCCTTGGAATGCATCAATGGCATCGGCGAACGATTGCTCGTGACACTTGACGATTTCTCCTTCCCCACCCGCAACGGCATCCGCCACGTACAAGCATGGAAACTGCCGGCACTGCTCGACAGTCTAACCCAAAATCTTTAATAAAACTGAATCTCGACCGTAATAAATTATACAAAATAAAAATCTTCCACTGATACCTTGTTTTGCATCGTATCAGAGGAAGATTTTATCACTCGTCTATCTCTGGACTACATACTCATTATTACGATAAGGCAGATAGTGGCGATCGTGACAAAGCATTGTGCAATGATGAACGCCGGGGTTTCCCGGGGTTGCGAACGGCGGTAGTGCGTGATGGACATGAGCATGTAGAGCAGAGAGACGACTCCCAACGCTCTTTCTATATAATACCCATATAATTTCTTGTCAAGCCCCGTCAGGCATATCACCACAACCAGCACAAAAGCAACAAGACTGACCACAAACGAAAATTTAGTCGATTTCATCATGACATTAAGACCTCAATTTTGTTATAAATTACTTTTTTTTCAAATTGACTACTTGCAAAGTTATGGAATACATACATCAACAGCAAAAAAAGCACAATAAAACATTAGTCCTTGCGCGCGCATAACAAACTATAAAACAGCATATTGCATTTAAAAGCATATAACATTATTAGTCGCATAGGATTTTAAGGTTAAGATGTCTGTCAATAGTTATCAAAATGAATATATCTAATGTTAAAATCCCAAGAACTTTCCTGAGGTCAGGATCTCTGTGTAATGCTCCGCATATATTGAGCCAGATTCCTTCATACGCTTCTTCAATCTTTTACGTCGGTTATATACCGCTGTCACCTTTTCTTCGTTCAAGAATAGAGCAATCGACAGATTGGAAAATCCTAAACATGAATAAATAAACAATAGATAATCCTCCCGTTTCAGGGTTGGGAAATCCAACTTGATTTTCTCTAAAATCCCGCCATAGTTCTCATTTATCAAAGATTCTATTTCCGACAACTTTTCAACATCAGTGGTATAGGCATCCATGAATCTTCTCACTGTCGAGTAAGTGGTCTTCATCGATTCCATGCAATTGTTTTGAAATATATCTTGGCATAATAAGTCAACCTCTTTGTAACAAACAGATATATCTGTCGGCATGAGTCTTCCTGACCGCACAACCATCATGCCTCTTTTTACTTTCCCCGTTGCATTATTCCCGCTACTCTGACATCGATACCAATACAACAGCAATACGGCAATCCCGCTCCATGCAAGCAATCCACACAACACCACATTTCCAATCTTAGATTTTGATGCTCCAATTCCACTTATATCGGCCATTGATGTTGCAATATCAATAAGCTCTTCATCATTGTTGACAGCGGTAGAATTGCCATTCAGCATCGAAGAGAGTATCTGTTTGAATTGGACGGTTGCTTTCTCCTGCCAATCATCATCTCCACATCTCAACGCATACTCATAACTCTCAACAGAGAATCGCATAGCTTCTCCAAATCTATCTGTCTTGGCATATTCCCATGCCTCATTATATTTTTCCATCATACAATCTCGGCTCTCCTTTGCTGAATCAGCCCTGAAGAATGAGGATACAATAAGAAGCGTCACCGTAATAAAAAATGCGATATGTGCCGACATGCAATGACTATTTTAAGTTATAATTTGATTCATTATCCGCAGAAATTACAACAATCTTAAATAAAATAAGCTCGTTATGCACGAATCATTTTCATTCCATCCGCAAATATACATTTTTAATCCAAGACTTTGATATTTTCAATCATAATCCTACGCATTAATTCTCAAGTTTGTCCAACATCGTAAACAGCGAATAAATAAGTTAAGCTGCATAGAAGAAGTGATAAATGAAGATCATTTATCACTTCTTCTATGCAGCTTAACTTAAACCTGTAAAAAGAGATTACATCACTTTTTACAGGTTTGGGTTATCAGAGTTCGGTGTGGGCTACGTCGATGACTTCGGGGGCTTCCTGACGGGGAACGACGGGGAGGTCGAAGGCGTCTTCAATGTCGTCCTTGCCACCGACAACGATGCGCTCGTAGGAGCGGAGACCGGTACCAGCGGGGATGAGGTGACCGCAGATGACGTTTTCCTTCATGCCCTGGAGGTAGTCGACCTTGCCGTTGATGGCAGCCTCGTTGAGCACCTTGGTTGTCTCCTGGAATGATGCAGCCGACATGAACGAAGATGTCTGGAGGGCTGCACGGGTGATACCCTGGAGAATCTGCTCGGAGGTGGCGGGCTGGGCATCGCGTACCTGGATGGGACGGAGGTCGCGGCGCTTGAGCGAGGAGTTCTCGTCGCGGAGCTTGCGGGCAGTGATAATCTGACCGGGCTTGACGTTCTCGCTGTCGCCTGCGTCGGTGACAACCTTCTTGCCCCAGATGCGGTCATTCTCGTCCATGAAGTCGCGCTTGTCGACAACCTGCTGCTCGAGGAAGCCGGTGTCGCCCGGATCGAGGATGTTGACCTTACGCATCATCTGGCGGACGATGACTTCGAAGTGCTTGTCGTTGATCTTCACACCCTGCATACGGTAGACGTCCTGAACCTCGTTGACGATGTATTCCTGAACGGCTGTCGGACCCATGATGTTGAGGATGTCGGCCGGAGTGATGGCACCGTCCGAGAGGGGTGTACCTGCACGGACATAGTCGTTTTCCTGAACAAGAATCTGCTTCGACAGGGGCACGAGATATTTCTTGGTCTCGCCGAGCTTGGAAGTAACCGAGATTTCACGGTTGCCACGCTTAACCTTGCCGAACTTGACTTCGCCGTCGATTTCCGAAACGATAGCGGGGTTCGAGGGGTTGCGGGCTTCGAAGAGCTCGGTGACTCGGGGGAGACCACCGGTGATGTCACCGGCAGAACCTGCGGCGCGAGGAATCTTGACGAAGATCTCACCGGCCTTGAGCTTGGCACCGTCATCGACCATTAGGTGGGCACCCACAGGGAGTGCGTAGGTCTTGACGATGTCGCCGTTGGCATCGAGGATGTTTGCTTCGGGCACCTTGCCACGTTCCTTGGATTCGATGATGATCTTTTCGCGGAGACCGGTCTGCTCGTCGGAATCGACACGGTAGGTGACGTTTTCCTGAAGGTTGACATATTCAACCTTACCGGCAACTTCGCTGACGATGACAGCGTTGAAGGGGTCCCATTCGCAGATGACATCGCCTTTCTTGACGGCAGCGCCGTTGTCGAAGAAGAGTTTCGCACCGTAGGGGATGTTGGCATTGGTGAGCATCATCTTGGTGTTGGGGTCGACGATACGCATTTCTGCGAGTCGGCCGATGACAACCTCGACGTTGCGTCCCTTGGAATCAACCTCGTCGGTCTTGACCGTACGGAGTTCCTCGATTTCGAGGAGACCGTCGTAGCGGGAAGTGAGAGAGTTGACGGCAGCGATATTCGAAGCCACACCACCGACGTGGAATGTACGGAGGGTAAGCTGTGTACCAGGCTCACCGATTGACTGGGCTGCGATGACACCGACAGCCTCGCCCATCTGCACCATGCGGTGGGTTGCAAGGTTGCGACCGTAGCACTTGGCGCAGACACCCTTCTTGGATTCACAAGTGAGGACGGAGCGGATTTCAACAGACTCGATGGGCGACTCGTTGATGCGGTCGGCGGCAAGGTCGTTGATTTCCTCACCGGCTGCGACGATGAGCTCGCCGTTGGTGGGATCGATGATGTCGTGGACAGACACACGGCCAAGGATGCGTTCGCCGAGCGAAGCGACAACCTCGTCGTTGTTCTTGATTTCTGTGCAGACGAGGCCACGGAGCGTACCGCAGTCCTCCTCGTTGATGATGACGTCGTGGGCCACATCGACGAGACGACGGGTAAGATAACCTGCGTCGGCAGTCTTAAGCGCGGTATCCGCAAGACCCTTACGGGCACCGTGGGTCGAGATGAAGTATTCGAGCACCGAAAGACCCTCCTTGAAGTTCGCAAGAATCGGGTTCTCGATGATCTGACCGCCTTCGGCACCACTCTTCTGAGGCTTGGCCATAAGACCACGCATACCGGAGAGCTGACGAATCTGGTCCTTAGAACCACGGGCACCGGAGTCGAGCATCATGTAAACAGGGTTGAAGCCCTGCTTGTCAGCAGAAATCTGCTTCATGAGGGTGTCAGCGAGGCGGGAGTTGACGTGTGTCCAGATGTCGATAATCTGGTTGTAACGTTCGTTGTTGGTGATGAAGCCCATCGAATAGTTGTTGAGGACTTCCTGCACCTGTTCGTAGCCTTCCTTGACATACTGTTCCTTTTCAGCAGGAATGAGCACGTCGCCGAGGTTGAACGACAGACCACCCTTGAAGGCCATGTAGTAACCGAGGTTTTTGATGTCGTCGAGGAACTGGGCCGAACGGGGGATACCGCAGTGCTTGATAACGCGGGAGATGATGGTACGGAGCGATTTCTTCGAAAGGATTTCGTTGACGTAGCCAATCTCCTTGGGAACATATTGGTTGACGAGCACACGACCGACGGAGGTGTTCTCGACAAGATGCTTGATGGGGTTGCCGAACTCGTCGATGTCGTCGACAACGATCGAGACAGGAGCGTGGAGAGTCACACGGCCTTCATTGTAGGCAATCTCAGCCTCTTCGGGACCGTAGAACTTCAGGCCCTCACCCTTGTCGCCCTTGCGGAGCTTGGTGATGTAGTAGAGACCGAGCACCATGTCCTGAGAGGGAACGGTGATAGGCGCACCGTTGGCAGGGTTGAGGATGTTGTGTGAACCGAGCATGAGGAGCTGTGCTTCGAGGACAGCCTCGTTGCCAAGGGGAAGGTGGACTGCCATCTGGTCACCGTCGAAGTCGGCGTTGAATGCCGTACATGCGAGCGGGTGGAGCTGGATAGCCTTGCCTTCGATCATCTTGGGCTGGAATGCCTGGATACCGAGACGGTGAAGTGTCGGGGCACGGTTGAGGAGCACGGGATGGCCCTTCATTACGTATTCAAGGATGTCCCATACGACGGGTTCCTTGCGGTCGACAATCTTCTTGGCCGACTTCACGGTCTTCACGATACCGCGCTCGATGAGCTTGCGGATGACGAAGGGCTTGTAAAGCTCGGCAGCCATATTCTTGGGGATACCGCACTCGTGCATCTTGAGCTCGGGACCTACGACGATAACCGAACGTGCGGAGTAGTCGACACGCTTACCGAGGAGGTTCTGACGGAAACGGCCCTGCTTACCCTTGAGCGAGTCAGAGAGTGATTTGAGGGGACGGTTGGCCTCAGTCTTGACAGCCGACGACTTGCGGGAGTTGTCGAGAAGTGAATCGACAGCCTCCTGAAGCATACGCTTCTCGTTGCGGAGAATCACGTCGGGAGCCTTGATTTCGATGAGGCGCTTGAGACGGTTGTTGCGGATGATGACACGACGATAGAGGTCGTTGAGGTCGGAAGTGGCGAAACGTCCACCGTCCAGGGGCACGAGAGGACGGAGTTCGGGCGGAATGACAGGAACAGCCTGGAGAATCATCCACTCGGGACGGTTGCGCTCACGCGATGCACGGAACGACTCCACGACCTGAAGGCGCTTGAGGGCCTCGGTCTTGCGCTGCTGCGAACCTTCCTGGTTGGCCTGGTCGCGGAGAGCGTAAGAGAGGTCGTCGAGGTTGATGTCCTTCAGAAGCTCGTAGATAGCCTCGGCACCCATCTTGGCGACAAACTTGTTGGGGTCAGTGTCGTCAAGAAGCTGGTTCTCGCGGGGAAGACGGTCGATGATGTCGAAATACTCCTCCTCGGTGAGAAGGTCGAGACGCTGAACGGGGTTCTCACCCTCGGCTGCGACACCGGGGTTGATGACAACGTAGCGCTCGTAGTATATGACGGCATCAAGCTTCTTCGAGGGAAGACCGAGGAGGTAACCTATCTTGTTGGGAAGCGAGCGGAAGTACCAGATGTGGGCAACGGGAACGACGAGCTTGATGTGGCCCATGCGCTCACGACGCACCTTCTTCTCGGTGACTTCGACACCACAACGGTCGCAGACGATGCCTTTGTAGCGGATGCGCTTGTACTTTCCGCAGTGGCACTCGAAGTCCTTCACGGGACCGAAGATGCGCTCGCAGAAAAGGCCGTCGCGCTCAGGCTTGTAGGTGCGGTAGTTGATGGTCTCAGGCTTTAACACCTCGCCGCTTGACTTCTCCAGAATCTCCTCGGGCGAAGCGAGACCGATGGAGATTTTCGAGAAAGAGGTTTTCTGTTTATTGTCTTTTCTAAAAGCCATATTTTAGATATTCAAAGCGATGTTAAGTAATTTTTCGTCCCCCGGGGAGCAATCCCCGGCGGGACAATGAGGGGAGAATTATTACTGCTCGAGGTTGATGCTCAAGCCGAGACCGCGAAGCTCGTGGAGAAGCACGTTGAGCGACTCGGGGATACCTGCGGGGGGCATGGCCTCACCCTTGACGATAGCCTCGTAGGTCTTGCTGCGGCCGGTGACGTCGTCAGACTTGACAGTGATGATTTCCTGGAGGATGTGGGCGGCGCCGAATGCTTCGAGCGCCCAAACTTCCATCTCTCCGAAACGCTGTCCACCGAACTGGGCTTTACCGCCGAGAGGCTGCTGGGTGATGAGTGAGTACGGACCGATCGAACGTGCGTGCATCTTGTCCTCGACCATGTGACCGAGCTTAAGCATGTAGATGACACCCACGGTCGCAGGCTGGTCGAAGCGTTCGCCTGTGCCACCGTCGTAGAGGTAGGTCTTACCGTAGCGGGGCAGACCGGCCTTGTCGGTCCACTCGTTGAGGTCTTCGAGGGTCGCACCGTCGAAAATCGGGGTGGCGAACTTCTCGCCGAGCTCACGACCGGCCCAACCGAGCACGGTCTCGAAGATCTGACCGAGGTTCATACGCGAAGGCACACCGAGCGGGTTAAGGCAGATGTCGACCGGAGTACCGTCGGCAAGGAAGGGCATGTCTTCCTGACGCACGATGCGCGAAACGATACCCTTGTTACCGTGACGACCTGCCATCTTGTCACCCACAGAAATCTTACGCTTCTTGGCCACATAGACCTTGGCAAGCTTCATGATGCCTGAGGGAAGCTCGTCACCGATAGAGATGTCGAATTTCTTGCGACGGAGTTCGGCGTCGATTTCCTTCGACTTGCGGAGGTAGTTGACAATTGTTGCACGAATCATGTCGTTGATGCGCGCATCGGTTGTCCACTTCGAAAGGTTGATGGTATCGAAATCAATCTCGCGCAGGGTGGCTGCCGAGAAGTTCGAGCCCTTGGGAATGATATCGGTTCCGAGGAAGTCCTTGACACCCTGCGAGGTCTTGCCCTCGGTGAGGGTCATGAGCTTCGAGATGAGGAGGTTCTTAAGGTCGTTGAGACGATCCTCATATTCCTCGTCGAGTTTCGGGAGCACTGCGCTGGCGCTCTTCTTGGTTTTCTTCTTCTCAGCCTTCTGGAAGAGGTGTGTGCCGATGACAACACCTTTGAGTGAGGGAGAAGCCTTGAGCGAAGCATCCTTAACATCACCGGCCTTGTCGCCGAAGATGGCGCGGAGGAGTTTTTCCTCAGGAGTGGGGTCGCTTTCGCCCTTAGGAGTAATCTTACCAATCATGATGTCGCCGGGGACGATGTGGGCACCCACGCGCACGATACCGCGCTCGTCGAGGTCCTTGGTAGCGTCCTCAGAGACGTTGGGGATGTCGGAAGTGAGTTCCTCCATACCGCGCTTTGTCTCGCGGACTTCGAGAGTGTACTCATCGACATGGACAGAGGTGAGGATGTCTTCGCGGACAACACGCTCGTTGAGCACGATGGCGTCCTCATAGTTGTAACCCTTCCAAGGCATGAAGGCAACCTTGAGGTTGCGGCCGAGTGCAAGCTCACCCTTTTCGGTAGAGTAACCTTCGGTGAGGATGTCGCCGCGCTTCACACGCTGACCCTTGTTGCAGATGGGGCGGAGGTCGATGGTCGTGCTCTGGTTGGTCTTGCGGAACTTGGGAAGGTGGTATTCCTTGACGCTGTCCTCGAACGATACGAATTCCTCGTCCTCGGTGCGGTCATAGCGGATACGGATGACAGTTGCATCGACAAACTCGATGGTACCCTCACGCTCAGCCATAATCTGTGTGCGGCTGTCGTGGATGAGCTGGCCTTCGATACCTGTGCCGACGATAGGCGACTCGCTGCGGAGCAGGGGAACCGCCTGACGCATCATGTTTGATCCCATGAGCGCACGGTTTGCGTCGTCGTGCTCGAGGAAGGGGATGAGAGACGCAGCGATTGATGCAATCTGCGTGGGCGAAACGTCCATGAGTTCGACCTGGTCGGGAGCGACGATAGGGAAGTCGGCATCCAGACGGGCCTTGACGCGGTCGTTGATGAACTTACCGTCGTCCTCCACGGGAGCGTTGCCCTGGGCGATGATCTTGCCTTCCTCGATTTCAGCGGTGAGGTAGACAACTTCATCGTTCTTGAGGTTTACGACACCATCCTTGACCTCACGGTAGGGAGTCTCGATGAAGCCGAGGTCATTGATCTTAGCATAGACGCAGAGCGAGGAGATAAGACCGATGTTCGGGCCTTCAGGAGTCTCGATAGGACAGAGACGGCCGTAGTGTGTATAGTGTACGTCGCGCACCTCGAAACCTGCACGTTCACGCGAGAGACCGCCGGGGCCAAGGGCCGACATACGGCGCTTGTGGGTAATCTCGGCCAGAGGGTTGGTCTGGTCCATGAACTGCGAGAGGGCGTTGGTGCCGAAGAATGTGTTGATAACGCTCGAAATAGTCTTGGCGTTGATAAGGTCGATCGGAGTGAACACCTCATTGTCGCGGACGTTCATGCGCTCACGGATGGTGCGCGACATGCGGGCGAGACCTACGTTGAACTGATTGTAGAGCTGCTCGCCTACAGTGCGGACACGACGGTTGCTGAGGTGGTCGATGTCGTCGACGTCAGTCTTCGAGTTGATGAGCTCGATGAGGTATTTGATGATGGCAATGATGTCCTCCTTGGTGAGAACCTTCACGTCCATCGAAGTAGTGAGGCCGAGCTTCTTGTTGATACGGTAGCGGCCCACTTCGCCGAGGTCATAGCGCTTTTCAGAGAAGAAAAGGTTGGTGATGACTTCGCGCGCGCTGGCATCATCCGGCGGCTCGGCGTTACGGAGCTGTCGGTAGATGTACTGGATAGCTTCCTTCTCGGAGTTGGAGGTATCCTTCTGAAGGGTGTTGAATATGATTGAGTAGTCGGAGGTGTTGGCGTCTTCCTTGTGGAGAAGCACAGTCTGCACGCCCGAATCAAGGATTTCCTGGATATTGTCTTCTTCGAGGACGGTCTCGCGGTCAAGGATGACGTCGTTGCGCTCGATAGAAACAACTTCACCGGTATCTTCGTCAACGAAGTCCTCGACCCAAGTCTTGAGCACACGGGCTGCAAGCTTACGGCCCACGGCTTTCTTGAGATTGGTCTTGTTGACCTTGATTTCCTCGGCAAGACCGAAGATTTCGATGATGTCCTTATCGCTCTCGAGACCGATGGCACGGAGAAGGGTGGTTACGGGGAGTTTCTTCTTACGGTCGATGTAGGCATACATCACGTTGTTGATGTCAGTCGCAAACTCAATCCAGCTACCACGGAAGGGAATGATACGGGCGCTGTAGAGTTTGGTACCGTTGGCATGGGTGCTCTGACCGAAGAACACACCGGGCGAACGGTGGAGCTGAGACACGACAACGCGCTCGGCACCGTTGATGACAAAGGTACCCTTGTCAGTCATGTAGGGGATGGGGCCGAGATATACGTCCTGAATCACAGTTGCGAAATCCTCGTGATCAGGGTCGGTACAGTAAAGTTTCAGTTTTGCCTTGAGGGGCACACTGTAGGTGAGACCACGTTCGAGACACTCGTCGATGGTGTAGCGCGGCGGGTCGATGTAGTAGTCGAGGAACTCGAGGACAAAGTTGTTGCGGGTGTCAGCGATGGGGAAGTTTTCGGCAAACACTTTGAAGAGGCCCTCGTTTTTTCTTTTTTCCGGGGGTGTGTCAAGCTGAAGGAAGTCCTGGAACGACTTCAGCTGCACCTCGAGGAAATCGGGGTAAGGAAGAGGGTTTTTAACCGACGCGAAATTTACGCGGGGTTTTGCTAATGTTATGTCTGACATCTAATCTTTTGGATTAAACATTAAAAAAGAAACTCGTAAGGGAGAATTGAGTGAAGAGAGGAAAACGACGCTCACAACAATGGCGCCGACAGAGAGGCCGGTAACTCGGGGAATGACCCAATTAACATTATTTAACCACAAAATCATCCCATCTCCCAGGCGCTAAAAAATAATGAATTACCCAAAATGGCCTGAATGAAGGGATTAGACGAATGCAGGAGGTTAAATTTTTATTTATAAATATAAATATTTATGATTTTTTATACCAACCCGTCTATTTTAACGCAAATAGGTTAAGAAACTCCCTGACGGGAGAATCTTAACCCATTGTACCTGATAAGGGGCGATATTATTTGAGCTCAACCTCAGCACCAGCTTCTTCGAGCTGCTTCTTGAGGCCTTCAGCGTCAGCCTTAGCCATGCCTTCCTTGATAACGCTGGGAGCGCCGTCAACCATTTCCTTAGCTTCCTTAAGACCGAGACCGGTGAGTTCCTTAACGAGCTTAACAACGGCGAGCTTAGAAGCGCCGGCAGCCTTGAGGACTACATCGAAAGAGGTCTTCTCTTCTTCAGCGGGAGCACCTGCAGCGGGACCGGCAGCAACTGCAACAGCAGCAGCGGCGGGTTCGATGCCGTAAGTTTCTTTGAGGATCTGAGCAAGTTCGTTTACTTCCTTAACGGTGAGGTTAACAAGTTGTTCTGCAAAAGCATTAAGATCTGCCATGATTTTATAGTTTTATTTGTTGTTTTAAAATTTTGATGATTGGTTGGGTTTTGAGCAGAGAGGCTGTTGAGAGCGAGGCTTACGCTTCCTTCTTCGAAAGAGTTTCGAGGATGCCGTGAAGTTTGTTGCCGCCAGATGAGAGAGCGGAAATAACGTTCTTGGCAGGAGACTGGAGAAGAGCGACAACGTCTGCGATGAGTTCGTTTTTGCTCTTGATGGCCACGAGAGCGTCGAGCTGGTCTTCGCCCATGTAGATAGTCTCTTCAACGTAAGCGGCCTTGAGTCGGGGAAGAGTGGCTTCCTTGTCGGCCTTTCTGATGTCCTTGATGAGCTTGGCAGGAGCATTGCCCACGTTGGCGAGCATCAGAGAGGTAGAGCCGTGGAGGGCTCCGTAGAGTTCGGAGTAGTCACCTTCGAGCGATTCGAGTGCCTTGTGAAGAAGAGTGTTCTTCACGACCATGAGCTTGATGTCAGCCTTGTTGCAGGCACGACGGAGGGCAGTGGTCTTTTCGGCATCGAGGCCGGCAGTTTCAGTGAGATAGAAGCAGCTATACTCCTGAAGAGTCTTAGCTATGTTCTCAATAGCAATGATTTTATCTTCCTTTTTCATTTTCTACAGTCAGCTTTAGAAGTTATTCGTCGATTGACTTGGGGTCAATCTTGATACCCGGACTCATAGTGCTCGAAAGATAAATGCTCTTGATATAGGTACCCTTTGCGGCAGCGGGCTTGAGCTTGATGAGGGTGTTGATGAACTCGCGTACGTTGGCAGCAGCGGCGGGAGCTTCGAAAGAAACCTTACCTACTGAAGAGTGTACGATACCGTTCTTATCAACCTTGAAGTCGATTTTACCCTTCTTCACTTCCTCAACGGCCTTGGCAACGTCGTTGGTCACAGTACCGCTCTTGGGGTTCGGCATAAGGCCACGGGGACCGAGGACACGGCCGAGGGCACCGATCTTACCCATAATAGCGGGCTGGGTGATGATCACGTCAACGTCAGTCCAACCGCCTTTGATTTTTTCGATATATTCGTCCAGACCGACATAGTCTGCACCGGCAGCCTTAGCGGCAGCTTCAGCGTCAGAGTTGCAAAGCACGAGTACTCGTACCTGCTTACCGGTTCCGTGGGGAAGCGTTACGACGCCACGCACCATCTGGTTAGCCTTACGGGGGTCAACGCCAAGTCGAACATCCACGTCAAGAGAAGCGTCAAACTTGGTGAAGGTGATTTCCTTCACGAGGTTAACGGCCTCAGCAAGACTATAAACTTTCCCGGCTTCAACTTTCTCCTGGGCAATCTTTTGATTTTTCGTCAGTTTACTCATGTCAATTGAAGTTTAAATGTTTTCGGGGAATGTTCCTTTTACGGTGATACCCATGCTTCTGGCTGTACCGGCAACCATACGCATTGCCGATGCTACGGTGAAACAGTTCAAATCGGGCATTTTGTCCTCAGCAATTGCTTTAACCTGATCCCAGGTCACTTCACCGACTTTCTTACGGTTAGGCTGAGCCGAGCCGCTCTTGAGCTTGGTAGCTTCGAGGAGCTGGATTGCCACCGGAGGAGTCTTGACTACGAAGTCGAAGCTCTTGTCAGTGTAGTAAGTGATGACTACCGGAAGTACCTTACCGGCTTTGTCCTGAGTGCGGGCATTGAATTGCTTGCAAAACTCCATGATGTTGATACCCTTGGAACCAA
>CANCXM010000036.1 GCA_947381945.1 uncultured Muribaculaceae bacterium
TTTTTTTAATCGAAAAAAAATGCCAAAATCGTTTGGATTTTAGCATAGAATACGCCTTTTATTATGTTTACATATCACTCCATTAACAGCATTCGGCCATTACGGGCGATAAGCAATTGCGAAGTTACAAAAAACATTTGAAGTGTGCAACGAAAGATACGTTGGCTAATATGAGATATGAATGGTCCGTCAAATACATATTGATAATTTTTAATGCGTAAAGGGCAGGTATTACAATTTATTTTGTAATTTTGCGTAATATGAAGTTAGTAATTCAACGTGTCACAGAGGCATCGGTCAGTATTGGCGGTGAGCTTCACAGCTCGATCGGCCCGGGACTGATGATTCTTGTCGGTGTTGCCGAAGGCGATACCCCGGATGATGTGAAATGGCTTGCGGCCAAGGCGGTCGCGATGCGCATATTTGCCGATGATGAGGGAGTGATGAACCGCTCGCTCATTGATGTCGGCGGTGAGATACTGGCTGTCAGTCAGTTCACTCTCTGCGCCTCAACCAAGAAAGGCAACCGGCCGAGCTACATCCATGCGGCAGGCCATGACCTCGCCATCCCCCTCTACGAAATGTTCTGCTCCGAATGTGAATCGCTGACGGGCAGGGAGGTGAAAAAGGGGGTGTTCGGAGCCGACATGCAGGTCGCCCTCGTGAACGACGGCCCCGTGACGATTGTTATAGATTCTAAACTAAGGACTTGACCATGAATCCCACCCCACTACACGATGACTCCCCCACGCTCCGCTCCCTTCAGGACACGGTGGATGAATGGATACGCACCGTCGGGGTGCGCTATTTCTCGCCGCTGACCAATATGGCGATCCTTGCTGAAGAGACCGGCGAGGTGGCAAGACTCATGGCGCGGATGTATGGCGACCAATCCTTCAAGAAAGGGGAGAATCCCGATGCCTTGGCTGATGAACTCGCTGACCTCCTGTGGGTGCTCACGGCAATCGCCAACCAGACGGGAGTGGACCTTACCGAAGCGTTCAGACGCAACATCGAGAAGAAAACCGCCCGCGATGCCGACCGCCACGCATCGAACCCCAAACTCCACGACAACAACACACAGCAGCGGTGAACCGATGCCTGTGATACCACACTCTAAAACCTAAAAACTAACCAACTTAAACGTAATCATCATGGATAAATATCAGCAAGCTCTTGCCGAAAGCCGCGTCACTACATCTGACGCAGAAGTCGCAGCCAAAGTCAACGAAATCCTTGACAAGCACCTCGCAGAAAACAATACTCCCGAAGTATTGAAAAAGATATTCAACTCGATCGACCTCACCACGCTCAAGTCAACCGACTCCCAGCGCTCAGTGGCCGATTTCACCGAACGTGTCAACGCTTTCGCCCACGAACACGCCGACCTGCCCAACGTAGCTGCAATCTGCGTCTATCCCAACTTCGTGCCTATGGTACGCACAGTGCTCGAATGTTCGGATGTCGACATCGCAGCAGTCGCAGGATGCTTCCCCAGCGCGCAGAGCTTTATCGAAGTCAAGATTGCAGAAGTAGGTCTCGCAGTCGAAGCCGGCGCCGACGAAATCGACGTTGTGCTCGGTCTCGGCGACTTCTTCGACAAGGATTATGAAGAGGTGTGCGACCAGCTTTCAGAGATGAAACACTCCTGCCGTGACTCCCTCATGAAGGTTATCCTTGAGACAGGCGCGCTAAAGACTGCAGAAAACATCCGCAACGCCTCCATCCTCTCCATGTATTCAGGCGCTGACTTCATCAAGACATCCACAGGTAAGGAGTATCCCGGTGCATCGCTCGAAGCAACCTACATCATGTGTGAGTGCATCAAGGAATACTATGAGAAGACCGGTCGCATGGTAGGCTTCAAGGCTGCCGGCGGTGTCTCGACCACAGAGGAGGCCCTCAAATATTACACAATCGTGAAGACCGTCCTCGGCGACCAGTGGGTAGAGACCAACGAGTTCTTCCGCATCGGTGCATCTCGCCTCGCCAACTCCATCCTTTCGGACATCCTCGGCGAAGAGACCAAATTTTTCTAATCGGTCGTGACGTTTTGACGCCTGTTTTCCGACCGGCGACAAGACTGATTGAAAAAGCATAACCCACCCGCCTCGCGGATGAAATGGGGGCTCCGGTCCTCATTTCATCCCACCGTGGCAGGGATATGGACACAGCACCCTCTCACGGTTCGCATCAACAACCCCTGACGCTGACCACTGAAAACTCACAACTCAGAACTGAAAAACTAAAAAACTCACATTTCCCAATGAAATATTGGATCATCATCGACAGCGTCCAGAAAGGCCCCCTCTCCATTGAAGAGGTAGCCGCAGAGAACGGACTCAATCCCTCGACCCCCGTGTGGCACGAAGGACTGAGCGACTGGACCACCGCAGCCGCCGTGCCTGAAATAGCGGCGCTCCTGGGGACTGCCAATATCAACGACACATTCACTGACCGTCAGCAAAACTTCGGAGGACAGAACCCATACGGAGGCTATCAGAACCAACAGCAACCATTCGGACAGAATCACTACGGACAGCAGTATGGCCAACAATACGGCGCATACAACAACGGATACAATCCTAACGGATTCGGACCGAACGGAGTGCCACCCATGCCCGACAACTACCTCATCTGGGCCATACTCGCCACCATCTGCTGCTGCATCCCGACAGGTATAGTAGCCATCATCTATGCGGCAAAGGTATCCCCCGCCTACTACCGTGGCGACTACATAGCCGCCATGGACGCATCGTCCAAAGCACAGCTCTGGGTCATCATCTCATTCGTAGCCGGACTTATCTGGGCTCCATTTTCAGTCCTGTTAGGTCTCATGTAGTGTTGGAGACTGAAGCCGCCATCTGATGCCCATGATGCAGTCCGACAACCGTCTGGCCCTTTGCCGCCGGCTCCTGTTTGCGGGGGTCATAATCGCCGGCATAGCCCTCTGCTGTCTCTACTTCTTCAAAGGGCCGGAATCAGGACTATATCCAAGATGCATGTTCAAGATGCTCACCGGTCTCTCTTGTCCCGGCTGCGGCTCCCAACGGGCTGTCCATGCCATGATGGAGGGAGATTTCAAGGCCGCTTTCGGTTTCAACGCGCTCTTCATGCTTGAAATACCGCTCCTCGGACTGCTCGGCATCTCCCGACTGCTCGGCAACCGCACCCCACGGCTCCAGAGGCTTCTCTCGGCCCGTTTCTTCATCCTCTTCATCCTCACAACCATCATTATCTGGACCATTGTCCGCAACATCTTCGACGTATGAAATCATTGCCATCGCGCCAACTCTCGCTCAGGATTCTGCTTTTCATCATTGTGGTGTCGGTCACCGTCTATTTCCTTCCGCGTTCAGCTGAGAACCACTACACTTTCGAGGAGGGACGACCATGGAGCTATGCACTTCTGACAGCTCCTTTCGACATTCCCATTCATCTCGACTCCGTGAGTGCCATGAAGGTCAAGGACAGCATCGACGCGAATTTCGAGCCGGTGTTCACCCGCGATGTGACCGCTGAAAAGACCATTATCTCAGACTACACCACACGCCTGAACTCTGCGACCGACCTCAACATCACTCCTGCCCAGCGCAACCAAATCATACGGGAGATACGCAAGGTGTACGAGAACGGCATCGTTGACCGCGACACCTACACGAAAATCCATTCCGGCAAGCTTCCGGCAGTGCGTTTCATCCACGACAACGTGGCCATAAGCATCCCGACAGCCAACTATCTCTCGGCATTCCGCGCCTACGAGCATCTCGACAGCGTGCTGAAGGACCGCGAGGTGCGCCAGGCAATATCGGCCACCAAACTCTCCCAGACCCTCCATCCCAACATTCTGATTGATTCCGTCACCTCACGCCGCCTGCTCGACGAGGCATATCAGAAAGCTATGGCACCGGTCGGTGTCATCCAGCAGGGAGAACGAATAATCGACAAAGGCGACATCGTGACCTCGCGTCTGGCAACCGTCCTGCGCACATACGAAGAGATTGCCAACGAACGCGGAAAAGGCACCATCTCGCAGCACTACTATCCTGTGGCCGGTCAGATTCTCTATATGCTGATTCTCTATGGCAGCCTGTATGCCTATCTCTATATCTTCCGGCGCGACTACTTCGACGATGACCGCACTGTGATATTCATCGTCTCACTCATCGGTCTCTTCACCCTCTTCGCTTTCGCGATGCAGGCCACATTCTCGACCGGCTACTACATCACCCCCTTCACCGTAGTGCCGATTCTCATACTCATATTCCTTGATTCACGAACAGCCTATTTCGGCCATCTCATACTCGTGCTTATCTGCGCGATCAACTCCTCGTTTGCACTTGAGTTCATCTTCCTCCAGTTCATAGCCGGTGTGGTGGCCATCGATTCACTCAAGGACCTGTCGCGCCGAAGCCAGCTTATCCGCACGGCTGCCCTCATCTTCCTCGCCTACACTCTCTGCTATGCCGCGATGGAGGTCATGCAGGCAGGTTCACTGGCCCGCACCGAGGGCCGGGTGTTCGGCTGCTTCGCCATCAATGCCATACTCATCTCGTTCAGCTATGTCCTCATGTTCCTCCTCGAAAGGGTCTATGGCTTCACCTCCCGCGTGACGCTCGTCGAGCTTTCCGACATCAACAATCCTCTTCTGCGTGAGCTTTCCGAGGAGTGTCCCGGCACCTTCAACCACTCCATGGCCGTCAGCAACCTCGCATCGGCCGCTGCAAGCCGTATCGGAGCCAATGTCCAGCTTGTACGTACAGGCGCGCTATACCATGACATAGGTAAAATCAAGAATCCGGCATTCTATACCGAAAACCAGCATGGAGTCAACCCACACGACGCGCTTGACCCCATACAGAGTGCCCGAATAGTCACCGGTCACGTCAACGAGGGTCTGGCCCTTGCCGAGAAAGCAAAATTGCCGAAGATGATACGCAAATTCATCTCCGAACACCACGGGGCCGGAAAGGCACGCTATTTCTACACCACATACTGCAACGCCCATCCCGACGAGGAGGTCGACCCTGCCTCTTTCAGCTATCCCGGCCCAAATCCTCAGTCGAAGGAGACTTCGCTTCTGATGATGGCCGACTCAATCGAGGCGGCCTCACGCTCAATGACCGACCATTCACCCGAGGCTATCTCAAACCTTGTCAACAAGATTATCGACGCTCAGATTGCCGAAGGACTTCATAATGAATCGCCGATTTCGTTCCGCGATGTCAGCGCTATCAAAGAGGTGTTCGCCCAGCGTCTGCGCACGATGTACCACTCGCGCATCTCCTATCCTGAACTCAAAAAGCCGGCGCCCCCGACCTCCGGCCAGAGCTGATGGGAATTGCCCCTCTTCACATTTACCACTTACCTCATCTAAACCATCATGTTACGCAATCTGCTCCTTTCCCTCACCGCTGTGGCTCTTCCCGCCATGGCCTACGACCCCATAACCCTTCCGGTAATTCCTCCCGACGCTGCCATAGAAAAAAAGGTCGCGGAAACACTCTCCAAGATGACTCTGGAAGAGAAAATCGGCCAGATGACACAAATTCAGCTCGACATCCTCGGTGAGCAGGGGCCCGACGGGAAATTCAGGCTTGTCAAGGAAAAGCTCGACACCGTGATAGGCATCTACAAGGTCGGCTCAATCCTCAATGCACCTTACTCCTACTGTCTCGATGCCGAGACTTGGAACGTCATAATCCCGCAGATTCAGGAGGCATCCATGAAATATATCGGCATACCCTGCATCTACGGTCTTGACCAGACTCACGGAACGACCTATACAAACGGCGGTACGCTCTTTCCGCAGAATCTCAACGTAGCCGCATCGTTCGATACCGGTCTCTGCCGACGCGCCGCAGAAATCACAGCCTACGAAACCCGCGCAAGCGACTGCCCCTGGACCTTCTCACCGACAATGGACCTCGCACGGGACCCGCGCTGGCCACGATTCTGGGAAAACTACGGAGAGGACCCGCTTGTAAACGCACTCATGGGAGCTGCAGCCGTAAAAGGTTTTCAGGGTGATGATCCCAACCATGTCGACAAAAACCATATCGCAGTATCGCTGAAGCACTTCATGGGCTACGGTGTCCCCTATTCAGGCAAAGACCGTACCCCGGCCTATATCTCACCCTCAGATTTGCGCGAAAAGCATTTCGCTCCTTATCTTGAAGCTATAAAATATGGTGCGCTCACAGTAATGGTCAACTCCTCGTCCATCAACGGCACCCCGGTCCATGCCGACCCTCTGCTGCTGACACAATGGCTGAAAAATGACCTGCAATGGGATGGTCTCATTGTCACCGACTGGGCCGACATCAACAACCTCTATACACGTGAAAAAGTGGCGAAGGATAAGAAAGATGCCATACGCATAGCCATCAATGCCGGAATCGACATGGCAATGGAGCCCTATAAGGTTGACTACTGCGAGATTCTCCGCGAACTCGTCGAAGAGGGGAGCGTCCCGATGAGCCGCATTGACGACGCTGCGGCCCGGGCATTGCGACTGAAATATCGCCTCGGTCTCTTTGACCGGCCCAACACCCTCCTGAAGGACTATCCGAAATTCGCCTCCAATGAGTTCCGTCAAGCAGCACTCGACGGGGCAGCCGAGACTATGGTGCTTCTGAAAAACGACGACAACATCCTCCCGTTCAAATCAGGCACACGTCTGCTCGTGACCGGTCCGACCGCCACCTCCATGCGTTCGCTCAACGGCGGATGGACCTACACATGGCAAGGACATCTGACCGACACATACGCCAAGGACTACAACACCATTCTCGAAGCGCTCACCAACGAATTCGGAGCCGCAAACGTTACCTACGTCCCAACCGTCACTTTCAACAACGAGGGTTCATATCAGGACGAGATTGTTGCAGACAGCGAAGCGGCTATAAAGGCGGCTGCAAATGCCGATGCAATCGTGATATGCATCGGTGAGAATTCCTACTGCGAGACTCCCGGCAACCTAAGCGACCTCCATCTGTCCGTCAATCAGCGCGACATGGTGAAGTCACTTGCAAAAACCGGCAAACCAATCGTACTTATCCTCAATGAGGGCCGTCCACGCATAATCGCCGACATCGAACCGTTGGCAACCGCTGTGGTCGACATCATCCTTCCCGGAAACTTCGGTGGCGATGCACTTGCCGAACTCCTTGCCGGAAAACGCAACTTCTCCGCCCGTCTCCCCTTCACCTACCCGAGGGAAATCAACTCACTTGTCACATACGACTACAAAGTCAGCGAAGAGGTCGGCAAGATGGAGGGAGTCTATGACTATGACGCGCGCGTGAATGTCCAGTGGCCCTTCGGTTATGGTAAGAGCTACACAACATTCGAATATTCCGACATGCGTGTCGATAAAAAAGAATTCAACGCCTCCGACGTCCTTACCGTTACAGTCAAAGTAACCAATACCGGCACCCGCGACGGCAAGGATGCAGTGTTGCTTTTCTCATCCGATAAAGTGGCAAGCGTGGTTCCCGACAACAAACGTCTGCGCGGATTCACCAAACTCGCACTCATGCCGGGCGAGACAAGGAGCGTAAAGTTCCATCTGAATGCCATGGATCTCGCCTTTGTCAACGCCGCCGGAAAATGGACACTTGAAGAGGGCGATTTCACCCTTACAATCGGCAATCAGACAGTTCCCATCTACTGCACAACCACCAAAATCTGGGACCGACCGAATTTGTAAGAGGTTAAAAGCTCACAATGGACAGAACGGGGCTTTCTGTCCATTGTGCGCTTTTGATCTTTTTGGGGATGGTAATTTCTTTGAGGATGCGGACGCTTTGAAAAGCGTCCCTACAAACATTCGGGGTTGTTATTCGGGGTTGTCGTTCTGGGGCGACTTTTGGGGTCGAAGTGACTTTTGGATGAGTTATTTGACGATTTCCTTGTAGACTTCGATTGTCTGAAGGGCGATTTGGTCCCAGTCGTAGGGGGTGAGGTCGTAGGAACGGGATGGAGGAGCGGTCTTGCATTTACGCTGCATTGCGCGGGCGAGTTCATCGACGTTGCCGACAGGGTAGAAGTCGGTCGGTGAGAGTGTGTCGAGTTTGTTGGCGGGAATGTCGCTCACAATGACATCGAGTCCATAGCTCATGGCTTCGAGAAGCGCGATGGGGAGGCCTTCGTGGTAGGAGGACATGACAAAGAGCGAGGCATTGCTCATGATTTGGTTGAGTTTCTCACCTTTGATGAATCCTGTGAGAACGACACCGTGGTCGCGGGCCTGTTTTTTGAGGGACTGGGAATAGTCATCTTCGTGATCACTGTCGCCTGCAATGACGAGACGGTATGTTCCTGAAAGTCCGGACTTCAAATATGCGTCAATCAGATCATGGAAACCTTTTTCTTTCACGAATCGTCCGATTGCAAGTATATATGGTGTCCCGGCTATCCCAAGAGTTTCCAGATAATCTTTTGACTGCGATTTGACCGGACGGTTGACACCATTGAATATAAGTCGTGAATCCTTGTAGCCATACTCTTTTTCAAGAATCCCCGCTATGACTTTTGAGATAACAATCACCCGGTTGCTGAAACGTGTGCCCCACCTTTCGCCGAGCTTTATGACGGTCTTTGCCATCCGACCCCATTTCTGACGGTTGTAGTCGGGACCATGATTGGTCATCACAGCCTTAAGTCCGAGCATACGGACAAAGGGCATGACGATGGAGGGACCGACGGCATGACAATGGACAATGTCGGGGTTAAGCGAACGGGCCTTTATGGCTGCAAGATATGTGTGGATGATAGCTTCAAAGCTCTTCTTGCGCGGTGCGTAGACATCAATCAGTTTCACACCACGGTATTCACTCACACGGTTGTCGTCGGTGATATATGGCGTACGGCGTATGACCGTGACGTCATGCCCGAGGGCGACAATGCGCGGATACAACTCTTCACAATGAGTCTCAACTCCCCCGAGGATACGGGGAATACCTCTCGTCCCGATGACTACGATTTTCATACGTCCGAATATATTTTTGTCGGTTATTCCTTTTCAATGTCACGCATCACGCCCTGACGGGGATCCTGACCCACATCATACCATTTCTTGTCGAGGATGGGTTTGAGACCGCGCATGGAACGGAGCTTGTTTCTGACGGCCCAACCGAGCGGATGACGGATATATTTATGCATGACGGGCGAAGCTGTCCCGACCATCCAGCAGTTCTTTGGACAGCATCTCACCTTCTCGCGCACCTTGGCAGCGCGCTCGCTTGTCCAGATTTCCATGAAACCGGCATCGTGGATA
Source organism: uncultured Muribaculaceae bacterium (assembly GCA_947381945.1). Classification (GTDB taxonomy): domain Bacteria; phylum Bacteroidota; class Bacteroidia; order Bacteroidales; family Muribaculaceae; genus Duncaniella. The sequence goes on from CANCXM010000036.1 coordinate 9,281, forward strand.
TTACCCATCGAATCCTTCCACACCTTGTCCTCCAGCCCGTTGCAGGGATAGACTTCTCCCCACGGGTCAATGAAGAAATTTGCAGAACCGGCCTCGCAGGGAAGCATTCGGCGATTCCCCTCGATGTAGTTGATGAGTCCCATGTTGAAGAAAGCACGGAACCACGACTTCGGATGCTTCTCGGCAAGCTGCCACTCGATAAGGGTCTCGAAGTTCTTACATACGGTCTCGCGGTTGGTGATGACATTGTCATCCTTATGGAAATAGTATGAATTATGGAACGCTGCCGTGGCAAACTCCAGGCCGAGTGATTTCGAGAGCTGATAGAGGGCAAGCATATCCTCGGAATTGTTGTTGGAGACGGTGCATCCGAAACCAATATCCTTCACGCCCATATCCTTCAGTTTAAGGAGGGTGCGGAGACCTTTGTCGAAACCGCCCTCGCGTCCGCGGAGCTCGTCGTTCTTGCGGCTGAGACCCTCGATGGAGATGCGTATACCGATGTTCGGGAAACGCTCGGCAAGCGCAATGACGCGGTCCTCATACCATCCGGATGTAGAAATGACAATACGGTCAGTATGACGGAAACATTCCTCGACAATCTCCGGAAGATCCTCGCGGATGAAGGGCTCGCCACCCGTGAGGTTTATGAATTTAAGTCTGGGAAGCGATTTAAGGTCGGAAGCCTTCAGTTCCTCACGCTTATCGGTGGGATATTGCCAGATATTGCACATCTGACAACGCATCGGGCATCTGTATGTAAGTATTATCGACGCATCGGTCGGTTGTATCTGTTTTTCCATCTATCAATTCAATCAATATATGTTAATGGTGATCCGTCACACTCCGTAGGCGGCTTTAAGCCGGTCGAAATGCGAGGCGGATGAGAACCGGCGGAGAGCATCGCGCTTGATTTCCTCGCGGTTCCATGTGTGTTCACAAGCTTCTATCAATTTTTCGCTCAAGTCACTTTCGTCGCCGGCCTTGAATATGAGACCGTCACGACCATCTGAAATAAGTTCGGGTATGCCGCCTATCGAAGCTCCTACCACCGGGGTTCCCAGCGACAGCGATTCGATAACGCTAAGGGGATTATTCTCATACCAGACCGAGGGAATCACGGAGAACATCGCACCTTTGAGCAGACTTCCGACGCGATCACCCGGCAACGGTCCTAAAAATTCAATATTGCCACAGGCTGCATAGCGGCTCTTCAGCTCCTCGAAAAGCGGACCTCCACCTGCAACTTTCAGCCGATAAGGGAGGGCAGATGCAACTTTCAGAAGCAATCCGACACCCTTCTCCTCCGACAGACGGCCAACGTAACAATAGTACGGCTCACTGTCAACCGGAGCCTCAGATTTCTCATTTCCCGCCAGACGGGCCGGATCAATGAAGTTGCAGTTGACAAGGAGCTTGCGTTCGTCAAAACCACCCTTGAGCATCATCCGCCTCATGAAATCACTGGGACAGATGAAGGTATCGACATTTTTCTGAAGCACCCGGCGGTTCCACTTCATCGCTTCGAGCCAAGCCATCACGCTTGCGGAAAGAGAACCCTTCATGCAGCGCGTACGCGCAACATTGACCACACTTCCACCCACACACTTCTCGCAAACCTCGCCGGAGGCAAGACAATTGTAGGAAGGGCAGATGAGTTTATAGTCATGGAGAGTCCACACCACTCGCTTGCCACGCTCATGAGCCATGACGGCAAGCTGCGGGGAAAGATAGCTGTGGATGTTGTGGAGATGGACCACATCGGGGTTGAAATCATCAAGAATCTTTGCGAAAGACCTCCTTATGTCGCCCCCGCCGAGCATACGCCGGACAGCGGCGAGCTTCGCGGAGACCGGTCCCGAGAAATCAATCCCGCTTGCAAAGTAGCCCGACCAATCCGAGGGAATATTCTCGGGAAAATCCATAGAGAATATGGCAGTCTCATACCCCTGCTCACGGAGCAGACGTTCGAGATTGATAACGCATACACAATCTCCGCCGCGAGGGTAATAAAACTTGTTGACGATGAGTATTCTCGGTTTCATATTCTCCTTTTCAAGCGTGGACGCGAACAAGGGATGACACAGAATGCCACACCCTCATTAATAAATTTTAAGATTAACACTTATTATAATAACTACCGGCAAGAATAAATATTGTGTCTCCCATACAACATTTGCAGTCATTGATTCCAAAAATACGATGATGGAAATTTAGGTTTGCACTTTTTACAGAAATTCACTAACTTTGCTCCCTCTAAGTGTTTTTTATCTACTATCATGAGTAAAGAAGACGTAACCCACCGGGGTGTCATCGAGAAAGTGGAGAGAGGTTATCTTGTCATCCGCACAGAGGATGAATGCAAATGTGACGGCTGCGCCATCACTGCCCTGTGCAACAGCAACAACAGCAAAGGGAATGACAAGAAAGAACTTCTAACCATCGACACACCCTCAGCCGGCGACTACACCAGAGGCGAACGGGTGGAGGTGAGCGCCACCTCCGACTCGACCCTGCGCGCCACATGGTGGGCCCTCATCCTCCCGACCCTTATCTTCGGAGGTGCCATTGTCGGGCTTCGGCTCGGCTTCCCGGCACTCGGCGGATGGTCGATAGCCCTCGCCTTCGTGGCCCTCGGCATCTATGATCTCTTCCTTTACAGGTTCCGCAAGAGCCTGGCCCAGAAAATCAGTTGGAAAATCAGAAAAATATGACGTTTTAAATTATTACCATGAATATTATAGTAACTTCAATCATCGTCCTCGGGATTATCGGAATTGTAGGCGCAGCCGTGCTCTACATTGTGGCCAAGCGCTTCCATGTCCATGAAGATCCCCGTATCGACCAAGTAGAAGCGCTCCTTCCGGGCGCCAACTGTGGAGGTTGCGGACGCAGCGGATGTCGCGATTTCGCGGCTGCATGTGTCTGTGCCGACACCCTCGACGGCCTTGCCTGTCCCGCATCGGGCAGCGCGGTCATGAAACAGATCGGCGAAATCGTCGGCCTGACAGCCGCCGAGACCAAGCCGAAAATCGCAGTAATCAAGTGTAACGGCACCTGCGACCTCCGTCCCCGTCTCGCCCGTTTCGAAGGCGCACCCACCTGCGCTGTCCTTGCCTCGCTCGGCTCCGGTGAATCAGCCTGCCCCAACGGATGTCTCGGATGTGGCGACTGCGTGGAAGCCTGCCCCTACGGTGCAATGAAGATGAACTTTGAAACCGGACTTCCCGAAGTAATCGAAGACAAATGCGTAGGCTGCGGCGCCTGTGTGAAGGCATGTCCCCGCTCCATCATCGAACTCCGCAACAAGGGTCCGCGTGGCATGAGAGTCTACGTCGCCTGCTCCAACAAGGAAAAGGGCGCGGTAGCCATGAAGGCTTGCAAGGTGGCATGTATCGGTTGCTCGAAGTGTGCTAAAGAATGTACACACGATGCAATCACCATCGCCAACAACCTCTCATACATCGACTACGAGAAGTGTAAACTTTGCCGCAAGTGTGTCGATGTATGTCCCACCCATGCCATCCACGCCGTAAACTTCCCGGTGAAGAAGGCTCCGGCAAAAGAAAAAGTTGAAGAAACCGCCTGAAATCAAAAGACATGAAACTCCATACGTTTAAAATCGGCGGCGTGCATCCCGCCGAAAACAAAATTGCCGCCGGCAAACCCATCGAGAACATACCTCTGCCCGAGGAAGTAGTGCTCCCCGTGGCTCAGCACATAGGCGCACCCGCCACTCCCATCGTCAAGAAGGGCGACAAGGTGAAGCGCGGCGACCGCGTGGCCGATGCAGGCGGTTTCGTATCAGCACCCGTCCACACCCCGATTTCGGGAACCGTCATGAAAATCGACGTCGCACGCACACCGCAAGGTATGCCCGTGCAGGCAATCTATATCAAGAGCGATGAAGCCGACCGCGCAGCCGATGCTGAGGCTATGGCCAACCGCGAGACTCCGCGCCGCACCGAAGCTGAAATCGCAGCCCTCGACGGCAAAGCAATAATCGACATCATCAAGAATGCAGGTATCGTCGGCCTCGGCGGTGCGACCTTCCCTGCCCATGTCAAGCTCTCGCCCCCTCCCGGCTCAAAGGCAGAAATCGTCATCATCAACGCCGCAGAGTGTGAGCCTTGTCTCTCATGCGACGACATGCTCATGCGCGAGAATCCCCGCCAGATTGTCAAAGGCGTTGAACTCCTCATGCGTGCAGCCGGTGTGAACCGCGGAGTAATAGCAATCGAGAACAATAAGCCCGAAGCCATCGCAGCCCTTACGGAAGCGTCATCGTCAGTCCCCGGACTCGAAGTGATGACCATGCAGGTGAAATACCCGCAGGGTGGTGAGAAGCAGCTCATCGAGGCTGTAATCGGCAAGGAAGTTCCCTCCGGCGGTCTCCCCATCGCTACAGGAGCCATCGTGCAGAACGTCGCCACCGCCTACGCAGTCTACCGCGCCGTTGTCCTCGACGAACCCCTCATGGACCGTGTGCTCACCCTCCACGACGGTGAGACCGGACGCAACCTCCGCGTGGCGCTCGGCACAATCCTCGCTACCCTCGTCGACGGCAAGGAACCTGAAAAGATCATCCTCGGCGGTCCTATGATGGGACGCACCGCATCCACACTCCAGACCCCGATGATTAAAGGCACATCAGGCATTCTGCTCGACAGCCGCTATGCCCACCGTCGCCCCGCCGAAAACTGTATCCGCTGCGGAAAGTGTGTGGAAGTCTGCCCGATGGGTCTCGAACCCTTCCTCATCAGCACACTCTCGCGCCTGCACGAATGGGATGATGCCGAGGAGCAGAAGATTGCCAACTGTATCGAGTGTGGCTCCTGCAGCTACATCTGCCCTGCCTCCCGTCCGCTCGTCGACTACATCCGCCTCGGAAAAGCCAAGGTCATGGCCGCAATGCGCGCCCGTGCAGCAGCCAAGAAAGCGTAAGGCCACGGCTAAACGCCGAAAGCTCAATACCGTCCATAACAGCCTGACAGAAAAGGCTTGAAAATACATAAGTCCGGAAGAGACATCTATTCCAAACATGAATGGATATTTCTCTTCCGGACTTTTGTATTTTTATATTCTTTTCGCCCTCGGCATTATTTTTTTAATCATAAATAAATCCGTATATTTGCACTCGTATAACACATAACAAGTAAAACCCAATACCACAAACATATATGACCCACATTTCCGAACGCGTGCAGGCCCTGGCTCCGTCAGCCACCCTCGCAATGTCACAGAAAAGCAACGAGCTGAAAGCTCAAGGTGTCGATGTCATCAATCTCTCAGTCGGAGAGCCCGATTTCGAGACCCCCCACCACATCAAGGAAGCCGCCAAGCGCGCTATTGATGAGAACTTCACCTTCTACACACCTGTGCCCGGCTATATGTCGCTCCGCAAGGCCGTGTCAGAAAAACTCGCCAAGGAAAACGGTGTCACTTACGCACCCGAGCAGATTGTCGTGTCGAACGGAGCCAAGCAGGCCCTTTGCAACGTCATCCTCGCCACAATCAACCCCGGCGACGAGGTCATCATCCCGATGCCCGCATGGGTGAGCTATGTTGAGATGGTGAAACTCGCAGGAGGAAAGACAGTCGAGATTCTCGCCGACATCCATCAGGATTTCAAAATCACTCCCGCACAGCTTGAAGCAGCCATCACCCCGGCGACCCGCATGATTCTGCTCTGCTCGCCATCCAACCCGACAGGCAGCATCTACTCCAAGGAGGAGCTTCAGGGACTCGTCGATGTCCTCGCAAAGCACCCCGACATCATGGTCCTCGCCGACGAAATCTATGAGCACATCAACTTCACCGGCTCGTTCACCTCACTCGCATCATTCCCCGAAATCGCTGACCGCACCATCATCATCAACGGTGTATCGAAAGCCTACGCGATGACCGGCTGGCGTATCGGCTACTGCGCCGCTCCGCAGTGGCTTGCAAAGGCAGTGACCAAACTCCAGGGCCAGTACACCTCAAATGCATCATCTATCGCACAGAAAGCTGCCGAAGCCGCCTATACCGGCCCGCAGGAGTGCATCGCCGAGATGAACAAGGCATTCGAACGCCGCCGCGACCTCGTGGTCGAACTCGCATCGCAGATTCCCGGACTGAAAGTCAACCGCCCGCAGGGTGCCTTCTATCTCTTCCCCGAAGTGAGCGCCTACATCGGCAAGACCACTCCCGAAGGAAACAAGATTGCAAGCTCCGCCGACCTCGCCATGTATCTTCTTGAGAAAGGCCATGTCGCAACCGTCGATGGTGGCGCATTCGGCATGGAAGGCTACATCCGCCTCAGCTACGCTACATCCGACGACAATCTCCGCGAAGCCATGCGCCGCATCGCCGAGACCCTCGCCACTTTGAAATAACCAACCCCTATCAGAAACCAATACAAGAAATAGTGTCTGAACAGACAATATAAAAATAGTGTCTGTTCAGACAATATAAATAGAAACGAACAATGGATTTCATTGAAGAACTCACCTGGCGTGGCATGATCCACACTGTCATGCCCGGCACAGATGAACAACTCAAAAAAGGCATGACAACCGCCTACCTCGGCATCGACCCCACCGCCGACAGTCTGCATATCGGCCACCTCTGCGGTGTGATGATGCTCCGTCACTTCCAGCGCTGCGGCCACAAGCCTCTGGCACTCATCGGTGGCGCTACCGGCATGATTGGCGACCCCTCAGGCAAGAGTGCAGAACGCAACCTGCTCGACGAGGCTACACTCCGCCACAATCAGGATGCAATCAAGAAGCAGCTTGCCAAGTTCCTTGACTTCGACAGCGATGCACCCAACAAGGCAGAGATGGTCAACAACTATGACTGGACAAAAAATGTCAGCTTCCTCGATTTCGCCCGTGAAATCGGCAAGCATATCACCGTCAACTACATGATGGCCAAGGACTCCGTGCAGAAGCGCCTCAACGGCGAGGCCCGCGACGGTCTCAGCTTCACCGAGTTCACCTATCAGCTTCTCCAGGGATTCGACTTCTATACCCTCTACAAGGATAAGAACTGCAAGCTTCAGCTCGGCGGCTCTGACCAGTGGGGCAACATCACCACCGGCACCGAACTCATCCGCCGCAAACTCGGAGGCGAGGCCTACGCCCTCACCTGCCCGCTCATCACCAAGGCCGACGGCGGCAAGTTTGGCAAGACCGAGAGCGGCAACGTATGGCTCGATGCCCGTTACACCTCACCCTACAAGTTCTATCAGTTCTGGCTCAACGTTTCCGACGCTGATGCCGAAAAATACATCAAAATCTTCACAGCTCTCACCCGCGAAGAGATCGAGACTCTCGTCGAAGAGCAAGCCCAGAACCCCGGCGTACGCCCCTTGCAGAAGCGACTCGCCAAAGAGGTCACCACAATGGTTCACTCTGCCGAAGAATATGAGGCTGCTGTCGAGGCTTCGCAGATTCTCTTCAGCAACCACGCCAACGAGACCCTCCGCAAAATCGACGAGGCCACACTCCTTGCCGTGATGGAAGGGGTTCCGCAGTTCGAAGTACCCCGCAGCGCCATCGAAGAAGGCACAAAGCTCGCCGACCTCCTCACCGACGTCGCTCCCGTATTCCCCTCGAAGGGCGAGATGCGCAAGATGGTCCAGGGTGGTGGCGTGAGCATCAACAAGGAGAAAATCTCCGACCCCTACGCTCCGGCCACAACCGATATGCTCCTCAACAACAAGTATATCCTCGTCCAGCGCGGAAAGAAGAACTACTTCCTCCTCCACATCGCTGACTGACGGAAGCATAACTGAACGAAAGGTACATAAATCCATAATCGGCCATTTTGCCGATTATGGATTTATGTACCTTTTTTAACTATGTGAACACATGAAGCAATATACAATATTCACGACTTTGACAGCGTTATAAAAAGTGATGAATCATTGCTTTTTCACATTTCTGCGACCTTTTGTCCTGCTCATGGTTCTCCTCGGAGGGAGCTGTGGGTCAGTTTTGTGCCAGAATCTGAACGATAAGCTGATGAACCGTCCATACGCCGACCTGCGCCGCTGGCACCTCGGTTTCTCGGTGGGAATCCACACGCAGGATTTCACTTTCACCCACAACGGATTCGTCAGCGAGACGGGTGAGCAGTGGTTCGTAGACCAACCATCTTTTCAGCCCGGATTCTGCGTGAACGGCCTGATTGACTACCGCTTGGGGACATATTTCAATCTCCGCTTCACTCCGGGCATGTATTTCGGCAACCGCGACATCACGATGCGTGAATACAATTCCGGCACCGAACGCCGTCAGAATCTCAAATCGGCCCTCATCGTCCTTCCCTTCGACCTTAAATTCTCCAGTCTGCGCTACCGCAACTCGCGCCCCTATATCACAGCCGGTGTCATGCCTACATTCAATGTTGCCAAACAGGGCAATGACTATCTCCGCACAAAGACATCCGATTTCTTCCTGACCTGTGGATTCGGCTGCGACTTTTATCTCCCCTACTTCAAATTCAATCCTGAGATAAAATTCTGCTTCGGCCTCGGCGACAATCTTGTCCATGACCGCCCCGACATTGCCGAGGAGCCGGACAAACTCGTCATAAGCCAGTCTCTCAAAAAGGCCGTCTCACGGATGGTCGTCCTAACCTTCTATTTCGAATGACACACAGAAGCCACATTATATATACAGCCGTCTGCGCGGTGCTGCTCCTTCTGTCCGTCACTCCGAAGGCAAAGGCTCAGGGCGACGCACTGCTAACACAATACTGGGCGCTCCCGACCTATTACAATCCCGGAGCCGTGGGCGACACTGACTATCTGCGCATCCGTGGCGGCGCCCGCCTCCAGTGGATGGGCATCGACAATGCTCCGCGTAGTTTCATCGCCGCCGCCGACATGCCGTTCAAGCTCGGCAAACGCCGCCTCGGAACCGGTCTCGTGGTCCAACAGGAATCCTACGGTCTGTTCCACAACTTCACCCTGGACGCTCAGATAGGCTACAAACTGAAAGTTCTGAAAGGAGAACTGACGGTAGCACTCTCACTCGGCCTTTACAACCAGCAGTTCAAGGGATCGGAAGTCTACATTCCTGATGATGACAACTTCCATGACTCAGCCGATGATGCCATCCCTACTCGCGACGTTGCCGGAAACGCTTTCGACATCGGCATCGGAGCCTTCTATGTCCACAAGAAATTCTGGGCAGGACTCTCCATCCTCCACGCCAACAACCCTACGGTCACTTTTTCAAGCGACACGGAAACCTCATCCCGCGCAGGCGAGGAAAATCCCGGAGGCTCCACATCGGAAATGGCTAAAAACTATCAGTTCACGGCCTCACGCTCAGCTTATTTCATGGCCGGAAGCAATATTCCGATAAAAAATACGTTATTTGAAGTGATACCGTCACTCATGGTGCGCAGTGATTTCACCACCACTGATTTCCAGCTTACAGGACGTGTCCGCTACAATAAGCTCTTCACCGCCGGTCTGGGCTACCGCTACAACGATGCCCTCTCCATCATGCTCGGTGCGGAAATCAAGGGTATCTTCATTGGCTACAGCTATGACTATCACCTTTCCGACATTGCCAAAGCCTCGTCAGGGAGCCATGAACTCGTAGCGGGCTACAACCTTAAACTCGATTTCTCAGAAAAAAATCGCCACAAACACAAGAGCATACGCATAATGTAACTTATGAAAAAACTACTCCACATACTTCTCGCTCTCATAATCCTCTCCGCAGCCGTCTCCTGCGCTACCGGCAGCCGTAGCGCCATGGGTGGCGAAGTGACGGGAGTAGGAGCCATGCACTGGACCGAGCCGACCCCCTACGGGATGGTACTCGTGTCGAGAGGCTCCGTCAAGATGGGCCCTGCCAAGGCCGACTCGCTCTGGAATCTCGAAGCCGACCCGCGCGGTGTGTCGGTCGACGCTTTCTGGATGGACGAGACTGAAATCACCAACTCGAAATACAAGCAGTTTGTCTTCTGGGTACGCGATTCAATCATCCGCGAACGCCTCGCTGACCCCGCCTACGGTGGCAACGAGGAGTTCAAGATTGAAGAGGACCGCGAAGGCAACCCTGTCACACCTCATCTCAATTGGGCCAAGGCAATTCCCTGGCGCAACGCCAACGAGGATGAGCAGCGCGCCATCGAGAGCCTCTACCGCACCAACCCCATCACCGGAGTGCGCGAACTTGACCCCGAACAGCTCAATTACCGCTACGAGGTCTACAACCACACTGAGGCTGCGCGCCGCAAGCACCGCTTGAATCCCGCCCGTCGTGAATACAACACCGACAAGCCCGTGCCGACCGACATTCCAGTCATCTCCAAGGATACCGCCTACATCAACGATGAAGGCGAAATCATCCGTCAGACCATCACCCGTGGTCTCACAGGCGACTTCGATTTCGTGAACACATATATCGTCAATGTCTATCCCGACACCACTGCATGGATAAACGACTTTGACAACGCCTACAACGAACCCTACGTCCGCCTCTACTTCTCACACGGTGGCTACAACGACTATCCAGTTGTCGGTGTAAGCTGGGAGCAGGCTACTGCCTTCGCCAACTGGCGCACCGATTTCCTCCGCCGTTCGCTTGGACGCGAAGGCGTGTATGTGGAACCTTACCGTCTCCCCACCGAGGCTGAATGGGAATACGCTGCCCGTGCAGGAAAGAGCGAGAACATGTATCCCTGGGACGGCGACCTGCCGCTCACCGAGGATCAAGGCTGTTTCTATGCAAACTTCAAGCCACAGGAAGGCAACTTCGTGCAGGATGGCCAGCTCATCACCTCGCGTGTCGGCACCTATTCGCCCAATGACTTTGGCCTCTACGACATGGCAGGCAACGTCAGCGAATGGACTTCCACAGCCTTCACAGAAAGCGTCAGCAAGCTCACGAGCGACCTCAATCCCGAGTACCGCTACGATGCTGCGCAGGAGGACCCCTACAAGATGAAGCGCAAGATTGTCCGCGGCGGTTCGTGGAAGGATGTTGCCCATAATATCCGTTCCGACATCCGCATGTGGGAATACCAGAACGAGCAGCGCTCCTACATCGGTTTCCGCTGCGTACGTTCGCAGATAGGCTTCGCCAAGGGCACCAAAGCCAAGAAATAGCACTCCTCTACTCTACCTCAACTAACCTTTAATCCAATCGCCTTATGACCAAAGATAAGATAAAAGACAAAATAGGCACCATCATGACATGGGAAGGGGGACAGCGCCTCTTCAACTTCGCCTACAGCATCGGTGCGGCCATCGTAATCTGGGGTGCCCTCTTCAAAATCCTCCACCTTCCCGGTGGCAATACCCTCCTCTGCATCGGTATGGGCACGGAGGTCCTTATGTTTATCCTCACCGCCTTTGACCGTCCCCCAAAGGAATATCATTGGGAAGATGTGTTCCCTGAGCTTGAAGGACGCGAGGCCAATGGCCGTGTCATAGCCGGAGGCACCGGAAACAGTGTTGCGCATGACTCATCTGCCCGTGAGTCAGTCGGACTCCCCTCCGCTGTCGATCTCAGCGAAGAAGACCGTCTTTCTCTCTCTGAAAGCATACGCCGCATGTCGGCCGCTGCCGAGCAGCTCTCAAAGATGGCCGAGCTTACCACAGCAACACAGGAATATCTCGCCCAAATGTCAGCTATCTCTGCACAGATGGATCAGCTACGTCAGACCACCGAAGCCCTCAACTCGGTTTCGTCAGTCCTGCTTGACAGCTACCGCGCCATCACCGAGAATTCCGCCTCTATTACCGAAAACTCGCGTGGCTACATCGAGCGCATGGGTGACCTCAACCGCAATCTCGGCGGTCTCAACACCATCTACGAGATTCAGCTCAAAAGCGTATCCACACAGCTCGACTCCATCGACCGTGTCAACCGTGGTATCAAGGACATCCGCGACATGTATGAGAAAAGCGCATCGCAGAGCGCCCGCTACTGCGAGGAGACCGAGAAGATGGCCCGCTACATGCAGCAGCTCAACCAGGTCTATGAGAAGATGCTCCACGCCATGACCATCAACATGTATCGTCCGATGATGAGCGACATACCCGGCGCACAGTCATCAGGCTCAGTCAACTGATCCGGCAGGTCTCATCCGATCTATCGGCCCTATTAGTCCTATTCGCCCCTAAAATTAAAGAAATCTAAATGGCAGAATCAGTAGTCAGGCTCTCCCCGAGGCAGAAGATGATAAACCTCATGTATATCGTCCTCACAGCCATGCTTGCGCTCAACGTGTCGAGCGATGTGCTCGACGGCTTTGTGCAGGTTGAGGATGGCCTCGCGCGCACGAATGCAACTGTAGGCAAGCGCAACGATGCCATATACTCCCAACTCGAATCCTTCACTGAGCAGAACCCTGAAAAGGGTGCCCCCTGGCTCTCGAAAGCCACTGATGTCCGCAAGCGCGCAGCTTCGCTCTACTCCCTTGTCGACTCCCTTAAGCTGGCAATCGTCATTGAGGCCGACGGTCCGGAAGGAAATCCGTCGGAAATCAACCGCCGCGATGACCTTGAGTCGGCGGCTGTGGTCATGCTCTCACCCGGAGCCAAGGGTGGCAAGATGCTTCACAGCGCCATGGATTCTTATCGTGACTTCATCACATCGCTCATCCCCGACTCTATCAAGCGTGCAAGCATATCCGAATCACTTTCGACAGCACCCTTCAAGCGACCAGGCACCGTCACTCCCCAGCTTTGGGAGGAGGCAAAGTTTGAGAATCAGCCGGTAGTGGCCGCCGTGACCCTACTCACCAAACTTCAGAACGACATTCGCTATGCCGAAGGCGAGGCTCTCGCCAACCTTCTCGCTTCGGTCGATGCAGGCGATGTGCGTGTCAACGAAATTAACGCATTCGTCATTCCCCAGTCGCGGATGGTGATGCGTGGTGGGAAATACAGCGCAAATATCGTGCTCGCTGCCGTCGACACCACCGCCCGTCCTGAAATCTTCGTGGGTGGCAAACAGCTCGGCAACGACAAGGGCCTCTATGAATTCGTCACATCATCGACCGGTACATTTGACTACAGCGGTTACCTTGAAGTCACCCACGGCGACGGCTCATCTACCCGCCATCCCTTCTCGTCAAGTTACACCGTCATGGAACCTACCGCTACCGTCTCGGCAACAATGATGAACGTGCTTTACGCAGGTATCGACAACCCTATGAGCATCTCTGTCCCCGGAGTTCCCATGAACGCCGTGAGCGCGACCATGACCAACGGCACTCTTACCCGCAAGGGTGACGCATGGGTTGCACGCCCTGCCAAAGTAGGCGAAAACGCCACCCTCACAGTCACCGCCAACATTGATGGACGTCCGCAGACAGTGGCAACCACAACGTTCCGCGTCCGCAAGCTCCCCGACCCCGTGGCCTTCATCACCTACGCCGGAACGAACGGCGCGAAAGAGCGCTACAAAGGTGGACGTCCCATCTCAAAGACACTCCTCACTTCCGCACCCGGCATTGACGCCGCTATTGACGATGATATGCTCAACATCGACTTCCAGGTCCTCGGCTTCGAAACCGTCTTTTTTGACCAGATGGGCAACGCCATTCCGGAAGTCTCACAGGGCGCAGCCTTCTCGCAGCGTCAGAAGGACCAGTTCAAGCGCCTGTCCCGCGGAAAACGATTCTATATTTCACGCATCCGTGCCAAGGGACCCGACGGCATAGAGCGCGTCCTCAGCCCGGTCGAAGTAATTGTAAACTAATCAGGATTTTCTCCGAAAACACCACATAACCATCCCCGTCAATGAAGAAGTTTCTCCTTACAGCCATATCAATGTTCATCTCGGTCTCCGTCTTCGCGCAGGAATCGAGTTCGAGCAGCGTCGTGCGCCGTCGTTCCGCCGATGACCGCAACGCATCAAAGACAACATCGGGAGTGACCCAACGAATGCAGTCGCACTATGCTGACTCACCCGTCAGTGACTCCGAACTGCAGTGGATGCGCGTCATGTACCGCCAGCTCGACCTGATGAAAGACGAGAATGCAGCCCTCTACTACCCCGACGAACCTATCGACGGACAGGAGAACCTTTTCCGCATCATCCTCGGACGTATGGCCAACAACGAACTTGGAGGCTATGAATACCTTGATGGACGCGAGATGTTCACTGACAACTACAAGGTCAACATGCGCGATGTCCTTGACCGTTTTCACATCCTCTACACGGATGCCAAAGGTTCGACCGAGCGCAATCCGCGTTTCGTCATCGAGGAGGCCGATGTGCCTGCCTCGGAAGTATTGAGCTACTATATCATCGAACGTTGGGAATTCGACAAACGTCAGAACCGTATGCGCACCCGCATCGAGGCCATCTGCCCTGTCCTCCACCGTTCGGGTGATTTCGGTGGGGAAGCGGTGAAATACCCCATGTTCTGGGTGAAATACGATGAGCTCCGCCCCTATCTCACAACCCAGAACATCTTCACCAACGACGACAACAACCTCGCATCATGCACCTACGACGACTTCTTCCAGCTCGGTCTCTATAAGGGCGACATCTACAAGACACGCAATCTGAAAAACCGTTCGCTTATGCAGCTTCACCCCGATCCCGAAGAGCTTGCACATGCGCAGGACAGCATACAGAAGCGCCTCGACTCATTTGAAGACAAGCTTTGGGTTCCGTCGCTCGAAGAGCTTACAGCCCGCCGTGAAGCTGCTGAAAAGGCCGAACTTGCCGCTTCCGGAACAGAGGTGGCAGCCAGCGGAGCCGAAGGTGAATCCATCGACAATGCCACTGCAGCCCCGACCGTCCGCTCCGCACGTTCGAAACGCGGGACCAAACGCGCTGCCGCTACAAAAGCCAAACCGGCGAAAGTAAAGAAAGCCAAGGCTCCGAAGGCAAGCTCATCGTCAGCCGTGCGCTCTGTCCGCAACCGTCGCCGATAACCCTATCCCTGACCTCCCTCTTCATTCATCACATATTAGCGTCCGTCAATCAAAAGACGATCTACTCTCCCGCCCTGACACCGTCATCTCCAAACAAAGACCTTTCTCACAGCTTGCTTATCTAAAGGTCAGATGACACCGTCAGGCGGGAGAGTTTTTTCTCCCTCCCCTCTCCCCTCCCGGAAAGGAAATGCACAGGCGAGGGCGTTCGTTATCCATCCATGCAGGAAGGGTACAAAAGGACAGAAGGTCAGAAGGAACATAAGCTTTTGAGTGATGAAATGAACCATCATAACCTCTAAAACTTATGTTCCTTCTGACCTTCTGTCCTTTTGTACCCTTCCCTCAAGAAAGTAGCTTCTATCAAGAAAGAAGCTTATTCCTCTACTTCATCATATTTCTGGAAAAGGAAATCATTGTAGGGGAAGCGCGAGAGGTGAATCTCCTTAGCTCGTTCGTAGAGCATGTGTTTAAGCTCTTCTATATTCGTCCCTTTCTTGGCTGAGATGAACACGCAATCGTGGGGCAGACGGGCCATCCACATGCGCTCAAGTTCCTCCAGGGAGACATTCTCGCGTGTCTGGGGAGTGAGGTCATTCTCATCCTTGGGGGTATAGGTGAAGGCATCAATCTTGTTGAACACCATTATCATCGGCTTCTCCGCACCATTGCAGACCTCGCGCAAAGTCTTGTCGACAACCTCAATCTGCTCCTCGAAATTGGGATGAGAGATGTCGACGACATGGACGAGCAGGTCGGCCTCGCGCACCTCGTCGAGAGTCGATTTGAATGAATCCACAAGGTGGGTGGGGAGTTTGCGGATAAATCCGACTGTATCCGTAAGGAGGAAAGGAAGATTGTCGATGATAACCTTGCGGACGGTTGTATCAAGAGTTGCAAACAGCTTGTTTTCGGCAAACACATCGCTCTTGCTCAACACGTTCATCAGCGTGGACTTTCCGGCGTTGGTATAGCCCACGAGAGCCACACGCGTGAGCTTGCCACGATTCTTGCGCTGGACGGCTTTCTGTTTGTCAATGTCGCGCAATTGCTCCTTCAGCCATGAAATGCGGTTGAGGATGATACGGCGGTCAGTCTCGATCTGTGTCTCACCCGGGCCACGCATACCGATACCGCCTCGCTGACGTTCAAGGTGGGTCCACATTCGCGTGAGTCGAGGCAACAGATACTGGTATTGCGCCAGCTCAACCTGGGTCTTTGCATTCGCCGTGCGGGCACGTTTTGCGAATATATCAAGGATGAGGCTTGTACGGTCGAGAATCTTCACCTTAAGCTCACGCTCGATATTCAGAACCTGCTTTGAGCTGAGATCATCATCAAAGATGGCCATACCTATGTCATTGTCCTCAATATAGGCGCGTATCTCCTCAAGCTTACCCTTACCGACGAATGTACGCGGATTCGGATAAGGGAGCTTCTGCATGAAGGTCTTGACAGTCTCCGCTCCCGCCGTATCGGCCAGGAAAGCGAGTTCGTCAAGATATTCCGTAGCTTTCGCCTCATTCTGCTGTTCGGTGATGAGCCCGACAAGCACTGCGCGCTCCGTCACCTCTTCATTTAATATCTGGTCAATCATAATTGATTCTGGATTCTTGTTATAGAATTGATGAGTATGTCACAAAGATAACAAATTTCCCTGAAAAAGAGTGCTCTCTTTCAGGGAATAAGTTTTTTACGGTCCGTCGTTACGACCGACTGACCGAGAATTTTCAGAAGTTTATGCAATCTTTCCTTCAGCCTGACGACGCTTGATTGTTGACGAAAGCCAGCAATTGGCACCTGTCCATACAACGACATCAAGGATAACGATGATGTTGATATTCACGTTGAGATATGCCGCAAGGAAGAAGTTAACCAAGGTGAAGAGAGCCGACACGCTCACGATTGTCACCATTGCCATACGGGGCTTCATACCGGCGGCAAGAAGCTTGTGGTGGATATGGCTCTTGTCGGGGAGGAAGGGGCTGCGGTGCTGACGTATGCGGAGCATATAGACACGGATAACGTCGAAGCAGGGAACAATGAGGGGAGAAAAGGCAATAATGGAAGGATGAACACCGATAAGCTCTGTGCTCGGATGAACATAGAGAAGCGTACCGAGAACACCGAGGATAAGACCGATGGTCAGAGAACCGGTATCACCCATGAAGATTTTGCGGTGTTTGGTGACGTCGCCGAACACGTTGTAGTAGTAGAACGGGACGAGGACGCCGAGTGTGGCGAAGCTTACAATAGCAAGCGCATATTCACCAAGGAACATGAAGCTGATACCATAAATCATGCAGGCAATCGAGCTCAGACCCGAAGCAAGACCGTCAATACCGTCGATAAGGTTGATGGCATTGATGAGAAACACCAACACGATGACAGTGAATGGATAACCGAACCAAGGCGACACCTCTTCAATTCCGAGGGCACCACCCAAAGTGGAGAACCATACACCTCCACCGATAAGGAAGATGGCACAGATAAGCTGCACGACAAACTTGGCGCGATACTTGATACCGATAAGGTCATCGGCAAGACCGACAAGGTAAAGGAGTTCAAGGGCTATAAATGCCGAAAGCAGAGGCAGGAAGCAATCCGACAACGCATCGCCAAACGCCGGGAAGCCTAACATCGTGTTGCCTTCAAGCATGACAGCGATAGATACAATGATGACGGGGACAAATGCGATACCGCCAAGACGAGGCACAAGACCCTTGTGGATCTTACGTTCGTCAACTTCATCAAACAGGTTTCGACGATAGGCAATAAGCAAGATTTGTGGAATAAGCACACCGGCCAGGAGAGCACAGAGAGCAAAGATAATGAGTGAATTTATTGACCAATATCCCATAAAATTCAGCTTTCTTAAATAAAATGTTTTTGTAAAGTATTATCTTAAGCAATAAAGCACAAAGATTTTCATGTTTTAAACCAGAACCTGCCATACGCTGCGCAACATTTGGCCGACGCTAGTTATGTGAGCGATAGTATTACTTGAAAGATAATCTGCAGACTATTTTTTGCAAATTTACACATTAAAATTCAAATCTACCATTATTTACGATATTTTTTCACACTTATCCGATATTTTTATGGTTTCCCGACGTTTTTCTCCGCTCCGACACTTGATTAAAAGCACTCGACAGCTCTGGCCGGGAATCCCAAACGGACGCAAGGAATAGCCGGCGGCTATTCCTTGCCGACCCACTTCGGAAGAGTGAAGATATATTCCAGACCACCTTTGGAGCGGTTATGGACAGAGATTGTGCCACCGAGCGACACAATGGTGCTCTTGACAATAGGAAGGCCAAGACCAGTACCACCCATCTTGCGCGAACGGCCGGTGTCAACCCTGTAGAAACGTTCGAAGAGGTGAGGGATATGCTCCTCGCCGACACCGTTACCGTTGTCATAGAAGCTGAACACATAGAAGCGCTCGTTTTCCGATATGAGCTTCATGCCGATTTCAGTTCCGCCGGAATGAAGTGCGGCATTCCTGATAAGACCGCATATCATACCTTGCAGAAGACTGTAATTGCCGGAAACCTCACATTCAAGCGGAATATCGAAACTGAACTCCATATTTCCGGCAAGGTTATTGGCAGGAAGGTCATAGTCAATCTGATAGACGAGGTCATGCATATTGACACGGTCGACGGCAATCATGTCGGCACCGTTCTCCAGACGCGTCATCGTCGACACATCGTTGAGCAGCGATGTCAGGCGCTCCACATTCGAAAGCATTCTTTCGAGGAAACGTGTACGGGTCTCGGTATCCATGTCGGGATCGGCAAGGATCGATTCAAGGTAGCCACGGATGATTCCGACAGGAGTCTTGATCTCGTGGTTTATATTATTGGTCATCTGACGCGACATCTTGGCCTTCTCTTCTATCGCATGGATAGCGATACGGCGTTCACGCTTGATCGCTTCAAGGCTCTTGTTGCGCTCATGATAGAATTTAAGAATCTCGCGAGATATGTCGCCAAGCTCGTTTCGGGGGAATTCATAATCCTCCCTGACCTTACCGCCCGATGCGGCATTATAGGCAAACTCGCGCAGCAACACGACATTCCTCGACAGCACACGCGTCGCAAAATAAGCGATTATCAACGTCGCGATAAGCGCGATGACTATTATCACCCATACAGTGTGGTCAATGTCAATCGCATCATGGACATGCTCGCTGTAGGGCATCGCCGTGCAGATATCCACACGTCCGTCATCACTTTGCACCTTTGAGAAGAAATACAACTGGTCATCATCACGGCCCACAATTCTCTCGCTCGTCGGTGTTTCCGGATCGTCCATACCGACCATGTGGGAACGCAGAACGTCTACCTCATCCATCTCAAGCGGGATAGGCGTTCCGAGCGAGTAGTAGAGACGTCCGTCGCGATAGACACTCACCCTGACGCCATCGAAGATGGAGCCTTGGAAAAACTGCTGGATAAAGGCAAGAAACGAACGGAGATTGACATCCTGACGGTATGCATCAAGAATACGGCTGTCAATGATGTCAAGCTCGGCATTGAAAACCTTGGTCCTGTAATCAGCCTCTCTCTTGTATTGATAGAAGATTATAAGACCGAAAACTATGCAGAGCGCTGTCGCAATCGGCAGGAAAAGTCGCCACTGGTAATTAATCCTTCTCCTTAAAGCCATAGCCGAATCCCAGTCGTGTCTCGATATTGTTACCGTAATTACCAATCTTCTTGCGAAGGCGGGTGATATTGGTGTCAATCGTGCGGTTGGTCACCACGACATCATCGGCCCACACATGGCGGATAATCTCCTCTCGCGAATAAATGCGGTTACGGTGGGTAAGGAAGAAGTTAAGAATCTCGAATTCGGTCTTGGTAAGGGCCACTTTTTCACCATCGAGATAACAAACCTTGTCATTTGGGTCGATATGGAGTCCCTGATAGATAATCTGAGGCTCCAGACCGTCGTTGACAGCCGCAGGCGCAGCCTCGCGGGCACGACGTGCAATCTGAGTGCGACGCAACACTGCGTTGACGCGTGCAATCATTTCGCTGACCTTGAACGGCTTGGTGATATAGTCGTCCGCTCCGATATTGAGTCCCATCACGGTATCGTCCTCTCCATTCAGCGCCGAACAGAATATGATGGGCACATCTTCCATCTCCGAAGAATTGCGCAGACGTTTGGCAAAGTCAAAACCGCTCAGACGCTCCATCATTATGTCAACGATAAACAGATCGTAGGGCGTAAGATCCATCTCGAGAGCTTCTTCCGCACTGTAGGCGGTGTCAACCTGATAGCCCTCTTTTTGAAGATTGTATTTTAGGATTTCGCAGATTGATTCTTCGTCATCAATCACTAAAAGGCGGGTACTCATTTAAATATATTTTACCGGTTAACGGGTCGACAAGACATCTTTAAGCCACACCGGATGAGTCTAAAAATGTCCATTTTGCCCAAATAGTTTTCGAGTGCTAAATTACAGTATTTTTTCGACCTAATATGTTAACTTTTGTTAAATCAATCTCGGCGTTGAACTTTTAACACCCGGCATGGTTATAAAGGTAAGTTACTATATTTGCACTGTGTTTTCATGGTATTAGATTTAAGGTTAAAAAACA
>CANCXM010000037.1 GCA_947381945.1 uncultured Muribaculaceae bacterium
TTTTTAATCGAAAAAAAATGCCAAAATCGTTTGGATTTTAGCATAGAATACGCTTTCTTTATGTACATTCTGCCATTGCCCTATGGCATGGCTATTTTACATCCCGCCCTGTTGTGCCCTCTTGCAAGGACATCACCCAACAAGCGTAGGGTCGCAAAAGCGAGTTGCATTGCAAAGGTCGCAAATATTTTTAATCCAAACAATATGCTTTCGCAAAATTGATTATATTTTTTACTATTGCAGTTTCAAATAATACATCTCTGCTGCATACAACCACTTAAGTATCTTATTAATTCCCCTATAATATCGTAACAATTTTCAGCTTCATTTTGCATTATCGCACCTTTTTTTAAAAATTAGGGCATTAATTTTGTCAGTGAAAACAAAATTAATGCCCTAATCATCTTTAAACATGAAAAATTTCCTCCTCCCGACAGTATCAGTATCAACGTCAAAAGTTGATAACCGACACACTTGGCTGAAAAACCGGCCTCAAATGAAAAATGGATTTGATTCAGAATGGAGGTATCAGAGAGTGCTGACGGGGTTATTCAGGGAGAACGTCGTAAGAGATTGCGTCGAGGTAGTAGTATGAAAGGTAGTCCTTACCTTCTTTTTCCTGACGTGCGGCGATTTTTGCGCGGAAGTCGTTGATACGGTCCTCGAAAGTGGTGAGGTTGCGCTGGCCCTTGGCAGTGCGTTCGGTAGCACATCCGCTCTCAGCCTTGGCGTTAGCGGTGCTGTCGGTAAGCTCAGTGTTTGCAGCAGCGGCAGTAGCCTGAGCCTCCTCGTTCTTGCGGATCATTTCCTGAATGGCGGCCTCATCCACACGCTCTTCGCGAAGGATACCCTTCACCTGAAGAGGACGGCGCACGACGCTCTTTGGGAAAGCCTCACCCATCAGAGGGAAAGCCTCACAACGGAGCATGATGCTGTCGGCTGAACCGGCGATGAAAGCCTTACGGCCTCCGTGGGCACAGAGGTGGGAGCATACGCCTTCGATGACGATGGTGTCACCGAGATAGCTGTCGGGATTGGCGAGAACCTGATCCACGTTGAAAGCCTCGACTGTAGAATCCTCGGCTGCGCCCTTTGAAGCACCGCCACAAGAAATCATTACCATGCAGATGACTGCAAGAAGTGTGAAGATTGATGTTTTTTTCATTTTTCTTTAGTGTTTATGTTATTATGTTTAATTTTTGACTATAATAAGGGGAATGAATGCAAAGATACCGAATATCAATGTAATTACCGAACATGCGGCGATGCAGGGTGCCACACGGCCACGACGACGGTAGACCACAAAGAGAATCACGGCAAGGACAACATTGAGGAAGATGGCGTGCCATGAGAAATATTCGAATCTCGGCGAAGCATAGCAGTCGGACACCGAAGTGAACGAAAGTTCGTAGGGGAAGATGTAGGTAGCGGCCTTCTGCGAAGCGCTCTCGGTGTAGGTTTTCGAATAGGAAGCGAGGCGGTGGTAGTCGTCGGAATCAAGAGCAGTCCAACGGACACCCTCGGGACCGGTAACCTTGACCACCCAGTTGAAAATATTCTTCACGATTGAAATCTTCTCCTTCTCCGGGTCAACCTTTCCGACAGGAAGTGGTATCAGTCGGTAACCGGCACGTTCGAGTACATAAAGATTATGGTTCTCATCGCTGACAATACCGAGATGACGGTTGTCAATATTCTCCATGATATAGACATGGGCCACGTTGACCGAATCAGGCTTGTTAACCTTCATCATGTAGGGACGGCCTGCCTGCATTTTGGTGTGATAGAGGTCTCCGTTGGCATCGACCATCAGATAGCCTTCGTCGTAGGGTTTGCGGCTTGTGATGTTGGCGGAATAGGCACGCATCGGAAGGGCAAAACCACGCTCGTTGAAAATATCGGTGAAACGCTTCGACCGGCCTTCAATCACAGCGTTGGTTTCCATGTCGATGAACTCAACCTTTCCGTCGCGGAAACGGAACACTTCCTTCGGATCTTCAAGGTCGATGCGCGCAGGCATGGATTCCATCATAAGATAGACCTCGGGCATGACCTTGTTGATGTCGCGGGGAAGAGCCGAGAACACCCACTGGCTGTGCTTGAAGGCAGCCACACCGACCTCGATACCTGCGATTGTGTCGGGCAGAGCCTCGCGGGCCATAAGCTGGGTGTAATAAATCTGTGGCAGAAGCGAGTCGCGCTGTTCCTTAGTGTAGGAACCATCCTCGCGGTTGCCGTCGGCATCAAGCGAATAGATAGCCAGATTCTTGTCGTCACCGGTCTCAGAGACAATCATCCTGTCGTTGACCGGGGAATATGCAACGAAAGGATCGGAAGCGGCTGTCGGGAACACGATTGAATAGAGCCACGGCAAGAACCATGACAAAACTACTATTCCAAGTGCAATGAGCAGTATATTATAAGCTTTTTTCATGATTTTAATCCTGACGGCCCTCCTTAAACCTTGCGATTGAACCGAATGAGAGAATTGTGAGAAGAAGAGTCGTGATGAGAATTATGAGCATCATGCCGTTGTAGGCCTCAAGTGCGGGCTGAAGAAAGAAAATCATCAGCACGGCAATCCCGAGCAGGGCGAGGATGACGCGGCGAGCCCACGTCCCCTCCAGACAGATTGAAGTGACAAAAAGATAAGCTGTGAAGCCCGCAAAATACCAGGGGAGAGTGGTCAGCATCACCCGCCATACCAGTTCCGAGGGGAGAACCGAGGCGTCATAGATGCCGATGATGAGAGCCTGGATGACAAAGATGACCAAAAGCTCGACAAGACCTGTCAGAAGCATCAGCCCTACGAGCTTACCCTGCGGATAGGGAAGATGGAGGGTGAGTTTCAGACGTTTCTGAGCCATTTCGGGAGCCATCTGGGCCACGCCGAGTGCAAGACCGATGACAAGAGGCACATACTTGATAATATCGATGAATGAATTGTCTTTGAGAAGCATGATGAGCCAGAGATGGTCCACACCCTTCAGTTCAATCAACCTCTTCATCATCAACACGGCATAGAGAGCCACGCAGACAGCGAGTGCAAGCGAGATGAAGAACACCATGCGTGTCTTCACCCATTCCTTGAATATAAGCGCTTTTTCCATAGTTATCAATATTTACCTGTCAGACCAATGAAAGCATCCTCCAGCGACATCTCGCGACGTTCGAGACCGGAGACATCTACTCCGAGAGTCGAGAGCTGCGAGCGCACTTCGTCAAGGGGCTTGAAGGTGTAGAATTCCAATTCGTTCTTGATTTTACCCGGATTGATGAAGAGACCGGATTCGGTGAACTTCTCGACAGGAGCATCGGTCGGAAGAGTGTAGCGCGAGAAGTCCCTGAGCAGTTCGTCGACCGGCATCTGGGTGAGAATCTTGCCGTAGTCGAGCATGATGCAGTCGTCGATGAGGCGTTCGAGATCCTGGATGATATGCGAGGTCATGAACACTGTTTTCTCCTCAGCCTTGGCAAATTCGCGCAAATAGTCGATGAACAGACGGCGGTAGCCGGGATCAAGGCCGAGCGAGAAGTCATCAAGCACGAGGAGGTCGGCATTCTGCGCGAGAATGAGGCCGAGAGCCACCTGCGAGCGCTGTCCGCACGACATTGACGAGATTTTCTGACCGGGCGACACATGGAGCTTGGCCATGAGTTCATAGTAGGCGTCGCGGTTCCATTTCGGATAGAAACTCGAATAGAAACGCTCAATCTGACCTATGGTCATGAATGAATACTGGACATGGCCCTCGATGAGCAGGGCGATGCGCGCACGGGTGGCGGGTGAAAGCCCGGTGATGTTCTCGCCGAAGATTCTGCATTCCCCCTTCTGCGGACGCAGATAACCCATCAGGATATTGATGGTGGTCGTTTTTCCGGTACCGTTCTTTCCAAGAAGACCGAGGATACGGCCTTTCGGTACCTCAAAACTCAGGTCGCTGTAAATCACCCGCCCGGTGCCGTAGCGCTGGGTGAGATTTTTTACCGATATTACAGATTCGGAGTTTCGGTTCATTATACTGTATTTGGATAGATTTATGCTTTTATTGTTGTCGGAATCATGTCAGAATTCAGCTGACAGTGTCAGTGCTGCTCCGTGGGAAATCGCCTCGTCAATATAGTCGGTCATAATGTATGAAACATGCAGTGAAAGGATGAAACCGCTCACCGGACGGGAGACTCCTGCGGAAATATGAACGTTCGCACGGTCAGCTTGCAGCATCGAATAATTCGAAATGACAGCCTGACCGAGTGATGTGTCTGTTTCAAGGTCAGTCAGAACAGGAACTTTCGCATCGGCCTTGGCATATCCCCCGCCGGTGGAAAAGTTCCAGAGCCAACAGCCTCCGGAAACGGTCGTGAAGTCCACGTCCAATTGAGGGGCGAGATGTCTGACCTCAAGACGACGATAGGGCTCGGAATAGCTCTCGCGCTCAAAACAGTAGCCCACGCCGGGTATGAATGTGAGATATGACACTTTCGCGGTCTGCCACTGCAGCGGCAATGACAGTTGCATGGTTCTGCTGCTGAATGAGTAGGGTGTGCGTGAACCAATCTTGTCGTAGCTTGCACCGGCTGAGGTTCCGAAAAGATTCTCGGTCCCTTTGCGTTTGAACAAAGTGCCCTTGAAAACCGGACGGAAAGTCAGGGAAGAGGATAGGCAGAAACCGTAGGCGACAGTCCAGTCAACCTCATCGTTGTCGGTGTAGCCGAGAGTGAGGTTATTGAAGTTGCGCAACTGCTGCTCCATGCGGTAGTGTGAGTATGCGGCGGTGACGGCAAGTCCGTTTTTTGAAGCCGTCGGAAGCCACTGCACTCCGGCATTGTAGCCGAACGACGAGTAACCGCTGTTCTTGTTGGTGTTGCCCATGAAACGGCGGTAATATGTCCCCATGCCCGTGAGGGTGTAGGTGTTGATGTCGTTCACAGGATTGTAGAAATCAAGATCGCAACTCTGATTGTAGACATTGATTCCGGCTTTGAGGCCGAGCATATTGCGGCCAAGACGGTAAGTCGCGCCAAGATTGAGATCGAGATCGGAGACCACAGTTTTCACTCGCGGGTCGCGGTTGCGGTAGGCCACCTCAGCGCGGTAGGCTGCATGAGCTCCGAGCGTCCAGCGGTCAAACTGATAGCCGTAACCACCGGAAAAACTGTAGCTGCGGGTGCTGAGATTTCCCCCGACCTCATCACCGAGGACGTAGGAGGCAACCCGTCGGTAGTCGATGATGTCAGACCATCGTATGTTACGGTATGTTCCGGTCACGAAAGCGGCATCACCCCACACCACACTCTTTTGACTGAGACGTGTATAGGATGCAGCCGAAAGTCCGTAGAGCGTATGTCCGTCGCCAAGCTGAACCATCACAGGCTTACCCTCGCGCGATATGTCGAGATTTAAAGCGAGCGACGAGAGCGAGACGCTGTCGCGATACACCATCGAGGCAGGATTAGCCTCATAATCTGCAAGAGCGCTCTCAACCGTCGGGAGAGAGAGACGCTGCAGTTCCGGAAGCATGGAAACTGACTGAGCCATGACCCCTGCGGAGAGGGTCATGGTCACAGTCATTGCCATCAGACGATAGTGGTTGGTGATATATCTTGTCAGTTTTTCCGACATCAGTTTGATTTATCGAGCTGAAACTACTTCGAAGTCGTTAGCGGAGTCGTTGGTGTCCTTGAGTACGGTATTGCCTGCAGCTGAAACACCAGCTACCTTGCGGACGAACTTCTTGCCGAAACGGTTGGGATCGGTCTTGGCATCGGAAATAGCGGCATGGCTTGCATCAACCGAAGTGCTAAGCGCGCCGGAAGTCCAGCTTTCATTGGGGCAAAGGTTCACACCGTCGAGAATCCAGTCATACTTGATGAGATAGCACTTGGTGCCGTTCATCTCCTTGCCGGTAGCGGCATTGATGTAGGTATAGTCACCAGCCTGCTGTGCGAGGAAGGTTTCAGCAGTCATCCCTTCGGGGAAACGCACGATAGCGTAGGAACGGTTACACTGGTTGGAGGGGAGCCAGATGGTTGCGGAGTAGCTGAACCACTTGTCGAGGTTGGGGACATCGGGGTTGTCGGTGTCACGGACAGTGCCGACAGTGACAACGTCATACCATTCGAAGTCAGCATCGCGGTGGTCAAGCGCACCGGCAACCTGAGCACTCCAGTCAATGGCCTGGTCGACAATCTTAATTGATTCACCAGGGTTGATAGCCACATCGCGTCCGCTTCCGGGGATGACGTAGACAGTCTGGGCGGTGAAATTGTTTTCGGGGAAGTTGGCTTCGGTCAGAATCTTGTCGGTTGACACGTTGGTGAATTTGCTCTCAACGATTGCAAGACCATCTGCATATATGACAGTGTCGGTGTTGTTGTAGATTTTGAAGAAAGTGTCGTAGAGTCCGTTTGTGCCCTTCGCATTGGGAGAGCCTGCACAGTAGATTTCGCTGAACACGAGAGAATTGTCGGGATTATAGAAGAACCATTTGAGAACGACAGGTGATGAAGTCGCGCTCACAACCTGCTGGGTGGCTACGGCGCGGAGAGTCTGCTCGACAGCATTGCCGTTGGCATCGGTGTATTTGACAACCATTGTTCCGTCAATGTCGTAGGTTCCTGCGGGGAGGACATCGGTAGCGGAAAGAGGGAGGTTGAATGTGGTCTCACGGCCTGTATTGAGTTCGGTATAGGTAACAGAACCGGATTCAACGGTGTAGGTAGCGGGAATCTCCGAAGGAAGATTTTCTGTTACGGTTACAGGATAGGTGGGATCGGGAGCGTCGTTGTCATCATCCGAGCATGAAGTGAAAGTCGACATGCCGGCAGTAAGAACTGCACACAGAAGCAGATGCTTAATCTGAATTTTGTTGAATGCCATGATAATTAGCGGTTTATTTAGATTATAATTATTATTGTTTTTATGATTGTGACCGTTTTATATCTTCAGATTAAGCTCCATGCCGAAGTAAGGGGTGGAATAGCGGCGTATGGTGATTCCATAACGTTCATAGTCCGGTTCGATTGCCAAAAGACGGTTGACATAGAGGGCAAGCCCGATGCGTTTCTGCCAGAAAGTCTTTGTGGCCTTGAGATTGACGGTCGTTGATGACGGAACGGTCTGACGCGCGAAAGAACTTTCGGCAAAGTTTCTTACAAGTTGTTTGAGATAGGGGTCTGTCATCGACTCCTCGGTATAGGGGCGGAGAGTGCCGTCGGCATCCATGTATTGGACAGGTATGCCATCGCGGCGGAGAGTGCGGCGCGAAGTGAACCATACGTTCTGGAGGCCTATCGAGAAGTTCAGTCCGAGGCGCGGGAGGTCGGTGTCAAAGAGGATGTTGGTGTTGAAACTGCGGTATTCGCTTCCATCCATGTCATCGTAGAGCCCGACATATTGCAGTTCCTGATTATTGACAATAATGCTCGGCTTGTACCAGAGAGGCTGGCTGTTGCTGTTGGTGGTCTTGAAGAATGCACCCGATACGGTGACACGGGTGTTGACCTTGGGCAGACGGCGTGACTGGATGGTGTATTCGATACCCTCTTTGAGTGTACGGCTTCCGTTGGTGGTCTTGCTGCAGACAGCAAGATAGGTCTGAGGAGTATAAGGTAAATCTTCGAGCTGCGGTGCGCGTCCTGCCGCGTAAGGGTCGAATGCGGAAGCATCGTAACGGTTATAGGTGTAGGTATGCACGAAACCGGTGTTGCGGAAGCCGTCCTTCATGTTTTCGCGGAAATAGGTCACCGAAAGGCGGTTGCCACGAAAACTGATGTCTGCACGCACCTCCCACTTGAAGTTGCGCGCTGCGCGGAGGGAATAGTTTGTCATGTCCTCGACGTATGTCATCACGTTCATCACCCGGTAATCCTCGACGTTGTGGTAATAGTTCAACTGCTCGAAGTCGGAATAGAGCTTGTCGGGATAAAGATAGGCTGCGACAGGCATCTTGGTGTGCCATCCTGCACCTCCCGCAAACTCGAAATTCAGGGGATAATTGTCGACGTAGACCGCCGGAAGGTCCCAGACGGCATTGAAACGGGGGTCAATATAGGGCTTGCCGCTGAGTTCATATTTCCTGTCGAGATGCAGGAGCTGTGTCTCGCGCAAGCCTGCTGTAAGGGTGATGGTGTGGCGACCGGCATACCATTTTGTCTCGCTTTCGAGATAGGCGGAGAGAAGATGGATTGCCGGTACATCGCTGAAAGCGCGCGGACGGGTGGTATTTCCTGCCGTCAGCGGACGCTCGATGTCATAGACGGCACCACGGCCGTAGTTCTTGCTCATGTTCCATTCCACACCGGCTTTCAGTATCGAAGCGAGTGAACTGCCGCCGAAACGCATACGACCCGCACCTTTGAGCGAGGCGGTGAACGGGTCACCCTCCACGCGGTAGTCTGCGAGATAGAGCATCGGAAGATAGCCGACATAGTTACTGCCACCAATTGTAGAGACAGGCATGGGGAGTACACGCGAGGAGGCAACATGCTTCTGCTGCGTGAGGCGATCGTTCGAATAGCTCAGGCCGGAGGTGAGGCTGAGTTCCTGTAAGGGTGATGGATTGGATGGAGCGTAGACAAGGCTATTATCCCAGCGAAAGGTGTGCTTGGTATTCTTGTAGTAGTCAATCGTGTTGTTGACCGAAAGATCGGGGTCATTGTCGTCCTTTTCAAAGGTGCCGCTGTAGCTGAGATTCGAAGTCCAGTTGATGCGCGCCGATGTGTTGTCCCAGCGTTTGAGGCTTCGGAGTGAACCGGTGACACGCTTGAAATTCTCACGGTTGTTGCGCGGGTCTATCTTGGAGTCGAGATAATCGAGACCTGTGTTGAGAATCCAGGTGTTGTCGCCACTGAGGTCGAAACCTTTGCCGGCATAGAGGAGCTGGCTCTGTGTGTCGGCCTTGAAACGGGCTTCGAAACGGCTTACTCCGCTCTTGCGCTTGATGTTGACAAGACCGGAAGTCAGTTCGCCGTACTCAACTGAGGGGATACCTCTGACAATTTCCACACTCTCGATGTCGTCAGTGGAGATGGAACGCATGTCAACACCCTTGCCCGTGGCTATATGACCCGCACGGTTGGTGTCGGGCGTACGCTGCATGTCGGCATCAGTGTTCAGACGAACTCCGTCGACAACAAAGGCGGTTCCGAGAGCGGAAGTAGTATAGTCGTCAGTCGAGGTGATACCGCTTGCCTCACGGAGAGCGATACTGTTGACCGCACCCATCTCTGGGTCTTTTGTAATCCCACCCGGAAGAAGAGCCACGAGGTCAGAGAAACTCGATGGCTGGAGATGGCGCATGGCTGTGGTGTCGATGAGCGATGCGGAGGTCGCATTGCGCGCCTCGCGTGCAGTGACGACGACCTCGCCGAGAGAATCCATCGGGTCGAGTGGAAGGGTGAAGGTGAGGTCGCGGTCTACTTTAATGGTGCGGCGCACAGGCTTATAGCCCACCATATTCACCTCAAATTGCCATGTGCCAGGGTTGACCGTAGCTGAAAAATGGCCATCGGAATCAGTGTAACCGCCCTTCACTCCCGATTGCCCCGGAACCGAAAGCGTCACAGCCACAAATTCCAGATGTGAGGAATTGGAGCCGTCTTTCACTTTCAGCTCCACGACCTTACCATCAGACATGGCCGAGGCTGCCCTCGCGCAGAACGCGAGGATACTAAGAGTCAGAAAAATCTTTGTCGGATTAATATGCCGGAGGCTTTTTGTCATCGTCGATACTGTAATTGCACCGCTCTTTTTGAGCGATACAAAATTACTGTGTCCAAAACGACGACAAAATACTCACTTTCGATGATTATTATATCATCCGATTACCCACTTATAATGATTATGCGAGGTAATCGGCCTGAAAACTGGCCGAAATCCACATCATTTGCCAAGATAGGAGGCTACCGCATCCGCTGCGCGGTCACCGTCAATAGCAGCCGAGACGATGCCTCCGGCGTAGCCTGCACCCTCACCTGTCGGGAAAAGTCCGGGCACGGAAATATGGGCAAGAGTCTCCGGATCGCGGGGAATACGAAGCGGGGAAGAGGTGCGGGTCTCGGCCCCGATAAGCACTGCATCGTTGGTGAGGAAACCTTTGTTCTTACGGTCGAAATCCTTGAAACCCTGCTGCAGACGGCGCGCGATACCTTTGGGGAGCAGACGGTCGATGCGTGCGGAGTGGATGCCGGGAGCATAGGAGGTGACGGGGAGGTCGGCTGACTGACGGGAATTGACGAAGTCGACCATACGCTGTGCGGGAGCGTTCTGAGTGCGTCCGGCCTCATCCCAGAATGCTTTTTCGATGCGCTCCTGGAAGTGCATCATCTTCAGCGTGTCGTCAGCCTCGTCTGTCGCGGGCACATCTTCAGGCAGAATCTCGACAACCATGCCAGAGTTGGCCCAACGGGTTCCACGGTTGGAAGGCGACATGCCATTGACCACGAGCTGTCCGTCCTCGCTTGCCGCAGGAATGATGAAACCACCGGGACACATGCAGAAAGAATAGACCGCACGGTCATCAACACGCGTCAACATAGTGTATTCCGCAGCAGGGAGATACTTGCCCCTGCCCTCTTTGGAGTGATAGCGCAGGCGGTCGATAAGTTGCTGCGGATGTTCGAGGCGGACACCGATGGCAAGACCCTTCGGCTCCATGCCGACACCGCGCGAGTGGAGCATACGGTAGACATCGCGGGCCGAATGACCTGTGGCAAGAATCACGGGGCCGAGGAAGGCGCTGCCGTCAGCAACCGTCACACCCTTTACCTCACCGTTTTCAATGATAAGGTCGGTCACCTTTGTCGCGAAGTGAACCTCACCTCCGCAACGGATGATGGTCTCACGCATCGCCTTGATAACGTCGGGGAGTTTGTCAGTGCCAATGTGGGGATGAGCATCGACAAGAATATCCTCCGAAGCCCCGTGCTGGGCGAAAATGTGGAGAATCTTGTCGACCGACCCGCGTTTTTTCGAACGCGTGTAAAGCTTGCCGTCAGAATAGGCTCCTGCCCCACCCTCGCCGAAGCAATAGTTTGAATCGGGATCGACCACACCCTCGCGGGCAATGGCTGCCATGTCCTTACGGCGGGAATCAACATCCTTTCCGCGTTCGAGGAGTATCGGTTTGATGCCAAGCTCAATCAGACGGAGGGCTGCGAAAAGTCCGGCCGGACCGGCTCCGACCACAATTGCCTGACGGGAACCGTTGACAGGTCTGTAGTCAACTGGACGGACAAGGGAGGTATTGTCAGGGAGTTCGTTGATGTAGACTTTAAGGGAGAGGTTGACCATCACCTGACGCTGACGTGCATCTATCGAGCGACGAATGACAGTGATATGCTTTATGGCATTGGCATCTACGCCGAGACGGTTTGAGAGGTCGGCTTTAAGAAGCATCGGTTCACCGGCAACTTTTGGGATAACCCTTATATCGATTGTTTCCTGCATTGTATTTTCGGTTGTTTTTGAGCGATTTTGAAGGAGAGAGAGTTTAATGGTTATTTTTGGGATTCTTGCAGGGTATATTTGGAGGTCATCCGGCATACGCGCTACAGCGCGTCCCTACAAGCCTGATGTTTTTTTGTTTTTTAGTTAAAATAGAAGTGGCTACTCTTCGGGCTTGAGGGATTGGGCGCGTTGCTCCATGCGGCGCATTGTGTGGCCCATCCACCACCAGAGGGTCACGACAGCGACCACAAAGGCGATGAAGTCAGAACCGGCCATCGAAGCCCAGACTCCCGGAACACCCCAGTAGCGAGGAAGGATGATGAGGAAGGGGATGAGGAAGAGAAGCTGACGGGTGAGCGAGAGGAAAATTGACATCTGAGGCTTTCCGACACTCTGGAAGAAGTTCTGAATCACAATCTGACAGCCAACCACAGGATAAGCGATGAAATAGATTCTGAAACCTTCGCGGGCTATGCGTGTGAGGGTCTCGTCGGTTGTGAAGAGCGATGATACAGTGTCCGGCATACCCTCGCTTATAATCCAGCCAATTGAAGTGATGCCCACACCGATCCAGATACCGAGGCGAAGCACACGTTTGACCCTATCGAAATTATTGGCACCGATGTTGTAGCCCAGAATAGGCTGCATACCCTGAGTGACACCGAAGACTATCATCACAAAGAACATCGTCGTGCGGTTGATGATACCGTAGGCTCCCACGGCAAGGTTGCCATCGTCACCGCCGTAGTCAAGAAGCGCACGGTTGATGAAAATCACCACCACGCAGGCACAGACGTTCATGAGGAAGGGGGAAAGACCGATGGCATAAATGCGCTTGATAATCGTCCACGAGAGCCATTTGTTACCACGCTGGAAGTGGATTGAGCTCTTCTTGGAAAGGAAGTGGGACAACACCCACACAAAGGCTGAAAACTGTCCGCAGACAGTTGCCAATGCCGCTCCTCGTATGCCCCAATCAAGAACAAAAATGAATATAGGCGCGAGAACAAGGTTGACAAAGACCGAAATAAGAGCCGAAATCATGGCTTTGCGGGGATAGCCTGTGGCTCGCATCAGGTTGTTGAGACCGATGAACACATAGAGAATCGGCGTTCCGCAGAGAATAACCTGCATGAACTCGCGGGCATAGCTTATAGTGGCTTCAGTCGCACCGAAAAAGAGGAGAATGGGGTCGAGGAATATCAACGTCAGGCCGCCGAAAAGGATGGCATGGATGAGACAGAGTGTGAAGACATTATTCACCACATCGGTCGCCCTCGAATAGTTCTTCTGCCCGAGGAAGATCGAGACGATTGTGGCACCGCCGGCCGCGATGAGCATACAAAAGGCTGCGACGAGGTTCATCAGCGGGAAGGTGATGGCAAGGCCGGCAATGGCCATGGGACCGACACCACGTCCAATGAAAATACTGTCAATGATATTATACAGCGAAGTAGCCACACTGGCGATAATCGCCGGTACGGAATATTGTGCGAGGAGTTTGCCTACTGACTTAACTCCAAGGTCCTCCGTTGAGGTGCTTGCATTTACTGCCATCTATGTTTTACCTTTCTCAAAATAACTGAAACGCGAAAAGAGACGGACACCAGACATTGGATTCATCCGGACAGCATGTTGCCGCATTGACTGCCAACCCGAAGTATTCCGGACGGCGGCTGACAAGAGCCGCCACGCCTCCTTCTACATAATTATATAATATATGAACTCTCCCGGCAATCTTATTGTTCACCGGATTTGGGGAAGTATTCCGGGAGCATACGCGCCTTGAAGAAACTGCGCGTCAGGAAGATAATCAACAGTGTTCCCGTAATCTGCGAGATTGCGGCGCCCCAGAAGGCTGCGGAGAAACTTATATACTCCGCAAGGAAACCGCCAAGGAGGATTCCCAGACCCATTCCGCAGTCCCATGCGGTGAGGATGGAGGAGTTGGCCGTTCCACGCTGGTCACGGCGCGCGACGCAGATGAACATGTTGAGGAAAGCGGGATACATACGTCCATTTCCAAGACCTATGAGTATGGCCGCGCCGTAATAGGCCCATGCCCCGGGACAGAGGGCAAACAGAGTGTAGCCGACACAACTTATCAGCGCTCCTTCGAGTGCATTTTCAGTAAGCCGACCCTCGCGGAGAGATTTCACACCGTAGAGTCGCGATACGAACAGGCCTGCAGAGAGGAAAGCGAAGAAGAGACCGGTGCCGTCGGTGATACCGAGTTCCTGCTTGCCAAAGAGAGCGACATAGTTGCTCATCACACCCCAGCAAAGGCCGAAAAGGAGAATGTTGACAGCCATGAGCCATGCCCTCCCGAGGAAGAAATGGTCAAGACTGAGTTTCGGTTTACCCTCGACAAGATTGCGCGGAGGAAGCTTGATGGAACACGCCATATAGAAGCCGCCAAACGCCACGAACAGCGAAATCCAGAAAAGGAAAGAGAAATTGTCGGTCAGCGAATAGATATAGATTCCGGCCGATGGAGCTATCGCCATTGCAAGATTGTTGCTGAGACCATAGTAACCCACGCCCTCGTTTCTGCGCGACGACGGGAGCACGTCGATTGCAACCGTACTGTTGGCAACCGTGGTGGCCCCGAATGGTAGCCCGTGGATGGTGCGGACAATGGCAAACATCAGTATGGTACTTGCTCCGATATATCCCGTGAAACAGATGAAAAATGCGAAAAAACAAAGCATCAACACCTTTTTGCGGTTGAAGCTGTCGACTATAAAGCCGCTGAATGGGCGTACAATCAATGCTGCAATCACATAGCCTGACAGAACAAGGCCAATCAAATCCTTGTCGGCGCTGAACTGCGCGTCAAGATAAATAGGCAAAAGCGGAGTGAGCAGATAGAACGAGAAAAACATCATGAAATTCCCGGCCATAGCCTTGCAATAGTTGGAATTCCAAAGTTTTTCCTTTTTCTGTGTGCCATCGTGTGAAATAGTCTTTGATGCACTCATAATCAATATCTTTTTTACCTGAAAACTGACCATGCAACCGCCATCCACGCCTCAGAAAAGCCAACAGTGAAAAAGCGGCCTACAAAAATCGACTGCAAAGGTAGTGAGATTTTTTCAATCATGTACCATATTTAATTGTCCGAAAGGCGTAACAGTTTGTTTATCTTGCATAAAATCGTTATTTTTGCAAATATTAAGCTATAAAATCGCCCAAATAGGCGTAACATATATTATTGCAAATCAGCATCACATTGCCGGATGTAATTGGCAAGCTGCTATGATGCATCACTTTGCCGGATGGCGATAGGCAAGCTGCGAAGCAGCGGTGTGATGGTAGCCCCACCACGAGCGCACGGATACAAGCGACGACCGAAGGTCAAAGCTCGTAGCCGGGAGCGAGGCGTGGGGTTCGATTGGCATTGAATCAGTCGGGCATCGAAGATGTCCGATAATATCGTCCAGACATAGACAAACCATCATCCACGGCATTTATCCATTTCAAATATCGAAATAGGTAATATCCGGTATTTTCCCTTCCCACAATCCACATCAACAATTATTCGAATTATCCGGAGGCGTGCGTCATTATCGGACATCTTCGATGCCCGAGAACGATGTCATTCCTTTTCCACACACCTTCGCGAAATGCAATTTCGCCCTGCGGGCTTCATTGCATTTTCGCTCGATGAGGGGCTACCACGGCACCGCTGCTTCGCAGCTTACCGGCTGCCATCCGGATTTTAAACAATAATATCCTGAATCAACATTTAGGGGGGATTCCATGTTATGATTTAAGTAATTCAATCAATCCTAATTATTAAATCAAGGTATAATCATGGAATTTTTAACAGATGAAAAACTGACCATCGTCGGAGCTGCCGGCATGATTGGTTCAAACATGGCACAGACTGCGGTAATGATGCATCTCACACCTAACATTTGCCTTTATGACCCATACGGTCCTGCCCTCGAAGGTGTGGCTGAAGAACTGTTGCAGTGTGGGTTTGAAGGCGTGAACATCACTTACACAACCGACATCAAAGAGGCCCTGACCGATGCAAAATACATCGTCTCGTCGGGCGGTGCCGCGCGTAAGGCCGGCATGACCCGTGAGGACCTTCTCAAAGGCAACGCACGGATAGCCGAGCAGTTCGGCAAGGATGTCAAGACATATTGTCCTGACGTGAAACACATTGTCGTCATCTTCAACCCCGCCGACATTACCGGCCTCATCATCCTCCTTTACTCAGGACTTGAGCCTTCAAAGGTGACTACCCTCGCGGCGCTCGACAGCACCCGTCTGAGAAACGAGCTTTCGAAATACCTCAAAGTGCCCGCCGACGAAATCGTCAACAGCCGAACCTACGGAGGCCACGGAGAGCAGATGGCAGTGTTCGCATCGACAACTACAGTCGACGGCAAACCCCTTGTCGACATCATCGGCACACCTAAACTCCCGCTCGAAGACTGGATTGCACTTAAGGAGCGCGTCATCCAAGGCGGAAAGAAAATCATCGAACTTCGCGGACGTTCTTCGTTCCAGAGTCCGGCTTATCTTTCAATCGAGATGATTGCAGCAGCAATGGGCGGACAGCCCTTCCGCTGGCCTGCAGGAACCTACGTCAACAACGACCGCTTCAAGCACATCATGATGGCCATGGAGACAACCATCGGCAAGAACGGTGTGGAATGCAAACCCGTCAACGGTACACCCGAAGAAGAAAAAGAGCTTGAAAAGAGCTACCAGCATCTTTGCAAGCTTCGCGATGAAGTGATCGAAATGGGCGTCATGCCTCCGATCGCGGATTGGCATCGTCTCAATCCGTTTATGGAACGTAAGACCTGTTGAGAACATTGCCCCGAAAAATTCGGGGCAAAAAAAATTACTCGTCATCCCGACGAATAACTTTTTTACCTTAAATCTAATACCATGAAAACTTGTTACAAAAGTAACATTCTCCGGAATATCTTCCAAATATTTTGAAAGATTATTCCGGTTTTTCACAATATTTAACCAAAATACTATTTTCAAGTCCAAAATCAGGTCTGTCAGTATCATCAATCCTCATTCCGCACCTCAAAGGAGGGACGAGACGGACAGAAAGCGCAATACTGTCTCCACAGAGGGGATTTTGTCGGATAACACCAGCCCGCTGACGCAAATTCAACGAGTAAGTCAAGGCATATAAAACCCGTGAAGACGACATAAAGACACACTTATTGTTGCGAGTTAAGAAATAATTGGTTAAATTTGCATGGCATAAGTCACCCGCTTATGCCCTCACAGCATTAATCATCAATGTATGGGACAAATGATAGCAATAGTGGGTCGCCCGAACGTGGGCAAATCCACTCTCTTTAACAGACTGACCCAATCGCGCACGGCCATCACCAACGATGAAGCCGGCACGACCCGCGACCGCCAGTATGGCAAAGTCGACTGGAACGGCAAGGAATTTTCGATCGTCGACACCGGCGGTTGGGTTGTGAACAGTGAAGACATCTTCGAAAACGAAATCAACAAGCAGGTGCAGCTCGCCATCGAGCAGGCCGACGAAATACTTTTTGTTGTTGACGCAGCCAACGGAGTCACCGACCTCGACGATCAGGTGGCCCAGATTCTCCGTCGCTCCACCAAACCGGTAATCCTCGTAGCCAACAAGGTCGACACCGGGGATTCGCTCTACAACATAGCCGAATTCTACAGCCTCGGTCTCGGCGACCCGATGGGCGTGTCGGCAGTGAGCGGCTACGGCACAGGCGACCTCCTCGACGAAGTGGTGAAGAAAATGCCCGAAAAGGACGAGGATGAAGCCGAGCAGCTCGACGACATTCCCAAAATAGCAATCGTGGGCCGTCCGAACGCGGGCAAATCGTCGATAATCAACGCTTTCATCGATGAGAACCGCCATATCGTCACCGACATCGCCGGAACCACCCGCGACTCAATCTATACACGCTACAACAAATTCGGTTTCGACTTCTATCTGGTGGACACCGCAGGTATCCGCAAGAAGACAAAAGTCAACGAGGACATTGAGTATTATTCGGTAATCCGCTCCATCCGTGCCATCGAGGCATCAGACGTGTGCATCCTCATGATTGATGCCACGCGAGGCATAGAGTCGCAGGACGTGTCAATCTTCTCGCTCATCCAGCGCAACAAGAAGGGCCTCGTGGTCGTGGTCAACAAGTGGGACCTCGTCGAAGACAAATCCAAGGAAGCAATCAAGCACTATGAGGATGCGATCCGCCAGCGCTTCGCTCCCTTCGTCGACTTCCCCATCATCTTCGCCTCAGCACTCACCAAGCAGCGCATCTACAAGGTGCTTGAAACCGCACTCCATGTGTGTGAGAACCGCAAGCGCATCGTTCCGACCTCACAGCTCAACACCGTGATGCTCGAAGCGATCGCCGCCTACCCGCCCCCTGCCAACAAGGGCAAATTCATCAAAATCAAGTATGTCACGATGCTCAAGGGCTCGCCAATCCCAACCTTCATCTTCTTCTGCAATCTGCCGCAGTGGGTCAAGGAACCCTACCGCCGCTATCTGGAGAACAAGATACGAGATACATGGGACTTCCACGGCACCCCAATCAACGTGTTCATGCGTGAAAAATAAGCACATACACACGCCTGTCTCTGCGCCTCACTCCACCAAAGGATGAAGCGCGGAGACATGCGCTTTTTGAAAGCAAACCGACATATCCAGACACAGAAGCAAAAAGGAGGATATTAACCCCTCGACGACAAATATCCTCATTATCACCTGATACAACAATCTTACCACAATTCAAAATACACAGTCACTACCCATGAAAGCTGACGAAAAGAATTATTACATCGCTGTTGACCTCGGTGCAACGAGCGGTCGAGTCATACTCGCGTCGTTTGACGGCGAGAAAGTGGAAACAGAAGAAATCCACCGTTTCAAACATCCCATGCTCCCGATCGGAGGCCATATTTTCTGGAACCTCCCAGGGCTCTATAATGAAATTCTCACAGGTCTGCGCAACGCATCGGTGAAACTTGGAGAGATCGGCACAGTGGCCCGCTCGATAGGTATCGACACCTGGGGCTGCGACGTGGCCTACTTCCACGCCGACGGTTCGATCGCAGGTCTCCCCTACTGCTACCGCGACCCGCACACCACGGGTGCTGTCGACAAATTCTGCGAGGAGATGCCCCGCGAGAAGGTGTATGAGAAGACCGGCATACAATTCATGGATTTCAACACCCTCTTCCAGCTCCACACACTCAGCAAAAAAGAGGGCAACGCGCTCAAGACAGCCGACAAAATCCTCTTCATGCCCGACGCACTGAGCTACATGCTCACCGGCAACGCCGTGACTGAATACACCGTGGCTTCAACCTCCCAGATTCTCAATCCGAACACCGGCGAACTCGACGCAGAGCTGCTTGAAAAGGCAGGTCTCACCCCCGACAAGTTCGGCAAACTCGTGAACCCTGGCTATGTCATCGGCACACTCACACCCGGCGTACAGCAGGCCACAGGACTCGGCGCAATCCCCGTGGTTGCAGTGGCAGGCCACGACACCGCATCGGCTGTAATCGGTGTTCCTGCAAAGGATGAAAAGTTCGCCTACCTCAGCTGCGGCACATGGTCGCTTCTCGGTATCGAGTCAAAAGGCCCGATCATCAACGACAAGGCCTTTGAATACAACTTCACCAACGAGGGTGGAATCGACGGTTCAATCCGTTTCCTCAAAAACATCTGTGGCCTCTGGCTTCTCGAACGCTCACGCACCGAGCTGAAAGACGCACCAGAAAATATCGCCGACCTATGCGCCCTCTACACGACTTCTGACATCGAAAGCACCATCAACCCCGACGATCCTGCTTTCGCAAATCCCAAGTCGATGACCGAGGCCATCAAGGAATACTGCCGCAAGACCAACCAGCGTGTACCCGAGACTGCCGCGGACTTCATGCGCGTGATTTTCCGCAGCCTCGCTCTCCGCTACAAGGAAGTGCTCGGATGGCTGCGCGAACTTTCGCCCAACGAAATCAACACCCTCCACGTCATCGGCGGCGGTTGCCAGAACGCACACCTGATGCAACTGACAGCTGATGCCATCGGTATTCCCGTGGTAGCAGGTCCGTCGGAATCAACCGCTCTCGGCAACGTACTCGTCCAGCTCCGCGCCGACGGCAAGGTCAACGACATCGCCGACATGCGCCGTGTGGCTGTCAACTCGACAGAGACCAAGACCTACGAGCCGCGCAAGGCATAAGCGGCCCGCCCCCCGGATAAACACCGGGGCCGTCCCTCTCTCCTCACCAATCAACAAAATGAAACAACAACATTCTTATACCACAAACCAAATTTTACCTTATCATCATGAAAGAAGAATCAGTAAAGAAGGCGTATGAAATCGCCAAAGAACGCTATGCAGCCGTAGGTGTAGACACCGACAAGGTCCTCGAACAAATGCAGGATTTCCACCTGAGTATGCACTGCTGGCAGGCTGACGACGTTGCCGGTTTTGAAAACCAGGGCGGTTCACTCACCGGCGGTATCCAGGTCAACGGCAACTACCCCGGCAAGGCCCGCAACATCGATGAGCTCCGCGCCGACATCCTCTATGCCATGAGCCTCATCCCCGGCAAGCATCGCCTCAATCTTCATGAAATCTACGGTGACTTCGGCGACAAGTTCGTTGACCGTGACCAGTGCTCGGTAGAGCATTTCCAGAGCTGGATTGACTGGGGTAAAGCCAACGACATCAAGCTTGACTTCAACTCCACTTCATTCTCTCACCCCAAGAGCGGCGACCTCAGCCTCTCGAACCCCGACAAGGGTATCCGCGACTTCTGGATTGAGCACTCAAAGCGCTGCCGCGCCATCGCACAGGCCATGGGTGAGGCCCAGCAGGATCCCTGTATCATGAACACATGGGTACACGACGGCTCGAAGGACATCACAGTTAACCGCTACATGTACCGCGAACTCCTCAAGGATTCTCTCGACCAGATCTTCGAACATAAATATGACTGGATGAAGGACTGCGTTGAATCAAAGGTGTTCGGTATCGGTCTCGAAAGCTACACTGTAGGTTCTAACGACTTCTATACTTCATACGCAGCCAAGAACGACATGATGATTACTCTTGACACCGGCCACTTCCACCCGACTGAAAGCGTTGCCGACAAGGTTTCAGCCATGCTCCTCTTCGTCCCCGAACTCATGCTCCACGTTTCGCGCCCCATCCGTTGGGACTCTGACCATGTCACCATCATGGACGACCCGACAATGGACCTCTTCAGCGAAATCGTCCGTGCAGGTGCCCTCAACCGCGTTCACTACGGTCTCGACTACTTCGACGGTACACTCAACCGCATCGGTGCCTACGTCATCGGTAGCCGTGCAGCCCAGAAGTGTATGCTCCGCGCCCTTCTCGAGCCGACCGATACCCTCCGCAAGTATGAGCTCGCCGACAAGCGATTCCAGCGCCTCGCCCTCCTCGAAGAGTGCAAGAACCTCCCCTGGAACGCTGTCTACGACATGTTCTGCCTCAAGAACAACGTACCCGTCGGCGAAAGCTACATCGCAGAAGTAGAAGGCTACGAACGCGACGTGACATCGAAACGTTAATTTTAACTGGCAGTTAAAATTAAGTATAGAGTGTAAAGTATAGAGTATAGATAATAGTTTTTTCTTCTCTCTCCATGATATTTTTCAATTATGAGCGACTGACGCTTTGGCAGAAATCAAGGCTTTTAGTCAAGACAATCTATACACTGACCAGAAGTTTTCCTACCGAAGAGAAATTTGCGCTGACAGATCAAATAAGGCGTGCTGTCGTATCTATTGCATCAAACATCGCAGAAGGATCCGGCAGATTTTCCGGGAAAGAAAAACTTCATTTTCTGAGCGTGGCTTACGGCTCTTTGACAGAATTAAGCTGTCAGCTCACATTAGCTTGCGACATGAACTATCTCGGACATGACCAATTCGGCAGCATACGCCTGCAAATCGAAGAGCTTGCCCGCATCATGAGTGGCTACAG
The DNA here is from genome assembly GCA_947381945.1 of uncultured Muribaculaceae bacterium. GTDB lineage: Bacteria > Bacteroidota > Bacteroidia > Bacteroidales > Muribaculaceae > Duncaniella. The sequence goes on from CANCXM010000037.1 coordinate 21,463, forward strand.
AGAAGCCATCATCCGAAATGACATAAACTAATATCTATACTCTATACTTTAATCTCTATACTTCATAAATTTACCAATCATGATACTTATCGGCTTACTTATCATCGCCATCGGAGCTTTCTGCCAGTCGAGCTGCTATGTTCCCATCAACAAAATCAAATCGTGGAGTTGGGAGAGCTACTGGATTGTGCAGGGCGTCTTCGCATGGTTGATTCTCCCCTTCCTCGGCGCACTCCTCGCCGTCCCGGCGGGCCACTCGCTCTGTGAGCTCTTCACCGCCGACCAGTCGTTCAACATCTGGATGACCATCCTCTTCGGTGCGCTCTGGGGTGTCGGCGGTCTGACATTCGGACTCTCCATGCGCTATCTCGGCGTGGCCCTCGGCCAGTCGATCGCCCTCGGCACATGCGCAGGCCTCGGCACCATCATGGGTCCCGTACTGCTCAACATTTTCTTCCCTGAAAACGATCCGCTGTCGCAGCTCACATTCGCCGTGATTCTCGGCGTAGTCGTGACACTCATCGGTATCGCCATCATCGGTATCGCCGGCTCCATGAAGGCCGCCTCTCTCAGCGAAGAAGAGAAGAAGGCTGCCGTCAAGGATTTCAATTTCCCTAAAGGCATCACCATCGCCCTGCTTGCAGGTTTCATGAGCGGCTGTTTCAACGTCGGTCTTGAATTCGGCAGCAGCATCAACTTCGGCGATCTCACACCTGACATGTACAAAACACTTCCGGCCACATTCCTTGTGACGCTCGGAGGCTTCGTGACCAACGCCATCTACTGTTTCTACCAGAACCAGAAGAACCGCACCTGGGGTGACTACACCAAGGGTGGCGTCCTGGCCAACAATATCCTTTTCTGTCTGCTTGCAGGCGCGCTGTGGTACAGCCAGTTCTTCGGACTCGCACTCGGCAAGGGCTTCCTGACAGACTCACCGACACTGATGACCCTCTCGTTCTGCATACTCATGGCGCTCAACGTTGTGTTCTCCAACGTGTGGGGTATCATACTTAAGGAATGGAAAGGCTGCTCGCCGAGGACCATCACCGTGCTTGTCATCGGTATCATCGTCCTCATCGTGTCGTGCTTCCTTCCCCAGTTAATCGGATAAAGAACAACCCAAAACCAATCATACACAAAATTATCAAAATGGCATCTATCTTAGACAATCGTCCCGCTCTTCGCGAGGAAGTGGAAAAAGTGGCTGAAGTAGCCGGTTACCTCTGGCAAAAAGGCTGGGCCGAACGCAACGGCGGCAACATCACTGTCAACATCACTGAGCATGTGGATGACGAAATCCGCAAAATGCCCGCCATCGCACCCGCAACTCCCATCGGTCTTACACTCCCCGAACTCAAGGGATGCTACTTCTACTGCAAGGGAACCAACAAACGTATGCGCGACCTTGCCCGCCGTCCTATGGAAAACGGCTCGGTTATCCGCATCACCGATGACTGCGCTCACTATGAAATCATCGCTGACAACCCCGTGAAGCCCACATCCGAGCTTCCCTCACACCTTGCAGTCCACAACTATCTCATCTCTAACGGTTCTCCCTACAAGGCATCGCTCCACACCCACCCCATCGAACTCGTGGCCCTCAGCCACTGCAAGAAGTATCTTGAAAAGGATGTGGCCACCCGTCTTCTCTGGAGCATGATTCCCGAAACCAAGGCATTCTGCCCCCGTGGTCTCGGCATCATCCCCTACCAGCTTCCCTCATCAAACGCCCTCGCCGAATCGACCATCAAGGAACTCGGCGACTACGACGTGACTCTCTGGGAGAAGCACGGTGTGTTTGCAGTCGATACCGACATCATGGCAGCCTTCGACCAGGTCGACGTACTCAACAAGTCCGCACAAATCTACATCTGCGCCAAGAACATGGGCTTCGAGCCTGACGGTATGTCAGACGAGCAGATGAAGGAAATGACTGTTGCCTTCAACCTTCCGAAGTAAATAGCCTCTTCCTGAAATAATCTCCGAAGGAACGAATTTTCCTTCCGGAAAAGCACTGAAACATGGGCGGCAATGCAGGAATCATCCCTTAAAGAATCCTGCATTGCCGCCTTTCTTGCAGCGATAAGGCGAGTATAGACAAAAAGAGACTGCACCCCAACCATTTTTCCTTTCAAAGACATCGGCAGTCTCCTCAATATAATCCAAAATGAAAAAAACAGCCATATTGAATGTTAAAGTCATGAAACCATAACAGATATATAGGCTTTTTACTTAATTTTGTCTATAATAACAACCCAATCACCAATATCAAACCATTTATTCTATGAATCTCAAAATACTCACAATATTTCTGCCGTTATTGGGAGCGCTTTACGGAGTATTTCTTGGCATGTATATCCGAAGCGAACAGAAAACGCCAAGAAAAAGAACTGTTCTCCTGATTTCAGGAATATTGCTTTTCCTGATATGTGCAGCAGCCCTTATCAAAGCTTTTACAGATTGACTCTGATATACCCTACCCCTGCAAACCGGAACTCAACAAGCTGCAAACCAATCACGGGTAAAAATACACCTTAAAACATCTAAATGTCAATGGATAAATCAACACCGTATCATGAATAAGTACCTTTTAGCGAGCATCACCATTATAGCTCTATGGGCCACATCTTGTTCCAGCCATTCCGATGAAATGGCCGATTACATGTCCTGGTCATGCAATAACCAATCGCCGGATAATATAAAATTTGATTATAATCTTGATGAAATCTCCAAGCTGTATATTGAAGTGAATGATAAGGGTGGAGATATAACCCTCATCTGCAACAATTATGACAAGCTTGAACCGCTTGGATGGGATGGTTCCGACACTTACAATTGTGATTGGGGCGTGTTCACAATTGAAGGACAACAGGTTAATTGTCATTTTCCGCAATATACATCTGCCAAAGAAGCATCAGCGATAATCACAATTTCTCCGAAGAATGGCAAGAACGCGGTAAAAACAATTTTATATGTCAAACGTACATTCGGGGACCTTGTCCCCGACCCTGGACCCGGAACAGAGGAAGTAGCTGACAAATATAAATTCCAACTTGTCCAATCATATTTTACGCCATTTATGAACGACAATTTTAGTGTTCCGGCAATATTTGATAACATATCCTATCAAATCAACGATTATCTCGACCGTTATCATGGTTCAGGATGCCCTGAATTCACACAACACTATGACTCAATCGTATGGTGTGCGGATGGTCTTCCGAACACAGTCAGAATATACGAACGTCAGAACACGGCCAATTCAACCGAGGAGCATTTCACTTCACATTGGAGTACACATTTCTTCAAAGGGAACCAAATCAAGAATTATCTCAAAGGTTACCGTGACGGAAAGGTTGTCTACTCCACATCCCTCACAACCAATCTCCACAAACGGGATTTCCTCTGCTATGATTGGATCAATGGAAGTATAGCAATCGCAAATCCAGGCCATACAAGAGTTTATTGTATGCTTGATTCAATATACGAATACAATGCGGAAGATGTCCAGGAGATGAATGGCACAAGATATGCGCAGATATATGTGAACCCAAAATCAACGGTATCCAACGAGAATTCACCGGCATACATGCAAAAAGGTCTGTCAAGACTCATGTCCGACAATGCCGGGCAACCGCAGAGTATCGCCGGTAAGGTTGATTCATTCAAATGTCTTCCGACAGAAGGAGTTGAAGCTATAAAATTCTGGGAGAACACGACAACAAGAATTCTGCTTCTGCATAAACTTCCCGATGATGACAGTCCGGAAAAATACTACCTGCATATCGAACCGAAATAAGGTTTAATCACAAAGAGCCATAAAAAGACAGAAAGCATTCCACCGATAGGCAGAATGCTTTCTGTTTTTTATTTACGTTTGCCGGTCAGTGGCTGAAAGTCAGCCACTGAGGAGCAGACGATTTGAGGATGGATTAACCGTACTGGATTGTTCCGTCTTCGTTGCGATACTGGTCGAAGCTCTTCTCGTACTGGTCCATGGCGCGGAGGCTCATACCCATGCTTGAGAAGCCGCCATCGTGGAAGAGGTTCTGCATTGTCACCTTGCGGGTGAGGTCGCTGAACATCACGATGCAATAGTCGGCACATTCGTCGGCAGTAGCATTGCCGAGGGGCGACATGCGGTTGGCGAAGTCCATGAGCGACGACATACCCTTGACACCGCTTCCGGCAGTGGTCTGTGTGGGAGACTGCGAGATGGTGTTGATGCGGACATGCTTCTCACGTCCATAGATATAGCCGAAGCTGCGGGCAATTGATTCAAGAAGCGCCTTGGCATCGGCCATGTCGTTGTAGCCGAACATTGTGCGCTGGGCAGCGATGTAGCTGAGAGCGACGATGCTGCCGTGGTCAGCGATTGCATCGAGCTTCTTGGCAGCCTGAATCATCTTGTGGAACGAAATGGCTGAGATGTCAAGAGTCTTATTGAGCAGATCGTAGTCAATATCGTCATAGAGGCGTTTCTTGCGCACATTGGGCGACATGCCGATTGAGTGGAGCACAAAATCGATCTTGCCTCCGAGAATTTCCATTGATTTTTCGAAGACCATCTCGAGGTCATCGACATTGGTTGCGTCGGCGGGGATGACCTCAGCACCGAGCTTTTCGCCAAGCTTGCTGACATCGCCCATGCGGACGGCAACGGGGGTGTTTGACAGAGTGATTGTCGCGCCTTCCTCTACGGCTTTCTCAGCCACTTTCCAGGCGATACTCATGTCATTGAGCGCGCCGAAGATGATGCCGCGCTTTCCTTTCAAAAGATTATATGCCATGTTATAGGTATTATTGTTTCTCGGGTGCAAAGATACGGAGATTTTGCATGAAAATAGGTAAAAACGGCAGATTTTGCCATCTTTTTGTTGGATTATCGGTCATATTGGCTTAATTTTGTACTGTTTTAAACCCAATATTCATCGACCATGCCCGTCATACATATAGATTCGCTCGACCATTCCGGCGTGAAGCCCTACGGGGCGCTGACCGAAGCACAACTGCGCAACCGACTCGAACCCGAAAAGGGAATTTTCATTGCCGAAAGTCCAAAAGTGATACGCGTGGCCATCGCAGCCGGATATGAACCGATCTCACTTCTGTGTGAAGAGCGGCATATCACAGGTGACGCCGCTGATATAATAGCCGCATATCCCGACATGCCTGTCTACACGGCAAGCCGTCCGGTACTCGCGTCGCTGACGGGCTATACCCTCACCCGGGGAGTACTTGCGGCAATGCACCGGAAGCCATTTCAACCATTGGAGGAATTGCTCAGAGATGCCGAAAGAGTAGTGGTGATCGACAGTGTGGTCGACACGACAAATATAGGCGCCATTTTCCGTTCGGCAGCCGCCTTGGGGATAGATGCCGTCGTGCTCACGCGCTCATCGTGCGACCCGCTCAACCGACGTGCAGTGAGGGTATCGATGGGTACGATATTCCAAGTTCCGTGGGGTTGGCTCGACGGGGAGGTGAATACCCTTAAGGAATATGGATTCAAGACCGTGGCAATGGCACTGACCGACAAGTCTGTCTCACTCGACGACCCGAGACTTAAAGCCGAGCCACGCCTCGCTATTGTCATGGGGACGGAAGGTGACGGTCTCGCCTCAAAAACCATCGAGGAAGCCGACTATACGGTGCGCATCCCGATGGCTCATGGTGTCGACTCGCTCAATGTTGCCGCAGCAGCGGCTGTGGCTTGCTGGGAGCTGAGAAGCAGATAATCTTTATGTTTGTAATATCGTCATCGACAAATTGCAGAAATAAAACGACCACCGCCGTCCAGACTTTATTGTTTGGACGGCGGTGGTGGTTTTTGAGCCGCGAGCGGGGCTCGAACCCGCGACCTTTTCGTTACGAATGAAATGCTCTACC
>CANCXM010000038.1 GCA_947381945.1 uncultured Muribaculaceae bacterium
TTTATGAATATGAATTTGATAAAAATGTCACTGTCAGGGCTTATGGCCCTGACTTTGTCTATCGGGGCACAGGCTGCCGCACCGTTCACAATCACCGGAACCATCCCTCAGCTCCCCGACAGCGTCAAAATCACCCTGATTGACATTGAAAACGGTCAGGAAGGGACAAAAGTAGCTGAAACCACCTCAAAGGACGGCTCCTTCACCCTCAAGGGCGAGACCCGATTCCCCTCGATGTGTAACCTTAACTTTTCTAAATATTCCACCAAGCGCGGTGACTACGTCCGCGTAGCCTCAACGCGCCTGATGGCAGGCGACGGAAATCTCGCTCTCTCCTCCTCCGTCACATTCGACTCCATCTGCAACTCCTACCAGCCCGAACCGCTCATCAATATCAATGGCGGTAAGGCAAATGAAAGTTTCGTGGACTATATCGCTCAAATCGGCGCGCAGGAACTCGCCGACAAGAAACTCGGCTATCTCGGTGCCAACAAATACTTCGAAACCAACGCCAACCCCGACACCGTGCGCAAATACGATGCCCTGAAGGACGCATCGCAGAAAGCACTCACCGCATCGCGCATTGCCTTCATCAAGGCCAACCCGGCTACCGCCGCTGCCTCATGGCTCGCAGGCAAAGAACTGACGACACAGTTTGTCCATGACGAGCAGACCCTCCGCGACATCGCCGCAGCCGTCAGCGTCAACCCGGACACCGCACGCGTCAACCGCACCAACCGCCTGCTCGAATTCAGCCTCCGCTTCCCCCTCGGCCGCTCTTGCCCCGACTTCGACGTGACCACCACTGACAACCGGACACTGAAATTCCTCCCGCAGCTCACTCCCGGAAAATACACCCTCATTGACTTCTGGGCTTCATGGTGCGGACCCTGTCGTGCAGCAATCCCCCATGTAAAGGAACTCGTCGAAAAATACCCCGACAGGTTCACCGCCATAAGCATCTCCCTTGACCAGAGCGAGAAAGCATGGCGCAAAGCTCTGGAAGAGGAAAACATGACATGGCAACAATTCTGGGGTGCTGCCACCAACGATCAGATGGCAGCCACAGCCAATGCTTTCTTCATAAACACCATCCCCCGCCTCATCCTTCTTGACGACAAAGGCTCGGTTATCTGCTCAACCAACAAACCCGACGTCATCACCGCAGCCCTCGCCAAACACCTCGGCGAATAGTCAAAAAAATCACCCCACCCATAACCCCTATTAGCCTTATTAGGCTTATTAGTCCTATTTGCCCTATTTGGCTTATTAGCCCTATTAGACTTATCACCCCAAAAACAATGAAACTCCTGTCAACCACCCTCCTCCTCACCGCAGCCCTTACCCTCCAGGCTACCGACAGCTTCACCATAACCGGCAAAATCCCCGGCCTCAAAGCCGGCACCCCTGTCAAACTCATCAGCCACGAGCGTGGCGAACGCAGGGACCTCGCTGGAACAACTGCCTCCGACGGTGCCTTCACCCTCACAGGCAAAGTCTCCTCACCCTCCCTCTGCGAAATCCGTATCGAGACCAAGGACGAAGAATCGCTCGACAAAGCCATCACCCTCATGGTTGAGAACCTCCCCATGACTGTAAGCGCAGCCCATATCGACAGCGTCGCCCCAGGCTTCTACTTCGGCACAGGCGGACTTCTCAAGGAGAAAAACGTCACCGTCACCGGCGGACAGGCCCAGAAGGAATATGCCGAATACACCGAAGCCATGTTCCCCTACATTTTCAATGCCAAAGCCGCACACTTCAACTACCGCATTGATGAGAACCGCGACCGAAGCAAAGAAGGAGAAAAGCGCCTCGAAGAAGCAGCCGCCAAAGCCAACAAAGCCGAGGATGAGGCCGTCCGCAATTTCGTCAAGGCCCATCCCACCTACAGCATCTCCGGAATGAAGATGCTCAACGACCTCTCCACTCCTTTCGCCTTCACCGGTGCCGAACTCGACGCGCTTGCTGAAACCTTCAAGGCAATGCCCGACACCGCACGTCTCAACCAACTCACAAAAGCCATGGAATTCAGCCGCAAGTTCCAGCGTGAGACACCATTCACCGATGTTGCAGCCCTCGACTCCCTCGGCACCGAGCGCCGTCTCTCTGACTTCGCCGGAAAAGGCAAATATGTCATGGTCGACTTCTGGGCTTCATGGTGCGGACCCTGTCGACTGGCAATCCCCCATGTGCGTGAACTCTACAACAAATATGGCGACAAGCTCGAAATCCTCGCTGTCTCGCTCGACAGCGCCGAGAAACCCTGGCGCAAGGCAATGGCCGAAGAGCAGATGGAATGGACTCAGCTCTGGGCCGACAAGACCCGCGTAAGCCCCATCACCGAAGCCTATCAGGTCCACAGCATCCCCTTCCTGATGCTCCTTGACCCCGAAGGCCGCATTGTCCACGCCGGCCACGACCCCAACGCCATCACCGAAACCCTCGCCAAAGCCCTCGGCGAAAATTAATAGGCCCAATAAGCGAAAACTAATAAGTCCAATAAGCCAAATAGGCCCAATAGGTAGCGCAAAGCCTATTGGGCCTATTTGACTTATTTGCCCTATTAGCCTTATCCCCTATTAGCCCTATTAGGCTTATTAGGCCTATTTGCCTTATCCCCTATTTGCCTTATCCCCCATCAGCCTCCTCCCCTCCCTCTCGCGTTAAAAAGCGTTAAAAGCCCTCACCATTCCCTCGCCGGCCCCGTTGGTGAGGGATTTTTTCGTAATTTTACCGATTAATTTGAGGATAATAGGCTTTCGCACACCGCAAAAGCCACCCTAACCCCTACTCCAAAGCAATGGAACAAGACAAAAAAATACGTGTCGGCATCACCCACGGCGACATCAACGGAATCGGCTACGAAGTGCTGCTCAAAGCCCTGAGCGACACCCGAATCACCGAACTCTGCACCCCGGTGATCTACGGCTCGGCCAAAATAGCCAACTACTACCGCAAGGGCATGGAGCTGCCCGAATTCAAGCTCTTCCAGATCGACTCCCCCGACGATGCGGCTGATGATCAGATCAACATCATCAACGTCGTCGGCGAAGACTGCAAGATTGAACCCGGCCAACCCACCGAGACTGCCGGAAAGGCAGCCCTCGCAGCCCTCGAACGCGCCGTGTCCGACCTCCGCGACGGCCTCATCGACGTACTCGTCACCGCCCCCATCAACAAACACACCATCCACAGCGAGGAATTCAACTTCCCCGGCCACACCGAGTATCTCGAAGAGCGTCTCGGCGAAGGCCGTCACGCCATGATGATAATGTGTAGCGAAAACCTGCGCGTGGCCCTCGTCACCATCCACGACCCCCTCACGGCTGTAGCAGGCAAAATCACCGCTAAGGCCATCACCGATAAGATCATTGCCTTCAACCGCTCGCTCATCGAGGACTTCGGCATCCATGGTCCCCGCATCGCCGTCCTCTCCCTCAACCCCCACGCAGGCGACGCAGGTGTCATCGGCAATGAGGAAGCCGAAATCATCGCCCCCGCCATCGCTGAGGCTTCCAAGCGCCGCGTCCTCGCCTTCGGTCCCTACCCGGCCGACGGCTTCTTCGGCAGCGGTGCCTACACCAAGTTCGACGGCATCCTCGCCATGTACCACGACCAGGGTCTCACCCCCTTCAAACTCCTCGCCGGAGAGAACGGTGTCAACTACACCGCCGGTCTACCCTTCGTGCGCACCTCTCCCGACCACGGCACCGCCTACGACATTGCCGGACAGGGACGCGCTGACGAGCAGTCAATGCGCGAGGCCATCTATGCCGCCATCGACATCTACCGCAACCGCCGTCGTGAGGCCGAGGCCACAGCCAACCCCCTCCGCCGTCAGTTCTACGACAAGGGCAACGACAAGCTCCCCGCCGAAAAGCCCGAACGTCAATAAGCCAAAGCATAACCAACCCTCCAGCCGTCAAAAACAGCCATGAACTATGCCATCATAGCCGCCGGACAAGGCTCACGCCTCAGCAATGAAGGCGAAGCGCGCCCCAAGCCCCTGGTAGAGCTCGCAGGAGAGCCGATGATCGTGCGTCTCGTCGGCATACTCGACAGCATGGAAGCCGGACGCATCAGCGTCATCACCAATCCGGCCATGCCGGAGGTCCCGGCAACCCTGCGCGCCCTGAGTCCGCGCGCCGTGCTGACAGTCATGGAGAAATCCACCGGGGGGTCGATGGAAAGCTTCCACGCCCTCGCTGCTGAGATTGACGGCAGCCAACCCTTCTGCCTCATGACGGTCGACACCGTCTTCCGTCCCGAGGAATTCGCGCAGTTCATCGCCGACTTCGAAGCCGACCCTGACACCGACGGCTACATGGCCGTCACCACCTACATCGCCGACGAGAAACCCCTCTATGTCGCCGCAACCACTGAGGGCGACATCACCGGATTCCTCGACTGCCCGGTCCCCGGAGTGCGCTTCGTCTCCGGTGGCATCTACCTCCTCCGCCCCTCCGCGCTCGACATCCTTGAGGACTGTGCGCGGGCAGGTGTCAGCCGTATGCGCGACTTCCAGCGCGCCCTCATCGCTTCCGGCATGAGGCTCAAAGCCTGGCAGTTCACCAAGATTATCGACGTGGACCATCCCTCGGACATCGCCGAAGCCGAGCGCTTCATCTCCGGCTGACCGACAGACTCCGGCACTCCAAACGGGGCTGACCGACAACGAACCGTTTTTTTTAAACCATCATATCCCCGAGGCGAATCCCACGCCTCTAAAACTAACCAACCATGGCTGATATAAAGATAGCCGCAATCATGAGGGCAGGTGTCTTTTCGCCCAACCATATCGGAAACGACGCCTCCATCCTCAACCTCACCGCCGACCAGTTGCGCAAACGCGGCTGCGAGGTCAGGATATACAGCGAAGAGCAGCTTGTGGCAGGTGCCGTGAGCGAAGACATCATAATCAACATGTGCCGCCACCACCGCTCCTTCCCAATCCTGCAGCAGAAAGAGGATGAAGGTGCGCTCGTCATCAACTCCGGCTACGGAGTCGAGAACTGCACCCGCGAACGCCTCACCCGCATCCTCATCGGCAGCAACATACCAACAGCGGAAAGCATCATGGTCAACACCGACGAGCGCGTCATCGACACGATGAACCGCCTCGGCATGACCAACGCATGGGTCAAGCGCGGCGACTTCCACACGATGCACAAGGAGGATGTCACCTACGTCCGCCATCCCGAGGAAGCTCAGGAGGTTGTGCAGGAATACTTCCTGCGCGGCATCAAGCGCGCCGTCGTCTGCCGTCACGTCGAAGGCGAACTGCTGAAGTTCTACGGTGTCTACGGCACACCCTGGTTCCACTGCTTCTACCATCTCGGCTCACGCGACAAGCAGGGAATGGACGAGGACAAACCGAAATTCGACATCGAAGCCCTCAAAGCCGTCTGCAAACGTGCGGCTGAAGCACTCGACATTAAAATCTACGGCGGCGACGCCATCATAGCCCCCGACGGCACCTTCACCATCATCGACTTCAACGACTGGCCCAGCTTCGCTGCCTGCCGTGCGGAAGCCTCCGGAGTGATTGCCCGTGCAATACTCGCGGAAATCAAAAAACACAACGCCGCAAAAACCGCAAAGAAATGACCGAGAACAGACGCTTTCCCTTCCTCCCCAAATTCATCGCCACCTCCTTCGGTGCTGGCTACTGGCCCTGGGGACCCGGCACGGCGGGCGCGGTCGTAGGACTCATCCTGTGGTTGCCACTGGCACTCACAGGCAGTTTCACCACCACCATCCTCGCCACACTCGGACTTATCGTGGTCTTTACCTTCCTCGGCATCTGGTCGGCCACTGTCGCCGAACAATTCTGGGGACCGGACCCCTCGAAAGTGGTCATGGACGAGACCGTCGGCCAGTGGATCACCATGCTCCCCCTCTCGGCTTTCGCCACTGTCCACGAACCCCTCGCCTCCGGCTCTTTCTGGCTTTGGACAGTCATCTCGCTCATCCTCTTCCGCTTCTTCGACATCGTGAAACCTCTTGGCGTGCGCAAGATGGAGGAACTTCCCGCAGGCACAGGCATCATGGCCGACGACATCCTCGCCGGAATCTACGGAGCCGTAGTGCTCACGGTAGCAATGTATATGTTCACTGATTTCCCTGTCTGGGAATGACCCTGCTCCTATATATTCAGAACTGACAGAAAATGAACTTTTCGCAACTCAAAGATAAATTCCTTCACGGCGGCGGTCTCATCTCGACCTTCCTTCGCTCCTCGGTCTCCTCACAGGTGGCCTCGTGGATCGACCTCGGAATGAGTATGCTCTTCTATTCCTTCGTCTTCATAGCGCTCGACCCCTTCTACCGTTCCAACCTCTCGGTAGCCGTCGGAGCGATTGCCGGAGGTGTGGTCAACTGCTGCATCAACTACCGCTTCACCTTCCATGCCGCCGGACAGAGCGTCAAGGCTGTCGGAGTGAAATACTTCCTCGTCTGGACCGGCTCGCTCCTGCTCAACATGTATGGTACAACCGGACTTGCAACCCTCCTCTCCCATTGGGAATGGCTCGTGAACCTCGGCTTCAGGCCCGACGGCATCTTCGCTGCAGCGCGCCTCGCCGCCTCACTCGCCGTGTCGTGGGGATGGAATTTCGTCCTCCAACGCAACTTCGTCTACCGCCCGACATGGTTTGACCGCTACGCCATCCGTCTGGTCAACCTGATTCTCCGCATCGCCACTCCCCGCCTGCGCCGGAAACTGGGGAAGACCAATCCTCAAAATTAAAACTATCTGAAAACCAACATTCACATATCCGATTAAAATGCCTGAAACCGAAATAACAATCTCACAGAAAACATCCATGTTCAAGCGATTCCGTGACAGCCTCCAGCAAGGCATCTATTTTGTTATCAATCCCTTCGTGCGTTTCCTTATTCGCATAGGTGTCACCCCCAACATGGTGACCACTATCGGTCTGCTCGGCAACATCGCCGCAGCCATCATCTTTGTCTACGCGGGCTATACAGCCACTGAAACCGACATGAACTACGGCCTCCTCACCTGGGGTGGCGTGGTCATCATCCTCTTCTCGCTCTTCGACATGCTCGACGGGCAGGTGGCGCGACTCGGCAACATGACCTCGACCTTCGGAGCCATGTATGACTCCGTCCTCGACCGCTACTGCGAGCTCTTCACCCTCGGAGGACTCAGCTACTACCTCATCCAGACCGGCTACATCATCGGCGCACTCATCACCTTCGTCGCACTCGTCGGCTCCATCATGGTCAGCTATGTCCGCGCCCGTGCCGAAGGCCTCGGCCTCGAATGTAAGGTCGGCTTCATGCAGCGCCCCGAGCGTGTGGTAGTCACCACCATCGGCGCTCTCGCCACCGGTATCGTCGGACAGTGCGTTGCCCCCTCCGAATTCAATGCAGTCCTCATCCTTATCGCATGTATGGCCGTGATTGCAGTGTTTGCCAATATCACTGCTTTCGCCCGCATCAACCACTGCCGCCGTCTGCTCAAGAACAGCAAGTAATCCCAACCGACAGCACAACTCAAAACCAACAGCGCAATGTCTGTCATCAATCTTCCGTCACGCCGGGAGTCAATGATAATAGTCCCGGCTGTGCTCGTATGGCTGCTTGTCACCTGCATCTTCGTAGGTTTCAGACCTGAGCACATCTATATCGCGGTAGCGCTCACGCTACTGCTCTTCGTCACGGCCACCACGCGGCGCCTCGTCGTCGCGCTCCTCCCCTTCGCACTCTTCGGAATATCCTACGACTGGATGAACATCCTCCCCAACTATGAGGTGAATCCCGTCGACATCCAAGGGCTCTACGAAAACGAGAAAAACCTCTTCGGCATAGCCACTGCCGCCGGCACCCTCACCCCCAACGAATTCTTCGCAATCCACACGAGCAAGGTGATGGACTTCTTCGCCGGTATCTTCTATCTATGCTGGGTGCCCGTCCCCATCCTTTTCGGACTCTGGCTCTACTTCAAGCGGCAATACAAGGTCTATCTCCACTTCTCGCTTGTGTTTCTCTTCGTGAACCTCCTCGGTTTCACATACTACTACATCCACCCGGCCGCTCCGCCGTGGTATGTGGCCTCCCACGGCTTCGACTTCCTCCTCGGAACTCCCGGTGAGGTCGCAGGGCTCGGACGCTGGGACGAGATGACAGGTCTCAACATCTTCCACGGCCTCTACTCGCGCAATGCCAACGTATTCGCCGCCCTCCCCTCGCTCCATTCGGCCTACATGCTCATCGCCTTCATCTACTCCCTGCGCGCACGCTGTCCGCAGTGGATGCGCGTCCTCTTCGCCGTCATCTGCATGGGCATCTGGTTCACTGCCGTCTATACCTCTCACCACTATATCATCGACGTGCTTTCAGGCATTGCCTGCACCCTCATCGGCTACGTCATTTTTGAATACGGACTCATGAAGATTCCGGCCTTCGCCCGCTTCATCAGCTCCTATACCCGCTACATCACCTCTCCCTCCAATTGATGAATCAGTCACAAAAGGAAAACTATCAACGCTCACTGAAGTCGCTCGACACCGAGGAAGGAATCGACCTGGCTTTCTACCGCCCCATCGGCTACCGCTGGGCACTCCTTGCCGCGCGTTTCGGCATAAGCCCCAACGCCATCACAATCGCAGCCATATTTCTCGGAATCGGTGCCGGAATACTCTTCTATTTTCCCGACCTTTGGCTCAACGTCATCGGTATGCTCCTCCTTGTCTGGGCAAACTCCTTTGACAGTGCCGACGGACAGCTTGCCCGACTGACAAAACAGTATTCACGCATAGGCCGCATACTCGACGGACTTTGCGGCGACTTCTGGTTTGTCACCATCTATCTCGCCATAGTTTTCCGCGAGATTGATTTCTCATCCTTCTTCGGAGTGCATCCCTGGGTGATATGGGCAATAGCCTGCGTCACCGGCATCTGCCATACGAAACAGGCTGCTATGGCCGACTATTACCGCCAGTTCCACCTCTACTTCCTGAAGGGTGAGGAGGGAAGCGAACTCGACAGCGCCGCCCAGCTCGAACGTCAGCTCTCGGAGAGCGGTGTGACATGGCAAAACCACTTCTGGAAACGACTGACAATGGGAATCTATCTCTCCTACACCCGTCAGCAGGAGGCAACCTCACCCGCCATGCAGGCTTTGCGCGAGGAATTGCGTCGCCGTTTCCCGTCAGGAAACATCCCGCAGTCGTTCCGCAATGATTTCCGTCACGAATCGCTCCCGCTGATGAAATACACCAACATCCTCTCTTTCAACTGGCGCACCATCACACTCTTCACAACCCTTTTCATCGGGCAACCCTGGCTATACTTCGTGGCTGAACTGACAATCTTCAACGCCATACTTATCTATATGATCGTGCGTCACGAACGTCTCTGCCGTCGCCTTACACTCAAACTTCAAGATGGCTGCTACTGATACCCAAAAACTCACTTCGCTTTCAGCCCTCAAAATCGGTGCGAATATAAGAGGTCTGATTTTCGACTACGGTGGCACTCTTGATTCGCGTGGCGACCACTGGAGCCATATAATCCTCGATGCCTATCGCGCAAACGGTCTTGACATACCGACGGATAGCTTCATTGAGGCATACGTCTACGCAGAGCGCGCTTTGGCGGCGCGCCCTCACATCACTCCGGACGACACTTTCCGCGAGCTTATGCGCAAAAAAATCGGCATTGAGATGGATTGGTTGCTTAATGCCGGACACATAACCATACAGGATATAAAAAAGAGTGTGGACATAGCCGAATACAGCTACAACCATGCACGGGAGTGTGTGGCGGAATCGGCTCAGACCCTCCGGAAACTTGCGGAGAAATATCCCTTGGTGCTTGTCAGCAACTTCTACGGAAACATCAACGCAGTCATTTCCGATTTCGGAATCGACAGCTATTTCAAGGCCGTCATCGAAAGCGCGGTCGTCGGTGTGCGCAAACCGGACCCCGAAATCTTCAATCTCGGACTGAAAGCTCTTGGCCTTCCGGCGAAAGATGTCCTTGTCGTCGGCGACAGTCTCTCGAAAGATATTCTCCCGGCCATGTCACTCGGCTGCCCCACCGCCCTCCTCGCAGGCCGCCCCTGGCCCCCGAGATAGTTAGCTGCAAAGCCCAAATGGAAAAGCCTGATTTAGTGCATGAATCTTGGGGCGAGGATGAAGGCTCCGATGGAGATGCCGAAGTTCCAGTTGTTGTCGTGGGCGGAGGTGTAGTTGCCGTATGCGCTGACTGAACCGAAGGGGAGCGCGAGCACAGCCTGCAATTCGCCAAAAAACTCGGGATTGCTCAGCCATTTCCCATACTTTGCAGTAGCCTCTGTGCTGACAAGAGACTTGGAACGGCTTACACCTTCCGACTGTCCATAGGCGTTGAGTTCCGCCGGGATTGTGGCAGTATCAGGCATTCCGTAAGTTATCTTGCGCAGGGGTAGGAAGCAGTGGAATGAACCTCTGAACTGGAAAGTGCCGGAAATCTTCCATATCGGTTCAAGACCCGCGGTGATGAAGGAATTGGCACGCAATTTGGCATTGAAATGATTGTAGCTCGCGGGGGTGGGATGAAACGATTCGGCAGCGACAATCGAGGCATCATAGCTCTGGAGAAGCTTGCGTGTCGAGAGCAGTGCCTGTCCGGTCAGACCAAGCGAGAAATATTTGTTTATATCAAGATAATCTGCAGCGCTTACATGAGCCTGCACCCACTTGACCTTCTCATTCCTGTCGCGGCTCTCTGTTCCACCCGGACGGTAATGATAAGACCCGGCAACACCCATCAGAGTCGCGCGCAAGTCGACACCCGATGTCGGTGTATAAGTATTGTCAAGGGTATTCTTCTCCCATGTGACAAAGGCTTGACCAAGATCAAAAATTCCCTTCTCATGCTCAGGATTGGACTGTCCTTCGAGCATATCCACATGATAGCGGTCAGTGAGATGGCCGTAGGCAGCTCCCGCGGTCAACACACTGCGGAGTGTCGGGGCAGTTGAGTAAAATGCCCGAACGAAAGTCTCCGACTTACGGATGAAGTCCGGTTCATGAATCTGATAGAAAAGTTTCTCCGTCTCGTAGAATTTCTGACGTGAGCTGACCACCTTGACATGCACCGCCGAGGGGCGTGTCGTGTTCAGAGTAAGGCTGAAATCACCCTCGACTGCCATATAGCTCTGTCCGAGCCACGCATTGAGGTTGGTCTTGATTGAATTATAGTTGAGAGTGTTGTAACCGGCGTTGAAGAAGAGCATACTATTGGTCGACGATGAGATATAGCCTCCGACACCCACAGTGAACGGGTCCTTGACTATGGCACGGAAATCGAGGTCAATCATGCTGTCACGTTCATTATACATAGGCGTAGGGACGAAATTCTGCAACTTACCGGAGCTGATGGCCTGATAATAGGCATCGCGACCTTCGACCACACTCATAGGGCCGTCGCGATGGTCGAAATACGACTTCAGGAAGGCATTCTGCACCGGAGTGCCACCGCTCACTTTCACCTTATCGATTCTTACTGTCGGGGTTGCCTCCTTGAATTTCTTTCTCGCAGCTTCGAGGTCAGCTTTCGCCACACGCACCTTGATTTTGTCCTTGATGGAGTCCATCACCTCAAGACCGCGACGGTAGCCTATATCATAGATAGCTTGATACTTATCGAATGCAAGCAGACCGAACTCATCGAGGTCGATGCGCACGTTGACCCCCTTGTCGGTCGGGAAAGGATAGTCGTTGGGCTGCATAATCATCTCTTCGAGCTGATCCATCATATTGCGAGTGTCGGGAGCCGAATTTCCCGACCCTACATTTACGCCTATGACAGCATCCGGCTTGAATTCCTCCATCATCACATCCACAGGATAGTTGTCATAGATACCGCCGTCATACATCGGCACTCCGTTGAGCAGAATCGGCTCGAAAATCATTGGGAAGGACATGGACATCCTGACCGCATCGCCGAGCGGACCGCGCCCGAGAACCACCTTATGCTTCGCATAGACATCGGATGTGACCGTCCTCAACGGCACAAAGAGCTTGTTGAAGTCTGCGCCACACTGCACGGTATAGGGGGAGAAAATTTCCAGAAAGGCATAGTTCATCGGGATAGGATTGATGAGGCTTATGGGCAACACAGAGGTGATCTGCGTTGAATCCTTTCCGAGATTCAGCGTGACAAACGAGGGAGTGTCGTGAGTAGAGGAATAGAAATATGTATAGGCGGGATCAATCTTACCGGTACTCCAATAGGCAAAACCCTTGGATGCAATCAGCTCAAGCATCTCCTTCGGGCTGAAACCGGAGGCATAGAGACCTCCGACAATCGCACCCATCGATGTACCCGTTATGTAGTCAATCGGAATATCATTGTCCTCCAGCGCCTGGATGAAGCCAATATGGCCGATACCTTTCGCACCTCCACCGCTCAGGACAAGGCCCACACTCGGACGGTCGGGGCGCGGAGGCGTACCGAATCCTCCTCCGGCAGTCACGAAACCATCGGATGTGACCACAGGAATTGTGTCGGCAACGGCTGCACGGGATTGCTGACTGAAAATGAAAAGTGCCAGAATAAGCGGAAGAATAATGCGATGTCTCATAAATGAATGTGTTGAGCGTGATGAAGGGAGAACCCGAAGGCTCTATCTTTTTAACAATCCAATTATGAAAAATGATTAAAAAAGAGTATTTTTGTTGAAATATATCATGTTAACCTCCACCAGCAATGGCAGAATTCAATCAAACACAGGAAATCAAACGCCGTTTTTTCGCGATGCGCAACGGCATTGTCGCCGACACCATCCGCAAGGGCGGACTGCAGTATAAAATGGTGTTCGGTCTGAATCTTCCGCAGATTATCGAGATTGCCGACGGCATACAACCCTCACGCGAACTCGCCGAACAGTTCTGGGCCGACACACGCACACGCGAGAGTATGCTACTTGCCCCGATGATTTATCCCCGCGATGAAATGACGCGCCAACGTGCCTCGGAAATGCTCCGTGAGGTGACTGTCACAGAGGTTGCCGACATTCTCTGCCACCGCCTCCTGCGCCATCTTCCGTTCGCTATGGATGTGGCTGTCGATGCCGTCACTTCCGACAATGAGATGGAACGCTATGGTGGCTTCCGATTGATGTTCAATCTTCTCTACACCCGGCCTGCGGAGATCAAGCCTTTCGCGGAAGCGGAACTTGCTTCCAACTCCCCCCTCACCCACTCCATCTGCAAAGCAATGCTTGATGAAATTGAGTTCCTCGAAGGGGAATAATATGTGTTTTTCCGGGAAAGGTACATAAAGCGGGAAAGGTACATAGGGACAAAAGGTCAGAAGGGACATAAGATTTTTCAGCTATTAGATTGACTGCCATTTAATTGACAGCCGTTCGATTAACTGAAAAATCTTATGTCCCTTCTGACCTTTTGTCCCTATGTGACTTTCCAGTTTAGGAAATCAGGACAAGGAGAGGAATTAGTCTTCTTCCTTCATGTTGTGGAACACGTTCTGCACGTCTTCGTCCTCTTCGATTCTTTCGAGGAGCTTCTCGATTGCAGCGCGCTGGTCGGGAGTCACTTCCTTGAGGTCGTTGGGGATGCGCTCGAACTCAGAAGAGATGATTTCGAAGCCGTTGTCTTCGAGATACTTCTGGATGTTGGCATATTCCTCAAACGCACCGTAGAGAATCACCTGCTCCTCGCCTGTCTCGTCGTCAACGATGTCTTCAAGTTCGTCCACGCCGTAGTCGATGAGTTCGAGTTCGAGATCTTCGAGAGAAACGCCTTCTTTGGGTTTGATTTTGAAAACGCTCTTGTGGTCGAAGAGGAATGTGAGCGAACCCTGGGTGCCGAGCGAGCCGCCATGTTTTGTGAAATATGAGCGGACGTTGGCCACGGTGCGGGTATTGTTGTCGGTAGCAGCTTCAACGAAGATAGCGATGCCGTGGGGGCCGTATCCCTCGTAAGTAATCTCCTTGTAATCGCCGGCATCCTTATCGGTTGCTTTCTTGATTGCGCGCTCTACGGTGTCCTTGGGCATGTTGGCAGCCTTGGCGTTCTGCATGAGTGCGCGGAGACGGGGGTTGGTGGAGGGATCGGGACCACCTGCCTTAGCGGCGATAGTGATTTCCTTACCGATACGGGTAAATGTACGCGACATGTTACCCCAGCGTTTCAGCTTGCGTGCTTTGCGGTATTCAAATGCTCTTCCCATTGTGAGTTTTACAGTTGAGTTTTATTATGTTGCTATTATTGTTTTTGACTTTTAGCGGAGCTCTGCGCCGAGCTTCTTGGTGAGGTTGGCGATAATCTTATTCATGACGGCCTCAATCTGCTTGTCGTTGAGGGTCTTTTCGGCATCCTGAAGTGTCATGGTGATTGCGTATGACTTCTTGCCTTCGGGGAGGTTCTTGCCTTCGTAGACGTCAAAGAGTGTGATTTCCTTGAGCAGACGGCGTTCGCTCTCACGGACAGTTGCCTCAACCTGCTCCATGCTGACAGCCTTGTCGAGAAGGAGTGCGAGGTCGCGCTTCACAGGCATGGTCTTGGCGAGGGCCGAGTAGCTGACGCTCTTGCGGAGCGAGAGGTTGACAAGCGCGTGCCAGTCGAGTTCGCAGTAGATGACCTCCTGCTTGATGTCGAACTTGGAAGCGAGCTTCTTGGAGATTATGCCGAGCGAACCGAGGTTCTTTCCTGAACGGGTATTGATGTCGAGTGAGGCCGAATAGATTTCCGACGAGCCGGCTGAAAGCTTGATTTCGGCGGGATTGATGCCGAGACGCGCAAGGATGTTGGCAACGACAGCCTTCATGTCGTAGACGGTAGCAGGCTGTTCGGGACGTGCCCAGTTGCCGGGACGGAGCGCACCGGTGAGCCAGAGGCCGAGACGCGAAGCCTCGCGGTATGGGGCAAGCACGTTTTCAGCGGTAGCCTCAACCGAGGGATTGAAGAAGTAGACGTTGCCGAATTCATACATGGCAAGGTCGCCGTTCTTGCGGTTGATGTTGTGGCTGAGCGATTCGAGACCACCGAAAAGGAGGGTCTGACGCATCACGTTGAGGTCGTTGCTCAGCGGATTGAGCAGCTTCACGCAGTGGTCGGCAGGATAGATGGTGAGGTCGGTATAGTAACCTTCGGCTGTGAGCGAGTTGTTGAGGATTTCGTTGAAACCTTCGGCAGTGAGCTGTTCGCTGATGAGGTTGCGGAGCTTGTTGTCCTGGTCCTCGAACGACTGCGACGACAGGGCCGAACGCACGGAGGTTGAAATCTCGACATTGTTATATCCATAGATACGGAGGACATCCTCGACAACGTCGCAGGGACGGGTCACATCGACGCGATAGGTCGGCACCTTCATGTCGGCCTTCTCTGCAGTGACCTCGGTGAGGTCCATTTCGAGGCTCTTGAGAATCGACACGATGGTGTCGGCGGGGATGTGCTTACCGACGAGACGGTCGAAGTAGTCGAAGCTGAGGCTTACGAAAGCGGGGTCGATGCGGACAGGATAGTTGTCGCAGAGCGGACCTGTAATCTCACCTCCTGCAAGCTCCTTGACCATAAGGGCAGCGAGTTTGAGGACGTAGAGGGTATTGTTGGGGTCGACACCGCGCTCGAATCGGAAGGATGAGTCGGTGTTGAGACCGTGACGGCGTGCAGTCTTGCGCACGGAAGTCGGGTTGAAGTATGCGCTTTCAAGGAACACATCGGTGGTGGCTTCAGTGACACCCGAGTCGAGACCTCCGAACACACCGGCGATACACATGGGCACCTCGGTGTTGCAAATCATGAGGTCGCGGGAGTCGAGGGTGTGTTCAACACCATCGAGGGTGACGAATTTCTCACCTTCCTTCGCGTTCTTGACAATGATTTTTCCACCTGCGACCTTGGCCACGTCGAAGCAGTGGAGGGGCTGACCCATGCCGTGGAGGAGGAAGTTGGTGATGTCGACAATATTGTTGATGGGACGCAGACCGATGGTCGAGAGCGCATCCTTAAGCCATTTGGGAGATTCCTTGACGGTCACGCCACGGACGGTCACGCCGGTGTAGCGGGGGCAGGCATCGGTGTTCTCCACCTCGACAGTCACACCGCCTTCGGGATTTTCAATGGCAAAAGCATCGACAGAGGGACGGCGGAGCTGAGCGGCTTCGGTGTGGGCGCTCATCCATGCGGAGAGGTCGCGGGCAACACCGTAGTGGGAAGCTGCATCAATGCGGTTGGGGGTGAGGTCGACTTCAAGCACATAGTCCGAGGTCAGGCCATAGAATTCGGCGGCGGGAGTGCCGGGTTTCACATCCTCGGTGAGAACGATGATGCCGTCGTGCGACGAGCCGACACCGATCTCATCCTCGGCACAAATCATGCCGAACGATTCCACACCACGGATTTTCGATTTCTTGATGGCAAATTCCTTATCGCCGTCATAGAGGGTTGTGCCGACTGTGGCGACAACAACTGTCTGTCCGGCGGCCACGTTGGGCGCACCACAGACAATCTGCGTAGCCTCTCCGTCGCCGAGGTCAACGGTAGTGATGTGGAGATGATCGCTGTTGGGGTGTTCGACACAGGTGAGCACCTTGCCGATAACGATTCCGCGCAGGCCGCCACGGATTGACTCGACCTCCTCAACCGAACCGGTCTCCAGACCGATGGATGTGAGCGCCGCCGCGAGTTCGTCGGGGGTCAGGTTGAAGTCGAGATATTTTTTAAGCCAGTTATATGATATGTTCATGACAATGGTTGGAATTATCTGAATGAAGTTCGTGTTGGCACATCCGCAATCCCTCCACACCCGACGGCTGTAAAACCCGCGAGGGCGGAAAATTGCAAAATGATGTGCAAAGTTACTAAATATCGGCAAACTATCCTTATATTTATACGCACAAAAAGACAGACGCCCCTAAGAGTATGTTTACTTTTGACTTATGTTAAGATTTATATTGACCTTTCGAGTATGTTTTTTGATTGAATGATGGAGTTATGGGGTTCCATAATAACTGAATTAAATCTAAAAACAGACCGGAAGGGTTTATCAAGATTTCATAAAGTTAAAAGCAAACATACTCTAAGTAACAGAAGAATTTTTCCTTCCGAAGAGCCCTTTTCACGCCATGATGACCGGCCTCGGGAAGTGTCGCAAGAAAAAAATTTCACTCCTCGTGTCACAAACCGGGGGCTATTGCACTCTTATCAGATGAAGGCGCGACTCACCGCCCTACTAATCCAAAAGAAAAAAAGACATGGACGTTGTGACATTCAAAGAGACTTTTCTCCCGATGAACCGGCTGATGTATGCCGAAGCATTGAGGTTGCTCCGCGACAGCGCCGATGCAGAGGATGCGGTGCAGGACATCTACGCCAAGCTCTGGGAGCGCCGGGAGAAGCTGGATGGAATCGACAACCGCCGTGCCTACGCGATGGCCATGCTGCGCAACCGCTGTCTGACCCTCGCGACCGCCCAACCCGACGACGCTGCCACGTTTGACGAAAGCGGAACCTCCATAGATACCGCTCCACCGCCCTCCGACGGTATCGAGGCCCGCGACCGTCTCCGGAGAGCATTGGAAATAATCGACGGATTGCCTGATAATCAACGTCGTGTGATTGTCCTCCATGACATCGAGGAGCAGAGCAACGAAGAGATTCAGACACAGACGGGGCTTTCGCCCGACAACATCCGTCAGCTTCTGAGCCGTGCGCGAAAAGCCATCAGAAGCAGGTTTTCAAAATGAACACAAACATTCAACCGACACGCAAAATGAAACCAGAAGATATACGCAGAATCCACTCCCTCCTCGACCGATATTACGGCGGTGAGACCTCCGCAGATGAGAACCGCGAACTTCTCTCCCTGCTCGACCGTGACGACCTTCCGGCGGAATTACATGCCGACCGCGAAATGGCCCGGCATCTCGCCACCCTCCTTCCTCCGGATGATTTTGAAAAGCGCCTCTCTGAGAAAATCAACTCCATGGCAGCTCTGTCGGAAGAACAGCCTGCGGCTCACCGTCAGTCATGGACAAAGGTCTGGTGGAGCGTGGCTGCAAGCGTGGCAATCCTCGTCTGTATCGGCATCGGCCTAATCAGCCATCCCACGAAACAACAATCCATGGAGATGACACCCGAGGAGGCATACGCACATACAGAAATGGCCCTGCAAACCTTTGCCGAGGCTCTCAACAAGGGTTATGCACAAATGGAGAAGGCCGACAAGGCAACTGCCGCTGCAACCTCAAAGGCATTCAAATCGCTTGAGAGCATAGGAATACACATTGAATCAAACTAAAAAAATTATTTATACACCTCATCATGAAACGTTTATTCACACTCCTCCTGCTCATTGCCACGATAGTGGCGGGAGCAAGCGCCCAGCTCAACAAAATCTACGAAAAATGTCAGAAAGAGGGCAATGTCACCACTGTTTTTGTTTCAAAAGCGATGTTGCAGATGGCTGGCAGCATGGGGCCAATGGATTCCAACAGTCTGTCGTTGCTGAAGGACAAGCTTGACAATGTGCTCATCGTAAGCTCCGACAACCAAAAAGGGGTCAATTTCATCACCAAATTCCGCAAGGAGTTAAGTCCGAAGGCCGGTTACAGTTCCCTGATGGAAATCAACGATGATGACAGCAATGTGGTGATATACCAGAAAAAATTATCCGACAACAAGAATGAGTTCATTCTGTCCGTTATACAGAAAGACAGCTCTACCATGATTGTCATGGATGGCTCTATCACCCTTGATGACGTGACCAAAATGACAGGCAATAACGGCAAAACAGGCTCACGGGAATAATACCCCCCCTCAAAAGAGAGTAATATTAAATACATAGACAAGCCTAATAATTGACAATATTATTAGACTACGATGAGCACAGCGTACCCGTGAGGGCACGCTGTGTGTCGTTTTCCCCGCCTTATATCCCGATGTAGGGACGCGCTGTAGCGCGTATGCCAAATGACCATATTACAGTAACCGAGGGATACAAAAATTCAAAAATAGCAGAAATTACAGACATTTTTTCAGTTGCTGCTGACTTGATGGATTGATCAAATCCGCCTTGAATCAATGTCTGTAATTTCTGCTTTTTTTGAATTTCTGTACCCTTTTTATCATTGGGTATTTCATCCGGCATACGCGCTACAGCGCGTCCCTACATCGCCTGAGTAGAATGATGTGCGGGTCAGTGTCTCTTCTTCTTGCGGTCGTTCTGAATCTTGATAACGAAGACGATAATGGAAGAGACAGTCGTGATGAGGTTGGTGATGATAAGAGGCCAATTATTTATCATGAAGCCCTGTATCACAAAGAAAATACTTCCGAAACCGAGCAGAAGGAAGGTGGTCATCGCGATTCCGTCGGTGTCACGGGTACGGATTGTATATATAGCCTGCGGAAGATAACCGCATATCATACAGATAGCGGCAGCGTAGCCTACGATATTGATTATGACAGGTGACATGGTGGGTAATGGTTTTTAGTTGTTAGTTTTGAGTTGATAGTTTCCAGTTTTGAGTTGCTTCGCGGTGAAAGCTCAGGCAATGATGAGCCGCCGTCACCGGACGGGAGGTGTCCGGGCGATTATTGGCCATCAGACACTGAATGTTAATGATTATTTAACGCATAGCGGGATACTTATGTTGCAGAAAATTTTTAATTTTGCAGTTTTCCAAACAAGATATATCCTATGCGCTCAGTTTCAGCACTCCGGCTGCTCTTCATAATCGTCGTCACCGCATTTCTGGCCGCTTGCGCGAGCATGGGCCGTCCGGAAGGTGGTCCGCGCGACGTGACCCCTCCCGTATTCGTCCGCTCCACACCCCGTCCGGGTCAGGTCAATGTGTCGGGCAACAAGATTGTGGTGGAATTTGACGAGAATGTGGCTCTTGACGATGCCATGAACAAGGTAGTGGTCTCCCCCGCCCAGCGTACCACTCCGGTGGTGAGTGCCAATGGCCGCCGAGTGACTGTCGAGCTGCGCGATACGCTCAAACCGGATGTCACATACACCATCGACTTCTCCGATGCCATCAAGGACCTCAACGAGAGCAATGTCCTCGACGGTTTCGCTCTCGACTTCGCCACCGGCGACAGCATCGACACCCTGCAGATTTCTGGTATGCTCTTCGAGGCGCGCACCCTCGAACCGGCACAGGGAATGATTGTGGGTGTCTACTCCAACCTTTCCGACACTGCCATACGCACCCTTCCGCTCGAACGCATATCCAAGACAAACCAGCTCGGCCAGTTCACACTCCGCGGACTCAAGGAGGGAACCTACCGCATCTATGCAGTCAATGATGTCAACCGTGACTACCACTGGGACCGCTCGGAGGATGTGGCATTTTTCGATGTGACAGTCTCCCCCTCCTCCACCCCGGCTCAGTTCACCGACACTCTTGTCAATGTTGCGGGAGAAGACTCCATCGTCACCCGTCAAGGAACACGCTTCCTCCCCGACGACATCCTTCTGACCTGGTTCAACGAGGGCTACAATCCGCAATATCTGCGCAACTATGCCCGCGCCGACCAGCGCACCATCGACTTCGAGTTTGCAGCCAAGGCCGACACCCTCCCCATCATAAAGCTCATCAACTCACCCCGCGCGGGTGCCGACATCACCGAGTGGGCTGTCCTTCAGGCAAATCCCACCCTCGATACCCTCCGCTACTGGATTACCGACACAACTCTCATCGGACTTGACACCCTCATGGTTGAGGCGCGCTACCTGATGACCGACACACTCGAACAGCTCTCAATGAAGACCGACACCCTGCGACTCGTCGACAAGGGTGCGAAAAACCGTCGCCGTCAGCTCGAGAAAGAGGCACAGCAGCGCGAAAAAGAGCGCGAGAAGGAACGCAAGGAGCTTGAAAAACAGGGCGTGAACCTTGATTCGCTCGATGCTGCCGACACGATTCCTCCCCGTCCGGAACCGGTTAAGTTCAAGGTATCGTCGAGCAACGCTCAGGATGTCCATCGTCCGTTGCTTTTCACGTCTGAAACTCCGGTGGCGAGTCTCGACACCTCGGCGGTCAAACTCGAATGGCTTGTGGACTCGCTGTGGTATCCATTGCCGAAACCAATCATAAAGCAGATTGACTCGCTCAACTCAATGAAGTTCATGGCTGAATACAAGTGGTCGCCCGGAGAGAAATACAAGCTCACCATCGACACGGCTGCCATCTATGACATCTACGGACTTGCAAACGACCCGATAAACCATGAGTTTACAGTCAAGAAGCTCGACGAGTATTCATCGCTCGCCTTCAATATCACCGGTCTTGAAAACCGTCCGGCCATCCTTGAAGTGCTCGACGCTTCGGACAAGGTCGTGGCCTCGGCTCCTGTAAACGGCAACATCGGACGTGTGGAATATCTGGCTCCGGGGGCCTATTATGCCCGCCTCTTCATCGACGCCGACAGCAACGGTGTCTATACCACCGGTATACTTGACTCAATACAGCCGGAGGAGGTCTACTACTACCCCAAGAAGGTCACACTGAAGAAGAACTGGGGCGTGGAGCAGAGCTGGAACATCTATGAGCTGCCTATTGACATGCAGAAGCCTCTGGAAATCAAGAAGAACAAACCCAAGCGCAAACGCGGTGAAGAGGCTCCCGAAGAGGAAGAGGAGGAGGACGATGAATTCTTCGATGATCCCTTCATGAACCGTAACCAGTTCGGCAACTCCTTCGACCGAAGATAAAACCCAATCCCAAGAAGGGTTTATGCCGGCTTGCGGGAAGGCTCTTGCGGGAAGGGTACAGTTCCTATGTTTGCAATGAAAACGCAAACGTAGGAACTGTACCTTCCCACAAGAGCCAATCGGGGAGGTACAAAATAAAACCTGCTGCGATTCGTCCGAACCACAGCAGGCTTCTTTTTTATTACTGATTTTCTATCCCGATAGCATCGGGATTGGCAATGGAAATGCTTTTAGCGGATGATGACCTTGCTCACTTTGTTGCCTTGACGGCGGATGAAGAGGCCATTTTCAGGATTGTCTACGCGGATACCCTGAAGGTTGAAATACTCAACGGGAGCGTTTTCTTCGTTGACACCAACGTTGCCGATAGCACTTGTGTCACCGGGAATATAGACCGAAAGGAGGTTGGCATCGGCATTGACGACAAATTCCTTTTTGGCATTGATAACAGCGATATCATCAGCTGTCAGTGTGAAAGTCATTGTAGCTGTGCCGTCGGGGTTTTCAACAGTGGTAGCTTCATCATTGGTATGGATAGCCCCCCAACCTGAATTGCAGAGCTGTGCCCATTTGGGTTTCTTTGCGAAGACAACCGCAAGCTGAGTAGTGGTTTCGGAAAGAGTAGCGTATATGCTGACGCCGGGAATACGTTCGCCGTAGCATACAACCCCGTTTGCGTCAAATGCGCCGGGAATGCGCTCAACTTTGGTGATAGTCGGACCGCCGTCGCCCTGGACGAAGATTGAACCACCGGCATTTTCAAGCATCGCAGCTGTAACGCCGACAATAACCGTTCCGGTCGCCATGTCGGAGGGTGTGATCTTGCTTGTTCCAAGAAGATTCTGCCAATTGCTATTTTTGACAAGCACCTGCGCGCCTGAGCCGCCCGCAGCCGAGAATGTGTATTTCAATGCATCACCGACCTTGAGCTTTGAAGGATTGATTGTAGCTCCGGAGTTCCAACCTGAAAGCACGAGCTCACCTTCAAACAGGAGGTTGGGGTCAACATCATCAGCTGTCACGAGCTGAATTGAATTAATCACGAGATTCTGACCCTGCACGATGAGGCCTGTGGCCTTCAACTGTCCGGCTGCAGTGGCATTGAGATCCCACGTGGCGGGTGATTCGGTAGGATTCTTGAACGATGTACCGTCAAGTTCGGGCCAACCTTCTGAATTGGTCTTGATTCCGAGATTGGTGTAGTTAATCGAAGGGTCGAGGCTCATGTCAACGGTCAGGTTGACCACGAGCTGACAGCCCTCGGTGACAGCGGTGAATTCTGAAGCGGGAACACTGACATTGTCGCTCCAGCCGGTCAGTTTGGTACTTCCCTCCCATACGGTGATAGTCGAGGCCGATGCGGCGAAAGTTGAGGCTGCCATGAGCACGCTTGCGAGTAGATGTTTCATCATAAGCGGTAATTTTTGGTTTTAGAGGTTAATTTCGATGTATCTAAGGTAAGAAGGTGTCGGTCAGTAGAGTCCCATGCTCCCATGAGTCATGAGGATGCCGAAATGCATCCGTTTGCAAATTTATGCAAATTTATGCAAATTTAAGTGGCAATTGTGATACTATTTTACCCCATTTATTGCATAAAACTGATGTGAGCGAAAGCAGGCTTCCCTATAAATTACCGTATATCACACATTTTATAGGACGGACAGCACTCGCATGTTTTTGCAATTCAGTGAAAATTCGTAAATTTGCACCTCAGTTATGAGCGCCATAGAAGACATAAGGCAATCACTAAAGCCCGAACTTGAGCGGCTCGACACACTCATCAGCCGCACCCTTGATTCATCAAACCCATTGATGAATCAGGTAATCAACAACTATTTGAGTCATAAAGGCAAGCAACTCCGACCGATGCTCGTCATGCTGACGGCCAAGCTGTTTGGCGGGGTCAACGACAATGCACTCACCGCAGCTGCCTCCGTTGAAATCCTCCACAATGCCTCGCTCATCCATGACGATGTGGTGGACGACTCTGATTGCCGACACGGCCACGACACAATCAATGCCGTGTGGGACAATCATGTGGCGGTCCTCGTCGGTGACTTCTTCGTTTCCAACGCGCTCAAACTTGCAGTGGAGACAGAGGATCTGCGCGTCATCCGTGCCATCGCCGATCTCGGTAAGCTTCTCTCTCTCGGGGAGATGGACCAGATCTACAACGCACGCTACCACGAACTCAACGAGGAGTCATATTTCAAGGTCATATCCCACAAGACTGCATCGCTTTTCGTGACCTGCGTGTCGATGGGAGCCTACTGCACCGGTGTCGATGACTGGCGTCTCGGGGCCATCCGCGAATTTGCCGAACTCTTCGGACGTTGTTTCCAGATAAAGGATGATATCTTCGATTATTTCGATTCCAAGATTATAGGTAAACCCACCGGCAACGACCTCCGCGAAGGTAAGGTCACCCTCCCCTTGCTCTATGCACTTACCAAGACCGATGCTCCCGGACGCGAGGAGATGACAGCTATGCTCCGCGAGGAGCGCGCACTGTCCGACAGCGACATCCGCCGCCTCATCGAATTCGCCCATCAGAACGGCGGTATCGACTACGCCTATGCCACAATGGAGCGCATGAGGGCAGAAGCCGTTGCCATCCTTGATAAGTTCAACACCCCCGTCACCGACGAATTCAAAGCCCTCCTCGACTTCGTAATCTCCAGAAAGCATTAAGAAAACCCTTGCAGGAAAGCCCATGCGGGAAAGCCCTTTGCAGGAATTCACTTTTGCAGGAAGGGCACAAAAAGACATAAAGGCATAAGAAACAAAAGGATTTTTCAGCTATTCGGTTGGCTGAAAAATCCTTTTTCTTTTTATTACTTGACTTTTATGTTATTTATGTCCTTGCTTCTATATTATGCTTAGCCCTATTAGACTTATTTGACCTATTAGGCTTATTGGACCTATTAAGCTTATAACCCTATTAAACTTAGGCTCCTCCCCATATCAAAAAAATCCATGCAGCTCCCTTTCCGGCAGCCACATGGATTCTATTTCTTGAACAGCACTTGCTCAAAAAGCAAGTGCTGAATCATTATCTATCTAAATTATCCTTAGCGGATGACAACCTTGCTCACCTTGCTGCCCTGACGGCGGATGTAGAGACCGGCCTCAGGATTGTCGACACGGATACCCTGGAGGTTGAAGTACTCGACAGGTGCATTCTCGTCGGCACCGATTTCATCAATGGCGCTGCTGGTAGTCTCTTCAATCTCGACAGGCTGCACCTGAAGACTTCCATTGTAGCTGCCGATGATTGCCTTGATGTTATAAGTCTTGCCCTCGAATTCGGTGGGGAGAGTGACATCCTTGTTGAACTGGTTGTAGCCTGCAAACTCGGTCTCACCCTGCTTGAAGGTAATATTGCGGTCATTAACGGCTGCAAAAGTTACGCCGTTGATTTCAACATAGTCAAACACATCGTCCGAAGTTATTTCAGCAAGAGTGACAACTCGCGGTGCCACTTCTTTATGACCGAAAGCAGCCTTAAGCCCTTCTGCTTTGGTAATCTGGGGATTGCCTCCATATACACCGTAGACACCCTGGAAACCGCCGGGGATGCTGTCGCCTGACTGATAAGTCTGGTCAATCTTTCCGTAAATAAGGATACGGCCTGAATTATCCTTTACAAAAAGGTTGGTACCAATCTGATAGATAACCTCAACGGCGTTCTTAATGATGACGGGGTTAATTTTGTCGGCTTTGGCGATGAATGCTGCGATGTCAGCGACTTCCTCTGTTTCGACAGGAGTCTCATCAGCATCATTATATGTAATGGTATTGAGAGTCACAAGACCATTAGCGCTACCGGAGGCACAGTCAAATGTAATACGGTAGTAAAGATTTCCTTTGGGAGCCGGAAGAGTAAACGTCATGTTACCAGTCTTGAAGTTATCCGCAGGAATCTCTACAGTGGTTTCTATTGTAGCGAAATCAGCAGCAGCAGATGTTTCAAGTTTAATGGCATTAATCTTTGCAGCTGTGATAGTGTTAAGATTTGCAACAACCGAAGATATTGCTTCAGGAATAGCGAAGTCCGTGGTGACTGTTCCAACGGAAGCATTGTTTTTACGGCCACACTTCACATAGTCCCATTTATTATTGTTATTGTTGAAGTTTGCAAGAGTCCATGTATTGTCACCGACTTTCACTTGCCAACTTTTTTCATAGGAACTGATCGACTCCTGATTGAAATTTGCACCGAACTGGCAAGTGTAGAGAACCTTTGCCGAAACGGGAAGAATCATGGCAACAAGGAGTGCCAACGAGAGTAAAAATTTTTTCATAAGCGGTTTGTGTTTTATGGTTAATTACTTTTGATGCAACATCGTTTTTGTTTGTATCTTCTGCAAAGATAGGAATAATAATCATAACATTTTATAACATATTTGTTAAAAAACAACCTTTTAAGGCCAAATATTTGCTGTTTTCTAACATCCTCCCCTCACCGATAAATATTTGGATTCAACCTAATACTACTCCAACCACATAAAATAAATAAAGGTACATAAATTCAGAAATGACATAAATTACAGATTTATCAAATAGCACAATTCAATATCTCCAAATTCTGTAATCTATGTCATTTCTGAATTTATGTACCTCTTTCTTCATCTATCAGCATAAAAAAATACGAGATGAAAACCTTTTGAGTTTTCATCTCGCTTACATTTCTTCATTTTTGCGCTTCAGGATGGGCTTGAACCAACGACCCCCTGATTAACAGTCAGGTG
>CANCXM010000039.1 GCA_947381945.1 uncultured Muribaculaceae bacterium
CCGGGGACACAAGGATTTTCAGTCCTTTGCTCTACCAACTGAGCTATGGCACCTTATATGTTTTTACAAGAAGGAAACGATGTTGTTTTTCCGTTTTTGCGTTGCAAAGGTAGGGGTTTTATTTGGAGTGTGCAAATTTTTTATAAACTTTTTTTCAATTCTATGTGTTTTTCGAGTATTTTCTGAGTTTTAGATATATTTTTGGCGTGTTTTACCGCGTTTTGATGTTTAAAATTTGGTCCGGATTGTGCTGTTTGTATTCATTACTTATATCGGGCTTAAGTGTATCAATAAACTTTTGTGACTATATCAAAAACGCAAAGACCTCCGCTTTATCCAAAAGGATTGGCGGAGGCCTTCAGCATATCTCTAAACTATCAGTCTGCTTTCAAAACCGATAATTCTGAAAATCATCAATCGAATTTCAACCCAATTGAATTCCGGAATACATCAATCGAATTTCAAAATCTAATTGAATTCCGACTCTATCAACCGAATTTCAAAACCGATGAATTCCGAAAACCACAACCGTCAATCGAATTTCAAATCCGACTGAATTCCGGAATAAATCAATTGAAATACATCGATCTGAATCGGTTGGGATTTATTCTCAGATCTGGCTGCTGTCGATCTCGTTCATGAGTTTGAGGGCGTCGACATACTGCATGATGCCGTCGGAAACCTTGCGTGCATCCTGCATGGCATGGACTACGGTGGCAGGACGGTTGGTGACGTCGCCTCCGGCAAACACGCCTTTGCGGCTTGTCATGCCGTAGGGCATCTCGCGGGCAAGGACATAGCCTTTCTCGTCCACCTTTATTCCCTCTGTGGTCGATACGATGCGGCTCGCAGGCTGGCTGCCGACTGCCATGATGACCTTGTCGGCAGGAAGGACAATTTCCTCTCCCTCCTTATCGATGACCACTTCCTTTATGAGTCCGTTCTCGCCACGAATCTCCTTTATAGAAGAATTCCACATAAACTTAACGCCCTCAACAACGGCATCGTCATACTCAGCCTTGAGCGCGCTCATATTCTCGATTGCGCGGTGGTAGACAACGGTGACCGACTTTGCATCCATGCGCAGAGCCGTACGGGCTGCATCCATTGCTGTATTGCCGCAACCGATGACAAACACATTGTCGCCCTCCTTGACCGGAATCTCATCACGGCTGATGAGACCGGAATTGTAAAGGCTTACACGGCGGAGGAAATATATGGCCTGACGCACACCGTCGAAATGATTGCCGGGGATAGAGAGCTTCTTGGGCTTACCGGCACCTGTACCCATGAAAATAGCATCGAAACCTTGGGCGAAGAGATCGTCGACAGTGAAATCGCGGCCGATTGTCACATTGCAATGGATACGGACTCCAAGCTCACAGATTTTCTTGATTTCGTGGCGCACCACATCCTTTGGCAGACGGTATTCAGGAATACCGAGCATGAGCACACCGCCGGCCTCAGGTTCCATCTCGAAAATCTCTACGTCGAAACCTTTGCGGGAAAGCTCACCTGCAACAGTCAGACCGGCAGGACCGCTACCGATTACAGCCACACGTCCACGGGTCTTGGGGACAAGATTCTCACGCGTGAGATTCATCGAACTGTCAAAGTCAGCCACGAAACGTTCGAGCTTACCGATGTTGATATGCGCACCCTTCTTGTTGAGGATACAATGTCCCTCACACTGGCGCTCGTGGGCACAGACGCGTCCGCAGACAGCCGGAAGATTGCTCTTTGCGTTTATTATAGCCATCGCATTGCCGAGATTACCCATCGACAGCTCCCGGATCCAATCGGGCATGTCGTTACTGATAGGGCAACCCTTCTTGCAAAGCGGGTTCTTACAGTGGAGGCAGCGTTTCGCCTCCTCAATAGCCTCAAGCATGGTGTAGCCATCAGAGGCTGAATCATTGATGTTTCTATTCATATTATAGATAACAATTAAATATCTGATTTGGTGATTAATATGTATGATTTCCCGCACCGTCATGCCGGTAACGGAAATAATCAAAATGCGTTTTGCCGGGAAGGGGAGAAAGAGAGTAGGCATACAGCCCCGTCCTTACACCCTTCCAGAATCCGGCTTTCATCTCAAAAGGTTCGCCCATGGGCTTGAAATCAATGCCGTCGGTGCTGTAACTGTAGGCAAAGCGGTTGGCCTCGGTATCCACATCGAGCCTTATGACCAACGCGCCACCGTCAGCCACTCCGGACAAGGGCTCGCGGAAAGTCACCGCGCTGTCAACCTCCACATAGAGCGTCGGAACTGCCTTGTCTCCGGCTTCCTCAATCATCACGCCGGCACCGGTAAAAGCCTTGCTTATACATTCGAGCCCGCTGCGGTCGCCGGGCTTCATGTCGCGGAAATCAATTGCCGTCTCAGCCTGCGAACGGAAGCCCATGATTTTCTGAGTCAACTGATTGCGGGCAGTCCTCAGCCATCCGGCGGAAAGGGGTGAAAGAGTAAGCCAACCCTCGCGTTCGGAGAGCGATATGCACTCATTGACAGGATTATGGTTCGTCTGCCATTGCACTCCCAACTCCTGTCCGTCAAACTCATCGGATGTCTGCGGAGTGAATGACGACCGTGACTTACCTAACGGCATCGGACACACAGCCATCGGCTCGCCGACACCATTACCGTCGTAATCGCAACCAACCAACGGCCAGCCATCCTTCCACCTGACCGGCTGAAGATGCACGACACGTCCACGCACTCCTGCCGATTGGAAATGAAAGAACCACCAGTCGCCGTCAGGCGTATCCACGAGAGCACCCTGATGCGGACCGTTGACCTTCGTCGAACCGGTCTCAAGCACACGGCGCGACTCGTATGGGCCATAGACATTCCTCGAGCGCAGGATGGTCTGCCACCCCTCTCCCACTCCGCCTTCGGGAATACTGATATAGTAGTAGCCATCCTTTTTGAACATCTTCGGCCCCTCGGCCACAGGGCCTTCATAGACGGTGACACCATCATCGAGAAGAGTCCGCCCGTCGGCACTCATCCGGTGGATGATTATGGGACCCGCACGGTGGCGGCTACGGACGAGATAAGCCTCGCCATCCTCATCCCAGAACGGGCATGGATCCTCCCACTTGGCAATACCCTTCACAAGATGCAGGGGCTCCCACGGTCCGGCAGGATTGACAGCAGAGGTCATGAACAGACCCTCCTCGGGAGTGCAGACAAAAATCCGGAACTTACCGTCGTGATAGCGCAACGCAGGAGCCCAGGTGCCTTCGGCATACTTGGCCATGCCGTCGTAGCCCGGGAAGCCGATGCTGTCATAAACCTGCCCGATAATACGCCAGTTGACCATATCGTCAGATTCAAGCACAGGCATACCCATGAAATGAAACTCCGAGCAGGTCATATAGTACTTGTCCCCGACCCTGATCACGTCGGGGTCGGAATAGTCAGCATTCAGGACAGGATTTGCAAAGTTGCCGTCGCCAAGGTCGCCCCACGCGGGAACACCGCGGCCCGACGAAGCCTGAATGAAGGCTGAAAAGACTAATGCTAAGGTAAAAACAACTGCAGATTTCACGATCGTCGTAAGATTTAGAGTGCAAATTTACGCAGATTTTTTCATCTCTTTGGGACATTTCGGTTACAATTGTCGGGGAGTATAGTGTATTTTGGATTTTTTCAGTTATCTTTGCATTGTGGCGTACTCAAACCTTTTCGCCTTCCAGGATGGCGCGCGGCTACGGTTGACAGAGTTTCGCCGGCAGTTATTCTCTATTACCCTGAAACCGGTCGGGCGTCAGACTGATTGACGCACCCCATCAACATTGTGCAAATTATGTCGATAATGACACTCTTTCGTCGTGCATTCGGTTTTTCCCCCGAGACCGAAGAGGAGGAGGGCGAATATGACCCCACAGTCCCCACTTATGCCGTCAGCAATCAGACGGAGGAAAACTCCGTGCCCTCAGCCCAACCGCCGGTACCGCCGGCCGGACTGCTGACATCGGCCTCCGCCACGGCCGATGAGCCGTCGACCGAGGGTCCCGATACGGACAAGAAACTGACCGACGACCTCTTCGATGCAGTCATCGACCTCTTCAACCGCACACAGCCCGAATTCGTCAGGGAGTGTCTCAACGTCGATGCGCAGCGCCGCTACATCCTCAATTCCCTCTCCGACTCCCTCCGTCAGCGCGTCAATTCAGCACTATCCACCGACTCCACCATCTGGGAAAAGGAGAAGGAGGAGCTTGAAAAGAAAATAGCCGAACTGCAGGGCGACGACAACGAGACCGAACGTCTGCGCAAGGAGAACCGCAAACTCCAGCTGAGCGTCGACCGTCAGAAGCGCGCCCTCCTCGACCGCATCAATGACCTTGAAACCCAGCTCACGAAGCAAGCACAGGAAAAGGAGCGTTACTACGCGCGCAAAGGCCTGACAAATCCGGAGGAACTCGACAAGGCCAACGCACGCATCAAAGTGCTCGAAAGCGAAGCCGAGGACGCACGAAGCAGAAACGCTCAGCTCGACGGCACGATAAGCACACTCGAACAGCAGATAAAGGAACTTGAGGCAAAACTGGCCGAACAGGCCGAGACCATCCGTACAGATGGTGAAGCCGTCAATGCCGAACCAGCCGGTGACGCAAGCACTGCCACGCCCGAACAGCTCGCGGAACTCGAAAATCTGAAAACCGCGCTCGAACAGGAAAAATCCGAACTTCTGCATGAAAAAAGCAGAATCGAAGAGGAGAAAACCGCACTTCAGGAAGAAAAAAGTCGTCTCGAACAGGAAAAGAGCCTCATCGAGGAAGCAAAGGCCAAGGCAGAGCAGGAGATGGCCTCGCGCCAAAGCGACATGGCCGGTCTCGAAGAAGCCAACGCCCAACTCTCGGCCCAATTCGAAAGCCTGCGCGAGGAACTGGCACGCCAGACCACGCTGAAAGAGCAGCTTGAAGTCAAGACGACAATGAGCGACGCGATAATCAACGACCTCCGCA
Source organism: uncultured Muribaculaceae bacterium (assembly GCA_947381945.1). GTDB lineage: Bacteria > Bacteroidota > Bacteroidia > Bacteroidales > Muribaculaceae > Duncaniella. The sequence goes on from CANCXM010000039.1 coordinate 4,981, forward strand.
ACCAGGCCGCAGCCTCGCGCAACGAACTCGAACGGATGCAGCAGGAACAGGAAGCCGTGCTCACCCAGATTCAGCAGCAACTCGACGGATTCGAAGACCTGAAAGCCCGAAAGGACGCCAAAATCAGCGAACTTCAGGAATCCAACGCCTCACTGCGCCGCACCGTCGAAACCAACCTCTACAATCAGGCCAACAGCGAGATGAAACTGCGCCGCGAAATCAAGGACCTCAAAGCCGAAATCACGCGCCTCACGCAGCAGAACTCAGCTCCGGCCGACACCCCCTCTCCCTCCAACCCCATGATGCCCGAACCGGCTAAGGCAGCCGCCAAACGCCGTGGGCGCCCCAAAAAGAACCGCATCGACAGCGACCTCGACAACACCGAATGGTTTGCAGGCAGCTCGGCCAAACGCGACGATCCCGACTTCGGCTATCATGAACCGCCACGCAAACCGACCAACGACAACGAAGCGCAGCTATCGCTCTTCTAAGTCGCTACGATACAGCAAAACCGATAGGTAAAAACAACATTCGCAAAAAAACAAAACGATTCCAATTGTATTCTTCGACCACGAAACAATGAAAAAAGCCGTTACATATCTCTTGATGGCGACAGCCGCTTTTCAGGCCGTGTCAGCCAACATATCCGATGACAAAAACCTTGCTGAATACGTGTTCCCCAACAATTCACCCGCCCGGGTGAGCCGCCCGGCCTACACAGCCGACGGTCTGCACTACCTCGCCCTCTCGGCCGACGGTCAGAAGATTGTCAAATACGAAACCGCCTCAGGCAAGGAGGTGGAGACGGTGATGGATGTCACCCACACCCGCGAGACCACCATCTCCTCGATCGAAGGATTCACCCTCAGCCCCGACGGGAGCAAACTCCTCGTCAGCCGTGAGCGCAAGGCAATCTACCGCCGCTCGTCCATGTCGAAATTCTATGTCTACAACATCCGCACCCGTCAGCTCCATCCCCTCTCGGTCAACTTCGAATATCAGCGCGAACCCCTCTTCTCGCCCGACGGACGCATGGTGGCCTTCGTCGGTTCGGACAACAATATCCACCTCCACAAAATCGACTACAACACCGAGGTCGATGTGACAACCGACGGCAAGACCGACCACGTCATCAACGGTGTCCCCGACTGGGTATATGAAGAGGAATTCACGACATCATCCTCGATGGCATGGGCACCCGACAACATGACCCTCTGCTACATCAAATACAACGAGACAGAGGTTCCCGCCTACTCCTTCCCCCTCTATGAAGGCACATGCGACCCGATGGAGCAATATTCCCTCTATCCCGGAGCCTTCACCTACAAATATCCCGTGGCAGGCGAACCCAATTCAAAAGTCAGCGTCCACAGCTACGATGTCGACAACCGCAAGACAAAGAATCTCGACATCCCTGCCGGAAACTTCGAATACATTCCCCGCATTGCCTACGGAGGCTCACCGGACCGACTCATCGTCACCACTCTCAACCGCGCGCAGACCCGCATGGAACTCTTCTCGATGAATCCGCGCTCGAATGTGGCCAAATCCATCCTCGTGGAGCAGGAGCAGGCCTGGCTCGAACCGGCAGTCTATGAGAACCTCACCCTCAACGATGACAATTTCGTGGTTCTTTCGTCGCGCACAGGCTACACCCATGCCTACCAATACAACTATTCAGGCACCATGACCCGCGCCATCACAAAGGGTGATTTCGACGTGCTCGAATACTACGGCACCGATGCCCGCGGCAACCACTACGTCCAGTCGACAGCCACCGGACCCATCAACCGTGTGGTCTCACGCATCGACGCCAAAGGCATAATGAAACACATCACCCCTGAAAAGGGTTGCGCATCCGCATGGTTCACCCCCACCAAGAACTATTACACTGTCAACTACAGCAACGCCCAGACACCTCCCGTCTACACCCTCCGCACCATCGCCGACAAGGATGTGAGAGTCCTTGAGGACAATGCCAAGACAAAAGCAAAATATGCCTCGGCACCCCGTCGGGAATTCATCACCGTCACCACACCCGAAGGCATATCCATCAACGCCTACATGCTCAAACCGGCCAACTTCAATCCCTCAGGCTCCTATCCTGTCATCATGACGCAATACAGCGGCCCCGGTTCGCAGCAGGTGCTCGACTCATGGACCATCGACTGGGACTGCTATGCTGCAATGCAGGGCTACATTGTCATCTGTGCCGACGGACGTGGCACCGGTGGTCGCGGACGCGCATGGGAGACTATCGTCTACCGCAACCTCGGCCACTATGAGACCATCGACCAGCAGGCGGTTGCCCGCTGGGCTGCCTCGCAGCCTTACGTCGACGGCAAGCGCATCGGCATCTGCGGATGGAGCTACGGTGGCTACGAGACCCTCATGTGTGTCTCCACTCCGTCGACACCCTTCGCAGCAGCCGTCGCAATCGCCCCCGTGACCGACTGGCGATACTACGACACCATCTATGCGGAGCGCTACATGCTCACCCCTCAGGAAAACGAGGACGGCTATCAGACCTCAGCACCTATCAACGCTGTCAAGAACCTCTCAGTTCCCCTGCTCATGATGCACGGCACCGCCGACGACAATGTCCACTTCATGAACACTGTGCAATACACCTCGGCCCTTCAGGCTGCCGGAAAATGGTGTGACATGTTCATCTACCCCAACATGAACCACTCCATCTACGGCTGCGGCGCGCGCCTGTCGGTCTACTCCCGTATGCTTGCCTATTTCGGTGCCAATCTGCGCTGAAACGGGCAAGCCCCACTCCCCTCGCCACGCTCCTCAACGCTCCTGTCCGGACCGTTCACCTACCACACTTCCCTAACATCTGCAAGCATAAGTAACCCGATTTCATGACCCAACATCATATAACAAATGAGAAGGCTATCTTCACGCTTTGGCTCAACTGGACCATCGCTGTAGGAGCCATCGCATTGCCCGAACTCGCCGCACTTTTCGTCCCACGCCCCTGGATTCCCATCATCACCTTCGCAGTGATGATCCTCCTCATCATCTACCGCAACACCGGCAAGAAATTCCAGGCATCGTCATGCGACCTCGTGCAGACCATCTGTGTCCACACCCTCTGCGTCTCCGCCGTCATCATGGTGCTCATCTCAATCATCTATGCCCGAGGCTTCATCTCTCTCTTCTATCCCCAAGAACTACTGAACGTAAGGATTCCCTATCTCACCATCCTCATCATAGGCCCTGTCGCCACCGTCTACTGCCTCATCTACACCATCCGTGGCAACCGTGCGGGAGTGTGCCGCAGATGCATCATCCGCTACGGCACCTCGACCGAACGCGGATTTCTCGGCAAGGTGTTCTCCCAGGAGAGCCGCTATCAGGTGCGCTTCCTGATGGTCATCTCCGGTGTGCTTTCAGTAATCGGCTGGACCTACTATGCCTGCTACTACATCAACGTCAACCTAAACACATCCGACCGGTTCTTCTACAACTGGATTCCCTCGATATTCTACGGTCTCTCGGTCATCTTCTTCGGCATGAGATATTTCACCCTCTGGAGCTACTACTACAACCATATCGAGATGAATCCCCGCGTGTGCATGAACGGTTCGGGGGTGCGCTTCATCCTGCTCCACGACGACAATATCTTCCTCTCACGCATCGAGGAATTCAACGACATGCCTGACGGAAACAAATATGACACCCCTGCGGATGTCAACCTCTCGCACCGCAACTACATCAGTCTCAAAGATGCCTCGCAGCATCTCGTGAACCTCAGCGGCCTTGACCCCGAGAGCTTCAACATACGGTTCATGTATAAAAGCACCGACATGTCGGGCCAGGCCAACACCTTCCACTTCATCTGCTGCTTCCCGTCGAAGGAAGCCATAGCCGACTCCTCGCTGCGCGGACAGTGGTATTCGCTCTCGCAGCTCCAGCGCCTCCTCTACAACAAGGAGCTTACCCACATGCTCACTTCGGAAATCCACCGCCTCCACACCGTGACAATGGCATGGAAGACCTACGACATCAACGGACTCCGCCTCTACAAAATCAAGAACTACCGTCCGGCCTTCCGCCTGAAGGGAATCTGCGACTGGAACGTCGATTTCGACAATCCCCTCTGGCTCGACGTCGCGCGCTTCAACGAGGACAGCCCTCTCTTCAAGCTCCGCCGACTCCTGCGCCGCCGTCAGCGCCAGAGCATCAATAACTGACAACCATACCCCACACATATAGCAGCCCACACATCCACCCACACGAAAATTCCATCTATGAGCAAGCCACTGATTGTCATAACCGGCCCGACCGCATCGGGCAAAACCCGCAGGGCCGTGGAACTCGCCCGCGAAATCGATGCCGAAATCATCAGCGCCGACTCGCGTCAGGTCTACCGTGGGATGGACCTCGGAACCGGCAAGGACATCGAGGAATATGGCGAGATTCCCGTCCACCTCATCGACATCTGCCCGGCGGGATATAAATACAACCTCTTCGAATTCCTGCGGGATTTTGAGAAGGCCAAGGCTGCAATCGAGGCAAGGGGGAAGAGGGTGATTCTCTGCGGAGGCACAGGGCTCTATGTTGAAAGCGTCCTCAAAGGGCTGCGTCTGCCCGAGGTGCCCGAAAATCCTGAGCTGCGCAAGAGCCTCGAAGGGAAATCCCTGGAGGAACTGACCGGAATCCTCGCCGGGATGAAGACCCTCCACAACGTCACGGACGTCGACACCGCCAAGCGCGCCATCCGCGCGATAGAGATACAGACTTACTATGCCGAACACCCCGACGCGGCCCGTCAGGCCGAACCGTCGCCGCTGACAGATGCAGTGGTCATCGGTGTGGACATCGACCGCGAATCGCGCCGCCGGCGCATCACGGAGCGCCTCCACGCCCGTCTCGACGCGGGAATGATCGACGAAGTGCGCCGCCTCCTCGATTCAGGCATCCCCGCCGCCGACCTCATCTATTACGGTCTTGAATACAAATTCCTCACCCTCCACCTGACCGGTGTCCTATCGCACGAGGAAATGGTGTCGGGACTCGAAATCGCCATCCACCAGTTCGCCAAACGCCAGATGACATGGTTCCGCGGCATGGAAAACCGTGGCTTCCCCATCAACTGGCTCCCCTACGACCTTCCCTCCGCCGAATTCACCGCCCGCGCCATCGCACTCATCGAAAACCGGACGGCTGACTGAAAGAACTATTTGTCACCATAGTGACCTTTGAGGGACACTACAGTAACAATCACTTTATAGTCCTCCACAGTATAAATCATTCTGGTACCTTTGTCAATACGTCTGCTCCAGAAACCGGACAGATTTCCCTTAAGCTGCTCCACTTGCCCGGTACCGGTCGTGGGGTGTTCACGAAGTTCCTGGAATAAATCAAAAATCTTTTTTAGGATTTTCTTTTGTCCGGACTTTTGCCATTCTTTTAAATGCTTCTCGGCTTCCGGTTGCAATATCAGTTCGTAGCTCATACTCCTAAAATGTCCTTTAACTCACCAATAGAATAGGAACGGCCTTTACCTGCCTTCATTTCCTCTATCCCACGATAGACGGATGCCATATTCTCCGGATCGTCAAACCATGTATCGCCCGATGGAGAGGGATTCTCGCTTATGCTCACGTTGATGGTCTCAGCCTTAGAGATGAGTATGGATTCAATATAAGCTTTTAGGCTCTTGCCCTGCGCAACGGCCATAACAGAAAGCTTCTGCAGGGTTTCAATGGGCAAATCTATATTTTTTCGTTTGATGTTCAATGCTGTCGCCATGATTCTTTCTTATTTTTCTGCACAAAGATATACATTATATACACAATATACAATAATTCAAACGAAAAGGTTTACTATAGCTCTCCATACTGCCGATTGCTTACACTTTATCATTCCGGATGGGATATAAGGAATAAGAAAAATGAATTATTTATTGTAAATTTGCAGCATTATACCACACATTTTCACTCACTGTGTGAATAATTCCTCCTACTTCATCCCCACCGACATCATGAAACCGCTGCATAGTATTTTCGTAATAATTCTGCTTTCTTTAGCCTGTCATATTGTTTCCTGCTCTAACTCAAAATTGCAGGAAACGTTCAATCACGCCGAATTCCTGATGGAAACCCGAGCCGACTCAGCTCTGAAACTACTTTCTGATATAGACAAAACAAGCCTCTCCGGGAAGGCTGAAAAGGCACGCTATGCCCTGCTGATGTCAATGGCCCTTGATAAAAATTTAATCGACACAACAAACTTTGATGTCCTCCAACCGGCTATTGACTACTACCTGGACAATGGGACTCCCGATGAAAAGCTGAGAACCTACTACTATCAGGGACGAATCTTCCAAAATGCCGGAGACAGGGACAATGCATTGAATTCATTCATCAAAGGCTCAGATATAGCGCCGCTTAGCCATGATTCACTATGTGTAGCCCGTCTACTGGTAGCAGAAGGTATCATTTACAAGGAATTTTATGACTTTAACGGTTATGCTTCCAATTATCTGAAAGCTGCGACCATCTATAAAGATAAAGCACTCAAAGAACTGGAATTTGATTGTCTTATGAATGCGTTGAACGGTGTCATCATAATTCATGATTTCCATAGAGCGGACAGTATCCTCAGTTTATGCAGCCATTTTTCGTCGCTTGATAATGACCAGGATAAAGCCATTGAGGGATATAGGCTCTCATATACCTTGAATTTTAAATCCGTTCAAGAGCTAAAAAATATGATAGATACCCACAGCCGTTCATGGAATTTAGACATAAACGGTATCTTAAATCTTGCTCTTGCCTACAACAGAATAGGGGAAAATGAGACGCCCAACAACTTCTCACCCAAGTAAAACAGCAAGGAGCCGAATATGACACCATCAAGTACCAATATATCAATGTAGCAATTCTGGAAAATTTGGGAAAATATGAGGAGGCATATCGGACATATCGTGATTTCGTCCATAGATGGGATGCAATCAATGCCTTCAAATTTGACCAAAAGGCAAAGTCCTTAAATGAAAAACATAAGATAGAACTCCAAGCCCAAAAAGATGCTCGTCATAAATCCCAAATAATATGGAGCTGCGTAGGGGGCATAGTTGTCCTTGCAATGGGTGTCGTCATACTTCTCTTGCTTGTCCGCAGCAACCGGACAAAGAAGGCACTGGCACTTGAAAAAGTAAAGGCTAAGGAGTCGGAGAACGCAAAACTGAAATCGGAAAGCGAAAAATTAGTGCTTGAAAAAGACCGTCTTGCCCTTGAAAACAAAACCCTTCAGTTGGAAATGGACAATAAGGTTCTCGAAGCCGAGAATCTTGCCCATCGTGTCGCCACGCTCGAAACCGAGAGCGACAGCCTGCGTGCGCTTATCGATGCCAAGGAAGAGCTTCCCGGCGAGGTAAAGGATGCAATAAAGGTCCGCATCGAGATGCTCAACTCCCTCCTTGCAAGCTATATCACGGACAACGACCAGTACGAGAAGCCTTACGACACATGGGTCAGAGAACTGACCGATGACACCGAAGCCTTCATGAACTCCAACCGGCTCGCTTTTCAGGCATCACATCCAAACTTCATCCGGTATTTCGAGGACCACGGGCTGACAACCGAAGAGATCAACTATGTCTGCCTCTATGCAATCGGCCTGCGCGGCAAGGAGGTCGGAAGCTACATGAAAAAACGCAGCCATGTCAACACAAGCAGTGCCATCCGAAAGAAATTAGGCATCGACAAACACGAGACAAATATCGGAATCTACGTCAGAAAACTGCTCAAAAGCCTGTAAAAACTTTCATCTCCTACCGTTTATGAAAGTCGGGGCGTCTTTGCGCCAAAATAATTTACACATCATCTTATAAACATCTAAAATTCAACATTTTACCAAAGAAAATAATTTTCAAATATGAAAGTTTTGGTTTGGAGGCTGAAAGTTTGTCACCGTAACTTTGCAGCATCAAAATCAATCAAAACTCATATCTGAAAATGAAAAAACTATTATCTCTTATTCTTGTAATGATGGCATTCGCATTTCTGGCGAGTGCTGAGGAGAGTAATTCTACTTCTATCCCACTCGTTTTGGAGGCATCCACAATTGACAACAACAGTTCTCCTAAAGTTCACCGTGCGCCCATGCGTATCAATATCGAAGCATGGTACAATTCCGACAGCAATACTATCGACATTATATATGATGGCGAAAACGAAGGTGAAGTAGTCCTTTATCTGAGTGACAATATCGTCGGATATGACTCCACTATAAACACAACTCTTTCTCTCCCGACATCCCACGGTGCATACCGTATTGAAATCGTCACTGACAACTGGACGGCAGAAGGACTATTAAAGCTTTAGAACTACTCATGAAACACAAATTACAGATAGAACCTCTGACTATTCATGAATTAGCCCAATTCACAGGAGGTAAAAAACTCTTTGAGAGCGGATCTGCCACTTTTAACAGTAATTGTCATTCCAACGTAGGCGATATTCCAACCATAAAATACGGCAATGATGAAGAGGAAAACCTTAAATTTAAAGATATAAAATTCGAGAAATGAATACATTCTAATATTAACGCCAATGCCCCGTGGCAATTTTAATACGGGGTTTAATAAATTTCAATTATGCACAAAAAATTAAAAATTGAACCCGTTGATCTTCATGAATTAGAGTCAGCGAAGGGAGGTTTCTCCTATAATGGGTGTATGATCACCAATGGTAAATGCAGTGAAGGAGGTTGTGGAATTGCCAATGGTAAATGTCCCGAAAAAAATGATGAGGAGACTGTCAAGAAAGGTGATGACCGCGCGACACCCTAAATAATGCCAAATTACAACATGTAGTCATCATTCAAACTAAATGATAGGATGGTGTGATGATTAATATCATTATATCCATCCTATCATTTTTATTATGACACCGAATATCAAAATATTAGAATCAGAATCACAATATTGTGTCTTCAATACTGAGACCTTCAATCTTTTTGACATCAACAGATTCTCCCGTGATGTACTCTCATATCTAATTACAAATAGAAATATAAATGAAACTGCCAGACATTATCAGCTTACTGATAATGATATAACTTCTATTCTTGATAAAATCGGATATAAATCAACCATCGAAACAAAGACCGAATATACGAAAGATTACCCATCGACAAATAAAATCGTAGACCGAATCACATTGCATGTATCTAATGATTGCAACTTACGTTGTAAGTATTGCTACGCATCAGGAGGCACATACGGAAAATCCCGTGGATTAATGACTCCTGAGACTGCAAAAAGATTTGTAGATTATTGTTGTGATAATTTTGAAAAAGTCAAAAATATTGTATTCTTTGGAGGAGAACCATTTTTAAATTGCCCTGTAATTGAATTAGTATGCCAGCAATTCCATTCTAAGTTCAACAACGGTGATATTCAATCAATTCCAAAATTTGGAGCCATAACCAATGGAACCATTCTATCTCCTAAAGCTATTTCCCTTATAAAAAAGTATTTTTCATTCATCACTGTAAGTATTGACGGACCTAAGGAAATCAATGATATTAATCGTATAACTCGTTCGGGCAATGGCAGTTTCGATAGCATCAATCAATTTTTAAAACGAATTTCATCCTTCCCAAAACTTAAAATTTCTGTTGAGTCCACTTATACCCAACAACATATCAATCATGGATATACCCGAACAATGATCCGCGATTATTTCATGAAAGAATTCAATATTAAAGCTGACGTGATTGATGAGATGTCGCTTGAAAACAGCAAAACTGCCATAACAGAATTGGATAAGCCATTTGATTCACCTTGGTTTAACAGCATAATGAAAACTATCGTGAATAAAGAACCAGAGACCAAATGCCAAATTCTTCGTAGCATTTTTGCAATATCAACAGATGGCGGTATATTCCCATGCCACATGAATATTGGAGATGGGATGAAGCCCGTATCATCAATATGGGACTCACAAAAAAGTTTGAACCATATCCTCAAGTCAGACAAGTCGTATTTTCTCAAAGAGAATAATATCTGTAGTAATTGTTGGGCTAAAAACATATGTGGCGGATGCGCAAGATTATCTTTTTATGATTCAAGAAAGAAAGGTTACAGTCATGAACCTATCGAACCAAAGTGTAATGATTTCAGGCATATCGTAGAAAAAGTGTTATTAAAAATCTGTGAGGTCCGTAAGAATCCGAAACTTTGGGACGCTCTTTTGACCAACGTAAATACTCCTAATCACTAATTATAAACTACCGATGAACCGAATATATATAATCCTCTCAATAATTTTAACAACAATCTTGTCCGCTACAGCACAAGATTGGAACGACAGTATTGCTACACATGACCTCAAAGAAGTCATTGTCAAAGCTTCACGGCGAATTCAAAAAGGCGATACATTAACCGTGATTCCATCTATAAACCAACAGAAATTCAACGTCTCAGGATTTGAATTAATCCAAAGCATGATGTTGCCCGGGTTAAAAGTCAATACTATCACAGGAGAGTTAAACTTGACAGATGGTGGAAATGCCATTGTTTTGATAAATGGCCGACCTGTCGACCGGCAGGATATAATAGCAATACGACCTAAAGACGTTGCAAAAGTTGAATATGTGCAGAATTCCGGAATAGAATATGGATATGACGAATCAATTGGCGCAATAATAAATTTCATTATGAAGAAGCGTGCTGACGGTTATGCAGCAGCTGTATTTGCCAATAACGCAATCTCGACTGCCAATGGGCAGAACTTCGTTTTCGGGAAATATACAACTGATAATTCCGAATATGCAATAAGCCTGAATTCGGACTATACATCATTAACCAAACGAAGAGTGGATAATAATAATACCTACATGCTTGGAGACAAACCACACTCTATTTCCTTCAAAGGAGTCGATACTCCATTGAAGTTCTCGGAAAATACCCTCCAGGCAGGTTACAACCATTACTTGCCCGAAAAGCATATTTTTGATATTACATTCAAGGGAGTTTTTTACTATAGTCCTGACAGAGCTTATCTACAGGAAGTGACGGAAGATGACAGATTACCCTATTTTCAACATACAGAACCATACGAGAAATATCTGTCACCACGCCTTAATATTTACTATAAAAGATTTCTGACTGAACATTCTACATTAACCGCTAATATTGCCGGAAACTATCGCCATACAGATTACAAATATACTCTAAGCGAGTTTAACGATGAAGACCTTGACATTGTAAGTAATACTTATAAATATGGCACAAAAAGTAAACGCCAATCATATACAGGTGAAGTTAAGTACTTTAGTCAAGTTAATCGCACTTTTAATCTCAGTATAGGTTCAAGGGTCGCATACTCATACACAGCAAATAAATATATCAGTGATAACTCATCAACAGATAAAATGCATGATACTAATCTATATGCTTATGCATCCTCTTCCGGATACCTTGGTAAAGTATATTATCTGGCTGGAGTCGGATTAAGCGGAAGAATTATAAATCAGAATGGAGAAAGTAGTACAAAATGGATTTTACATCCTCAAATTCAGTTCATATATAATATGAACGGTTGGAAATTCAATATCTTGGGGAGAATTTTACAAAATTCGCCCTCATTATCAGAAATGGCAACAACAGAATTTCGCATAAATAGATTTGAGTTGAAAAAAGGCAATCCAAATCTAAAAAACTGGTGGAAATACCGCACCACATTAAGAATTACAAAGAATATCGGCCCCCTGAACATACAAAACTCCATAAGCTATAATAACTCCATAAACCCTGTCATGTCCTATATCCTTCCAAAGCATACACAGGATGGAACTTTATTTGTCACGTCTTTTGACAACCAAAAACGCATGTCAATTCTGACAAACAGCTTGAATCTCGAATTCGGACCAAATGATAATCTGGCACTTTCAATGTCACTGGATTTTAATTCGTACCAATCGCGAGGCTCAACTTACACCAAGAACTTAAATAATTGGCAAATCAACGTAGGAGCCGATTGGTTTACCGGAAATTGGAACGCAGGGATTAATTTACATAGTCGTAACCGTTCATTGAATGGTGAATATATCAGCTATACCGGTCCTTCAAATACAATCTATATAAACTATATTGTAGGAAATCAGTGGCGATTTGGACTTATGGGACAATATCTTTTCAGTAAAAACGGTCCTGTTTTCAAGGAAAATATCCAAAACAAATATTTATCCAAACATGAGTCTATCGTTGTACCGGCTCAGAGAAATATGATAATGGTTACTGTGGCATGGAATTTTTCCTCTGGCAAGCAACGCAAAAGTGTAAACATTGATATGAATAACGAAGATAATGACTCCGGTATATTCAAATAACAAATTTAAAGTCATCCGACAACTCGATTCAATGCAGTGTGGGATTGCGTCCCTTGCCATGGTATGCAGTTATTATGGGAAGAATATCTCAATAAAAAAACTATCTTCAATATGCCCGGTGAGTTCTGAAGGCGTTTCGATGCTTGCAATAAAGGCCGCCGCAGAAAGTATTGGTCTTGAAGTTATTGCAGGTCGCATTCACATAAATGAATTAATCAGGATTAATGGGCCATTCATTCTATATTGGAATCAAAATCATTTCGTCGTTCTTTACAAGGTTAGTAACGATGGTAAGTATTTTTTTATTGCAGATCCAGGAAAAGGGAATATAAGATATACCGCCAAAGACTTTAAAAATCATTGGATTGGGCACACTGCAGAAGAGACCAAAGGCATAGCAATGTACCTCGAAATAACAGATAAATTTAATACTGTTAATGAGAAAGACATTAGAAATAATTATTCAACCAAATTTCTTTTTGGATATATCCGACAGTACCGCACGTATTTCACGCAGATTATCCTCGGTCTGGCTCTCGGGTGTGTGCTCCAGTTGATAATGCCGTTCCTCACACAAGCCATCGTTGATGTGGGCATAAGGCACAGGGACATAGGTTTCATCTGGCTCATACTCCTCGGTGAGCTGATGATTGTCGTGGGCAGGACAGCCACGGATTTTATCCGCCGGTGGTTGCTGCTCCATATCTCCATGCGCATCAACATATCGCTCGTCAGCGATTTCTTCATAAAGCTGCTGAAACTCCCGATGTCGTTTTTCGACACTAAACTCATGGGAGATCTGATGCAACGTATAGGCGACCATACCCGAGTACAGAACTTCCTCACGGGTCAGGTGCTTAACATCATCTTCACATTCCTAAGCTTCATCATTTTCGGCATTGTCCTCTTCTTTTATAATCCTCTGATTTTCGGAATTTTCGTTGTCGGAAGTGTCTGCTACGGACTATGGATAACCTCTTTTCTGAAAAAGCGCAAGGTCATTGACTATGAACTGTTTGAACAACAGGCCAAGAATCAGAACAAGACCTATCAGCTCATCACTTCCATGCAGGAGATAAAATTGCAGGACTGCGAACGCCGCCGCCGTTGGGAATGGGAGGATACGCAGGCCGACCTGTTCAGCGTACAGATGAAGTCGCTTAAACTCCAGCAGACTCAGGAAGCCGGCTCTATTTTTATCAATGAGGTAAAGAATATAATGATTACTGTGCTTGCGGCAACCGCTGTGATAAACTCCCAGATGACACTCGGAGCCATGCTTGCCGTGCAGTATATCATCGGGCAGCTCAACTCTCCGGTGGAGCAGCTCATGTCGTTTATTTATTCTCTGCAGGATGTGAAGATTTCACTTGAACGCATCAATGAGATTCATGAGGGAAAAAATGAAGAATCAGACGGCAATCAGGCGTCGGAGTTCAATGACGGAAAATCCATCGACCTTTCCAATGTCGATTTCAAGTATGACCCCCACGCACTTAAAAAGACTCTGACCGATGTCTCATTCAATATTCCTGAGGGAAAGGTGACGGCTATTGTCGGAGCATCCGGAAGCGGCAAGACAACGCTTATCAAACTCATGCTCGGCTATTACCCGGTCATGGCAGGGGCAATATCGATTGCCGGAAGGAACATAAATGAATATAATCTCAAATGGTGGCGGAGGCATTGCGGTGTCGTTATGCAGGACGGCGTGATATTCTCGGAATCAATAGCCCGCAATATCGCTGTCGATGACGGTGACGTAGATATAGAACGCCTTGAAAAAGCAGCCCGCATTGCCAACATCCATGACTATATCATGGGCTTGCCTCTGAAATACAATACACTGATCGGGCGCGACGGTGTCGGGCTGAGCCAAGGACAAAAGCAGCGCATCCTTATCGCCAGGGCTGTCTATAAGAATCCGGATTTCATCTTCCTTGATGAAGCGACAAATGCTCTTGATGCAAAAAATGAGAGAGCCATTGTGGAAAATCTCGATGAGTTCTACAAGGGCAGGACTGTTATTGTGGTGGCACACCGTCTCTCCACGGTCAAGAATGCAGACCAGATCATAGTCCTCGACGGTGGAAAAGTCGTCGAGTCCGGCAACCATGCCTCTCTAATTGAAAAAAGAGGTGCCTATTATAACCTCGTTAAGAACCAACTTGAATTAGGTAACTGATATGGAGCAGCACTCATCTACCCACGACAAAATCGAACTTCGCTCAGAAAAGGTCAGACAACTTATATGCGAAATCCCACCATCATTGGTACGCTGGGGCATAGCAGTCATCGCAATCGTCTTCATTGCCCTTATTGCAGCCCTGTGCCTTCTGCCATACCCTTATTCCAACGGTGAATCAATCCTCCGCCATTTCATTGGATAGAATTGCCGGAATGAAAGTATGGTCAGGCTTGTCCGGGAACATGACACGTCCGTGTGAAACACTCATCTGATTCCAAGCGCGTCACAGAACAAAGTCAGTCCATCAATCTGAAAATTTTGATTTTGAGAATGAAAGTTTTCAAACGTAATTTTACAGTATAAAACCAATCTCGAATCCATCTAAGACCCAACCTATTCATGAAAAAGAGGCTCATACTTACAGCGCTGTTCGTCCAGTCGCTTTGCGTTTTTGCCCAAAAGCAAAACCTATCCATAGTGGATTGCCATTACAGTCTGACCTTTAAAAAGGACACTGTTGACAATGTCATTGCCGAGGATGTCATGATACTCCGGGCCAACAGAACTAAATCAATATTCTTCAGCCAGGACACCCATTACTTTGACTCACTGAACATGTCGGAAAGCGGAAAAAGTTTTGTGAATCTTCTTATCCGACTCAGAGGCAAATTTGAGAAAATAGAAACCTACAATGTCATAAAGGATCAGGCCAGCAAAACAATGACCTTTGCCGACGATATCGGAGATAAACACATCGTTTATCAAGAGCCATTTCCACAATTCAACTGGAAGATAAGCAATGAAACGAAAAAAGTCAGAGACCACCTCTGCCAAAAAGCTACCTGCAAATTCAGAGGCCGCAGCTATATCGCATGGTTTACCACTGAAATACCCCTGAAGGATGGCCCGTGGAAGTTCAACGGCTTGCCTGGCCTTATACTCGAAGTTTATGATACCAAAAATCAGTATCATTTCAAATTCATGGGAATGCACAGAAATAAGGCCGACATCTCTCTGCTTCCATACGACTATGAGAAAACCACACGCGCTGAATATCTCAAAAACTTTAAGGAACACCTTGAGAACCCTGCCGGAAATACGCGCAAGAAGCTTCGCAAGACTTCTAAATCCAAAACCGACATGAAAGCAAAAGACAACCGCCGCAATCCGATGGAATTATACTGATGCTATGCGCTACATGCGTTGTGGTTCATGCGTGGTCCACGTCAAATCGACCGAATCTCTGAAATAAATTTGGAAAGTTTGACGAAAAGCGATACCTTTGCACTTGGAAAATCGTAGATATTCCAAATCCCGCGCATGTGGCGTAATTGGTAGCCGCGTTAGACTTAGGATCTAATGTCTCAGGACGTGGGGGTTCGAGTCCCTTCATGCGCACAACAGCAAATCCAGTCGGGCCTCTTCCGGACAATCCGGGAGAGGCCCGATTTTCTTTCATAGTACAGCAAAAAATTTCCGTCCGCTCCGGGTGGTGGATTCGGGGCGGACGGATTGGAAATGAGTGTGTAAATTTATGATATTAGAGAGAATCTAATCTTTTTCAAATTCGGTCGGGAGGAGTCCGCGCGATGGCGACAAGGTAACTTCCGTTTCCTTTATGGACACAGATACCTGTCCGCAGTCCCTGAGACGGCTATCTCCTCCGAGGCGAACGTCAATCAAGCTTGTCGGCGAGATTCGACGCAGTGTCGGCTATCGAATTGAGGGCGCTTGCCGCTCCCGATTTGATTTTGTCGAGCAGCGGAGAAGCCTTTTCCTTCAGGTCGTCGACCTTGTCGGAAATCGCATCCTTCGCATCGGCCATTTTGTCGGACAGCGTGTCCTTAGCATCAGCCATCTTGTCGGCAAAATTATCCTTTGCATCGGCAAGCTTGTCGGCCAATGTTTCCTTGGCTTCCGCCATGTTTTCGGCAGCCTGAGCCTTGGCTTCGGCGGCTGTCTGTTCGATTTCCTGTTTGTCGGCATTAAACTGAGCCTTGGCTGCCACTTCGGCTGCTTCGGCGCTTACTTTTGCGGCTTGTGCGGAGAGTTCACCCGCGCGGTCGGCTATGTTTTGTTGCATGGAGCTCATAATCGTATTCTTTATTGGTTAGTGATACTCCTATAACACCCGTCGGCAACGTTGGGTTGCCCGCAACCGTCTTAAAGGAGATTAAAGAATGTTAGAGCTTACGACACCGTCGGCAAGAGTTGTCTCGATGACCGTCCCCGGTCTGAGGCCTTCGACAGAGACGACGGCATGACCATCCACACGCGTTATCGAATAGCCGCGGCGCAGTGTCGCCACAGGCGACAGCACCTCAATCAGCTCGGCGATGGAATCGAGACGGTGGCGACGGCGCTCGATGATGGCCGCACCGCTCACCGTCAGGCGCTCGGCAAGCATGTCGAGCCGCGACTGTTCCGGCCTGAGCCTCCCGCGCGCAGTCTCAGCCAGTTTCAGCATCGAGCGGTCGAGCCGCTTGCGCCAGTTGTCGATGGCTACTTGCGGAAGATATGGCAGACGGGCGGATATATAGGCAAGCTGCTCACGCGAACCGGCTATGATGGCCGAAGCCGTGTGGTGAATCTCCGAGGCAAGCGAATCGAGGCGGTCGAGCGCACAGCTTCCACGGTTGACAAGCCACTCCGCCGCAGCCGTCGGGGTTTTGACACGCATGTTGGCCACATAGTCCAGCACCGTCACGTCGCGTTCGTGGCCTATACCTATTATGACAGGTAAGGGGAACTGCGCGATGTTGGCAGCAAGATCATAGTTCTCGAACGATGCAAGATCGCTCGTGGCCCCGCCGCCACGGATAATCACCACGCCGTCCCAGTTCTCCTCCTCGGCAGCAATATCTTCGAGCGCGGCGATGATTGATGCGGGAGCCTCGCGCCCCTGCATCAGTGCGGGAAAAAGACGCGTGGTGAACCGCAGACAGCGCGGATTGGTGTAGAGCTGATGGACAAAGTCACCGTATCCCGCCGCTCCCTGAGCCGAAATGACAGCTATGCGCAACGGAACGTCGGGCCAATCGAGCGAACGGTTCAGCTCCAGCACCCCCTCTTTCTGCAGACGCGAGAGAATCTCCATGCGCAGCCTCACGAGGTCGCCCATCGTATAGACTGGGTCGATGTCGGTGATGTTGAGCGACAGTCCGTAGGCAGGGTGATAGTTGACCGAGACAAGCACCCTCACCTTCATGCCGCTTGCCAGACGGCTTCCGGTCGCAGCCATGAAATCGCTCTCGATACGCGCGAAAGCGGAGCGCCAGATGGTGGCGCGGACACGCGCCACGGGCTCGCCCGTTGTCGGATGCTTCTGAATCAGCTCCAGATAGCAGTGGGCGGCGCGGCGGACATCAGAGGTCTCGGCTGTCACCCAGACGTTGCGCAGGGAGGCATCGGATGATATGAGCGACGAGAGCCGGGCGGTGAATTCTTCAAGGGTCAGTGTGTCGGTTGTCATTTCTTCAGGGCTTTGGTTGTGCAAATTTACGGCAATTTTGGTATTTATCTCCACCTGAATGGTAAAACATTTCAATCATGGATATGTTAATTTTGTAGTGGCAATATCATGCGGTCATATAGACATTGCCGGACAATACATATAATCATCAGAATATAATTATGGAAATAGATCTTAAATCACTCCACTCCCCTGCCGACATAAAGAATCTCAACCTGACAGAACTGAAGGATCTGAGCGAGGAGCTGCGCGCCAACCTGCTGAAGAAGCTTTCGGCCCACGGCGGTCACGTCGGGCCAAACCTCGGTGTGGTCGAGGCGACCGTAGCGCTTCACTATGTCTTCGATGCCCCGAAGGATAAAATAGTGTTTGACGTCAGCCATCAAAGCTACGTCCACAAGATGCTCACAGGCCGAATCGAAGCCTTCATCGACCCCGCGCACTACGACGACGTGACAGGCTACACCTGTCCGCGCGAAAGTGACTATGACCTCTTCGAGGTTGGCCACACCTCCACCTCCATCGCCCTTGCCGCAGGTCTTGCCAAGGCCCGCGACCTCGAAGGCGGAAAGGAGAATGTCGTTGCCTTCATCGGCGATGCATCTCTCGGCGGCGGCGAGGCTCTCGAAGGTCTTGACTTCGCTCCCACCCTCGGCAGCAACTTCATCGTCATCCTCAACGACAATCAGATGTCGATTGCCGAGAACCACGGTGCCCTTTACGACCATCTCGCGCAGCTCCGTAAATCCAACGGCACTGCCACAAACAATATTTTCCGTGCCCTCGGCTATCAGTATATCTATGTCGAGGAGGGCAACAATCTCCAGGCGCTCATCAAAGCGTTTGAAGCCGCGCGCGACGCCGACCATGCTGTTCTCGTCCACATAAACACAATGAAAGGCGAGGGTCTGCCCGTCGCCGAGGCCAACAAGGAAGCCTTCCACTACACCGCTCCCTTCAACCTCAAGACAGGTTCTCCGCTCTCACCCGACGACAGCGAGGACTACACCGACATTTTCGCGCGCCATCTGCTCATCCGTATGCACGCCGACCCGAAGGTAGCTGTCATCACCGCCGGCACACCGGGAGCTATCGGCTTCACGCCTGACCGCCGTCAGATTGCAGGGCGACAGTTCATCGATGCAGGTATCTGCGAGCAGGGAGCGACAGCACTCGCGGCCGGAATGGCCAAGGGCAAGTGCCGTCCGGTATTCGGAGTCATGGCGACCTTCATCCAGCGATCCTACGACCAGCTCTCGCACGATATTGCCATCAACAATCTCCCTGCCGTGATTGTGGACTTCGCAGGAGGTGTGTGGGGCATCCCCGACATGACCCATCTCGGATTTTTCGACATCGCGATGATGTCCAATATACCGAATTTCGTCTTCCTCGCCCCGACCTCCGCTGAGGAATATCTCTCGATGCTCGACTGGGCTATTGACCAGACGGACTATCCCGTCATCATCCGCACACCCGGAGGCGACGTGGTCCATTCCGACCGTCCCGTTGACGTTGATTTCTTCAAATACGACGTAGTCGAGGAGGGCAAGGATGTGGCTATAATCGGAGCCGGTGATTTCTTTGGAATAGCCACACAGGCATCGACAGTATTGCGCAATCAGGGAAAACAGCCCACACTAATCAATCCCCGAAACCTCTCGCAGCTCGACACGGAGTGTCTTGACTCGCTGAAGAGCTATAAGACAGTCATCACCCTCGAAGACGGCATCCTTGACGGTGGCTTCGGACAGAAAGTTGCAGCCTATCTGGGTGATTCACCTGTCAATGTCGTCACCCTCGGTCTCAAGAAAGAGTTCCTTGACCGCTACGATGCCTCGGAAGTCCTCAAAGCCAACGGCCTCACCCCCGCCCAAATCGCCTCCCTCGTGGATTAGAAAAAGTCCTAAAGCGCTATCGCATAGAAGGGTACATAAGGACATAAGGTCAGAAGAGACATAATAAATTTCAGAAGAAACTTAATAAATTATTGCAATATAATATATTGAGGACTAATATATTGCGACTCAATATATTGTGAAATAAATGACGTGAGTTCTCATATCGAACTCACGTCATTTATGTATTTATCATTATATATTTATCTTATATAATTATTATGTCCCTTCTGACCTTATGTCCTTATTCTATGTTGCAATGCAAGAGAATTAACAAATTTAACACTTGT
>CANCXM010000040.1 GCA_947381945.1 uncultured Muribaculaceae bacterium
AGAGATTAAAGTATAGAGTATAGAGGCGGGGTCAGATGCGCTCGAGGACGGTTGCCACGAGGTCTTCTTGAAGAGAGTATAGAGATTAAAGTATAGAGTATAGAGGCGGGGTCAGATGCGCTCGAGGACGGTTGCTACGAGGTCCTGGACGGCTGTTTTGTAGTTGGGGTTGGCATCGTTGTTCATGCGGTTGGCGATGATTGAGCATACGGTCATCGCACGGTGTCCCATCAGGCGGCCGAGACCCTGGAGGGGTGCTGATTCCATCTCATAGTTTGTGACCTTGCGTCCATTGTGGCGGAATTCCTCGATACGGCGGTTGAGGTCAGGGTTGGCAAGAGGCAGGCGCAGTTCGCGTCCCTGCGGACCGTAGAAGCCGACGGCAGAAATCGTGTTGCCGCGAACCATGTCGTCGCGTCCAATCTGATTCACAAGCTCTTCATCGGCATTGACAACGTAGGGTTTGGCCCAAAGCGGATTCCAGCCCACCGACTCGCAAAAGTCATGTTCGAAATCAAGATCGGCCACAAGATCGCGTCCGGCATAATAGTTGAGCACACCGTCAAAACCGATGGCTTTTTCTGCAATAACGGGTGTGCCGAGTTTGAGTTCGGGCTGAAGTGCGCCGGAGGTGCCGATGCGGACAAGCGTCAGACGGCGTTTCTCGTCCTTAACCTCGCGGGTCTTGAAGTCCACGTTGGCGAGGGCATCGAGTTCATTGATGACGATGTCGATGTTGTCGGGACCGATACCGTGTGACAGACACATGATGGGTTTGCCATTGAATGTGCCGCCGATTGTGTGGAATTCGCGTGACGAAACTTCAAAATCAGTGGTGTCGAAGAATGAAGCGACCATGTTTACACGTGCGGGGTCACCCACGAGAATCACGCGGTCGGTGAGTTGTTCGGGACGAAGATGGAGGTGAAAAACCGACCCGTCAGGGTTGATTATGAGTTCGGATGGGGCTATGATTTTCTTTTCCATGGGGGTTATGGTTAGTTGTTAGTTTTGGGTTTTTAGTTGTTAGTTTTGAGTTGTGGGCTTGGGGTTGTTAGTTTTGAGTTGTCAGTTGTTGGTGGTGAGTTCGATGGGCGTTGAGGTTGTGAGGTTAATTAATCAACTAACAACTCACAACTCAAAACTGACAACTACCTCACAACTACCTCAGCCTATACCTGCCGCCGGGAATGTTCATGATTAATGAACGGAATTCCATGTCGATGAGCATTGCCATGAGGCGGGGGATGGGTATGTCTATTCGGCTGCTGAGTTCCGGCAGAGTGACTTCGCCTCGGTCGGTCATTATTCCGATAACCGCTTCCTCTTCCGGTGTCAATGTAGGGAATAGGCTTGGAGTTTCGGGTTGCGCACTTACCGTTGGCCAGCCCAGATGGGCGCAGAGGTCGGATGCCGAGGTTATGAGCGCTGCAACATTATTCGCAATCAATGCGTTGCATCCGGCGGAGTATTTGTCGGAAATCCTCCCCGGCAGGGCGAAGACATCGCGATTATAGCCGGCGGCAAGGCGCGCTGTCACGAGTGCACCACCTTTGGACGCCGATTCCGCAACGATGAGTGCGTCCGACAGTCCTGCGACAATCCTGTTGCGGGCAAGGAAGTTGCCTTTATGAACTTGAGCCGACGATGGATAGTCGGTCAGAAGCATACCGTTGCCGTGTATCATATCTACCGCAACCCTTCGGTGTTGCGATGGATAGAGCGTGTTGAGGCCGTGGGCAAGTACGGCGATGGTCGGAAGTCCTGCTTTGAGGGCTGCTCGATGGGCCGCAATGTCTATTCCGTAGGCGAGTCCGCTGACGATTATAGGTTTTTCCGGCAGGAGTGTGGCCAGATCGTCGACAAGACGTTCGACGAAATCAATACCATAGGCAGTGGCGTGACGGGTCCCTACAATCGATATGAAGCGGGAACGGTTGAGGTCGCAGTCCCCGAGACCATAGAGCATCAGTGGTGCGTCGTCACATTCAAGAAGGCGTTGCGGATACCTCTCATCGCGGAAATATATGGCAGATATTGAGTTGCTGTCGATGAAATTTCTTTCAGTTGCCGCGGCTGTTAGGGCGTCGGCGCGCAAGGATGACTTGAACAGGCGGTTTGAGAAACCCATCATGGCCGACAATTGCGATTCGGAGAACGCAAAGAAATTTTCCTCCGAGCCGACACGGTCGAGAATGGACGTTGCCAGGGCGGGGGTGAGTGAGCGCAGCGAGGAGAAGGCTATGCGGTATGTCAGTTCATCATGGGTCATTGAGTCCGTTGGGGTGTATCCGTGGATTATAGGTATTCGCGGAAGGCTTCTGCGAGGATGTCGCCACGCGAGAGCCGACCGTTTTCGAGGCAGACGACAGTCACGAGCGCATGGACAACATGCGCGCCGTTTCCGGCGTTGTAGATGTCCTGCACGAAGATGAAACGCGCACCTTCGCGCTTCATGCTTAGACGCGACACCATGGTCTCGCCAAGTGTCAGCGAAGAGAGGTATTCGATTTCAATTTTGCGCACCACCGGATCCAATCCCTGTTCCTGCATGGCGCGGAAGGATGTTCCGGCGTGTTCGCAGAAGTCATGGCGGGTGATTTCGAGGTAGTGGAGATAGTTCGCGTTGTTGACTATGCCTTGTGAATCCACTTCATAGTCGCGAACTTTGATGGTCATTTCAAAATTCATAATCCTGTTTTTTCAATAAGGATGTATAAGGACTTAAGCGTTATAGAGATAGCGTTTGATTGAGCGTTTCGGCGTCTTTTCAAACTCATTGGCGATGAGCTGGATGCGGTCGATGCGTTCGTAGGGCGCGACAAGCTTGTTGAGGTCAGCGCGCACCTCTTCCATCAATTCCGGGAGCTTTTCGTTTGCCACACCGTCGCGGTCCATGGCCTCATAGTCGGGGTAGACGAGGGCCATGAGGTGTTTTCCGCGTTCGACAACGAGGCTTTCGGAAACGTAAGGCATATTGTTGAGCTTTGCTTCGATTTCCTCGGGATAGATGTTCTGTCCGCTTGCTCCGAGAATCATTGTCTTGTAGCGGCCACGGATAAAGATGGTGCGGTCGTGGGAGATTGTGCCCATGTCGCCTGTATGGAGCCAGCCTTCGGCGTCAAGCACGGCTTCGGTAGCCTCAGGGTTCTTGAAGTAGCCGAGCATCACGTTCTCGCCTCTGACACAGATTTCACCGGGGATGCGTTCGGGATCAGTGCTGTCGGCAATCTTGCTTTCCATCGAAGGCAGAGTGCGGCCGGATGAGCTGACGAGGAACTGTCGCCAAGGTGTATAGCTGATTAGAGGACCGCATTCGGTCATGCCGTAGCCGACGGTGAAGGGGAATTTGATGCGGTGGAGAAATTCCTCGACTTCGCGGTTGAGGGGCGCACCGCCGACAATAACTTCCTCGAATTCACCTCCGAAGGCTTCCACAAGCTGGTTGCGTATCTTACGGAAAATCACGGTTTTCAGCCCCGGTATCTTCAGCGCGCGCCTGATGGCCGGCTTCTCGATAATCGGACGCAGCTTGTTGCGGTAGATTTTTTCAAGGATGAGGGGGACGCAGATGATGAGGTTGGGTTTCACCTCTGCAAATGCTTTGAGCAGGAGTTTGGGGGTCGGTAGCTTGCCGAGGATGGTGACATGGGTACCGACGGCAAGAGGGGTCAGCATGTCGAAGGCGCAACCGTAGGCGTGGGCAAGCGGAAGGAACGACAGTGCGCGGGATCCGCGGAAGTGCAGACGCGAACGCACTCCGAAACGGACGTTGCCTCCAAGATTGCCGAGTGTCAGCATGACGCCTTTCGAGAATCCCGTAGTGCCGGATGTGTAGTTGATTTCGGCAAGTTCGCTTTCATCAATGTCTGGATAGTCAATGTCAGCGGTCGTGAAGCCGTGGGGATACTTTTTGCGCATTTTTTCCGGCAGACGGGCGAGGAACTTCTCTGCAGCGCGGTTGGTGACAGGATGCTCGGCGAGCACAGCGCGGCGGTCGAGCGAGAGGACGGCCTTGACCTGCGGAATCTTTTCAAATTCCATGTTGTCGAAGATGCTTTCATTGATGAAAAGCATCACGCTGTCGGAGTGGTTGATTATATGTTGTGCATCCTGCACATTGAAATCGTGGAGAACGGGGACAACGACAGCTCCGTAGGTGAGGGTTGCCATGTAGACTACAACCCATGAGAATGAGTTCTTGCCCATCACTGCTATCTTGTCGCCACGTTTCACGCCACATTCCTTGAAGAGCAGATGGAGTGCGGCGATGCGTCGGGCCATATCGGCGTAGGTCATCGTCTGGCCTGAGCCAAACTCAGTCAGTGCGGGGAGTTCCCAATTTTTGCGGAAGCTCGAAGCGTATATCCGGAGTAGATTTTCGTTGCTCATAAATAAAATAGACTTTTAATCATATAACGCTGACTGACAAATCATTGTTTTTGCCTTCAGGCTCTTTGAAACGTGAATTTTATGCTGAGGTTTGTTCCGATATACAAAATAACTAAAAATCACCCGAATATGCAAATTTTCCACTGTCGGTGAATTCGAGGATGGATGTTGAAATAAAAGGGCAAAGGAAACAAAATCTTTTCGGCCATGTCCGTCAGGCGGATTGCCAAAAGGATTTTGTTTCCTTTGCTCTTTTATCCTTCCTGCCCGGTTTTCAGAGTTGTCTCAGGCAGAGGATTTGTATTTTTTTCAATGTAAATTTCCCGGCGTTTAGCCGTGGATTCTTACATTTTTTTGAGATACTCGCGGAGAGCTTCGTTCTCGGGGTCGATTTCGAGGAACTTCTCGAAGTAAGCGCGGGCCTGTTCCTTGTCACCGGCCTTGAGATAGTAGTTGGCGAGGTTGTTGTATGCGCTCTTGTAAGCGTCGGCATACTTGGTCTTGTTGGCGGGATCCTCATCGTATGCGGCAATCATCTGCTGATAGGTCTCGACGAGGTCGGGAGTAATCTCAGCACCGTCGCGGATCATCATGAGGGTAGCCTTGTTGCGGTAGAGGGGACCCTTGTTGGCTGCTGCCTCGATGGCCATGTCGACATACTTGATACCGTTGTTGGCTGCTTCAGCACGTTCGGGAGAACCTTCGGGAAGCGATACACCGAGGTTTTTGTAACGGTTCGAGAGGATGAAGTAGTCGTTGAGCGATGCATCACCTGCGTCAACATATTTCTGCATGTACTCGACAGCCTTCTGGTAGTCCTCGAGGTCGGTGTACATTGAAGAGATGTTGGCGAGAATCTGCTTGTTCTTCTCGGGGTTGAGCTCGTATGCCTTGGTGTAGGCTTCGACAGCTTCCTGCGGACGCTGGAGTTCGCCGAGGATGTCACCGTAGGTGGTGTAGTCGGTAGCTGTGAATTTGGCGTCTGCGTGAGCGAAGAGCTTCTTGGCTGCTTCCTCGGCACCGGTGAAGTCCTTGAGGGCAGCTTTGTTGAGCATCACCATACGCTGCATGTATTCGTTGTCGGGGTCAGCTGCAAGCACCTGATTAGCGACATCGAGAGATTCCTGATACTTCTTGCCGAAGTAGAGGAGGCCCGAATAACGCTGCTCGTCACCCTGGAAGTGGTTGGGGTTCTTGATGTATTTGCCATACTGCTCGGCAGCTTTTGTGAACTGGTTGCCGTCGTAGTATTTCTCGGCAAGCTCGCTCTGTGCAAGAGCTGAGGTGGGGAGCTTCTCGTTGAGCTCGACAAGTTTGCCGATAGCGAAGTCAGGGTTCACCTTGTTGTAGAGGTTGGCATATTTGACGTAGGCCTGGGGGTTGATGTCGCCACCTTCCTCGTCATAGATGATAGCCTGCTCGTAGAAACCGGCAGCCTGACCGATGTCAGTGCCTTTTGCCATGTCGCCTTTGAGCACATAAATCTGGGCTTCCTTGTTCTTCGAAACCTTGAGCGCGTTGGTGATATTCTTGTCGATTTCCTTTGCGTAGAGGGTCGGGTCGACGTTGAAGTATGCACGGGCGATTGCAGCCATCACGGACGAATCCTTCTTGTTGCAGTCGAGAGCCTGCTTGAAATACTGTTCAGCTTCTTTCTTGTTACCGTTCTTGAGGGCGATTTGTCCGAGACCTACATAGTTGTAGGCGTAGGTGGCATCAGCCTGAACGCCTTTGTTGAAGTTTTCGGCTGCGGCTGCAGTGTTGTTGTTGTCGAGTTCGAGAGAGCCGAGATAGAAGTAAGATACGGCCTTTTTGGTGGAAGGATCGTTGAGTGTCTTTTCGAGGATTGTCTTGGCTTTGTCAAAACGCTCGGCGTTGTAGTAGTCAACACCGTCCTGATAGCCACCCTGGGCGGAAGCGGCGAGTGCCATGCCTCCGAGTACGAAGGAACATAAAGTACGGAATTTCATGTCGATGGGTTTATTATTTGTTTCTTGTTATATTCGTGTTTACAGTTGTTTTATTTTTTTCGGATATTTCAAGGATCTGTGAGCCGTTTATTCATCAACGCAGGTCAGAAGTATGGACATGACGATATGATGGACTTTTCGCAGGCCTATCATTATAAATTAACGCAAATTACGCCATTTTATTTCCAATAAGCAAGAAAAAATGTCGTTAATCATTCGACGGCTACCATTCGCGGACGTAATGTGGCAGGCAGTATGCCTGTCATTTGAATGAGTTTCTGGCCTTGGAATCCTGTGACGAAGCTGTAGAAGCGGTGTGTGGTGGTGCCCCCGGGAGCTGTCGAAATCATCCATACCGAACGGAACAGAGGATAGCTTCCGTCAAAAATGTATGCCTGATATGGCTTGTAGGCCTGGACCACATCGTTTCCACGGATTTTCAGAACTTTTACGTCTTGGTTGAAGTCAAGCATTGTGGTGTCGCTCTTCTCGACAGCCTGTGCGAGTTCCTCCACGGATTTCTCGCGGCCTTTCATGTCGCTTGACACCCAGCTTACGCCGATGACACCCATGGCGTTCTTGTTTTCGGCAACAGCCTTGAATACATCGGGGTTGGTTTTCACAGCCGATACATTGGGGCCGAACGGTTTGCCGTTCATGATGGAATCACGCATATATTTTACTGTCGACGAACCCTGATGGTCGAAAATGACGGAAATGTCGCCAAGTTTGCATGGCTCAACTTGATCCCAGCGCGTCACTTCACCGGCGAGAATCTCGGCAATCTCCTTGCGCGAGAGTATCTCGACCGGATTGGCCGGATTGACGATAATGGCGAGGGCATCCACAGCGATGCGCTGCTGGTGCACGAGTTTCTTATGGCTGCGCAGATAGCTGACCTCTTTTTCTGTAAGCGGACGCGCCACGACTGCCGACTTCACGCTGCCCATGGCCATGATTGAATCTATGCAGGCACTTTCAGGAAGATAATAGGCCACGACGTCTTCCTTAGGATAGATGTATTCGTAGACATTGATTTCCTGCTCCATGATGTTTTCAAACGATTCGTCACAAGCAACTTTTGCCAATGGAGCCGGTTGCATTGACGACTTCTTGCCCCCGCAGGAACTTAGGAGGGCAAGAAGCGTGAGAGCCGTGACAGCGGCTATGCTTTTTAATGCTGTTGTCATTATCGTGTTATATTATTATAGAGGTATCCGGAGTGTGGTGGGGGAGTGCGGACAGTTGTCAGGAATAAAAAAACAACTGTCAGTCTTCTCTTTCGTTGCCATAGCCGGGGTCGATGCCCTTGAACTGACGGTAGGCACGCCACAGACCGTAGGCGGTGAAGAGACCACCGGCAACCCAACGTATCCATGTCCAGCTTGGGAAAAGGATGTCGAAGTAGCCACAGAAGAAGAGGATGCCAACACCGACATAGATAATTATCATTATGATACCAAAAATGTTGCGCATTGCAGCAGGAGTTCCGGTAGAGTTTCTTTGAGCACTCATAGCTTTATAGTTTAAAACGTTAATTTTGATTTTAATCGGTCAGCGAACTGAAACCGCATTTATAAAATTAACAATCGGTCATGACTAAAGTTCGCACTTCCGATGGGAGAATCTGCCTGTGCTACGGGTGGTTGGCACACAACATTCTCCATCAGTGCGGTCTAACGCTGTAAAATTAATGAAAAAATCTTAAAATGTACGGCTCGCTTTGTCGAATTTGAAACCTTTAACACTTCTACGGCTTTTCGCAATCGTATGTTTTGCCGTTGCGAGTAAACTTTTTGAACCTCTTGCACCTTATTCCTTTAAACCCATTTTTAATTTTCTCACGCTAAACAGAACAACTATGAGACTTAAAAGAAAAATATTCAATGCGACCCTCATGTTGACCGTAGGTATTTCGATGCCGGCAATGGTTTCATGCGGCAACAGTTCAAAATCGACAGAGAGTCGTGACCCGGGTCAGGAACAAGCCGATATGAAGGGTGGTGCCGGTGGTGCGGGTGTTGATAAGTCTTCCGACAATACCTTACAGGAAATGATCAAGACCGTGGCTCCCAAGTTCGCTCAGGCTGAATTCCAGGATGCCGAATCCGGTGTGACGATGAAATATAGTCTATTCGTGCCTCAGGATGTCGACACGACAAAGACTTATCCGCTCGTGCTTTTCATTGCTGATGCATCGACCGTCGGTGATGATGCAACGAAACCGCTGACACAAGGCTACGGTGCTCTCGTCTGGGCAACCGACCAATGGCAGAAGGAACATCCCTGTTATGTGCTTGTCCCGCAGTTCCGGGATGTTGCTGTGAACGATAAATATGAGCATAATGGCGAGGTAGATGCCGCAGCCCGATTGCTCAAAAAGATTGCTGCCGATAATTATGTCGACTCGAAGCGCATTTACGCTACGGGACAGTCGATGGGCGGTATGATTTCGATGTATTATAATGTCGCTTACCCTGACCTTTTTGCTGCCTCTATTTTCGTTGACAGCCATTGGGATGCTTCTACCTTCGATAAGCTTGTCAAGCATAAATTCATTTATTTCATTGCAGGTGACAAAGGTAAGGCTTTCCAGGCTATCAAACCTCTTGAGGCTGCCGCAGAAAAAGAGGGAGTCCAGTACACTTTCTCCGAATGGAGTGCAAAGCTTCCTGAGCAGCGTCAGAGTGAACTCGCAGCTACTATGCTTGAAAAGGGTGCGCCTGTGAATATCTTTGAGTTTGAGACAGGCTCAGTTTTACCCGAAGGTGTCAAAGGCATGGATCATATATATTCATTCGACTATGCCTACAAGATTCCTTCAGTGCGCGAATGGCTTTTCAAGCAGCATAAATAATTTGTAAATTATCTTATACGATATTTAAGGATATATGAAACAACGGTCTGAATGACCAAAGTTCATATATCCTTTTCTTTTTTATATCTGATGTTTGGAAAGATGGAAGGCCAACCGAGGTGAGCCGTCGTGGGTGAAGATGGTCCCGCAATGGCTGAAACCTGAACGTGTTATCCAGTTCAGCATGGGGCGGTTGTCGGCATGGGTGTCGATGCGTATGGTATTGATTTTTGACAGGCAGTATTCAAGCGCGCGGTCTGCCACACCATTGCGCGTCCCGGCCGACGCTATGCGGTGGATAGTCCCGTATGTAGAGTTGTCCGGCCATTGGCCGATGATGTGGTCGTATGTGGGATCCGGACCGATGATGAGGCAGAATGTCCCGGCAATCTCACCGGCTTCGTCTGTGACGACATGGCAGACCCCCGCCTCAATATCCTTTTCAATGCGATGGCGTTCGGGATATGCGCCTCCCCATTGATTGGGATTCCCGTTTTCGGCCATGAATTTTTTTGCACGGGCAAAGATGGTCATTATTATGTCGGTGTCATTTGGACTGGCATGTCGTACGGAAAGCATTCGGATTAGAGATTTATAGGGTTGAAGTGATGCAAAAATACGGAAATCTGTTGATTTGTCCGTATATTTGTATTTAATAATTCACCGTTAAAGAAATCAAATCGAATATGAAGCTTATTGATGATTTGCATAAGGGGATATGGGTCTATGGATTCGGCGAAGAGGTCCGCGACATGCTGCTTGCCAATGAGGATCGCTGTTTCCGTCTCAATTCCCTCTCTCCGCTGAAGGTTTCGGAGCGGTCAGCTATTATCCGTGAGATGCTCGGCAGTATTGAGGAACCCTTCACAATCCACTCACCCTTCCGTTGCGATTTCGGTAAACACATATTCATCGGCCGGAATTTTGTGGCCAATTTCAATCTTACCATTCTTGATGAAGCCATCGTGACCATAGGCGACAACGTCTTCATCGGTCCCAACTGCGGAATCTACACCATCAACCATGCCCTCCTTCCTGACCAGCGTAATGAGGGGGTGATGCGCGCCCTCCCTGTGACCATCGGTGACAATGTCTGGATTGCCGCCAACGTTGTCATCCTTCCAGGTGTAAACATCGGTGAAGGTGCAGTCATCGGTGCCGGTAGTGTCGTGACCACCGACATTCCACCCTTCACCTTTGCCGTCGGTTCCCCCTGCCGTCCCCGCCGCCAAATCACCGAATCTGACCGCATAGACATGACGGCTCAGGGCTTATAAGTCGGCTATTATACTCTGTTGTGTTGGGATGGCGGACCAGGTGAAGATGGTGGTCAGTTCGTCGAGGGAGAGAGGGGTTGGGGTCGGGGTGAGGTTGGCAAGGTGGGCTATGAGGCCGAGGAGTTGTTGAGGGGTGTGGTTGCGGCGCAGTTCCTCCATGCTCATTGACAGGTCGCGTTTCGAGAGGCGTTGCATCCGTTCGTTGCAGATGAGAGGAAGATGGGCGTAAACGGGTGGCGTGAAGCCGAGCAGACGGTAAAGGTAGAGTTGCTGGGCTGCCGAAAGGAGCAGGTCTGAGCCTCTGACGATTTCTGTCACTCCCATCAGGGCATCGTCAACGACTACGGCCAGTTGGTAAGCCCATGCGCCGTCGGCACGTTGCAGCACGAAGTCACCGCACTCGCGGGTGAGATTGTAGATCTGCGGCCCAAACACGCGGTCGTTGAAGCTGATTTCCTCGTCGGGGACATAGAGTCGGGTGGCATGACGGTCTATCGGGTCCGATATGCGTTTTCCGATTGGGAAGCCGGCAGGGCGGCAAGTGCCTTGATAGATGATGCGTCCGTCGGTCTGATGAGGTGCTTGGGTGGACATTATGTCAGCGCGGGTGCAATAGCAAGGATATGTCAGGCCGGTTTCCTTGAGCATCTCAAGGTAGCGGGCATAGATTTTTCCGCGCTGACTTTGACTATAGGGGCCGTTCGGCCCTGCGCCATCCACTCCACCCTCGTCCCATGTCAGTCCGAGCCATGATAGGTCATCTTCAATCTGTCGTGCATATTCCTGGCGTGAACGCTGTGGGTCGAGATCCTCGATTCGCAAAATCCATTTTCCACCGGCTTTCCGGGCAGAGAGCCATGAAATGACGGCGGTGAAGATGTTGCCGAGGTGCATACGGCCTGTCGGCGAAGGGGCAAAACGCCCGGTGACTTTCTGTGGTGACGGATTGGTTGCTGTCGTTTTCATTCTATCTGCATCTCATGTTTTACATGACAAAGTTAGCCAATCCCCGCTAAAACACATAAAATTTTCATGTCTCATGCAAGATTTCCGAAAATCCGGATTTATAAGGATAGAATCAGGATAATCCAAAGTCCGTATTCATTTCAAACACTAATCTTATCAACAACAATCTTATTGACAACGATGAAAAAAGTAAAAATCTTTGTATCGGCCTTGGCAGTGTTCGCTTCGGCGATGGCGTTTCAATCATGCAATGACGACGACACAAATTGGGAGCTCTACCGTCCGACGGCCATAGTGACTGTATGCCCGACAGCAGAAGGTGGCTTCACGATGAACCTTGATGACAAGACCACGCTTCTCCCTTCCAATATGGAAAAATCACCCTACGGCAACAAGGAGGTCCGTGCATTGGTCAATTATACTGAGGATAAGAAGCAGCAGCGCGAGACCCGGAGTGTGACAGTCAACTGGATAGACAGCATCCGCACAAAGCTCCCCGAACTCTATCTCGGCGAGGAGAATGATAAGAAATACGGCAATGACCCTGTAGAGATTGTTAAGGACTGGGTGACTGTCGCCGAGGACGGTTATCTGACTTTGCGTGTCCGCACTCTCTGGGGCGACCGTCAGACTCCCCATTACCTCAATCTTCTCACCGGCATGAATCCCGACGATCCTTTTGAACTCGAACTCCGTCACGATGCGAAGGGTGATGTCAACGGCCGTCCCGGCGATGCGCTGATTGCCTTCAATCTCAACAATCTTCCCCGGACAAACGGCTCGACAGTCAAAATCAAACTCCACTGGAAGTCGTTCAGCGGCGAGAAATCGCAGGAGTTTGAGCTTGCGCTGCGTCCCGCTGTTGTCGGTGACGACGATGCAAGGCTCATGCCGTCGGGCTATGTGAAATAGCCGGTGCCACAGATATAATATCGAAGAATATCACGTTTTCATGTTAGACAGATGAACTAACATTCATTTCAGACAGCGGAAGGGTGTGTCAGAGAATGTCACCGAACGATTTTTTTTGACACACCCTGTTTTTTGCCTTCATCACCATGCCGTCAACATCATCCGAGGGAACAAATGTCAGCGAACGGGAACTGATGGATCTTGTCAGTTCCGGCGACCCTGCGGCCGGGAGAATGATATATCAGAGATATGTCAGGAATCTCGTGGCCGTATGTTCCCGCTATATCCTTAACGATGAGGATGTGAAGGATGTGTTGCAGGAGAGTTTCATCCGGATTTTCGACTCTTTGCCCGCTTTCAGGTTCAGGGGCGAAGGTTCGCTGAGGGCATGGATGACGAAAGTCACTGTCAACGAGGCGTTGAAATTCATCCGTAATCACAGACGCATAGATTTCACCTCGCTTCCGCCCGGAGCGGCTGATTTGCCTGACGACGAACCGGAAATCGAATCCGTCCCGGCTGAGGTCATACACGACCTGATATGTCGGCTGCCAGACGGCTACCGTATGATTTTCAACCTGTATGTCATCGAAGGGCGCAGCCATAAGGAAATAGCCGGGATGCTCGATATAAAGGAGAGCACATCCGCCTCGCAGCTACACCGCGCCAAGGCCATGCTTGCCGACAGCATAAGGAAATACCAAAATTCTCTAATCCGATAACATTATTATGAAAGACCAATGGCTTAACGATATAAAGCAACGTATGTCGGACTTCGAGCTTGACGAACCCGACGGACTCTGGGATTCGATTGAAGCACGCAGAACCGTGGTGCCGTCGAGGTCTGTCAGGTTCGTCATGCCACGACGCTACTTCCGTCCCATAGCTGTGGCGGCTGCATTGCTCGTCCTTTTCGGGCTTGGTATCTCATGGCTTGCAAGAGAGAATGATATGCGGGTTCCGGAGATGAAGGATGACTATGCTTCAGCCGTAGTCGTGCCGGACGTGGAACCGGTCAAGCAGACAGAAAGTGCGATACCCGACAAGATTGATATACCGGATAAATCTATGAATGTAGAGAACGTATATATGTCGGAAAATACTGAATCTAAATCATCCGTAGATGTAGTTACTGATAATATCAATGAAAATAATGATAAGCAAAATTGTGAACATACTGAATCGATAAATACAGAAAATAATGATGTTGAGACAAACGGGAAGAATGTAAAAAAACAATCCACACTGCAAACCGATAAATATACCTCTCCTCTATATGCTTCCCGTGAGCTCTCACATTTGAAAAAATCCACATCCCGACGTGTCAGACTCGGGCTCTCCACCTCCGGGGCGACCTCAATGTCCGCATCGCATATTTCGCCTGCCAATATGACCGATGTTTCATTAGGCCCCGACTGTTCGTCGTGGAAGGACAGCCCGCTGCTTGCCATGCTCCTGTTCAACAAAGGCAACGAGACAAGTGTCAGTGTCAAGCATCACACTCCCTTGACGTTCGGTCTGACGGTAGAGTACGGGTTGACCCCCTCTCTATCCATTGAAAGCGGCCTCACCTACAGCCGCCTCACATCCGACGTCCGTGAGGGTGGCGACAAGTACTACTACACCGGAGAGCAGAAGCTCCATTACATCGGTATCCCACTGAACCTTAAATATACTGTCTTGTCGTGGAAAGCTCTCGACCTCTATGCCTCAGCCGGAATCCGGGTGCAGAAATGCGTGTCGGGCGAGGTTGATAAAAGATATGTCATTGAGGATATGATGAAGTCCACCGAGACAGAACGACTGCATGTCAAGCCTCTCCAATGGTCTCTCTCAGGAGCAGTCGGCGTGCAGTGGAACATCTCAAGACTCCTCGGCCTCTATGCCGAGCCCGGCGTGGGATATTGGTTCGACGATGGCTCATCCCTACAGACCATATACAAGGAAAAACCTCTCAACTTCAACCTCAACATCGGTCTGCGTCTGAACGTAGGGCGGTAGACATGCCCACAAAACAACGATTACAATAATAAGGCTGACAACATTTTCGCTGTCAGCCTTACTTTCATAACCGTGGGTCAGATGGACAGTTTCAAGCCCCGTCCATCATAAGTCAGAGTGTGGGTCTTCGCTTCTGTTGTGTCACCGTCGATGAGGATTATGTTGAAACGGCGTGTATTCAGCATTCCCGGATACTCACCCTCGCGTTTGCTGATGGTGAGACGGTGTCGCTTGTCATCCCAACGGAATTTTATCGTCGAGTACACTCCTTGTTCGTAGTCATAGCTGTCACCCTCATCTTCATAGAGTGTGAATTCGGCATCAGCTCCGGGATATATTCTTATGTCAAGATTATCAGCCGGTTTTTCATCGACATATTGCATCGTCTCACCGACAGGAATAATCGAGCCGGCCTTCACGAACAGCGGGATATAGTCAAGGGTTGTTTCAAGTGTGACGGTTTGGCCTCCGTCATATTTTTTCCCGGACCAATAATCATACCAGTCTGCACCCTCGGGAAGATAGACTTCGGTGGACTTGACTTCACTCCAGGGGTCGATTTTCAAGCCGTCGTCATCACCTCCTTCTTTCCTGTCCCAGCCACTCATCGGGTCAACCGCTACAGTTTTCTCCGGTGTGTATTGAGCTTTGACTATCGGTGCTGCCATCAGGGACTTGCCGAACATGAACTGGTCGGTTATATTCCAAGTATTCCTGTCGTTCTTGAAGTCGCTGACGAGCGCACGCATGTAGCTGCCATTGTTGGCCGTCACGTCCCACGCGGTACTGTAGATATACGGAATCAGTGTATAGCGCATCTTTATGGCTTTGAGTAGTGCATCATAGACAGGCTCTCCCTCCTTGCCATATTTGTAGATTTCGCGCGACACCTCCGTGCCGTGGCTGCGCATGATGGGATTGAAAAGTCCGAACTGCATCCAGCGGACATAGAGTTCCTGATAGAGCGGATTGCGGCAACCGCTGTCGTCAAGATAGCCCTTGTTGTATGCCCCGGCGAAGAAACCGCCTATATCAGAGTTGAAATTAGGGTTGCCTGTCATGGAGAAGTTCAGTCCGGCGGGAATCTGATTGCGCAGCGATTCCCATGAGGAGCCTACGTCGCCGCTCCAGGTGTTGGCTCCGGTGCGTTGCTGTCCGGCAAAGGCGCAGCGGGTCATGATGGCCACGCGCTTGCGGGCGGTGACTGTGTCGGGATGGTTGGCAGCATGGGCGCGGTGATGGTCATAGACACCCTCGACAGCCATCAGAGGGAAAGCATTGCGAACTTTGCGCCATGAACCCATGGCTGTCCGGATTTCGAGGTCTTTGTCACTGAATTCAATGTGGTCAGGCTCGGTCGAATCCATCCACCATGCGTCTACACCGAGGTCATAGAGACGGGTAAGATTTTTCCAATAGATGTCACGCGCCTCCGGATTGTAGACATCGTATGGCTTGACTCCGCTCGGATAGTCGGTGCGGGGAGGCCAGAAATCGGTCAGTCCGCTTTGAGGCCATGTCTGGATGTCGAAAAGCATACCTTTCGGTTCCATCTCGCGATATTGTTTGGTCATCGGACCGAAAGATGACCAGATGGTTATGAGGAGTCTGGCATTTTTGTCGTGCAGACGGTCAATGTTTTCCTGCGGATTGGCAAAGTCGGCTGTCAGAAATTCCATGGCATTCCAGAGATAATGCGGACCCCAGTACTGCCAGTCCTGCACGATGCAGTCCAACGGTATCCCGAGGTGGCGGTAGGTGTCGACCACTTCCTGCACCTCGTTGAAGCTCTTGTAGCGTTCCTTGCTTTGCCAGAAACCGAAAGTCCATTTCGGAAGCATGGGCACAGGGCCTGACAGCTCCCTCATCCTGGCGTTCACACCATCCACGCTGCCTCCATGCATGAAATAATAATCAATCGCCTCTCCAACCTCGGAGCGGAAGGTCATACCATCGGCATTGTCTGCGAAGTCGGTTGGTGAGAGGTTGTCCCAGTAAAGACCCCAGCCTTTCACGCTCTGCACCATCGGGACATAGTCCTCTGTGTTGGCCTGAATCATCCGGCGCGATGTGCCGCGTTTGCTCAACTTGTTTTCCTGAAGGATGCCGAGACCATAGATAGCCTCATCCTTATCGAGGGTAAAGGTCTGACGGACTTCATACGCGCCTTTGTCAGCCCCCGATGTCCGGAGTTTGAACCCAAAATCCTTTTCGTTGAGGAGCGGATTACCCTTTGCATCGTCAAAGCTCACTTTTCCGGTCGACTTGTCAACGGTTACTTTGATTGACGACGATGAGAGCACTATGTCATTGCCCTTTTCTGAGAATGCGGTTTTTACTTTTTCAGGTACAAGTGTGACCACTACCGATGGCGGCTGATTATATTCACCTGTGGGTGACTTCTCTATCCTTACAATGTCATCGGTTAGGAACTGCACCCGTGTGTGGATGTCGCCGTTGTCAAGTGTGAATCCACGGTCACTCCTTGTCACAGTCTGTGCGAAAATTGCGGATGTGAAGAGTGAGAAACAAATAAGGGAACTGAATATTTTCATGGATCTGCGGTAATTATGGATTATTTTCCGGATTATTTTTTCATGCTCCACCAATCAATGTTGAAGAGGTCGTTTCCGTCACCTTCAAAGCAGAAATAGAGGTCATGGAGGCCCTTTGCTTTCTTCAGCTTGGCATGAAAATCCTTGTAATTGTCCATCGAACCGGTCGAGGCAATGTCGACAGTCCCTATCACGGGGCCGTCCTGACTGTCGGTGCGGACAGTGACTCGTCCACCTTTGACCGACGCGCAGTTCATCGTGATAGCTTTAGCACCTTTCTTGCCGAAGTCCACACCTTTGAGCATGAGATACTCACCGTTGTCAATCCCTGTCAGGGTCTGGTTGTAGCCGGACAGAGGCGTGGCTTTCAAGCCCCAGCCCCAGGCCATGGTCTCTCCTTCGACACGGCGGAAGGGGTTGAACGGCTCTATCTGATTTATGGTGCAGTCAGTCCAGTAAGGCAATTGACGGATGGTTCCGTCGTCATTGTAGGTCATCTCCGCAGCTCCGACCGAACGGCGTTCATGATGCTTGTCGGTGGTCAGGCGGAGAAGTTCGTAGTTGAGGCCGAACACGTAGGTCTTACCCTTGTAGTCTATGATGCCGGGATGATTACCATTGGAGCGAGGTGTCGGGGCCATTATGTAGCCTTTGGTTGTCCACGGACCTGTCGGGCTGTCGCTCATGGCATAGCCCATGCCTTCGGGACAGCAAGTCGATGCGAATGCGAGGTAATATTTGTCGCCACGGCGGTAGAACCATGGGCCTTCCTGATATTTGTCAGGACGGTCGAGCTTGACGATGTCTCCGCTGTAGGATATCATGTCGCGGTTGAGTTTCACATAGTATAGTTCGGGATTTCCCCAATACATGTAGGCCTGCCCGTCAGTGTCGATAAATACAGTGGGGTCTATGTCGTTCCAGTGTTCCTGTTGCCACACGAGCGGTTTGCCTATCGGGTCAGTGAATGGTCCGTAAGGCGAGTCTGCTACAAGTACACCGATACCGTTGCCGTGGAGGGGACAGTACATGTAAAACTTTCCGTCACGTTCAATCACCTGTTCGGCCCATGCACCGTTGTCGCGTTTGCGCCACTTGAAATTCTCAAGCGAGGCCACTGCACCGCAGTCGGTCCAGTTGACCATGTCGGTTGATGTGTAGAGCAACCAATCCTTCATGTGGAAGCCGTCCGCATCATCCTCGTCGTGGGTGGTGTAGAGAAAAATGGTATCGTTGTGGACCATCGGTGCCGGGTCGGCGGTATATTTTGTCTGTACGATTGGTCGCTGAGCTATTGCCGGAAGCGAGGCAATGGCTGTAATGATTAAAGGTA
The DNA here is from genome assembly GCA_947381945.1 of uncultured Muribaculaceae bacterium. Lineage (GTDB taxonomy): Bacteria > Bacteroidota > Bacteroidia > Bacteroidales > Muribaculaceae > Duncaniella. Next base: position 18,264 of record CANCXM010000040.1, read on the forward strand.
AGATTGAAAGGCGCATTGTGTATGATTGGTGGGTTTAAGCAAAATGATTAGTTGTCCGCAAATTTAGATATTGGACAGCGGATAGAACTTGCTTAAATGAATCATATCAATATGCGATTGTAACAACGTTGATATTGTGATGGGATAAAGGCTTGTTTTTTCATTTGCGGCGTCCGCGGAGGAGGATCCAGATGACGACCGGAGCGCCGAAGAGGGGGGTGACGGCATTGACGGGGAGGACTGAGTTGGAGGGGAGGACGCAGACGAGGTTACAGCAGAGTGTGACCGCCGCTCCGGTGATGAGTGTGGCCGGCATGAGGATGCGGTGGTTGTCGCTGCGGAATATCAGACGCGCGATGTGGGGGACGGCGAGTCCGAGAAACGACACCGGGCCGCAGAATGCGGTGATGGTTGCCGTGAGGATGCCAGTGGCGAGGAGCAGGAGGTTTCTGACGCGGTTGAGATTGATGCCGAGGTTGCGGGCATAGCCGTCGCCGAGAAGGAGGAGGTTGAGGGGCTTGATGAGGGCGAGCGCGATGATGAGCCCGACGGCTGTCAGACTGCCGAAGAGCGGAAGTTGGTCAAGCGACACGCCGTTGAATGTACTCATGCCCCACATCACATAGCTCTGCACACCGTCGGCAGTGGAGACATAGTTGAGGAGCATGATGGCCGAGGATACGAGATAGCCTATCATGATGCCTGTGATGAGCAGCATGAGGTCGTTTTTAAGCACAGCGGATAGCGAGAGGAGTATGCCCATTATCAGCAGACTGCCGACAAAGGCTCCGATTATGACCGCCGTATAGCCTCCAACGGTGAATACCCCTGCCGTGATTGTTCCCCCGAAGAGCAACATGACCAAGGCCACACCGAGGCTTGCGCCTGAGCTGATGCCGAGTATCGAGGGGCCTGCAAGCGGATTTCGGAAGGCCGTCTGGAGCATGAGTCCGGAGGCCGCGAGTCCGGCCCCGGCAAGGGTGGCAGTGATTGCCATCGGCAGACGGCTTCCGAGTACTATGAATTCCGCTGTCCCTCCCTCACCGTTGCCGAGCAATATGCTCAGCACCTCCGAAGCAGGCAAGCTGACCGACCCGATGAAAATATTCATCAGGAACAGGATGACGAGAGCAATTGCGGATAAAAAAAACATAGTTTTTTTAAGTATTAAGTAGGAAGGATAAAGTATTAAGTTCTTAGTATAGAGATTAAAGTATAGAGTATAGATAATAGTTGGGAGGGAATTGGGTGGATGTGGGAGGAGGGGCGAATTTAAGAATAAATTTTCATTTGAGTTCCTTTTGGACTAAAAAACTTATGTCCCTTCTGCCCTTTTGTCTTTATGTGCCCTTCCACACTACATCAAGAATATACCCTTCCACACTACAGCAAGACTTTCATTGGGATAAAAAGCTTCTGTCCCTTATGCCCTTTTGTTCTTTTGTATCTCTAATCCTGTTGCAGGGGGGTGAAGTATTTGGTATCGCCGGGGAGGGATGAGAGTTCGGGGTGGAAGGTCTTGATGAGGTCGCGCAGGAGCCAGTGGGGATGGAAAGGGGTCTGCTCGTAGTAATTGATATTTGCCGTATTGCAGCCATAGACCCGACCATCCTTCAGAGCCTTGAACTGACCGTAGATGGGATTGTCGGCAGCGAGCTCGCGCAGAGTCTTGTCGGAAGCCTGACTGTAGCGGACAATCCAGATGTCGGCATCGCCCGCTTCGTGGAGCACCTGCTCTCCCGAAATCCCTACGCTTCCGGCATTGCCGATAGAGCCGAACGGATTGACCGCACCGGCATCGCGGATATAGGCATCCATCACCGAGTTATGGCCGGGGACATACCATGTGTTGCCATACAGACGGTCGACCACCACTTTCGGACGGTTGACAATCGAGTCGGTGAGCGATTTCAGCGCGTTGTATTCTTTTTCGATTGAAGCGAACATGCGGGCAGTCTCATATTCGCGTCCGAAGAGTAGACCGTAGAATTTCATCCACTCGGTGCGTCCGAGGGGAGTGCTTTCCATGTAGTCGGCACATTCAATTAGGGGAATCCCCATCTGGCCGAGCTTTCCGTAGTTGCCCGAGTTTTCGTAAGGCGAGAGGATTACTGCATCGGGGTTGAGCTGCATGATGCGCTCCATGTTGGGGGTGTAGCTGCTTCCGCAGTCAATGACCCTGCCGTCGGCAATGCGGCCGAGGAGGTCGGGGTTGTGGATATACTGCGCATCGCAGACTCCGCCGATGGCGTCCCTCGCTCCCATCTCGCCGACGAGCGACTGATGGACGGTCGAGTAGACCAATGCGCGTTTCAACGGCACTCTCACTACTGTCCCTGCCGGAATGTTTGCCGGGACTTCCGCGCTGTCAGGGACGAGGATATAGGTGTGGAGGGTCTTGGTCGTGTCCCACGGATTGCGGATTGTCGCCGTGGTGTAGTCGCCGTGATCCTCGATGGTGAGGTTGCGGGCGTGGTCGAACTGCATCTTCTCTCCCTCACCCGAGGAAGTAACAATGCTGTTGCCCCCCTTGCACGAAGGCATCAGGGACAACAGCAGAGCAGTTACAAGAGATAGAAAAATTGAATGTTTCATTGAGGATAGTTAGATGTCATACCGGAGGATGTCCTTACGGGAATTGTACACAGGTCTGTGTAGGAGTGAATGTCAGCAACCACCGTACGGGAACGAGAAGCAGTGGCAACCGTGCGGGAACGAGAGGCAGTGGCAACCGTTCGGGAACGAGAAGCAGTGGCAATCGTACGGGAACGAGAGGTAGTGGCAACCGTTCGGGAACGAGTGTCCGCAGGACACTGATTTACTCGTAACCCTGTACATCGGAGCGCAGCGGAGATGTGCAGGGCTGCCAGGTGAGTGAGATGCTGATGTCCGCAGGACATCGATTTACGGTTCTGAAGTGCCGGGCTGTCTCGTAAATCGGTGTCCTGTCGGACACCTTTTCGTGGGGTTTGGATATGTCCCCGCACATCTCCGCTGCGCTCCGATGTACGGGGTTACGAGTAAATCGATGTCCTGCGGACATCCCCGGCCTGATCCGAGGTGGATGGAGGCTATGCGGGCATCCTTGGATTGACCCGATACCCCGGGCGATACCGGAGATGTGGTTATACCGGCCTCGGATTCAGCATTGCCTGTAGGGACGCGCTGTAGCGCGTATGCCGGATGACATTGTAACGGATTGGTTAGAATACGAAGTAAGCTGCCTGAATGCCTACATCGTATTTTTTAAGGAATGCTCCGGTAGGGCTATATTCATTCACTATACAAGGCTCTGAATAGCCGTACTCTACGCTATAGCTTGAAACGAAGATATTTTCGGTTGAAGGATTGATACCGATTGCAACAGGCGAAATTATATTGGCGAGTTGAAGTTCGGTCTTAACCTTGGTGGAAATCACATATTCATAATATGTCGGAGGTATGGCAGGTTGCCCCTTCTTTGGATATGGTGCATATACGAAATAAAGCTTGTCTCCATTAATAGCCATATAATTTGCCGGGAAAAGCTCCACAACGTTGTCCTCTGAATCAATTTGTTTAAGGGTTGGATCTATATCCTCATAATTTCCGGTACAAATAACAAATATATCTTTTCCGTTTGAAACAAGTTTGTTGGTATTTACTCCGGCATTGATTTTGGCTTCTTCAGTAAATGTTGAAAGGTTAATTTTTGATACATATCCGTTTACTGAATTATTTTTAGTATTATAGCCGTCTGAATTGGCTACATAAAGGTAGTTTCCTACGACTGCCATCTCTTCGGGATTCGGACCAACTTTAATGGTCGCATCAATATTGAGCGAAACAGTATCTATTCGAGATACATAACCATCAAACATAGATACATAAACATATCTGTCTTTAGCTGCAAAGCAACGTGGAGATTTACCGGCCGATGCATTAGGAATGATTGTCTTAAGGCATTTTGTAGTTGAATCATTCATAACTTCAATCGTATTGGATTCAGTTCCTGCAACATAGATTCTGGTACCGTACTTTATTGCACTATTGGGAGTGTCACCGAGTACTCGCTTGTTTGCCTTCTGGAATACATCCTGAAATACCTGGCCATTTTCGGTATCAATATTAGTAAGGCTTCCGGGGATATTCTTACTCATATTACCTTGGTTGAGGACATAACCACCGGTATAAACTTGTAAAACCTCGGGAGTGTCATCATCATCGCTACAAGCGGTGAAGCAGAGGGCGCAGAGGGCGATAGCAAAAATTTTGTTGAGTTTCATGATTCAATAAAATGTGAAATATTGATTTTTAGATTGTATAATATTATTTACTATATAAGATTCTATGTTATAAGACTTTTTCGTTTATACATTCCTTTTACAATGTAAACTTCACCGTCAGTCGCCATGAGCGGCCGGGCATGGGGTAGCGGGCTACGACGACGTACTGGCGGTCGAGGAGGTTCATGATGTCGCCACGGACTTCGATTTCATGCTTGCGGAAGCCGAAGGTGCGGTAGGCGGTGAGGCCCATGTCGGCATAGCCTCCGAGATAGGTGGATGGATTATTGTTGTTGGTAGCGAAGCGACCGCTGACGGCAGTGGTGTGGAGCGAGAGATTGACCCAAGGGTTCTCATAGCTCACCGTCACATTGCCTGAGTGGCGGGGAATGTAGGCAATCTGTTTCTTGTATTCCGTCACCTGCGAACGGGTGCGCGGTTCGGCGCGCTGATAGCTGTAGTTGCCGGTGAGGAGAATCTGCTGACGGCGACCGACGTTGAAGGTGGCTGTCTCCGTGAAGTCGAAGCCGATGATGCGCGCCTTGTCGAGATTGACCACCGTCCAGACGAACATATTGTAAGGTATGGCCACAATCTTGTCCTTGACTTGATTGAGATAGACATCGGCGGTCATTTCGAGGTTGGAGAGCCAAGAGGTGGGTTTGAACTGGTAGGTCAGGCCGAAGTTATACTGATTGGCTGTCTCCGGGCGCACGTCCGGGTTGCCGTAGTGGTAGAAATATGTCTCGTTGAAGGTCGGCATACGGAAGATGTTCTTGTAGGAGAGACGCATGAAGAACATTTCAGAGCCGAATGGCTGCACCGAGAGGCTTGCCGAGGGGGAGAGACGGCTGTAGTCGCGCGCACCCTCGCCGATTTTGGCACTGTTGTCGTAGATTGAGCCGAGCAGACGGGCCGATACTGTCAGACGCTTGATGCGGTAACGGCCGGTGAGCGACTGGAGTATGCTGTTGCGGCGCGGGAAGGTCTCGGTGGGGAGATTGCTCGTGAAGTTGTTGAAAAAATAGTCGGCGGAGTAGTCGAAAGCCCATTTGTCGGAGGGGAGGAAGAGCACACAGGCGCTTCCGTATGCCTCGCGCTGCCAGTAGTTCTGGTTCAGCTCGCCGCCGGGATACTTGCCATCCTCGTCGTGGTAGAGCGAGGAGGCCCAGTTGAATTTGCCGTGGAGCTGCATCGACCACTTGGAGTTGAAAGCCTTGCGATATTGAAGTTGACCGAAGAAGTTGCGGTCGCGCAGGGTCTCGTGGTTCTCGTTGTTGTAGTAGATAGCCGGGCCGGGAATCTGACGGTCGTTGTCGTAGTAATAGAGCTTGGCGCTGAGGGTCGAACGGCTGTCGGGGCTCCAGGAGGCATTGAACTCACCGTGTCCGCTGTTCATTCGCGAGTTGTTGCGGCGTTCGGTGGTGGTGTGCGCACCGTTTTTGAGTTGATAGGGGTAGTCGTTTTCGGCGTATGTGTAGTCGCCGATGAGGTTTAAGGAGAATGATTCGGAGAGGGCCTTGCCGACGCGGAAGTAGGGGTTGATGTAGCCGAACGAGCCGTATTTCACCTGTGCGGTAAGGTCGAGGGGCTTGGTCGGGTCGGGCCGGCGGAAGCTGGAGATGCTGAACGATGCAGCCGAAGCGGCCACGCGTGCGGGCTGGAAGATGTCGTCGTTGTCACCAATGACCATCGAGAGCGACTCGACATTGTCGAGCGAGTAGCGCGACACGTCCACCTCGCCGCTCTGGCAGTCGCTGAGGACAATGCCGTCGTAGATGACGGCGGTGTGCGGTGCGCCGAGTCCGCGGACCGAGACGGTCTTCAACCCTCCGAGGCCTCCGTAGTCGCGCAGGTTCACTCCCGGCAGACGGTGGATGGCATCGGAGATGTCGGTCACGCCGAGACGGGCGAATTCCTGATTGTCGAGCTTATAGGCGGGAGCGGTGCTTTTCAGCGGACGTGAGGTTTTGGAGGCCACGACTTCAACGCTGTCGAGATGGATGTCGGTCGGTTTCTGTGAGGACGCAGCAAAGGGGAGCGCTGTCATTGCAAGCACTCCTGCGGTCAGACGCAATGCGTCAATATGTAAAATCCTTAAACTTCTTTGCTTATGTTCTCTCATCCTCGAAGAAAAACATTGGTGATTCATGGCAGACGGCAGGTCTTCGGACTTATTCCGGGTTGAGGATGCGTTTTGTTCTCCTCTGTTTCAGTCTTGCCTTCCCGAAAGCGTTGACCGCGTTCAGTGACTTGACCGGACCCTTTGATGGAAATTACCGCAGCGGGACTGTCCGGGATTCTCACCCGTGTTCCCTTTTAATCGCTGCATTGCAGCGAACCGTTGCGCCGACAAAATTACGCTAAAATTTTGAAACCGCAAAAATTATTGATGTCACTTTTTCTCCTTTGCGCACT
>CANCXM010000041.1 GCA_947381945.1 uncultured Muribaculaceae bacterium
TCAGCCCTATCAGCCCTATCAGCCCTATCAGCCCTATCAGCCCTATCAGCCCTATCAGCCCTATTGGCCCTATTAGTCCTATCAGTCTTATTAGCCCCCCTCCTTCCATCCTCTACTTAAATTCCTCCTTCATCCCCCACATATCCCCTTGATTTCCCCCTCTTATCCCCGACTTCCGTCTGATAACAGATACCTGACTCCCATCAAAAATCCAGATTAACTCCTCACAACTAAAAACTTACAACTCACAACTCCCGCGCCGCTTTACTTAACTATTAGGTATGAAAAAGCTGTTTCTACTACTTGCGGCCCTCATCACCAGCCTTGCGGTCATGGCACAGAACCAGACCGTCAGCGGCACGGTGACCAGCGCCGACGGCGAGCCTCTGGTGGGCGCGACCGTCATGGGAGTCGGTACTCAGATCGGAACCGCGACTGACGTCGACGGCAACTTCTCTCTGTCGCTGCCCTCCACAGTCAAAAAACTCCAGGTGTCATACGTGGGTATGCACACCAAGGAAGTAGCCGTAACCCCCGGCTCCAAGATGAACATCGTCCTCGACGGAACCAACATGCTCGACGAAGTCATCACCGTCGCTTACGGCACCGCCAAGAAATCGGCCTTCACCGGTTCGGCCACGGTCGTTGGTGCTGCCGAGATTGAGCAGGCACAGGTGACAAATGCTCTCAACGCCCTTCAAGGTAAGGCTGCAGGTACTCAGATATTCAACCAGTCCGGTCAGCCCGGTAGCGGTCCTTCGTCAATCGTCATCCGTGGTATTTCTTCACTCAATGCCGGTAATGACCCCCTTATCGTGCTTGACGGTGTACCCTACGGCGGTTCAATCTCCAATATCAACACTGCCGACATCGAGTCAATGACCATCCTTAAGGATGCCGCTTCCAACGCGCTCTACGGTGCCCGTGGTGCCAACGGTGTCATCCTTATCACTACAAAGAAAGCCAAGAACGGCTCGAACGCAACCGTGACCCTCGATGCCAAATGGGGTCAGAACTCTCGTGCGGTTCAGGATTACAATACAATCCAGGATCCCCGCCTCTATTACGAGACCTACTACACTTCGCTCTACAACTACTTTACGAACGAACGTGGCATGAGCGCCAACCAGGCCTGGCAGGCTGCCAATGCCAACCTCATCAACAGCAGCGACTACGGTCTCGGCTATCAGACATTCCGCTATCCTGCCAATGAATATTTCATCGGACGCAACGGCAAGGTTAATCCTGCTGCAGTTCCCGGAAATACTGTCAGCTACAATGGTCAGGAATATTTCCTTACTCCCGACAACTGGCTTGACGAGACATACCACCGCAGCCTCCGTCAGGAATACAATGTATCTGTATCCAATTCATCTGCTTCGACAAACTTCTATGCTTCAATCGGCTACCTGAAGAACGAAGGTATCATTGACAACACCGACTACGAGCGTTTCACCGGTCGTCTTTCTGCTGATACTCAGGTGAAATCATGGCTTAAGGTTGGTGCAAACATGGCATACGCTCACACTGACAACAATGCAATGAGCTCTGACGGTTCTGCATCTTCTGTCGTCAACCCCCTCGGTATCGCCACCACCATCGCTCCTATCTATCCTATGTATATCCGTAATGGCAACGGTGAAATCATGAAGAATGCCGACGGTATGATTCTCTATGACTATGGTCAGGGCATGAACGCCGGTCTCAGCCGTCCCGGTGGAGCTGCATTCGGTAGCAACGGTGTATCTTCGGTCCGTTACGACACAAACAACACTGAGGGCAATTCAGTGAATGCCACCGGCTATGCTGAAGTCCGTTTCCTCCGCGATTTCAAGTTCACAACAAACAACACAGTGTTTGTCAATGAATATCGTGGCACTCTTGTCAGCAACCCTCTCACAGAGTCCAATATCAGCGAAGGCGGTAAGGTCACAAAGACACACCAGCGCTACATGAACTATACCTATCAGCAGCTCCTCAACTGGAACCGCAAATTCGGTCTCCACGACGTTGCCCTCCTCTTAGGCCATGAAAACAGCTGGATCAAGACTACCTATCTCGGTGCTGTCAGAACAAATATGTTCTCACCCGGCAACCACGAGCTCAACGGTGCTGTCATCGACAATTCGATGGAATCATACACCACTTCATACGACAACGAAGGTTATTTCTTCCGTGCACAGTATGACTACGACAGCAAGTATTTCGCTTCCGGTTCATTCCGTCGCGATGCCTCTTCACGTTTCCATCCCGACCACCGCTGGGGTAACTTCTGGTCACTCGGTGGCGCATGGATTATCTCGAAGGAAGAGTGGTTCCAGGCTCCTTGGGTGGACCTCCTGAAACTTAAGGCTTCTTACGGTGAACAGGGCAACGACAACATCGGTAACTACCGCTACACCAACAACTACACAGTTGTCAACGTGAACGGCCAGCCTTCTCTCTCAGCAAGCTCAGTCAAGGGTAATCCCAACATCACTTGGGAAAAGAACGGAAACTTCAACATTGGTGTTGAATTCGGATTCTTCAACAACCGTCTCAACGGTAGCTTCGAAGGATTCTACCGCAAGACATCCGACATGCTCTATCAGAAGCCTCTCGCTGCCTCTTCAGGCTACTCCAACCAGTGGGAAAACTTCGGTGATATGACTAACGGCGGTATCGAACTTGACCTCTCAGGCCGCGTAATCGAAACCCGTGATTTCACATGGGATCTCAACTTCAACCTCACCTGGTACAAGAATAAGGTGACACGCCTCCCCGAAACCAACAAGGGTAACTATGTCGAGGGTCACTACGGTACTGCATCACGCGGTTTCTTCATTGCTGAAGGTCTGCCCCTCTACACCTACTACATGTACAAGTTCGCAGGTATCGATCAGGAAACTGGTGAACCCCTCTTCTGGAAGAATGTCTACAAGACTGACGATGCAGGCAAGGTCATGAATGATGCCGCAGGCCATCCCATCATCGACTCGCTTACCAAAGTCAAGTCAAACGAGGATCCCGACCAGTATCTCTGCGGTTCGGCAATTCCCAAGGCTTACGGCGGTTTCGGAACCTCGTTCGCATTCAAGGGTTTCGATCTCTCTCTTGACTTCACATACCAGATTGGCGGTAAGGTCATTGACTCCGACTATGGCAGCTACATGACAGCTCCTGTTTCCGGCTTGCGCGGAACAACCTACCACGCTGATATTCTCAACTCATGGACACCCGAGAATCCCTCATCGACAATTCCCCGTTTCCAGTTCGGTGATGATTTCATCAACGGTTCGTCAAACATGTATCTTACCGATGCATCCTACCTCGCGCTCCAGAATGTCAACTTCGGCTATACTATCCCGAAATCACTCTGCCAGAAAGCTTTCCTCCAGAAAGTCCGCGTATATGTCAGCGGTGAAAACCTCTGGCTCTGGTCAAAGCGTCAGGGTCTCGATCCCCGTCAGTTCGCTCTCGGTGGCTTAAGTGTATCCGGTGGCAATACATACTATTCGGCCATCCGCACAGTATCCGGTGGCATAACAGTTACTTTCTAACCAAACTCTGCTATTCACAATGAAAAATATATTCAAAAAACTCGCGGTACTGGCTGTGGCCACCCCGATGCTTACGGGATGTATCGAGGAGACATTCCCGACAAACGGTGTCACCACCGAGCAGGTTGCCGATTCATCCAAATCACTTGAATCAATCGTGAAGGGTATGCCCGCCTACATGAAAAAATGGCATGTATGGTCGACAAATGCCTTTGACTTCGGCTATCCTTCAGTGTTCATCGCACTCAACCTCATGACCAATGACATGATTCAGCCCTACAACGGCTATCAGCACTTCATGTATTGGCAGGAAGTGACCATCTCCATTGACCCCGGCTACCTTCTTTCGCAGATTAACTGGTATTACCTCAATTTCCAGGTAAAGGCTGCAAATGAGGTTATCGGTATGCTTCCCAATCCTGAATCTGACGAACAGATAAAATTTCTCGCGGAAGCATTGACCTACCGCTCGGCAACATATCTCGACATGGCCCGTATCTACGAGTTCCTTCCCAACGAGACTGTCAGCGCGATAAACTCCGCAGGCAACGATGTGACAGGTCTGACTGTCCCCTACGTTACTCCGGATATGACAAGCGATCAGCTCTCCAACAATCCCCGTCTTCCCCACGAGGAGATGATGAAGAATCTTGTTGCAGACCTCACTCGTGCCGAAGAGCTCTTCAAATCCACCTCATCTGCGCGTGAGTCCAAGGTATTCCCTGACCTCGCTGTTGTCTACGGTCTTCTTGCCCGTGCCTATATGTGGGATGAGAACTATGCAAAAGCTGCTGAGTATGCCCGCATGGCTATCAACACCGGTTCACAGTATCGTCCCCTTACCGAGACAGAATGGCTCGACAAGGCAAACGGTTTCAACAATTCCTCATTTGATTCATGGATGTGGGCCATCCAGTATGAAAGCAATGACGATCCTGTCACCACAGGTCAGTCTTCAAACTGGGCAAGCTTCATGTGCTCTGAAACCAATATCGGCTACAATGGTCAGTATGGCACAAACATGATGATTGATGCAGCTCTCTATTCGTCAATCGATGACTCTGACTGGCGCAAGCTCTCATGGAAAGCTCCCGCAGGCAGCTTCCTTTCAGGTCAGGAGCCTTACATCTCTTCGGCCAAGGGTGCGACACTCATGGACTACACAAGTATCAAGTTCCGTCCGGGCAACGGTTCGGTTTCGGATCGCGCAACAGCTTTTGCAGTCGCTCTTCCCTTGATGCGTATCGAGGAAATGTATCTCATCGAAGCTGAGGCAACAGCCCATTCAAACCCGACTGAGGGCAAGAAACTTCTCGAAAACTTCATGAAGCAGTATCGCTATGACACATACGCTTGCCTTGCTACAGACAGCGAAGGTGTCGTTGACGAGTGTTTCAAGCAGAAGCGTATCGAGTTCTGGGGTGAGAACATTATCTTCTTTGACTACAAGCGTCTCAACAAGGGTGTGACCCGCGCTTACGACGGTTCAAACTGGCCCGCTGCCGCCCAATACAACACTAATGGCCGTCCCGGATGGATGAACCTTCCCTTCGTTGACTATGAAGGAAACTTCAACAAGGGCGTGGAGGGTTACCTGAATCCTGCCGTCGGTGATAAATTCGATCCCGCGTAAATAATAAACTGATTACTACCAATGAAACTCAATAAATTATTTTCAATCTTAGGCCTGGCCTCAGCCCTTGCGTTCACAGCGTGTACGGATGAGGTGGAGTATACTCCCGCCAAGGCCGTAAACACCCCCGGTGTTTACTTCCCGACTGACAACGAGATCAACTTTACAATCGATGATCAGGCCGGTGCCCAGACTATAAATATTTTCCGTCAGAACACCGAAGGTGAACTTGTCGTTTCCCTTCAGGCTTCAGGCGATACCGACAAATTCTCGGTACCTGCAACCGTTACATTTGCCGGAGGTGCGGAATCAGCCACAATCTCTATCACTCCGCTTGTTGAGCAGATGGAGAACTTCACCACTTATACAATTGGTCTGACTGTGGACGATGAATTCACATCTCCCTACCTCCTCGCCTCATGGGAAGGCACTTTCACATTCGCAATGGGTGAGGAATGGGCAACAATCGGCAATTGTGTATTCACTGATGATGCTGTCGGTCCTCTCTTCAACAATCCCTGTCTCTCATGGGATGTGGAAATTCAGGAACACTCACAGACTCCCGGTCTCTACCGTCTCGTGAACCCCTACGGATGTTCGACTTCTCCTTTCCGTAACTATTGTGTTCTTTCCGAGAACTATGTGGTTGTAAATGCAACCAATCCTGAAAAGGTTTATTTCGGAGAGGATCCCAATGAGAAAACGACAACCGGTGTCGATATGGGCTACGGTGTGATGTCGCTCGGACTTCAGGCTTTCGGAACTCTGTCAGACGGCAAAATCACATGGCCTGTCAAAGGTCTCGCTATCTTTGATAACGATGGTGGTTACTATGCAAACCAGAGCGGTGCATTCTGTATCGACCTTTCAGGACTCAAATAAAAACAGAGTTTTTTAAACTAACGCAATACACCCACACTATATCTTTTTGTAGTGTGGGTGTTTTGTTTGTTTAAATTACCTGATTTCTTGGTTGGTATCTAATAACAGAATACGGATACATAAATTCAAAAACGACATAAATGACAGATTATCATTTTTCAGCATCTAATGAGAGTTGCTGACTATAGAAATCTGTCATTTATGTCGTTTTTGAATTTATGTACCAACTGTTTCCGTGCCGGATGGAGTTCATCGGGCATACGCGCAGCAGCGCGTCCCTACAAATGCCGGTTTGATAGTAGTGTTAGCGACAGTGGTGATGAGAATGTCATTCTTTCCCGACGAGGCGGAAGGTGTGGCCGTCGTAGTGGAAGTCGAGGAGGTTCATGGTGTGGAGGCGGATGACCATGTCTTCTGCCGTCGCGCGGGAAACACGGGCGGCAAGCATGAAATCCTCAAAAGCCGTCGGCCCTTCCTCCATCATTGCTATCAATCTTTGCTCAGCCTCGGAGAGCGAGAGGATACAGCCGTCGGCCTCTGCCGATGCTATCCATGCGCGCACCATAAGGTCGGGAGCGGCAATATTCTCATCCTTCACACGGTAATAGGCACGGTGTGAACCGTCAGCTTCAAGAACCACAACCGGGCGCCGTTCGGCACGGTCAATCTCGATGCGCAGGACAATCCTGTCGCCCTCTGTCTTGAATGCAGTCACACGGGTCTGCTGCGCGGGACGGCAATACATCTCGGCAGCCTGTTCGATGACGTAGATGTCCTCCTCGTTGCGCACACCGGCTATGACTCCATTGTCCTTCACCCCGACGAGCAGACGGCCTCCGTCGTTGTTAGCGAAAGCCGAGATGCTGCGGGCAATCTTGCGGGCGTCGGAGATGGCAAATTTGAAGTCCTGATGCTCATGCTCCCCCTCTTCGATGAGTGAAGCAATGTAGAATTTACCCTTTATTCCTTTCAGATCCTTCATCACTGCGGATAGACAAGGTTTTCAGGCTTGATGTCGGTAAGCACTTCGTCGAGATATGTGCGTGCGGCCTCGCGCGCGGCTTCGAGGTCCATGAACGACCAGTTGCCGCAATCCTTTGGACTTGCACCGGGAACCTCACCCTCGAAATCAGCAACAAAACGCATGGTGTCGCGCATAAGACCGACCACTTCACGGCTGTCGAGTTCGCCCTGGACAATCAGATAGTTACCTGTGCAGCATCCCATCGGTCCCCAATAGACGATGCGGTCTTTCCATTCAGGATTGTTGCGGAGATATGTGGCTGCAAGATGCTCGAGGGCGTGGAGCGCTTCGGGCGAGAGTGCAGGCTGACGGTTTGGTTCGGTCATGCGAACATCAAAGGTGGTGATGACATCGCCCGAAGGGGTGACATCACGACGCGAAACATACACCCCCCGCAGGAGGCGATTGTGGTCTATGGTAAAGCTGGGTATTTTTTTCATTTTATATTACAAATCTATTTTTTTAGAGTATAGAGGTTAAAGTATAGAGTATAGATAATAGGTTAGTTTACTTGGAATCAGCGTATGCTCTAAGAAATAGCAATAACAATTATCTATACTCTATACTTTACCCTCTATACTCTAACTTTTATAATTTAAACAGTATTTCCTTCACAATTGCGAATGACTTCTGCGGGGCTTCCTGCCAGAAGTCCTCATACTGGCGCGAATTGTCGTGTGAACACCAGGGTGAGTCGCTGATGACGCGCATACACATGAACGGAACTCCGCGCAGATTGCACACCTGGGCGATGGCTGCCGACTCCATGTCGATAGCCATAACGTCGGGGAAATGTCCACGGATTGTGTCGACCTCATTTTTGGAGGATATGAAGAGCTCGCCGGATGCAATCAGACCGACCTTAACACCGTCTGTCTCCTTGATGGTCGGGAGTTTGGCCGGGAAGAAGCGGGGAGAACCGGGGACATGTCCCCACTCCTCGCCGATACACCAGAAATCATGGTGCACGAGGCGGTCGGCTATCACCATGTCCATGACAGCAACTTCGTCGCCCGCACCGGCGGCAACGCCTGTGTTGATGACGAGGTCTGGAGCGAATGCGTCGATGAGGCTGACCGCACCGACGGCGGCATTGACCTTGCCGATGCCACATTGCATGACAGCGACTTCATTTTCGCCGATGAATCCACGATGATAGGTGATGGAACCGCTGCTGACGGTCGTCGCATCAGAGAGGAGGGGGAGTATCAGGGCCTGCTCTTTCTGCATGGCCACAATTATGCCTATTTTCATTTTATGGATATACTGAAATTAAGGATATATTAGAATTTTACAAGATGATTACGTTCGGTTGTATAGTGGCATGGGCTATATGCCGGTTTCCGCAGCAACCTCTGTCTTTGCCTTGGCAGGAACAGCGAAGGCCGACAATTCCCACAGCACATACAGAGGTAGGAAGACCACCATTAGCGTGAAGGGGTCACCGCTCGGAGTGATGACGGCTGCAGCGACAAGGAGCGCCACGATGGCGTGACGGCGGTAGAGGTTGAAGAAGTCGCGCGTAAGCACTCCGGTCTTGCCAATCATCCATGTCACCAAAGGCAATTCAAACACTATGCCCATGACGAGAATCAGCATGAGGAAATTATCCATATAGGAATCAAGCGAAATCTGATTGGGAATCAGTGCGCTCAACTGATAGTCGGCAAGGAAACGGAGGGTGAGTGGAAAGACGAGGAAGTAGCCCGTCGCAACACCGAGAAAGAACATCAGATTGCCCGCAAGGAACGCCGTCCGCATCCCGCGCTTCTCATTCTCGTAAAGTCCGGGAGCGATGAAACCCCAGAGAAGGTAGATGCACACGGGGAAACCAAGGACTATCGCAAGCCAGAACGACGTGGAAATATGGATGAAAAACTGCGAGGCAAGCCGGATGTTGATGAGGTGAACGTCAAATCCCTTCGTCGCCGCCTCCGGGAGCATCGACCCGGGGAGTTTGCCAAGCCACTGATAGAGGATGAAGTCGGCACGGCAGGGAGCGAGAATCACCGAATCAAAGATATGGGGCATAGCGGCGAACAGCACGGCTGTGAGCACGACAAGCACTCCCGCGATCCGGAGCATGACTCCGCGCAGGGCCTCGGCGTGGTCCCAGAAACCCATCTCGGTGCTCACTTCGCGTCGCTGCCTTGGGTTTGGTTCTGATTGCCGGAGGTCGATGAGTCGGCCTTCTTATCTACGGGTTCGTTGATTTGCGATGTGGCTTCGTTCATCCCCTGTTTGAACATGCTGATGCCTTTGCCCATGCTGCGGGCAAGTTCGGGGATGCGCTTCGCACCGAAAAGCAGTATGACTACGGCAAAGATTATTACTAATTCGCCTGTGCCGAGGTTTAGGAAACAAGGTATCATGTTTTAAGTTGTGAGTTTTAAGTTGTTAGTTTTGAGTTGTGGGTTGTGGGTTTTGAGTTTTGGGTTGGAGAAATATTCTGACTTGAAAGCCACTGATAGTTGTGCTAACAACTCACAACTCAAAACTAAAAACTGACAACTGCCACCTGACAACTCAAATGCAAAGTTAGTGATTTTTTTGCTGATGGCAGGAGCAAAGATGGAGAGGCTTGATGGCGTGGATGTTAAAAATGGTTTTTGAACCTTAAAATCTTGGCAGAAAAGCGTAACTTTGCACTCCGGATGTCGCATCACGGCGTGAGCCAGCCGATTCGACATCGTATTTTATGCAAAATAAGTAACTAACAACGATACTACGCAAAGAATTTTTATGAAAGCATTCGTATTCCCCGGTCAGGGTGCCCAGTTCGTAGGAATGGGCAAAGACCTCTACGACAACAATGAGGTTGCAAAGGAAATGTTTGAGAAAGCAAATGAAATCCTTGGATTCCGCATCACCGACCTCATGTTTGCAGGCACCGACGAAGACCTCCGTCAGACTAAGGTCACTCAGCCTGCCATTTTCCTTCACTCAGTAATCCTCGCCAAGACAATGGGCGACGAATTTGATCCCGCAATGGTTGCAGGTCACTCTCTCGGTGAATTCTCGGCTCTCGTAGCAGCCGGCGCACTCAGCTTCGAGGATGGTCTTCGTCTCGTTTCTGCCCGTGCTCAGGCAATGCAGAAGGCTTGCGAGCTCAAGCCCTCGACAATGGCCGCTGTAATCGCTCTCCCCGACGAGAAGGTTGAGGAAATCTGCGCTGAAATCCCCGGTGTTGTTGTCTGCGCCAACTACAACTGCCCCGGTCAGCTCGTCATCTCAGGCGAGGAAGAAGCTATCGACGCTGCTTGCGTGAAGCTTAAGGAAGCAGGTGCGAAGCGCGCCATGCGTCTTAAAGTCGGTGGTGCATTCCACTCACCCTGCATGGAGCCTGCCCGCGCTGAACTCGCAGAGGCTATCGAGAAGACTGAAGTCCACACTCCCGTTGTCCCCGTTTACCAGAACGTGGATGCCAAGCCTCACACCGACCCCGCAGAAATCAAGGCTAACCTCGTGGCACAGCTCACCGCTCCCGTGCGTTGGACTCAGAGCGTGCAGAACATGATTGCCGACGGTGCAGATGAGTTCATCGAACTCGGCCCGGGCAAAGTGCTCCAGGGTCTTGTCAACAAGATCAACAAGGAAGTAGCCACCTCCGGCCGCCAATAAGGAAGAGGATAGGCGAAAAGCTGAACAAGGGCTGAAAAGGATTAACAAGCCCAATAGGGCTAGCCCAATAAGCCCAATAGGTCCAATAAGCCAAACAAGTAGGGCTGACAGGATTGAGAGTGCAAAACTCAGAATCCTGTCAGCCCTACCGGCTTTTCTATCAGACTTATTTGCCCTATTGGGCTTATTAGGCTCATTAGGTTAGCTTATTTGACTTATTAGCCTTATTCTATTTGCCCTATTTGGCTTATTTCCATCCTCCTCGCCCCTCCCTTCACCCCCCAAAAACTGAACCT
Organism: uncultured Muribaculaceae bacterium; assembly: GCA_947381945.1. Lineage (GTDB taxonomy): Bacteria > Bacteroidota > Bacteroidia > Bacteroidales > Muribaculaceae > Duncaniella. The sequence continues at coordinate 10,996 of CANCXM010000041.1, forward strand.
GAGCTGCCCGACAGGTGTTATCTTAATGAAAAACGCATAAACTATTTATATTATGATAACGCCACGACGCTTCACCCCATATCAGACAACGGTCATCACCGCCGCTCGTCCGCGCAGGGAAAATGTCTTGAAGTTTAAGCCTCTCACACTCTCCGATATTCCCATGCTTCGCCCCTATCTGTCACAGACGTGTTGCCGCACTTGCGACTTCACAGTCGGGGGAACTTTCATGTGGACAGACTATTTCGACTACACATACTGTATCTTCAACGACACGCTTTTCATCAAGGGTGTCACCGAAGATGATGTCACCCGTCCTGCCTTCTCCATTCCGGTAGGCAAAATGCCTTTGGAGGAATCAGTCAAGATTCTGCGTGAGCATTGCCGCCGTGAGGGATGCGAACTCATCTTCTCGGCTGTCCCCGAAGTTTTCGTCGCACCTCTCAAAGCCCTAGGTGCAACAAAGGTCGAGAAGCTCGACGACTGGAGCGACTATCTCTACGACGCGCAAGCCCTCGCCACTCTCGGCGGAAAGAAACTCAACAAGAAGCGCAACCACGTCAACCGCTTCGAGGCCGAGCATCCAGGCTACCGTTTCGAACCGCTGACCCCTGAACTGCTTCCCGCCGTCAAGGACTTTTTCAATGCTACCCATCTTCCCCTTTCCAAACCGGCGCTTGCCGACATCGAGCGTGAGCAGGTGATGCACGTCCTCGACAATCTTGACCTCTATGCCTTCGAAGGTGCCGTGCTATCCACTCAGGAGGATGGTATCGTTGCCTTCACTCTCGGCGAGGTTAAAGGCGACACACTCTATACACATATCGAGAAAATGAACCATGAGGTGACAGGCGCAGGAGAGACAGTCAACAAGCTTTTCGCCGTCATGATGACCGCCCGTCATCCCGAAATCATCTACATCAACCGCGAGGAGGATACCGGCGACCCCGGCCTCCGCCACGCAAAGGAATCATACCATCCCGCCGAGCTCCTCGACAAATACAACGTCACTTTCGGGTAAAATCGGATATAGGGCACATAAAGACATACGGTCAGAAGAAACAAAAGTTTAAATTAGCAATAAATTCTTATTTACATCGCTGAAAAAACTTTTGTCTCTTCTGACCGTATGTCTCTATGTGCCCTTCCACACTCCCCAACACCCGTATTTCGTAATTTATGCGTTTTTATTCCCGATTAACTCTGCGAAATGCGTAACTTTGCAGGGCAATACTGCGTCAATCGGAAAAACATGGTCAATTATTATCATCATTCTGAGCCGTTCCGTCTCGAACTCGGCGGACAGCTCGAAGAGCTGCGCATAGCTTATCACACTTACGGTACACTTAACGCCGACAAATCCAACGTTGTCTGGGTTTGTCATGCCCTCACGGCCAACAGCGACGTAAAGGACTGGTGGCCCCACACGGTAGAGGAAGGTAAATTCCTTGACCCCACCGAGAATTTCATCATCTGTGCCAACATTCTCGGCTCTCCCTACGGCACTACCGCCCCTCTCCACACCAATCCCGCTACGGGCGAACCTTACTACAAGGAGTTTCCCCTCTACACAATCCGCGACATTGTCAACGCCCACCGCGTCCTTGCCGATGCTCTCGGAATCGGACGGGTCTCCACCCTTGTCGGATGTTCAGTCGGTGGTTTTCAGGCTGTCGAATGGGCAGTCATGGAGCCGGAACGTTTCGATCGTCTCGTCCTGATGGCTACCGATGCGGTCGCAACCCCCTGGACCATCGCCATCGACGAGACAATGCGCATGTGCATCGAGGCCGACCCGACTTTCGGTAATCCCGACCCGCAGGCCGGACGCAAGGGCCTTGCCGCAGCGCGAGCCATCGGTCTGCTGAGCTATCGTGGTTACTATGGCTACAACCTCACCCAGCGCGACACCGAGGAACTTCCCGAAGTCCACCGTGCCTGCAGCTATCAGCAATATCAAGGCGAGAAACTCTGCCGCCGTTTCGACGCGTATTCCTACTATGCCATCCTCAACGCCTTCGACACCCACGACGTAGGGCGCGGACGCGGTGGACTTGAAACCGCACTCAAACGCATCAAGGCCCGCACTCTCGTGGTCGGACTGGAGACCGACATCGTCTTCCCTCCGCGCGAGATGCAGGAACTCTGCTCGAAAATCCCGGGAGCCGTCTACGGTGAAATCCACTCGCCGTTCGGCCACGACGGTTTCCTCGTGGAGTACAATCAGCTCAACAACCTCCTCCTTCCCTTCATGAAACAGTGATACTCTTCATGTTGCCGGCATGAGGCCACGGAATGTGGTACAGAAATTCAAAAATCACACAAATTACAGGCATTGTCATGCTTAAGATACATGTAATATGCCATTTGTGTAATTTTTGAATTTTTCTGCCTCCGCCGGTCACCGTTATGACATGCTCTCTGCCTCCCACCTGCAATTAATTCAAACATAATATTCATGACAAAGTCTACAAAAGGTTACATTCTCGGTGCGATTGCCGCCGTCAGCTACGGCACCAATCCGCTCTTTGCCGTCCCGCTCTACGAAGCAGGGATGGATGTCTCGTCTGTGCTTTTCTACCGCTACATCTTTGCAGCGCTCATCCTCGGATGTATCATGCTACTGCGTGGCGAAAGTATGCGGCTCGCCCGACGCGACATACCTTTGATGGCTTTGCTCGGCATATTCTTCGCACTTTCATCGGTGCTGCTCTTCGAGGCATACAACTACATGGACGTTGGTCTCGCCTCTACGCTGCTCTTCGTCGAGCCGGTGTTCATAGCCCTTATCCTTTGGATTTTCTTCCGTGAACGCATTTCGCTGTGGACCATTATCTCCATCGCCATCTGTCTTGCCGGTGTGGTCTTCCTATGCAATCCCGGTCCGGGTGCGCATGTCACCGCGCTCGGTGCGACACTCGTGATACTCTCGTCGCTGGCCTACGCTCTCTACATGGTCATCATCAACAAAAGCCGCATCGGCAAACTCCACGGCTCGACCATCACCTTCTATTCACTCCTATTCGGAATGATAGTCTTTGCCGCACGCACTCAATTCTTCACCCAAGTGCAACCCGTCCCCTCAGGCCTTATCCCCTGGGCCTGCATCGTCGGCATATCCATCGTCCCGACCATCGTATCGCTGATGACGGTTGCCATCTCAATCCGCTACATCGGTTCTGTTGCCGTCTCAATTCTCGGTGCGCTCGAACCAATCACCGGGGTGATGTTCGGTGTGCTTCTTTTCGGCGAAATCCTCACCGTCCGCGCCTCAATCGGCATCGTCCTCATTATCTGCGCCGTCATGACCCTCGTCCTGACCAAGAAAAAGACCGAATGACCCAAAAAAGACAGACAGCCCCCCAAAGACCGACTGACCGGTAAACCAAGCTGCCATCCCATTCCTCATGGCAATTGTAGGGACGCGCTGCAGCGCGTATGCCCGATAAACTCCATCCGGCACGGAAACAGTTGGTACATAAATTCAAAAACGACATAGATGACAGATTACCATTATTCAGCATCTAATATGATTTGCTGATGATGGAAAGTCTGTCATCTATGTCGTTTTTGAATTTATGTACCAACCCCAACTCCCCGGACTCTATGTTAAACCCATAGACGCTACCGCGCGTCTCTATAATATCCTCCCAACGTTCACTTAGGAGAGAAAACAATAAAAAAAACAGGCATACTCCATTTTCTGAAATATGCCTGCAGTTTTTCAATATAGGCTAATTGCCTCTTACAATCAATAGTTGTCGGGGATGTCGGGGTTGTTCCATTCGGCTACCGCCTTATTGTTGTTACCTTCGGACTGAACCATAACCATATTCATCCAAGCGGGACGGCCAACAGTGTTTTTCTGCGAGCTTGCATAGAAATTTGAACCTTCATAGTTGCGTATTACAGAGTAGTTCAGACGCTTGATGTCCCAAAGAGTCTGACCTTCACCCCATAGTTCAACTCGCTTCTGAAAGACGATTTCCTCGATAATGTCATCCTGAGAAGTTGCAGCGCAAACGTAGTCAGAATCACGGTACTGCTTCATGAAATTCTCCACCTCTGTCTTGCCATCCGCAGGATTGGTATGGGCGAGAGCCTCTGCGTAGATGAAATACATTTCCTCAACGCGCATAACGGGAACGGCAGTTGCAGAGCCTACGTTAAAGTCGGTGCAGTTGCCCATACCGGGGCGGAATTTAAGACACGCGTATGGAAAGTTATTGACATAATAACCACGATCATCCTCATTGATGAGAGGGAAATCATAGACAAGATCAGTCACACCGGGGGTGACGAATGAAAGTTTACGGAAGTCGGTGTCGGAGATGCGGGCATACATTGAAGCATCAATGATGGGAGCGGCACCTACAGCCGCATAACCATACTCTGCCTCAGGACTCATCATTGAGGTCCAGTTACAGATACCTGTCTGTACGGCATCATTTTCCTTCTCAAATTTCAGACCCCACATCCATGATGTATTGTCAAGAGTATTGAACCCTGAAGTAGTGCTCAGCCATTTTTCCTTGGTAAGAGGGGTACAACCGCTATTTGCAATAGCAAGTTCTGCATATTCGGCGGCTTTCGGATAGTTCTCAACCCACATGTAAAGACGAGCATAGAGACCATATACACAACCAAGGTCAGGAAGAAGAGTTGTCCTATATGAAGCATTCCCTATGTTTTCCTGCGCATATTGTAGATCGGCAAGGATGAAATCAAACATCTGCTGGCGTGTCGCGCGCGGATTGTTGCGGGCTTCTTCCTCAGTCGTATTTTCGGTAACAATAGGCACAGTGAGGTTAGTCACGTCATTACCATCATCATTAATAGCTGATGTGTTATTATTGGGAAGGAACTCATACCAGCGGGCCATGTCGAGATAGGTCATTGCGCGAAATGCAAGAGCAGTTGCACGCGCGCCCTTACTGTAATCATCTGTGACATCCTGAGGATAATACAAGAGAGCCTTGTTGCAAGCAAGGACAAGTTTGGTATAGTAGTTCCAAATACGCTGAACTGAAGCATAGTTCTGACCAAGATATACAATCTGCGTGAAGTTACCCCACTGATTATAGTTGAGGCCGATTTCAAGAAGCGACATATCGCCGGTCATAAAGTCACGTATGTGCATCATGGACGAATAACCGAAATCTCCGTGCCATTCATCTCCTGCGGCTGCACCTAAAGAGTTATATCTGACCATAGAGCCGGGCATGGCATAAATCATCGCTTCGCCTGCCTTTTCAGATGATTCAAGCTGGTCCTGAGAGACATTGCTTGTGGGGAAAACCTCATCCACACAGGATGTAAGGCCTACGCCTGCTGCAAATGCAAGGACAAATGTTGATTTGAATATATTTTTCATTGCTTTTTGTCTGCTTAATTAAAATGAGATATTAATACCTCCTGAGATTGTACGGATAGGAGCATAGTAAGCATTGGTCACAGCACCACTGATTGACTGACGGGGATCAAGACCCTTGCGCTTTGACCAGAGGGCTACATTGTCGCAGCTGAGATAGAAGCGTATACGCTCCACATCCATTTTCTTTGTGAGATTAGTAGGAATGGTGTAACCGAAGTTGATATTCTGCAGGGCAAGATAAGATGCACTTGTCAGGAAACGGTCAGATGTAGAGGTAACATACTGGTCACCGAATTCCATATAAGGAATGTTGGAGTTGCTGTTCTCGGGAGTCCACGATTTCAGGAGATCCTTGTGCATCGCACGGCCACGTGATGAAGTATAAGGGCTCGACATAAGACCTGCATAAGTGCTGTCGTAAACTTGACCACCAATCTGATAGGTGAAATCAAGGGCAAGGTCAAATCCGTAGGCCGACACAGAGGTACCGAAACCTCCATAGACATCGGGAAGTGCGGTTCCACAGAGATAGAAACTACCCTTGCTGTAATCGTTTGTTGTCTTGATCTCGCCTGTCGGCTTATTGTTCTTATCAACCACATTATAGTACCAAAGCGAAGAACCAGTCTCCTTGTCGACACCTGCGAAACGCTTTACGCGGTAAGTATAAAGTGGCTCACCTTCACCATAGAAATAGCTACCGGAACTATACCCGTCGACACCATCAACCGTCATGGTCTTGCGTGCATCCGGCAGACGTGAAATCTTGTTCTTGTACCATGTAAGGTTGGCGTTGACACTCCATGTGATGTCACGTGTGCGGATGATGTCACCACGAAGGTCGATTTCAAAACCGGTATTGGTCATGTCACCGATATTGTCATAATATGAGGTGTAACCGTAGCTCGGTGGCAGAGGGAAAGAGAAGAGCATATCGGAAGTCTTGCGGTAGAAGCCTTCGACAGTACCTGAAAGGCGCTCATTGAAAAACGCAAAGTCTACGCCATAGTTAAGATTTCCACCCTTTTCCCATGTGATATTTTTGTTGCCGAGGGTGGCGGGGATTGCAGCAGGATGACCTCCGGCGTTTGCGATAGTATAGGTGTTTGTGTAGCGGAAGTTACCGATATTATCGTTACCCTGCTCACCGTAAGAAACCTTGAGTTTCAACATATCGACCCAGGAAGCCTGGAAGAATGCTTCCTTGTTGATGATCCATGCAGCGGATGCTGACCAGAATGTACCCCAACGGTGGTCGGGATCGAAGCGTGAGGAAGCATCACGACGGAGAGATACGCTACCGAAGTATTTGCTGTCATAATCGTAATTCACACGACCAAACCAACCTTCGTTGTTGTAGTCTGTCTCGTAGGAAGAGCTGCTGCCGTCCAGAATTGCACCGTCAAGTTCCTCATTGTCCGGAAGAAGCATGTTGGAACGTGAAGCATAGAGATAATTATACTTGTTCCAGTAGTTCTCATGACCAATGAGGATATTGATATTGTGGTCACCGAACTGGCGTGCCCAGTTGAGAAGCTGTTGGTAAGTGTAGTCGATACGACGTGAAGAAGCCTTGCTTACAATACCATTAGATGATGCATACGCACCGTAGAAAGGGTTAGTTACGGAAGTAGAGCGCTGCTCGTAGAAGTTAATAGAGTTGTTGGTGGTAAACTTGAAATCGCGGAGGAAACGGATCTCTGCATAGCCGCTTGCGGTTACAGCGTTCCCATTATACTTGCTCACATCAAGAATATTCTGCGAAAGGGGGTTTGCCTGAGAGAAGGTTGGACGTGAAGGAAGTCCGAGTCCCATACCGTCACCATAGTCATATATGGTGTTGCCGTTGGAGTCCTTCATGATGTTGCCCTGACCATCACGGACATAAAGAGGATAGATAGGAGCGAGAACGTTATTTACAGTGAAGATATTGCCTGAAGAAGAGTTGCCGTCATCACCGTTATACTTTGACTCGTAGTGAGTGTATGACATATTGGCACCGACTTTCAGCCACTTCTTGGCCTGAAGATCTGCTGTCAGACGACCGGTAAAACGCTCGTAGCCTGAGTTTATGGTAATACCTTCATTGTTGAGGTAGCTTGCAGATGCATAGAAAGAGCCACGGTCAGTACCCTGTGAGACACTGAGGTTATATTCCTGACGAAGAGCATTTTTATAAGCTGCATCACTCCAATTGTCGGGAGAGAGCATGTATTCAGCTCCATTGGCGGTGATTACACGACCGGTTGTCGCATTGGGGTTAAATTTGTAGCCATCGAGAAGGAGACTTTCACCATCGGGCACATTGAATACATTGTAACCAAGAGACGATGACACGCCTACACGGCCGGCGGCCACATAGTCAGAAGGAACATAATAGTTACCGAAGAGAAGTGCGTTGACATAAGGCATCGCAGTTGCTTCATCCATGCGGAACTGGCCATTGGGGTTTGTGAGATAATTGCCTATAGCGCGACCGTAGGTCTCGATATACTGTGCAGGGGAAGTGATTACATCGTAATCGCTGATAGCTCGTGAGTTCTGGCCCCATTTGGCATCGAGGGTTACGCGGGCGTTGCCCTGCTTACCTTTCTTTGTAGTGATAAGAATGACACCGTTGGCACCACGGGCACCGTAGAGCGCGTTGGAAGCAGCATCCTTAAGGACTGTCATTGATTCGATGTCCTGTGTCGAGATATTGTCAAGTCCACCATCGTAGGGAGTGCCGTCAAGCACGATAAGAGGTGATGTACCTGCATTGATTGAAGAAATACCGCGGATGAGAACTGTGGGGCTTGAATTGCCGGGGGCGCCTGATGCTGAATTAATCTGCACACCGGAAACCTTACCCTTAAGAGCATCAACGGGGTTTGTCACCTGCACGGCTTCGATTTCAGAAGCATCGATAACTGATGCCGAGCCGGTGAAGGCCGAACGTTTGGCGGTGCCGTAAGCGACGGTGATGACTTCGTCGAGCATGTTTGTTCCGTCGAGGACGATGTTCATCTTGGAGCCGGGGGTTACGGCTACTTCCTTGGTGTGCATACCCACGTATGACACCTGGAGTTTTTTGACTGTGGAGGGCAGCGACAGAGAGAAGTTGCCGTCGACGTCAGTCGCGGTTCCGATCTGAGTACCGACTCCCATGACGGTCGCGCCCACCAGAGGCTCGCCGTCGGCGCTGGTCACCGTGCCGCTGACGGTCTGGTTCTGTGCCATGACCGCAAGGCTGGTGATGAGGGCCGCAAGTAGTAGAAACAGCTTTTTCATACCTAATAGTTAAGTAAAGCGGCGCGGGAGTTGTGAGTTGTAAGTTTTTAGTTGTGAGGAGTTAATCTGGATTTTTGATGGGAGTCAGGTATCTGTTATCAGACGGAAGTCGGGGATAAGAGGGGGAAATCAAGGGGATATGTGGGGGATGATGGCGGAATTATAATTGGGTGGGCATGAGAAGAATGTGATTTTTCTCAAAAGAATCCGTCTGCCGAAGTGTAACATTCGCGGTGATTCAAACGTCAAAAAAGAATAAGGACTTTTTATGGGTCACGCACAAAGTATTCATGAATGACCTATAGTAAAGAGGTGTTTTGAATCACAATTGTCAAATACCTTCTGACTACTTGACATTACTGTAATTTCCTTTCATGGAAAGTTGTATTATTCATCAATCATATAACTATTAATTTCTATGGTATTTCAGATTTATATAGGTAAACGGAAAAACAGCCGCGGGAAGGTGGAGATTTCCCTGCGCTTACGCCATGGCAAGTTCATCGACCAACAGGCAGCCACCAATCTGTGGGTGTCGCCGGAAGCGGTAAGGCAGGAGCTATCAACGGCTTCTGACAAAAGCGCGCACGGCACTCATGGCGAAAGAAAACCGGAGGATATGGCAAACATTGGAGAATCAAAGTGCAAGACAGACGGGAATAAACTGAAAATTGAGACAAGGCACAGTGAATCTGAGGATGCAATGACGGAAAAGGTTTCGGAAGCCCGAAACGGATTTATAAAGCCTGAATATATAATAAAGGTGGCGGAAGCGGGAAAAGGGACATCGGGGAATACCGAGACTGCAAACGTAGCGGAATCTTTGGCAAAACTGATGGAATATGTGGAGGAATGTTTTTGCCTGAGACGACGGCAGGGTGTAAAAGCGGGCTGGCTTGCTGACGTGATCGAACGTTTCCACGCGGAGGAGATGCCGAAACTTGACGAGGAACGCACGGAAGTGGTCGTACTGATCGACACTTTCATAGCCTTGACCTCCGGGCCGACAGATTCGGAAAGCAGGATGGAAGCCTACGGGCTTGTCAGGCGTTCGGTGGCTCGGTTCGAGGCATTCCGCCGATTAAAGTTTCCCCGCTTCAAACTCTATGCGGGACGCATGGACGAAAGCTGTCTGAAAAACATCGAGCGCTTCATGCACAAAGAGCACCATTGGGTCAAGCGCCATCCGCAGATAGCCGTCGGCGCAGGACTCTCCGGACGGACCCGGCCGAAGAGCCCGAACACGGTCAACGACCGCATGAAACTGCTGAAAGCTGTGATGAGATGGGCTGTGAAGACAAGGCGCATCCCGACGAACCCGTTCGACAATTTCGTCGGTGGACAGAATGTCTACGGCACCCCCGTCTATCTTACCCTTGACGAACGGAGAAAAGTCGAGCTACATGATTTTTCCGACAGGCCGAGACTCGCCCTGCAACGCGACATTTTCATATTCCAGTGCTGTGTCGGATGTCGTATTTCCGACCTCATGCAGCTGAGCTCGGGCAATATCGTGGACGGGGAGCTGAACTATGTGGCCCGCAAGACACGCGAAGGACGACCGGTGACAATCAAAGTGCCCCTCAACCGGACAGCCATGACGATAGTGGAACGCTATGCAGAACCCGACAGGGAGGCGCTGTTTCCGATGGTATATTCGCGGATGGGCTACAACAATATAATCAAGGAGATACTCAGGGAGGCCGGAATCAAACGCAAGGTCATCGTAATCGACCCTCTGACGCGCGAAGCGGTCAGCCGTAAGCTCTACGAGGTGGCGAGTTCCCACATAGCACGCCGGACTTTCATCGGCAATATTTTCAAAAAGTTCAAGGACCAGGGGCTTGTCAGCGAGCTCAGCGGTCACGCTCCGGGGAGCAGGGCGTTCGCACGCTACCGCGAAATCGATACGGAGCTCAAACGCGAGATGGTGGCAGCCATCGACTGACAGAAACGAGACCGACGTAAAAAAAACAATCACATCAACGTTGAATTTGATGTGATTGCAGGCAGATTTTGTGACTCCTACAGGATTCAAACCTGTAACCTTCTGATCCGTAGTCAGATGCTCTATTCAGTTGAGCTAAGGAGCCGTTGTCCTTTCATTTTGACGTTGCAAAGGTAGGAATAATTATTCAATTGTGCAACAAAATTGTTTATTTTTCTCTATTTCTTTCGCAGAATTTGCTTTTCACGGCCTTTTCATGTAATTTTGGACATGCGAAGACGGTGATTTCGCAACAAATCATTCCCATTAACGACAAACATCCATTATCTCACATTATGAAAAGACAACGCATAGTAGCATTCGCACTCCTCTCGTTACTCCTCCTTCTGCCCTTCACGTCGAAGGCACAGTTGATTGTCCACGGCAAGCCGTCGAAGTTCATGGAAACCGAAGTGCATCTTCTGCTCGGCGGAAGTTACGTGACCCAGAACTACAAGAGCGCATACCCATCAGTCTCCGATGTAAACAATTCCATGGGATTCTCATGGGGTGCGGGATTCGGTGTGAAATTCAACATCACCTCATTCGTGGGACTCGGAACCGAGCTGAACTATCTGCGCTCATCGGGCAAGATGGACATGGCTGTGATTACCGATGGGCAACCGAATGTCTCGAACGTGTTCATCAAAAACAGCTACCGCTCATTCAATATTCCTATATTCCTCAGCTTTAATTTCCACCTGTCGAACAGTGTGAAGTGGAACGCCGACGGAGGTATTTATTTCGACCTCGGAACGAGCGGTTCGCAGAACACCACCAGCTATAATGCCAAAGTTAATGAACTCGGTCAGCTCACAACTACTGTCACCAAGCAAAAGACCGACTACTATGACAACGACAAGGCATTCCTGAATTCCTACAGGAATTTCGACAGCGGTCTGCACTTGGCAACCGGCCTTACTTTCATGAACAAGGTGACTGTCGGCATCCGCAGCCAGTTCGGTTTCCGCAACGTGGCCCAGAGCGACGGCATAGTCAAGCCCTCGTCACACAATATCAAGCTCTACGGCACCATCGGTTATAAATTCTGATTCCGGGAAGCTATTGCTGGAAAGGTACATAATGACATAAGGTCAGAAGAGACATAAGTTTTTATATTAATAATAATCAGCAGATTATGGCGTGATAAATTATCTATCGCCGTAATCTGCTGATTATTTATTGTCTATATCTCTTATTTATAGTTTTTATCTACAGCTTTGAAAGCTAAAATTCCAAAGATATAAAAAACTTATGTTTCTTCTGACCTT
>CANCXM010000042.1 GCA_947381945.1 uncultured Muribaculaceae bacterium
TACTTGCCGATGCAGAATTTTTGGAAGATGGTTTGGAGGAGGTCGGTGGTGGTGATGGTGCCGGTGATGGAGGAGAGGTGGTGGATGGTTTCGCGGAGGTCTTGGGCGATGAAGTCGCCGGAGATGTTGGTGTCGATGCCGGAGATTACTCTTTGAAGGGAGGATGCGGCATGGGTGAGGGCTTCGTAGTGGCGGGCATTGGTGACTATAAGGTCTGCTTCCTGTGTGGTTTCCGCTCCGGAATGGCTCCGTAAGGTTTTAATGAGGGCGGGTAGGTTGGTTCCGTTTGTCGCTGAGATTCGGATGATAGTATCCTCATGTCGTTTTGTTGCTACAGCGACTTCTTTGGGGTCGCCTATTTCAGCGGTTTCTTTATGATTGCTTGTTATTGTGCCGTTTTGATTGTTAGCTGCCTCAGGTGTATTTTGCCCCTGCTTTTGGATTGCAATTGGGGCGGTTTGTTGGGCAATTGAGGCGTGGAGAGAAGTGGCCGTTGAGGTGGGGAGAGGAGTGGTGGTTGAGGCTTGGAGAGGTGTGGGTGTTGGGGTGGGGAGGGTGTCGATTTTGTTGAGGACCGTGATTAGGGCTGTGTCTTCGGGGAGGTGGGTGATGATGAGCGCGTGGAGGGTGGCATAGTCAGTAGGGGAGAGGTCGGGGGTGATGAGCCAGATGACTATGCGCGCGCGGGCTATGGCTGCGTAGGATCTCTCTATTCCGAGATTCTCGATTGAGTCGGAGGTCTCACGAATGCCGGCTGTGTCGATGAAACGATACAGCACTCCGTCGATTTCCATCGTGTCCTCAATGGTGTCGCGAGTGGTTCCGGGAATGTCGCTGACAATCGCGCGGTTGTCCTGAAGAAGAGCGTTGAGAAGTGTGGATTTACCTGCATTAGGTTCGCCCACAATTGCAACCGGGACACCGTCCTTCAGTGCCGAGCCGGTCGAGAAAGAGGAGGCAAGTCGGGATATTTTTGTCAGGAGGGCATCAGCAAGCTCACGCAATTGCTGACGCGACGCGAACTCTACATCTTCCTCCGAAAAATCAAGTTCAAGTTCGAGCAATGATGCTATTTCTATGAGCTTATCGCGCAATTCGGCAATATGCTTGGAAAATTCGCCTCTCATCTGTGATGACGCAAGGCGATGGGCACTGCGTGAAGAAGCGGCTATGACATCGGCTACGGCTTCAGCCTGGGCAAGATCGAGACGGCCGTTAGCAAAGGCTCTACGAGTAAATTCGCCCGGTCCGGCCATACGGCAACCACGCCGGATGAGGAGGTTGACCAATTCGCGTTGGATCCAGCGCGAACCATGTACGGCAATTTCAACCACGTCCTCACCTGTGAATGAGCGCGGATTGCGGAACACGGTAGCTACTGCCGTGTCAAGCGGCTCTGAGGGATTCTCAGGGTCAACAATATCACCGAGATGGGCGGTATGACTGTTGACATCCACAAGCCTGCGGCCTTTCCAGATTGTGTCAACGATGGTTACTGCGTCAGGGCCGCTGACGCGAATGACGGCGATGCCTCCCACGCCTGCAGGGGTGGAGATGGCGCATATAGTGTCGGAATCGAGTAGCTGATACATGCTGCAAATATAGCTATTTTATTTATCTCCGACAACCAATTTATTTATCTTCCCAACTCCAAGTCATAGTCTAATCTGATATAAAACGTGGCGGCAGAGCAGAGAGTCGGTTGACAGTTTCGGATGGTTGAATTCACCGACTTTTTCCATACCGATTTTTTGCATCACCCGTTCCGAGGGTAGGTTTATTTTGGCAGTGAAAGAGTACAGACTCTTAATTCCGCATGATTTAGCGAGTTTCAAAACCTCTTCGGCAGCTTCGGTTGCATAACCGTGGTTATGATATTCGGCAGCCAGACGCCATCCAATTTCTACGCCGGGAGTGAAGTCAGCCTCAAAACCGATTTCATGAAGCCCCACATAGCCGATGAACTGACCTGTAGACTTTAATTCCACTGCATAAAGTCCCCAACCGTTTCTGTCTAACTCTTCTTTAATCCTGTCGTAGAAAGCTACAGTTTCTGTCTCAGTCAATAAGGCCGGAAAGTATTTCATCACACGTGCATCCCTGTTTATGGCGACAAACAAGGGCAAATCCTCCGGTTTCCATGAGCGCAATATCAGTCGTGAAGTTTCAGCGTATGTCGTAGCTCGGTTAATCATGTTGCAAAATTATTCATTTCCCGTCAATAGACAATGCAGGTCACCGAATTCGCTTCGGTGACCTGCGGGGAGATGTGTTGTTCGGTTAGAATTGTTGAGTAATATAGGTATATGTATTCGCTTCGTGGGATTATTCGTCGGCCTGAGCCTTTTCTGCGTATTCCTTGAGAAGCTTTTCCTGCACATCGGTCGGGACGAGCTCATAGGATGCAAACTTCATGGTGAAAGCCGAGCGGCCACCGGTGATGGATGAAAGTGCGGTCGAGTATGACGACATCTCTTTCAGCGGAACGCGGGCAGAAATCTTTTCGAAACCGTTGTCGCTTGACATACCCATGATAATCGCACGACGGCCCTGAAGGTCGCTCATGACATCGCCCATCACATCTGCGGGCACCATCACGTCAACGTCATAGACCGGTTCAAGCACTTTCGGATTTGCGTTGCGGAAAGCTTCGCTGAAGGCGTTGCGGCCGGCAAGACGGAATGAGATTTCATTCGAATCAACCGGGTGCATCTTGCCGTCATAGATGCATACTCTGACATCGCGGGCATAGCTTCCTGTGAGGGGGCCTTGCTCCATGCGGTCCATAAGACCCTTAACGATGGCAGGAATGAAGCGGGCATCAATCGCACCACCGACAATACAGTTGTGGACAACGAGTTTGCCACCCCATGCCAGAGGTATTTCCTGGGTGTCGCGGACGCTCATCTTGAACTCCTGATTGCCGAACTTATAGGTGTCGGGTGCAGGCATACCTTCGGTGTAAGGCTCGATAATGATGTGGACCTCGCCAAACTGGCCTGCGCCGCCTGACTGCTTCTTGTGGCGGTAGTCCGCACGGGCAGCCTTGGTGATTGTCTCGCGGTAGGGAATACGCGGCTCTTCGAAGATGATGGGGAGTTTATCGTTGTTCTCAACGCGCCATTTGAGGGTGCGGAGATGGAATTCACCTTGTCCGGAAAGGATTGTCTGCTTGAGTTCCTTCGATTGCTCGACAACCCAAGTCGGATCCTCCTCGTGCATACGGGTGAGAATACCCATGAGTTTTTCGGCATCGCTCTCAGTGACGGGACGGATGGCACGGCGGTATTTCGGTTCGGGGAAGCGGATGAAATCAAAGCTGTAATCGCAATCTTTGGCATCAAGGGTATTGCCGGTGCGGACATCCTTAAGCTTAACGGTGGCACCGATGTCGCCTGCACAAAGTTTGTCGACCTGAGTCTTGATGTTGCCGCATACGCAATATATCTGAGCGATACGCTCGCGCGAGCCACGGGTGACGTTTTCGAGGTCAACACCCGGAGTGAGTGTTCCGGACATGACTTTGAAGTAGCTGACTTCACCGATGTGGGGCTCTACGGTTGTCTTGAAGAAATAGAGTGAAAGCGGACCGTTGCTGTCGGGCTTGACCTCAACTCCATCAGCAGTTTCGGGTGCGGGCATCTCTTCAACGAAAGGAACCACATTGCCGAGGAATTCCATCATGCGGCGAACGCCCATGTCTTTGGCTGCGCTGACGCAGAACACGGGATATATCGAGCGGTCTACCAGACCCTTGCGGATACCTTCGCGCATTTCGTCCTCGGTCAGATGGCCTTGGTCAAAGAATTTTTCCATGAGAGCCTCATCGTTTTCGGCAGCTGCCTCTACGAGAGCTTTGTGGAGTTCATCAGCCCTTTCCATTTCCTCGGCGGGAATATCTTCGATGGTAGGAGCACCACCATCGGGCCCCCATGAATACTTCTTCATGAGAAGCACGTCAATCATGGCATTGAAGCCGGGACCACATTGAATGGGATACTGGATTGCCACTATCTTGTTGCCGAAATGCTCACGCATCTGCTCCATCACATTCTCATAGTCAGCCTTTTCGCCGTCGAGCTGATTGAGCGCGAAGATGACAGGCTTCTTGAGCGACTGCGTGGTGCGGAAAATGTTCTGTGTGCCGACTTCAACTCCGTACTGTGAATTGATGAGAATCACACCGGTATCGGTCACATTGAGGGCAGTGATGGCATTGCCGACGAAGTCATCTGCTCCGGGGCAGTCGATCACATTGAGTTTCTTATTTAGGAATTCGGCATAGAAAACGGTCGAGAACACGCTGTAGCCATACTCTTTTTCAACGGGGAAAGAGTCGCTGACAGTGTTTTTACCTTCGATGGTGCCACGGCGTTTTATAACTCCACACTCGTAAAGCATCGCTTCGGCGAGTGTGGTTTTACCCGAGCCTTTGCTACCGAGCAAGGCTATGTTTTTAATCTCGTTAGTTTGGTAGACCTTCATATTAGTTTCGGTTTAGTTTTAGGTAAGAAGTGTGGTTTTTTATGGTGATGAGAGAGGTGTGATTTGTGGTGACTCAACCCCTCCGGGTGATACTTTTTCCAAATCGACCGCAAAATAGTAATTAATTTTCGTTTTCGGGCTTCAAAAACATGTGTTTTACAACATACAACTCAAATTTCCTTCATTTCTGCTCCGCATGATGGCCATAAATCATTATCTTTGTATCATAAAAAACAGGTTACACCTTATTGTATATATAATACCGATGGATATAAATTTAGATAAACCCTGCATGATTACCCTGCCGCGCATCTATGATCCGCGTGGAAGTCTGACATTCGTGCAGGACAACGATCAGATTCCGTTTGAAATCGCCAGATGCTACTGGACCTACGATGTTCCCGCAGGCGAAGCCCGTGGCGGTCATTCCCACAAGGAATCCAAGTCGCTGCTCGTGGCGGTCAACGGCTGTTTCAATGTTAATCTTTTTGATGGATTCACATGGATGACCTATACACTCAACCGTCCATACGAAGGGCTCTACATCCCGCCTGGCTATTGGCGCACACTCGACAATTTTGCTTCCGGAAGTGTCTGCATGGTGATGACCTCCATCCTTTATGACCCCGATGAATACATCCGCGACTATGAGGAGTTCAAGCGACTCGCACTTGAAAGTGACCGACGTTTATGACGATGAAATATCCATTTCTTGATCTTGGAAAAGTCAACGAGCCGTATATGGACGAGCTCGTCGCAGCCGCCACGCGGGTCATCCGCAGCGGACGTTACATCGGTGGGGGAGAGGTCGAGGCTCTGGAGACCGATTTGTGTGGCCTGACCGGTGTGCCTTATGCTATCGGTGTCAGCAACGGCCTCGATGCCTTGCGCCTTATCCTTCGCGCATATAAGGAGATGGGTGTCCTGAGGGATGGCGACGAAATTATCTATCCTGCCAATACCTATATTGCCTCTGTGCTTGCCATCAGCGATACCGGACTTGTGCCTGTGGCTGTTGACATTGACGAGCAGACGATGAATATCGACACCTCGCTGATTGAGAATGCGCTTACAGACCGTACACGGGCAATCATGACGGTGCATCTCTATGGTCGTGTGGCCTGGGATGAGCGCCTTGTGGAAATAGCCCGAGTTAACGGATTGAAATTGATTGAGGACTGCGCACAGGCTCTTGGAGCACGTACCGTGTCGCATGGACTCCATGATTCGCACCATGCCGGAGCTCTCGGTGATGCTGCAGGAGTAAGTTTCTACCCGACTAAAAATGTCGGTGCACTTGGCGATGCCGGAGCGGTGCTTACTCATGATGAGGAGCTCGCCCGGACAGTCCGCGCGCTTGCCAACTACGGTTCTGACCGCCGTTACCATAATATATATTGTGGTTTCAACTGCCGTCTCGACCCGATTCAGGCGGCAATGCTGAGGGTGAAGCTACCTCATCTTGCCGATGAGAATGCCGACCGTTTCGCCCGTGCACTGGCCTACGCAAGGACGATTGACCGTCCCGACATCATTCTCCCGAAAATGAGCCGTGAGGTCAACGATAATGTGTGGCATCAATATGTTGTCCGTGTTCCGGCTGAAAGACGAGAGAATTTCATGAAGTGCCTTGCGGATAACGGAATAGGGACAGACATACACTATGCCGTGCCTCCGCATCTTCAACCCTGTTATTCCGGTATGGTCCATGCTCCGCTTCCTGTGACTGAGCGGGTTGCTGATGAGATTGTCAGTCTTCCGATCGGGACAGGTATTTCGGTTGCCGATGCGGCTGAAATCGGACGTGTGATCAACGGGCTTGAATTTTAAAGGATGGTGTTAAGCGAGCACCATCTGAGTTAGTTGTAAGTAAAAATGGCAAACAGAAATAGAACAAAGAAATCCGGCGGAAAAAGAAGCAAACAGAAATCAGACAAGCTCTACAGGTCGCTACTCATACTTGGATTGCTCGTTGCATGTGCCTATCTCGGGGCGCGTCTGGAAGGCAAGGAGCAGGATGAAACCTCTGTCCGGACGCACGAAAGCGGTTCTTTCGGCAATCTGATGGCTGTAAGGACCAATCCTTCCGTCAAGGAGATTACCAAGAGCTATAAAGGTATGGATCTATCGTTCAACCCGCAGTATCACATCCCGAACTGGGTTTCGTGGGAGCTGACGGCAGATGAAACTGACGGTGATGTGACCCGTACAAATAAATTTTCATCTGACCCAGACATTGATAGCAGTGCCGAGACGTGGGACTACAGTTATTCAGGTTATGACCGTGGACACATGGCACCTGCCGGAGATATGCGTTGGGATAAGGAGGCCATGCAGCAGACGTTCTACATGACCAATATCTGTCCGCAGGCAAAGACCCTCAACGCCGGGACATGGAAAAACCTTGAGGAGAAGTGCCGCCAATGGGCACAGATTGACAGTGCGATCTATATTGTCTGCGGACCTGTCATTGATGGGAAGCCGATAGAATATATAGGTGATACGCGTGTCTATGTCCCCCGGGAATTTTTCAAGGTGATAATTTCGCCCTACGCAAATCCGGCGCGTGGAATCGGCTTCATCATGCCTAATGGAAAGGTTAAGGGCGGTATGCAGGCGTGTGCCGTACCGATTGATTCAGTAGAGGCTCTGACCGGCCATGATTTTTTTGCATCACTTCCCGATGAGATTGAAAATGAGGTAGAATCACAGTGCGATTTCCACTATTGGAGCACATATTCCAAGCGGAAGAAACGGTAATAAATCAATTTCTAATGATTTAGTTTGTAAATTCGCACCTTTTGGGGTTTAAATGGGATTAATTTTGTGGAAGAAAACAAAATTAATCCTTTTTCTATATGTGTAATTCCAACTTAATCCCCGAATCATTAATCCGTAGGTTTGTTAGAGCCGGAATGTTTAGCTTCCGTAATAGTGTGGCATGGTTGTTGGGTGTAAGACACAATGTGTCCGCAGCATCATCGGTCAGTAGCGGTCGCGTGGACCGTCTGTTTCCCGATATTTTATGCTGCGGACACATTGATGCGCGCTATTCTGAAGGAATTCGGCGCATATTCATGCGATCAAGGGCTGATCGTAAGGTCTCTTATGCCTTGTTTGCGCGTTTGCGTTCGATTTCGTCGAGGATGATTTTGCGCAGACGCAGGTGGTGGGGTGTCACTTCGACATATTCATCTTCCTTGATGTATTCGAGTGCCTCTTCAAGCGAGAATACAACGGGAGGGATGATGCGGGCTTTGTCGTCGGCACCGCTGGCGCGCATGTTGGTGAGCTTCTTGGATTTGGTCACATTGACAACGATGTCATTGTCCTTGGCGTTTTCACCCACTACCTGTCCGGCATAGACCTCCTCCTGCGGGAAGATGAAGAAACGGCCACGGTCCTGGAGTTTGTCGATTGCGTATGCGTAGGCTGTTCCACCCTCCATAGCGATGAGCGAACCGTTGGTACGGCGTTCGATGTCGCCCTTCCAAGGTTGGTATTCATGGAAACGGTGAGCCATGATTGCCTCGCCGGCGGAAGCTGTCAGGACGTTGTTGCGCAGACCGATGATGCCTCGGGAGGGGATGAGGAATTCGATGTGCAGGCGGTCGTTCTGAGTCATCATCGATACCATTTCGCCTTTGCGGCGGGTCACCATATCAATGATTTTTGAGGAGTAGTCCTCAGGGACGTTGATGGTGAGCATCTCGACCGGTTCACACTTCTGTCCGTCGATTTCCTTGATGATTACCTGAGGCTGGCCGACCTGAAGCTCGAAACCTTCGCGGCGCATGGTCTCGATGAGGACCGAGAGGTGAAGCACACCGCGACCGAATACAGTCCATGTGTCCTCGTGGTCGGCTTTCTTGACGCGGAGGGCAAGGTTGCGGTCAAGTTCCTTGGTGAGACGGTCGTGGATATGGCGTGAGGTGACGAATTTACCGTCTTTGCCGAAGAAGGGGCTGTCGTTGATGGTGAAGGTCATTGACATTGTGGGTTCGTCAATGGCGATGCGGGGGAGGGGCTCGGGATTGTTGATGTCGGCCACAGTGTCGCCGATTTCAAATCCTTCGATGCCGACAAGGGCGCAGATGTCGCCGCTCTTCACCGATTCCACTTTCTTGCGGCCCATGCCTTCGAATGTGTGGAGTTCCTTGATGCGCTGACGGACTGTCGTTCCGTCCTTCTTGCAGAGGGCAATGTCCATGCCTTCGCGGAGTTCGCCACGGTGAACGCGACCAATCGCGATTCGTCCGACGTAGCTGCTGAAGTCAAGGGAAGTGATGAGCATCTGGGCGTCGCCTTCGAGAACTTGCGGTTCAGGAATGTATTCGATGATTGCGTCGAGGACAGCGGTGATGTTGTCGGTAGGCTTGGTGTAGTCGGTGCTCATCCAGCCCTGTTTTGCCGAACCGTAGATGGTGGGGAAGTCAAGCTGGTCCTCCGTTGCATCGAGGTTGCACATGAGGTCAAACACCATCTCCTGAACTTCATCGGGACGGCAGTTGGGTTTGTCGACCTTATTGATGACGACAACTGGCTTCAAACCCATCTGGATGGCTTTCTGGAGCACGAAACGGGTCTGTGGCATCGGGCCTTCGAAGGCATCGACAAGGAGGAGGCAACCGTCGGCCATGTTGAGCACACGCTCCACTTCACCGCCGAAGTCGGCGTGTCCCGGAGTGTCAATGATATTGATCTTGTAGCCGTTATAGTTGATGGAAACGTTTTTCGAGAGGATTGTAATGCCTCGTTCACGCTCAAGGTCATTGTTGTCAAGGATGAGCTCGCCGGTCGACTGGTTGTCGCGGAAGAGTTTTCCGGCCAGGAGCATTTTGTCTACGAGGGTTGTTTTGCCATGGTCGACGTGGGCGATGATGGCAATATTTCTAATCTTCTGCATTGTCCAAAAATTTTTCGGCTGCAAAGTTACAACTATTTTCGCAAACCATAGCCCATTGCACTCGAAAATTCGATGTCGACATCGCTTAATTCGACCGATGGCAGGGTGGAGATGCGATATGATGTATGCTTTGTCGGCTATTTGAGCATCTTTCGGTTGCCGGACTCGTTTTCAAGCACGGTCATCTGATGGATGGCTATCTTGTTGAGCTTTATCAGGCGCTCCTGCTGGGACAGACCTTGTTCGAGGAAAACGGCATTGAGGCTTTCCATGTTCGACAGACATATCAATTCGTTGATTGTCGCGTAGTCGCGGATGTTTCCCTTCAGTTCCGGATTTGCTTCGCGCCATTGTTTCGCGGTCATCCCAAACATGGCCATGTTGAGCACGTCGGCTTCGTTGGCATATATGCCGGCTGCCTGCTTTTGGGTGATTTCTACCGGGATGAGATTCCGTTTGATGGCATCGGTGTGGATGTGGTAGTTGATTTTTGACAGTTCGCGTTTTGCCGACCATCCGAGCAGTCGTTGTTCTTCTGTTTTGAGTCGCTGGAATTCTTTGACGAGGTATAGCTCGAATTCGACCGACACCCAGCTTGCGAATTTGAAGGCGATGTCTTTATGAGCGTATGTGCCACCATAACGACCTGATTTTGAGATTATACCAATGGCATTTGTCGATTCAATCCACTTCTTGGGAGAAAGTGTGAATGCATTTAGTCCTGCCTCCTTTTTAAACTCCTCGAATTCGAGGGGGTTAAAATCCGGATTGTACAGGCTTTCCCAAATGCCTAAATACTCGATGGTGTTTCTGTTGCGCATCCAGTTTCCGACCACTGCCGTCGGGTCGTCGCTTTTGTGTCGCGCAAGGTCAGTAATTGATACATAATCCTCACCATTTACATTGATTATGGTGATATTGGTCTCCTTTACGATGATTTTTGCCATAAGAGAAGAGATGATGAATTGAATATTGTAATAAATAGAATTGATAGCATCCGGAGGTCTCGGATGGATGAAACGTGCTTAATACATCTGGTAGTCCACCGAAAGGACCTGGAATTCCGTGCGGCGGTTGATTTGGTCGGCCACTTCCTGCTCCTCGGGCGAGAGCGTAAGAATGAACGCTTCGTCAAGTGTTTGGCCCTCTTCGAATTGTGGAAATTCGCGGGCAAGACGCTTGGTGATGGTCATCGGGCGCGATTCGCCATATCCCTGATATTGCAGGCGGTCCGCGGGGATGCCGGCACCGATAAGATAGTCGACAACGCTTTTTGCCCTTCGTTCGGAAAGCGCGATATTATATTCGTCGGAACCTTTGCGGTCGGTATGCGAGGCCATCTCGATAGTGATATTGGGATTGTCGCGCAGCATCTGCACCACGCCGTCGAGAGCCTCTTTCGATTCCGGACGGAGCGTCGCTTTGTCGAAATCATAGAAGATGTTGTCGACGATATTGGGTTTGGTTACGGATGCGAGGATGAAGTCTATGCCATATTCGGCATCCTCTTCCGCATTGTCGGCCGTGAATTCCTGCTTTGCGTTAAGATAGCCTTTGGCTCCGGCAAGCATGACGTAGCTCACGCCGCGTTGCAGCGGGAAAGAGAAGGAGCCGTCGTTGCGCGCAACGGCTTTCTGATTGGAACCGTCGTTGCCGACGATTCGTATTATGGCATTGGCCACCGGTTCCTCATCTTTGTCAAGCACCCAGCCTGAAATCAGTATTTTAAGGTCAGGAAGCTCGAAGGAATAGAGATGGTCGTAGCCGCGTCCGTCACCACGGTTTGAACTGAAATACCCTGCTTCCTTTCCGGGTGTCGCGAATGTGATTCCGAAATCGTCGCCCTCGGAGTTCATCGGACTGCCGAGGTTTTCCACGAGCCATCCGCCCGACGGTTGCAGTGTGGCTTTGAACATGTCAAGACCTCCGAGGCCGGGATGGCCGTCGGAAGAGAAATACATTATTGAGTCGGTCAGCATATAGGGGAACACTTCATCTCCGGGAGTATTGATTGCCTCGCCGAGATTTTCAAGGCTTCCTGCACGTTCGCTCAGATTGATGCGCCATATATCCTTGCCTCCCTGTCCCGGCATATCGGAAGTGAAATAGAGGTATTCGCCCGAGGGGCTTACTGCCGGGTGTCCGTAGCTTGAGATTGTGTCGTTGGTGATTTCCAATTTGACGGGGGCGCTCCATTTGGCATCTGAACGTGTCGACGTGTAGATGTCAACCCCGGTATCTTTGTCCGGTGTTCGCATTGAGCGTGTCAGATACATGGTCGAACCGTCCGGAGAGAACGACACTATTCCTTCGTCCCATTCAGTGTTCAGCTCCCCCTCGACTGCTTCGGGACGCTGCCATTCTCCGCGTTCGTTCTTGCGTGCCATCCACACGTCGCTGCGCTTCATCCCTGTGATTTCGCTCCGTTTGGTGCCGTTTACCTTCTCGTTGGTAGTTGTGAAGTAGAGTATGTCGCCGTTGAACATAGGAGCGAAATCCGAACGCCGGGAATTGAACAGTTTGGCGTTTTTCACCACATGGCGTGTCTTGTTCTTTTTAAGCTCGGCACCTTTGCGCGCGCCCGACAGCCCCTGGCGGGCATATTCGTCATCCGGCCATTTCGCGAGATACTCCTCGTAGCTGTTGATGGCCTGCGCGTAATTCCCTTGTCCGTGCTGGGATTTTGCGAGCTGTAGCAAAAGTGTGGAGTCGGGATAACCGTAGCGCAGAGCGTTCTGATAGGCTGCTGCGGCTCGGGCATCCTGTCCGAGCTTGGTGTAGCATTCAGCCATCTTCGCCGCCACTTCTCCACGGAGTTGGCGCTGCTCGCGCGGGTTGAGCTTATTGTAGATTTTACGGTAGGTTTTCTGTGCGTCGAAATATTCGCCGCGCGCAAGTTGCTCGTCCGCCACGCTCATCTTGGCTCCTGAGCAGGAGGCAAGGAATGATGCGCAAAGAATGGAGCAGATATAAATAATAAGGTGATTTCGACGTGTCATTTGACCTGATTTGGAATTATATAAGGTTAACGACAAAAACTTGCGAATATTTTATTTTGGAAAAGAGGGGAAATGATTGTATCTTTGCATAGTTATTGCGCACCCCTCCGTTGAGCCTTATTAAACACTATCTAAAGACAAGCGCGAGTGCAGATTATAATTGTCAAATCTTTAATTTAAATCAATATACCGTTTATTATGGGTCTTTTTGAAAAACTTACCGCGAAGGCAAAATCAAACCGCCAGCGCATCGTCCTCCCCGAAGGAAACGAATCCCGTACGCTCACAGCTGCAGATCGTATTATCAAGGATGGCATCGCCGACATAATCCTTATTGGTGATCCCACCGAAATCATGGCTATGGCTAAGGATCTGAAACTCGAAAATATCGACAAGGCTACTATCGTCAACCCTGCCGACGAGTCTGTCATCGACAAATATGCACCCCTCTATTTCGAACTTCGCAAGAAGAAGGGCATCTCTATGGAAGAGGCCCGCATGACTTCGGCCAATCCTCTCTATCTCGGCTGTCTCATGGTGAAGGCCGGTGATGCTGACGGTCAGGTTGCAGGTGCGCTCAATACAACAGGCAATGTGCTCCGTGCCGCTTTCCAGATTATCAAGACAATGCCCGGCATCGATGTGGTTTCCGGTGCATTCGTTATGGTTCTCCCCGAAGGCATGAACTTCGGAACCAACGGCCTGCTCATCTTCGCAGACTGCGCCGTTGTTCCCGAGCCTGATGCTGCCCAGCTTGCTCAGATTGCAGTTTCTGCCGGTAAGACTGCCCGCGACATCGCCGGTATCGAACCCCGTGTTGCCATCCTCAGCTTCTCTACCAAGGGTAGCGCCAAGAGCGAACGTGTCGACAAGGTCATCGAGGCTACACGCCTTGCTCATGAGCTTGATCCCGACCTCGTGCTCGACGGTGAGCTTCAGGCCGATGCCGCTCTCGTTCCCAGCGTGGCCAACAGCAAGGCTCCCAACAGCCCGCTCTCAGGCCGTGCGAATGTCCTTGTATTCCCCTCTCTTGAAGTCGGCAACATCGCCTACAAGCTCGTTCAGCGTCTCGGTGGCGTAGAGGCTGTAGGTCCCGTTCTTCAGGGTCTTGCCGCTCCTGTCAACGACCTTTCTCGCGGTTGCTTCCCCGAGGACATCTACAAGACCATCATCATCACTTGCAACCAGGCAATCGGTCTTAAGGGTGAATAATTAACCAATATCCAACACAACACAGAATAATCAATCAAAAATGAAAATATTAGTATTGAACTGCGGTAGCAGCTCTGTGAAATATAAACTCATCGACACAGCTACTGATGCTGTTCTCGCTGAAGGTGGTGTCGAGAAGATCGGTCTTGCCGACGGTTTCCTCAAATATAAGAAAAACGATGGCTCGAAGGCCATCCTCGAACTTGGCCTCGTTGACCACAACGGCGCTGTCCAGGCCATTCTCAACATCCTCACCGATCCCGTTGAGGGTTGCATCAAGAGCTATGAGGAGATCGACGCAGTCGGTCACCGCGTGGTCCACGGTGCTGAGAAGTTCAGCGAAAGCGTGCTCATCAACGATGAGGTTAAGGATATGATCAAGCAGTGCTATGACATCGCTCCCCTCCACAATCCTGCCAACATGACAGGTATCGATGCCATCACAACTCTCATGCCTTCCACTCCTCAGGTTGCTGTCTTCGACACAGCTTTCCATCAGACCATGCCCGCAAAGTCCTATCTCTATGCGCTTCCCTATAAGTTCTATGAGGAGGACGGCGTCCGTCGTTATGGCTTCCACGGAACCAGCCACCGCTACGTTTCGCAGCGCGTTTGCGAGTTCCTCGGTGTGGACATCAAAGACCAGAAGATCATCACTTGCCATGTCGGCAACGGTGGATCAATCACAGCCGTTGAAGGTGGCAAGAGCGTCGACACTTCGATGGGTCTTACCCCGACCGAAGGTCTCATGATGGGTACCCGCGTGGGTGATGTCGATCCCGGTGCACTCGTATATATCATGCTCAAGCATAATCTTTCTGCAACTGACCTCCAGAAGATCATCAACAAGGAGAGCGGTATGCTCGGAACCACAGGCATCTCAAGCGACATGCGTGAGATAGAGGCTGCTGTCAACGCCGGCGACGAGCGTGCTAAGCTTGGTCTTGACATGTATGAGCAGCGCATCATGAAATATATCGGTGCATACGCTGCCGAGATGGGCGGTGTCGACATCATCGTCTTCACCGGTGGTGTAGGTGAGAACCAGGTTTCACTCCGCGAGACCGTCTGCGCACCCCTCGCATTCATGGGTGTCGAGATTGACAAGGAAGTCAATGCAGGTGTCCGTGGAAAAGAAGCTGTGATTTCAACTCCCGCTTCGAAAGTGAAGGTGGTTGTCATCCCGACCGACGAGGAACTGATGATTGCCCGTGACACTGAGGCAATCGTCTCAAAGAAATAAAACTTCTGTTCAAAGTGCCGGAATGTGTAAGAGATTTCATTCCGGCACTTTGATGTTTTTAACAATATGAGTATGTGGTTTATTCCGCTTGTGATTGTTATAATACTCGCGAAAGCAGTTAAACCATAAATTTCCTAATTTTAATAATGCAAATATGACAAAGATTAGAGCTGCGGTGGTAGGCTATGGCAACATTGGTCGTTTCACCGTCGAGGCCCTTGAAGCCGCCCCCGATTTTGAGATTGCAGGCGTAGTGCGCCGTAATGTGTCTGAGATTCCTGCTGAACTTGCCGCTTACAAGGTGGTAACAGACATCAAGGAGCTCGGCCATGTTGATGTTGCTATCCTTGCCACTCCGACACGTGAAGTCGAGAAATATGCCCTTGAATATCTTGCCATGGGCATCAATACTGTCGACAGTTTTGACATCCACACTTCAATTGTCGACCTTCGCCGTTCGCTTGGCGAGGCTGCCCGCAAGGCCGGTCGCGTTTCCGTTATTTCTGCGGGCTGGGATCCGGGAAGTGATTCCATCGTGCGTACACTCATGGAAGCGGCTGCTCCCAAAGGTCTTACATATACAAACTTCGGTCCGGGCATGAGCATGGGCCACACTGTCTGCGTCAAGTCAAAAGCAGGTGTGAAGAATGCACTTTCGATGACTATGCCCAAGGGTGATGGTATGCACCGCCGTATGGTATACGTCGAACTCGAACCCGGTGCTACTCTTGAAGAAGTGGCAAAGGCAGTCAAGGAAGACCCCTATTTCGCTTCTGATGAAACCCATGTAATGGCTGTTGAGAGCGTTGATGCTGTCAAGGATATGGGCCACGGTGTCCACATGGTTCGCAAAGGTGTTTCCGGCAAGACCCAGAATCAGCGTTTCGAATTCAACATGTCCATCAACAACCCCGCGCTTACCGCACAGCTCCTTGTCGGTGTCGCACGCGCCTCTATGCGTCTCGCCCCCGGAGCCTACACGATGATTGAAATCCCCGTCATCGACCTCCTCCCCGGCGACCGCGAAGACCTCGTCCGCCATCTCGTCTAAACCTGTCGCTAAAGGATTCTTAAGATACAAGAATTCATAAAAATCACACAGCCCATGTCTGCAATAATGATGCAAACATGGGCTGTGTTTTTTTATGTGAATATTATCTGTGGGAATATTTGATTGCAGTTGGCGGTTTCACCGTGTCACAGTGACGGTGTCCCGACAACCCAATTGAATCCATAGACATTCCACATCGGATTGTTCTTGAACGCTTCCATAATGGTGGCT
Source organism: uncultured Muribaculaceae bacterium (assembly GCA_947381945.1). GTDB lineage: Bacteria > Bacteroidota > Bacteroidia > Bacteroidales > Muribaculaceae > Duncaniella. Next base: position 16,128 of record CANCXM010000042.1, read on the forward strand.
GTGGCTACATAGACTGTCATATTGGTGGGTGCGTTCGCTTGGTTGCCAAATGGTGCATTATTCCCTGTCGGCATGGCTGTGCATCGGGTAAGATCCATGATTGTTATGTTCTGGCTTTTGCGGAATGCCCCATTAGCGATTTTCGTGATATTGCCGAGAACCACTGTCGTCAGATTCTCGCACTCCTCACATGCATCGCCATTGACAACAGTGACAGACGGTGCGTCGAGTTTCGTGATGCCGCTGCGGTAAAATGCAAGTTCCTCTATTGTCGTGACTGTCGACGGTATGGTGACAGTATGGAGATTGACACAATCAAGAAATGCACCTGCGGATATGGCTGTCAATCCCGTCGGAAGGACAATCGAGGCGAGGCCGGTGGTAGGATTTACTGCTGGCTTTTCAAATATCCTAAGGCCATCCGTGCAGAAGGCTGAGTCCGGCATGGATGTGAAAGATGCACTACCGAGATCAAGCGCGAGCCTCTTCGATGCTCCCGGTCCGGTTGAAAGCCATTCTCTCAATACACCGAAATCGGAATCTTTCATCGGACCGTTGATTTTAAGCGCGTTTCCGCTACCGACCGTTTCATTGAGCATTGCTTCTGTCAAGCGTTGTGTATTTGTCAGTGTAATCTCCGGATTTATGCCCGGTGTGGGATTCTGTTCAGTTCCGTTTTCTGATTTATTTTCGTCTCCTCCGGTTGTTGGAAGGTCGTTCCATCCATTATCAAGTCCTACAGAAAATATCTGATCGACCTTTGCAAGACTCATGAAGTTTCCGGCAATCAGTGTCCGGTAATTGGCTTTGAACGGGACATTTGAAATGGATTTCTGATGGGCGCTTTCATTGACCGGCTGATATGAGATTTTAAAGTCATTGACAATCATGACAGGCTCATTGGCAGTATTCGGAGCCAGCATATATAGGGTGATTATATCTCCTGTTTTCGTTGCATTGTCCACAGTCAGTGTATGATTGATGGATGTGGTCGAAGTATCGTCTATGTATTTGCTTTCGACTGCCGAATAGGAATAGTTGGTACGGGTAAACAAAACCGTAACCTTGTCCCCCGTGTTGAGGTTTCCTGTCTCACGGACCACGAGTTTGCCGACGGCATGTTGCAATGTCACACTTCTTACGGCCTCTGTCGGTGTGAAATTCCGGAGTGTCGTTGTATAGGCAATGCCTTGGGTCTGTGAGGTCTTGTCGGCATATCTTATAGAGCTTAGTCCTGATGATTGGTCAAAGGTATAATCACCCGCATCTGCCCAAAAAGCTACAGTGTATTTATGATTTCTGTCAAGTTCGATTGAAAATTGAAACAGACCATTATCGAGCTTGGACTCTTGTGCCGGTGTGACTACTGTTCCGGTCGTCGTATCCTTCACATACATGAGTGCTCTTGTCGGCGATGGATCTGCAGCATTTATCCCTGCTCTTGACATCTGCTCTGCCGAGACATTGAATGTCAATCCTATTGGACTGGGTTCGGGCATTAGTTCCTGTTGGTTGCACGATGTGAAAATAAAAGCCAACAAAGCCGTAGCTAAATGTGATTTGGTTCTCATGGGGTTTGCAGGTCTGATTGATTATTGAATAACTCTATGGACAACAGACATTCCTTATGTTCAGGAAAATTGATGGATAGAGGTTTTGAGTTGTATCCCTTTTTGTTTCTGTACGGACAATCCGGTATCTTTTGTTGATATGATTGCTCATAACACAGATTGTAACTGCAAACCGGCTATGAACCGTATAGAAAATCGATAATAGAATGGACGAATGGCTAAGATATTTTCTGACAAATTACATTCGGATTTTACACAACTGTAAAAAATATCAAGCGTTGAGATTCATCGTTCTCTTATGGTGGCAAATATACGAATTCAATTGATACAATCCAATTAAAAATTGAAAATTTGTATAGAATTTACCCATATTGGCTACACTTTATAACTTATTTGTGGAAATAATTAAAAAAACGGGCTTTGTCATGGCCATTCATACGAAAAACGACCCCACTCGATATCGGGTGCGGCCGTCCGGATAAAATGTTATTGTAGGGTTGTGTATGTCAATCCCGGCGGAAGATGTCGCGGGTATAAACTTTGTCGGCTACGTCATCCATGCATTTGTCGTATCGGTTAGCAACAATGGCATCTGAGAGTCGCTTGAATTCAGTGAGGTTGTTGACTATGCGAGAACCGAAAAATGTGGTTCCGTCTTCCAGTGTCGGCTCATAGATTATCACTTGGGCACCCTTGGCCTTGATGCGCTTCATGACGCCTTGAATGGATGATTGGCGGAAGTTGTCGGAGTTTGATTTCATGGTGAGTCGGTAGACTCCGATGGTGCATGGCTGCTCAGCCACTGCATTCCATTGGCTGTTGGAGGCATAGTAGCCGGCTTTTCTCAGAATCTGGTCAGCTATGAAATCCTTGCGTGTGCGGTTGCTCTCGACAATTGCTGTCATCATATCCTGAGGTACGTCGGCGTAGTTGGCGAGGAGCTGCTTGGTGTCCTTTGGCAGGCAGTAGCCTCCGTAGCCGAAGGATGGATTATTGTAGTGGTTACCGATACGCGGATCAAGGCCTACACCTTCGATGATTGCCTGTGAATCGAGACCCTTGACTTCGGCGTATGTGTCGAGTTCGTTGAAGTAGCTGACCCGGAGAGCAAGGTAGGTGTTGGCGAAGAGTTTGACGGCCTCAGCTTCCTTCATACCCATGTAAAGTGTGTCGATGTCAGGTTTGAGCGCTCCTTGCTGCAGGAGTAAGGCAAAGACGTGGGCTGCTTCATCAAGACGGTTTATATCGGTGACGGTCTCGATGGCGATATTCTCTTCGTGGAATTCCGGGCGGTCGATTAGTTTCGGCACACCGGCAATGATACGCGAGGGATAGAGGTTGTCATATAACGCTTTGCTCTCACGCAGGAATTCCGGAAAGAATAGAAGATTGAACTGCTTGACTCCTCGTGATGCATACCTCATATATAGACTGCGGCAATATCCCACCGGAATGGTGGACTTGATGACCATCACGGCATCGGGATTAACCTTCAGCACTAAGTCAATCACGTCTTCTATGCAATGGGTATCGAAGAAATTCTTTACAGGGTCATAGTTGGTCGGAGCGGCTATGACGACGAAATCAGCATCCCTATATGCGCTTTCTCCATCAAGCGTCGCCGTGAGGTCAAGGTCCTTTTCGGCAAGATATTTTTCGATATACTCATCCTGTATGGGCGAGATACGTTTATTGATTTTATCGACCTTCTCCTTGACGACATCGACAGCGACTACATGGTTGTGCTGCGCCAGCAGTGTCGCAATACTCAGTCCTACATAGCCGGTCCCGGCAACCGCAATATTGTAATTTTTCATTGGGAACTCATTTATATATCAAAAGTAATTTACACCTTATAAGTTATAGAACTGTTTGAACCAGGTGACTGTGCGGTCAATGCCGTCTTGGAGAGGGGTGTCGGGTTTGAAATCGGTGGCTTCGGCCAAAGCTGAGGAGTCGGCGTAGGTCTGATAGACGTCGCCTGGCTGCATGGGGAGGAAATCTTTCTTTGCCTCGCGACCTATCGCGTTCTCGATACATTTTATATAATCCATCAGACGTGTGGGCTGAGAGTTGCCGATGTTGTAGATACGGTATGGCGCGGGTGATGTGGCAGGATCAGGATGTTGCTCGTCCCACGCGGAATTGCCCTGCGGGATTACAGAGGTGATGCGTACTATACCCTCGACAATGTCGTCGATGTAAGTGAAGTCGCGCCACATGTCACCGTTGTTGAACACTTTGAGCGCACGGTCATGGAGTATGGCATCCATGAACAGAAACGGCGACATGTCGGGACGTCCCCACGGGCCATAGACGGTGAAGAAGCGCAGTCCGGTGGTCGGGAGTTGGTAGAGTTTGGAGTAGGCGTGAGCCATCAGCTCGTTTGATTTCTTGGTGGCGGCATAGAGCGATACCGGATGGGCGATGCCGTCGTGCTCCGAGAACGGGACTTTGCCGTTGAGTCCATAGACGCTCGACGAGGAGGCATATACGAGGTGGTCGACATTGTTGTCGCGGCACCCTTCGAGGATGTTGATGAATCCATCCACGTTGCTCTCGATATAGGCGTGGGGATTGGTGATGGAGTAGCGGACTCCGGCCTGCGCGCCGAGGTTGACCACTGCGTCGAAACGTCCGTTGGCAAAGAGCATCTTCATGGCCTCGGTGTCCTCGAGGTTCATGCGAATGAAGCGGTAGCGCTCACCATATACGGAGGATTCGGCAAAGCGGTACCATTTTTCGGCGTCCTCTTTTGCGATTCCGGCTTCGGCGAGACGCGCGTATTTCAGTTCGGGATCATAATAGGAATTGATGTTGTCGAGTCCGGTGACATTGTCGCCTCGTTCGGCGAAACGGCGCACGACATAGGAGCCGATGAATCCTGCGGCTCCGGTGACAAGTATGTTCATGATTCAGCAGATCTTAGAAATTGGGTGTCGGATATGTAAGGATATTCTAAAAGTCGGTCATTTGAAGCGCTCCTGTGCCTCCTTGTAGGAGTCGAGCGAGCCGATGTCGAAGCGGCCGGCTGGCATGGGCCATGCATGAAGTGTGGAGACATCGGCGAGATAATGCGCGAGGTTGCCGGGTGCATCGAAACCACAGCCATGTGCGATACAGTCGCGGATGAGTGGGAGGTCGGACTTAGAGTAGATGTAGAACGGGGGTACTGCCCAGTTGGAGACGGGGACCTCGGGCTTTTCCTGCATCTCGAGCACGCGCATGGAGTCATCGACAGCTATCACGCCGGTGCGCTGTAGACGGTGAAGTTCAGGTTCGTGGTGACACATGATGACCGAAGTTCCTTTCTCCTTGAAGAAGTCGACGAACCCGCGAAGGGAGAATTCGAGGATGTTGTCGGCGGCGAGGACCATGATGTCATCGTCCACATCACATCTTTCGATGGCGAGGAGGAGATCGCGGACGGCTCCGAGGCGGGTTTCGTTGGATGAGGTACCATCATCAATGATTGTCACCGGCTTGGTGTAACGGACGGTCTTTGCCCATTCCTCGAAAATCGGTGCGAATTTGTGGTTGGTGACGATGATGTGTGAGTCTATCTCTGGTAGCCGGTCAATGTCGTCGAGCATACGCTCGAGGATATTACGGCTGCCCACTTTTAGAAGGGGCTTGGGAAAGTTTTCGGTGAGCGGATAGAGGCGCGTGGCATATCCGGCTGCTATTACGATATTTTTCATAGGAAATCTACGCCGTTGGCGGGGTTACAGAAGAATATTTCAAACGAGTCTTTGTACTGTGGGTATTCCCTGAGGTATTCGCGGGTGACGGTCTCGCGGATGGAGTCGAGTTTTGCAGGGTCGACGAGGGCGATACATGCACCCTTGAAACCGGCTCCGCTGAAACGTCCGCCGAAAATGCCGTCGGTCCGGCGCATGATTATGTAGAGGGCAATCAGCTCGGGGGAACCACACTCGTAGTTGTTCATCGAGCTTTCGCAACTCTCAAAAACGTATTGTCCGAAGCGTTCGATATCGCCCTCTTCCCAAGCCTTTACTCCATCCATGACGCGGTCACATTCGGTGAAGAAGTGGCGGGCGCGTCGGGCGAAGCGTTCGGGCATACGGTCGGCATATTTTTCGAGGTGTTCCTCGGGGACGTCGCGCAGACGGGTGTCGGGAAGTTCCTTCAGGTGTTCGCCCTCGTAGGCCTGCATTATCCATGCGGCGGTCTTGCATTCGGCGACACGGAGATTGTAGTCGGTTCCGGTGAGTTTGCGGGTGACGCCGGAGAAGAAGATGCCGAGCTTGAAGGGGAGTGGTTTCGGGGTGTCGCCTCCGAATGGGATGAGGCGGTGTTCGCCGGTCTCAGTGTCGAGATAGAGGAGCTTGTCAGCCTCGCAGAGTACCACGCACGCCTGATCGAGCACTCCATTGTTGAGACCCACATATTTCCGTTCGGCGATTGATGCGTAGTCTATGACCTGTTGACGCGTTAGACTGAGGTGGTTTACCTTGTCGATGGCCATGACGAATCCGCAAAGCAGGGCGGCCGACGATGAGAGACCACCGATTGGCATGGAGCCTTTGACGATGCCACGGATGCCTTTTTCGAGGCGGAAATCCTGCTGAAGTGCCCAGACTGCTCCGCGGAGATAGTCGCCCCAGTTGCCCTGCTTCTCGTCAACCGGACGCTGGACGTTGAAGGTCATCAGTCCCTCGAACGTCAGGGATGCCATCTCGACCTTGCCGGTCTCGGTGGCGGAAAAGAGAAACTCGATGCCGGAATCGAACGCGAAGCCCGACACAAGCCCGTGCTGATGGTCGACATGCGCCCCCAACGGACAGATGCGGTAAGGCGCAAATAACTGATAAAGCGCATCGCCCTTTCCGAAGAAAGTGCGATACGCTTCAAAAAGTGAGGTCATTTTCATGATGAGAGTTTAGTTCTTAGTGTATCCCAAGTGAATAGAATCGGGAATTCGATAAGGACGTTGTAGAGGCGTTTGAATAAACCTTTTT
>CANCXM010000043.1 GCA_947381945.1 uncultured Muribaculaceae bacterium
TGACATCGTGCGTCTGACACGCGACCGCAATCTTCTCCACAGCATCGAGCTTGACAAATATGTCACAAAAGAGGTCGGTCTGCCTACTCTCACCGACATCATCCTTGAGCTTGAGAAGCCCGGACGCGACCCGCGCGAGACAGCCGAAGAGATACCCTACGATGATTCCGTAAGAAAAATCGACGACCTCCATATCGGACAGGAACTTACAGGAAAGGTGAACAACATCACCGCGTTCGGAGTATTCGTAGACCTCGGGATGAAAGAGAACGGCCTTATCCATATCTCTCAGCTGAGCGAACGCTTCATCTCGTCGCCGGCCGACGTGGTGAGCATCGGACAAAACGTGAGAGTGCGCGTCATGGACATCGACATCTCACGCGGACGCATCGCCCTCACAATGAAAGGAGTCACACAATAAACACATATAATGGAAAATCACCACGCCTGCACCATCGGGCTCGGAAGCAACACACCCGACCGCGAATATCAGATAACCAGGGCCATCGAGCATCTATGCTGCTATCTCCAAAAATGTTCGGTTTCGTCGGTCTATGAAACGGAAGCCATCAACGGAAAAGACGCATCCTACATGAATGCTGTGGTCCACGGATATTCGCAACACGACTACGACACCACGGTCAAATTCCTGAAAGATTGGGAAGCTGAATGCGGACGGACGCAGATTGCAACGGTTGAAGGCATCATCCCCATCGACCTTGACCTCGTCATCTGGGATGAGCATATCAAACGCCCCAGGGACTTTGAACGCCATTATTTCAACCGTGGTTACAGAGAACTTCTTGCCAAAGGTGCATACGAAACAATGTAAAATACTGAAAACGACAATCGACAGTCTCAACAGACTGTGTCTCCCTAACAGGACATTTCACATCATCAATTCTGGCTCTCCGTTCGCATGACGAACGGAGAGTTTTTTAATGATCTGACATTGAAATTCCCCTCGGTCAACGCCTCGTGATAGCGGGAATGCAATCGGCTGTTCAAATCGGCTGAAAGAAGTATGGAATCAGCACGGAGCAGTTCTGCAAGCCGGACAACATCGCCACGGAAACCGTTGCAGACAACAGCATAATCGAGGCGGCGACGGGAGGAATCAACCGTCAAACCGCGTTCAAGAGCAGAAAGCTGACGGGAACTGCATATAATGGCAAAACGTATGCCATCGACCTCAACAGCGTCCACCACGGTGGAAGATGCTGTCCTGAACTGCAAGGAGTCAATCTTACGGGTCAAGAGATAGCGCCGGTATCTGACGGTGTAATCATCACGCAACTCTCCGTGCATCCGTTGGGGAGCGGTAGTCAATACATGGAGTTTGCTTGCATTGCGGATGAGCAATGACGTGTGTTGACGCGAACGTGGAATGAACATCTCCGTACCGGCAATATAATCGCTGTCGGCAAGTACGGCAGTCGACACGGTGAAAATTATGCAAACAAGAGTGGCAAGCATGTAGACTATCCGTTTTTTATACAGCCACAGCGCAAAGGGAATCAAGGTCATGAAGCAGGCAAAGAGAGTAAAACCGCTGACGTAGACATCCGTAAGAGAAGCCATCGGCAGGCCGTTCAACCATCCGGCAGTTGAATACAGAATATCAAACATGCGGTCGACGCACACAGCCAGAAAGCCACAATGGAAACCGAACACATTGAGGGCAAGCAGGATGACTGAACCGGCAAGTATGGGAGGGAGCAGCAATGCACCTACGAAATTGGCAGGGAGGAAAGTCAGCGGCACAATATTGAAATAGAAGGCGCTCACAACAGTCGTACCCAGCATTGCAGCCAATGTCACAGCAGGATAAGCAGCAAAGCCGTAAAGCAGAGATTTCCGACGCGGGAAAGGATTGAGTTTTTCGGCAAACAGAAGTATCGAGGCCACGGCCAGAAATGATAATTGAAACCCGACCTCATAAATCGAGGATGGCGAGAAGACAAGAATGAGCAAGGCCGCGACACAAAGTGAATTGAGGGGCGAACGCTGACGCTGAATCGAGTATGTGATGAAAAAAATGGTAGCCATGACCACCGAGCGGACAACGGAAGGAGTAAGGCCGGTCATTACGGCGAAGCTCCAGAGAAGTAGAACGGCGATAAGTGTCCTCAGCCACCGAAGTTTCAACAACACAATAGGGAAAAGCATGACCGTTATGACTCCTGCGATAATGGCGACATGGAGTCCGCTCAAAGCAAGGAGATGCGACAAGCCCGTAGAGGAGAACAATTCGCGCATATCAGCCGTGAGCATAGAACGGTCGGCAGTAAGTGTAGCATTGATGAATTCCCGAGCCTGTGATGAAACCGGCAAATCGATAATGGCAAGAGTGACATCTGTGCGGAGGCGACGGATGGAATTCAAAATCCCCGGTTCCGGATATAGTACCCGCAAACTGTCAGGGTTGAGAAAGACTTCGGCAAGCACACCCTTTCGGCGCAAGGTAGCATTGAAATCCATCTCTCCCGGCAAATCGGCCGTTGACTGAATAGGCTCCAAGAGGGACGAAAATCGGATACGGTCACGCTCATTGACCTCCGGAATTGAGGATGGAACCGTCAGCTTGACTCGCAGAGGTGCAATCTCCATTCCATCGCAGGAATCAATCTCAGCGATGACAACCTGCGTTGGCTCATAGGACTTCACATCAATCGCCACTGCCGAATAGGTCCGCTCATTACTGTCGGACAGCCACGACGGGATGGCAGGTTCATGGGCATATCCGACAGCGTAACCGACAAGGACGCCGGCACACATCAATGCCGGATAATTCCGCCGGAACACAATCATCCCTCCTGCAAGCATTGCCACGGCAAGCACCCACCACGGAGCGACCCCACAGCCGTGGAGCAGGATACCGATGATGAAGGTCACCGTAAATGGCAAGAGCGGGACGAGCGAGAGAGGAAACATCCGGATGAGGCGGTATTGGAATTTTAGAAAAACGCACACGTCATCCTGTAAACCTGATAAAGATTGCAGAATGACGTGTGTATGTGGAATTTCTTGTGAGGCTCACCTACTTACCAAGCAGGCCTGCAGACAGCGGAAATCAGAGATTCCAGATGTTCCAGGATTCGAATGCCTGAAGGAGAAGCATTTCAAGACCATTCTTGACCTCTGCACCGTTTGCACGTGACTTTCTCATGAATGTAGTGACATCGGGGTTGTAGATAAGGTCATAGCAGAGATGCTCGGGTGTAAGAAGCTCGTAGGGGATGTCGGGACAACGGTCTACGTTGGGATACATGCCAAGCGGCGTGCAGTTGACAATCACCTTATGGGAGGCCATGATTTCGGGAGTAAGATCAGCGTAAGAAAGCTGACCTTCAGAGGGAGTGCGGGATACATAGACAGGCTCTACGCCAAGATTGATGAGCGCACGACGGATGGCCTTCGATGCACCGCCGGTTCCGAGGATGAGCGCGCGGTTGCGCTTATCGTTGATGAGAGGTGCGATGGAGTTCTGGAAACCCATGGCATCGCTGTTGAACCCTTTGAGCTTGATGTCACCGTTCTTGCCCTTGATGAGCTTTATCACGTTGACAGCTCCGATAAGAGCGGCTTCCTCGTCCATCTCATCCATGTAGGGAATCACCTGCTCCTTGTAAGGAATGGTCACATTAAGACCGGCGAGATTGGGATTTTCGGAAACGACCTCCATAAGGTCACCGATTTCAGGGATTTCAAAATTTACATACTCGGCATCAATGTTTTCCGACTCAAACATATTGTTGAAATAGTTCATGGAGAAGGAATGTGTGAGAGGGAAGCCAATGAGGCCATATACTTTGCTATGCGGTATTGACATGACTTTTGAAATTATAGAGTATGGAGTAAAAAATAGTTTTGGTGCATGATATTTGCAAAGATAGTAATTTTTTCCTTTGCCGGTTGAAGTTTTTTATGCCTATACTTCCTTTGTAATCGCCGAATGTGGAATAAGCAGGAAATTCAGGCGCGGTCCACGGAGAAGATAGACAGTGAAACGTGAGGTGTATTTGACACCGATGACATCCTGCCATGCAATTTTCTCTGGTTTCGGCAGAGGGAGAGGAGGGAGAGGAGCCTTGTCCTCCTCCTTTGCTATAGGGAGGAGCATCCGCCCTGCACGGTCAGCTTTTTCATCGGCACTCTTCTTCTCCGGGTCAAGATAGGTCAGTTTCAGATAATCCCCTTCGGCAATCTCAACCTCCTTTCTGATGACAGCGCGACGAGCTTCCGGCGCAAGCATATAGTAGGTGTAGAGAAAAGACATGAGCATCGGCACCACAATGAACAGGAGCATCAATGCCACAAGCAGCAGGCGCTCGTCAAAGACAAAGCCGGCAACTGCGCAGACAACAATCGGCAGGAGCACCAACCAACCGTAGCGCGGGAGCCAGAGTGATAGCAGGACCGACAGATAGTCGCCCGAGGTCGTGTCGAATGGAAGAGTTTTTTTCAAAATGCGATAAACAGGAGATTTTTCAACTTTACGATTCTTATCATCCGATAGATGGAAGCGGGAGGTCAATCTATGAAACGGCGGGTGATGTCGCCATAGTTCTCTATGCGGCGGTCACGGAGGAACGGCCACCATCGGCGTACCTGCTCGGAGCGTTTCATGTCAATCTCGACTATTGTCTCGGCTTCCTCGGAATCAGGTGCAAGATAGAGGAGCTCGCCCTGCGGACCTGCGACAAAGCTCGAACCCCAGAAGGTGATGCCGTTTGTAGCTCCGGAGGAATCCGGCTCGTGGCCAACGCGGTTGACAGTGACGACCGGAAGACCGTTGGCAACGGCATGACCACGCTGGACAGTCATCCACGCTTCGCGCTGACGGGCTTTCTCATCGGGAGTGTCGCTGCTCTCCCACCCAATTGCAGTAGGATATATCAGCATCTGCGCACCGTTCATCGCCATCAGTCGCGCTGCTTCGGGATACCACTGATCCCAGCAGACGAGAACGCCAAGACGGCCAAGAGAAGTGTCGATTGGCTTAAAGCCAAGGTCGCCGGGAGTGAAATAGAATTTTTCGTAATATGCGGGATCATCGGGAATGTGCATCTTGCGGTATTTTCCTGCAAGGGAGCCGTCCTTGTCAAAGACAAGAGAAGTATTGTGATACAAGCCTGCCGCACGACGCTCGAACAGCGATGTCACAAGGACAACTCCTGCCTGTCGGGCGATGACAGAATAAAATTCCACGGACGGAGAATCCAACGACACTGCAAGGTCGAAATTGTCGACACTCTCCACCTGACAGAAGTATAGCGAATCGTGAAGTTCCTGAAGAACGACAAGCTCCGCACCCTCGGCGGCAAGATGAAGGATTTTTTCGCCGAGGCGAATGCGATTGTTTTCAATATCCGCAGTATTGTGCTGCTGTATAATTCCTACTTTCATTTTTCTATCAGTCAAAAAATCAAGATAATTTCTCAATCGAGAGAGTTGTTTTCAATCCACATACCGTTTTCTATACCTGCGACCGCACCGACGGGGAACTGCATGGTCACGCAATGGAGCGAACCGTGCTGACGGATGAGCGGAGTGCAGTCAATCGCCACTACCTCATGGTCGGGAAAAGCGATTTTCAATGTCTGCGCGGCAAGGAAATCCTTGCGGGGCTGACCGTATACAGGCAGAAGAATGCGTGTAGGGGTGATGAGGAAATTCGCATAGGTGGCGGGAAGCACCTCGCCGTCAATCTCAATCTTGTCGGGGAGAGGAAGCCCTATGAGATTGTAGGGCATACCGGCGGGAGTGCGCAGAGTCGTCAGTTCCTTCTGCATCTTCAGCAATTCGGTGTGATTGGGATTTTCAGGCTCACCGGCACCGCAGTAAAGGATGGTATCGTGTGGAGCAAGACGCGCAAGAGTGTCGATATGGCTATCGGTATCATCGCCGAGAAGAGCGCCATGGTAGAGGAAAAGCTGATGGGTGAAGCCAAAAGCGTCCGCAAGGTAGGCGGAGATTTCCTCACGACCCCATTGGCCGTTACGGTTTGGCGAGAGGAGACATTCGGCAGTGGTGAGGAGCGTCCCCTCCCCGTCCGATTCAACCGAACCACCTTCAAGGACAAAATTCAGACGGTTTTCCATCGGAGCGGCGAAATGGCCGAGTCCGGCAAGACGAGAGGAGATGAGATTGTCCTTGTCGGCTGCGAATTTCAATCCCCAGCCATTGAATTTGAAATCCAGAAGACGCAGAGAGCCATCGACTTCAACAGTAAGAGCGCCGAAATCACGCGCCCAAGTGTCGTTAGTGGGCATATCCACAAACTTCACGCGCTTCTGGTCAAAACCCTGCTCACGGATGGAGGGCAGACAAAGCTCCGCCGGACCGACGAGCAAGACGCACTCATCAGCGGAAAGCGCCTTTACAATCTCCGCGATGCAACGGCGTGCATCCGGAAGAATATAGTTCCAATCCGTCTCCTCATGCGGCCATGCGAGCAGAACGCAATCATGACGTTCCCATTCAGCAGAGAAACGGCGGAGAGAGGGAAAGGAGTTTGATTCATTCATCTTCGTAGTCATCTTTCAGATTGTCCCAGATCGAGTCCTGGGAATCAAAATACTCTTCACAATAATCGAGGAAACCCCGCTTCTCGGAACTGCCCACCTCATCGCACCATTCGCGATAGCGGGCCCTCAACTCAGGGTCCTCATGAATAAGTTTTTTAAATTCCGCCTCGGCAATGTCAGTGCTTCCACAATGGTGAAGCATGTCGTTAAAAAGGTCGGTAATAGAATCCATTATACATTAGGTTTAGGGTAAGAAGATTAGGTGTAACCGCTCCGGCTCATGCCGGTTGAATTTTACTTTGTTAAGTATCGTACAAACAAATTAACAAAACTGTAGTTTCGAAGTTCAAATTTAAAGTTTATGACCGAATTAAGCAAATTTTAAACGTTTAAAAAGCCAAATAACCAACCTTTTAGTAAAAACCGACGTTTTATCTACATGTTCATTCTCTAATTAATGTTTTAACTATGAAAAAGTTAATAGGATTGATCGTGCTGATTGCAGCAGTGCTGACGGCTTGCAGTCCGTTCAATCTTGTCACAAGCACGACCTACAATGACGCAAATCTGAGAGCCTACACAACTTTCAGGATTGTCACGCCTGACGAGGGGAAACTGCCTCCCGGAATGGAGATGGTGACATATTACAACATCGCCGCCGCCATCCGCGAACAGATGGTGGAACGAGGATTCACTGAAGATCCGAATTCTCCTCTTCTCATTAATATCGGCCTGACTATCAAAAAGGAGCTTGCAACAGAACCGTTGCTCCCGCCTGCTCCTCCGATGGCTCCCGCCCCACCTGTTCCACCTGTTCCACCTGTCCCGCCGATGCATCACGGGCCAATTCCTCCTCCACCGAATGTCTGGGGGCCTCCATATAACGGCATGTCGCCGTGGTTCATGTATCCGCGAAACAATTATTGGCCTGTGGACTATGCGAATGCCCAAGTCGTCACCGGTATATACCGCGAAGGAGTGTTGACAATGGATATGGTCAATATTGACAGTAAAATTCCTTTATTATCGGCTTCTGTCGGGACTATTCTGGACAATGGCGATTCACAGTTCAGAAATCTTAAGGGGATAGCTGAGGCTGTCCAGACTCTTTTCTCGAAGTTCCCGGTGCCGATGCTGGAGCAGTATAGGAAATAGGGAGGATAAGGGGAATAGGGCCAATAGGACTAATAGGGCTAATAAGCCTAATAACTTTCACATTTTCCTTAACTATTATCCTATCCTTTATCCGACCCTTGTTTTCTATTTTATCCCTATCTTCTATTCCCTATCTTCTATTCAAAGTAAGGAAGGTGTAGGGAGTGCCGGTTTTGGGATCGGTGCGGTCAAAGGAGGATGTGAGTGGAAGAGTCCATTCATCCGACGACAGCGTCGGGAAGAAGGTGTCGGCATCATCCACACAGCAGTCAATCAGCGTCAATTCAATCTTAGAGGCGAGCGGGAGAGCTTGAGAATAGATCTCACCACCGCCTATCACAAAGCACTCCGAGGAGGTCCCGCACATCGCGAGGGCCTCCTCTAATGATTCAGCGGTTTCAATACCGGGTGCCGTATAATCCGGATTGCGGGTCACGACAATGTTGCGGCGCCCCGGAAGGGCACCCTTCGGAAATGATTCGAAGGTCTTGCGCCCCATGATGATGGGATGGCCCATCGTGAGGGCCTTGAATCGCTTAAGGTCATCACTGATATGAAACAGGAGGTCGCCCTTGCGGCCAATGGCAAAATTGCGGGTAGTGGCGACGATTATGGTCACCTGCGGATTCGTGGAGTGAGCTGTTGTCATACGGCTACAGTTGCTTTGATGTGTGGCTGCGCCTCATAATCGCGCAACTCGAAATCTTCATACTTGAAATCAAAAATATCCTTCACATCAGGATTGATGTGCATGACGGGGAGTTTGCCGGGAGTGCGGGCAAGCTGAGTCCTCACCTGTTCAAAATGATTGTGATAGATATGCGTATCGCCAAGGGTGTGGATGAATTCACCCGGTTTCAATCCGGTCACCTGCGCGACCATCATGAGAAGCAGAGCGTAGGAAGCAATATTGAATGGCACACCGAGGAAGCAGTCGGCGCTGCGCTGATAGAGCATCAGCGACAATCGGCCGTCGGCAACATAGAACTGAAACAACAGATGGCAGGGAGGAAGAGCCATGTCGGGGACTGAGGCTACATTCCATGCGCTGACGATTATGCGACGCGACTCCGGATTCTCCTTGATGGTCTTTATGACCTCCGATATCTGGTCGATATGGCCTCCGTTGTAATCCGGCCATGAACGCCACTGATAGCCGTAGACCGGGCCAAGCTCACCTTCCGGAGAAGCCCATTCGTTCCAGATGCGGACACCGTTGTCCTGAAGATACTTCACATTGGTGTCACCCTTGAGAAACCATAGGAGTTCATGGATGATTGATTTCAAATGAAGTTTCTTTGTGGTCAGCAAGGGGAAGCCTTCGCTGAGATCAAAACGCATCTGATAGCCGAAAATGCTTCGTGTGCCTGTGCCTGTACGGTCGCCTCGGTCCACACCTTCGGTCATAATCTTGTCGAGCAGTTCAAGATATTGCTTCATCGAAATCCTGGAATATGTTATGATTAAATGAAATTTTGTTCTTTACAGGTGAGTCATCAGAATCCGTCAGGCAATGCCTCCGACCTTTATAGCTTTCGGTTTTGAGGGACAGACGTACTGACAGGCACCGCAGCCGATACATTTCTTCGGATCGACAACCGGATATGGCCCCTTGCCGTCACTGTCAGGAGCGGTCATTGTGATAGCTCCGGTGGGACAACGGCGCGAACAAGCCCCGCATTTCACTCCCTGAGTGTAGGATATGCAATATGACTTGTCGGCACATGCCTGTCCGGTAGAAGAGCGGAGTTTCTCAGCGACTGTGAGCGGATGCAAGGCTCCTGTCGGGCAAAGGTTGGTGCAAAGAGTGCAGTTGTAGATACACCATGACTCATCATAGTCCATCACCGGATGGAGAGCGCGGAGCATACCGTATTCCCTAAGCGCAACCTTGATTACTTTCTGCGGACAGCGGTCGACACAAAGTCCGCAAGCCGTGCAACGGTCAAGAAATTCCCGACGGGAGCGTATGCCCGGAGGGGTGACAGGGAGCAGCCCCCGATGGCGGGGAGAGGCTTGCATCTTATCAAGCTTATCAACAGTTCCCGATACCTTTGCGACAGCCGGCACGGCAGCCATCACGGCCCCGGCCATGAGGAAACGGCGGCGGTCAAGCAGCTTGCGGTCAACCGACGCTGAGGCCGAAGAGGAATTTCCGGCATGAGTGGCATCAAGGCGACCGCTTCCCATTCCGGCTGCCGAACCGGCCACAGGGCCTTTGACCCTCTGCATAAGCGGGATGGAGAGCTGATGACGATTGTAGGTATAGCTTATGGCATCGTTGGGGCAATCAGTGAGGCAGTCGAAACAGACCACGCAACGCGACGTGTCGACCACATGGCTCGTCAGATCTATGCACGAAGCCTTGCAGCGATGCTCACAGCGCCGACACTGAATGCAACGGTCGGTGTTGATGTCGATGCGGAAAATGGAGTAACGGGAGATGAAACTCAGGGTCGTGCCAACCGGACAGACAGTGTTGCAGAACGTGCGGCCGTTGCGGAAGGCGATTGCCCCGATTATCACCATAGTCAACACCGACACGAGCATTCCTGCAAACGAAGCCAAGCCGAAACGCACTTGCGGCGATGCTCCACACAGATTCAGCACCGAGGCCCAGAGAGGCTTGATGACATAGAGGCCGAAGCGCCCGAAAATGCTGTAGGGGTCAAGCAACGATGACAAGGCGGAAATGCCAAGGACTATCGACAAAGCCACAAGGAAAAGCATTATGGCACGCAGGCGAGTGAACGGAGCGCTGTAATGGTAGTGCCAACGCGGACGCACCTTGCCAAGACGAGGAATGCGGGAGCAAACATCCTGAAAGATTCCGAGCGGACAGACCGTTGAACAATATATACGGCCGAAAACAAGAGTTGCGATCAACCACACAACGAATGTGGCTATAGAAAACGACATTGCCGCAGGGAGAAACTGGACATGGACGAGCCATGCCGCCACCGACGGAATATTCATGCCGAAATCTGCAAAAAGACCGACAAAAACAGCGAGGACAACAAGCGCTATCAGAATACGGACAAACCGCAAGATGGAACCTACAGCCATAATCGT
Source organism: uncultured Muribaculaceae bacterium (assembly GCA_947381945.1). Taxonomy (GTDB): domain Bacteria; phylum Bacteroidota; class Bacteroidia; order Bacteroidales; family Muribaculaceae; genus Duncaniella. The sequence continues at coordinate 10,758 of CANCXM010000043.1, forward strand.
TACAATTGTTGACAACGTAAATCGCGCAACACGTCAGTGAGCGCCGTGATTTCCGACATCTGTTCAGGGATATTGATACCGACAGGACAGGTCCCGATACATTCACCACAACTGATGCAACGTTGGGTCTGCGCGACATCGGGGATTGAATCCTCATAACGTGCAAGAAACTTCGTCCCTTTTTCCGAGAAATCGGGGTCGTCGAGCGCACCGGGCAACCAGTCCTCCTCATGAGCGCGGTCGACGAAAAGCAGGTTTGAGGGGATGTCGATATTATATGGACATGGCATACAATTGTCGCAGGCCACACATCCGTTGGTCTTCACAGGGGTATAAGCATCGGCGAAACGCTTCCCGACAGCCTCGACGTCGCGCGAGATTTCGGGACGACATGAAGAAAGGAATGCAGGCACAAATGCCGCACTCCCCACTCTAAACAGCCATTGTCTACGAGTCATCTGTTGCATACAGATGCAAATTTAGACATTTTTTTTCAAATGCCAAACGACTTTAACGCTCCTCAACGGGAGGGATCGGTCAAAGTCGCCACAGCCATGGCCGAGATGCCCTCACCCCTACCTTCAAAGCCAAGCTTTTCGGTCGTGGTAGCCTTTACAGACACACAGTCCACAGGAATCTGCAAATCAGAGGCTATATTCTCAATCATCTGTGGAATAAAAGTGAGCAGCTTCGGACGCTGGGCGATGATGGTCACATCCACATTATTTATACTATAGGATTTTCCGCCTATCAGTTCCACGACACGACGCAAGAGCACACGCGAATCAGCGCCCTCATATTCAGCAGCCGTATCCGGGAAATGATAGCCTATGTCGCGCATGGCTGCAGCTCCGAGAAGCGCATCGGACAGAGCATGAAGAGCCACATCGGCATCGCTGTGTCCGAGCAAGCCTTTCTCGTATGGAATATTCACACCGCAGAGAATCAAATCTCGATTCTCGACAAGACGATGGACATCATAGCCCAAACCGGTTCGTACCATACAATATTATATTTAAGAGGATGTTTATTTGCGGCCGAAAATTTCTTTCAGGCCATCCATGTCAAATGTGAGAGTAAAGCGGAGAGTCTGGTCAAGCGGAGAGTTCTGGGCAGTAGCCACCATATAGCTCGCATCAAGACGGAGCACATTGAGGGCGAATCCCGCGCCAAGCGCGAAATACTGGAGATTGCCCTTGGTCGGGTTCTGATAGTAGTAGCCGCCACGGAGGAAGAACTGGTCGTTGTAGTTATACTCAGCGCCAAGCGAATAGGAAATTTCACGCAGTTCCTCCTTCATGCCACCGGGAGCATCCGAAAAGGACTTGAATATACCGGTGATGGACGACATATTCTGCCAATCCTCGTAGGCTTTCAGATAATCATACTCTCCTTCTGACCCTTCCTCGAAGTCGACACGGCGTGGCATCGACGGAACAAGGAGCTTGTTGAGGTCAAGGTTAAGAGAGAGATTATGGTAATCCGCAAGCGGGAATGTGAACGAGGTACCGATACGGAGGTTGGTCGGGAGGAAGGCAGGATTGTCACCGTGGTTGTAATTCACCTTAGATCCGATATTCGAGATATCGAAACCCCACGACCATTGACACTCGTTCCGACCGATTATCGGATAGGTGGTGTAGTAACCGGAAATATCGGCCGAGAAAGCAGATGCACCTGTTGACTGATCGCTCGCATAGCTGTCGCTGAAGCTGAGATCGGAATAGATGTAGCGGAACACAATGCCCATCGAGAACTTTTCGGACAACTTACGGGAATAGCCGATGTCGAAACTCATCTCGTAGGGGTTGACCGACTGGATGCCAAGACCACCATTCTCGTCAGTGACCTCACCAAGCGAGAAATAGCGGAGAGATGCCGAGACAGCCTGATTGTCCTCAGAGCCGATTTTCCAATAGCCCGCGACATTCGCAAGGAAAATATCATTGACGAGCTTGCGGAGCCAAGGTGTATAGCTCAGCGACACCGCTCCACGGGAATAGGCAAAGGCATATTTCGACGGATTCCAGAACTGGCTGTTAGCATCGGGATCGGTCGCGGCACCGAGATCGCCCATTGAAGCGCCACGCGCGTCGGGAGCAATTCCGAGCGAGTTGACACCGGTCTGAATCGGGTTGAATTCATTTTTCTGAGCAAGGGTTGCCAAAGAGCCACAGGATCCAATGACGGCCAAAGCTACGATATGCTTGATAGAAATCATGTATGTACAAGATTTTTAGGTGGTGGTTTACATTCATTATAACTTGAATAATCCGATAATATTGCCTGTTGGAGTGAGATTTTAAACTGATTTAAACTTTTTATTTTTTAAGATTTGCACCTATTTTCGAGACAATTTTAAATCTTGATGAAGGAGTTTAGCGAGCTAAACGACTGAAGAAAGATTTAAAATTGGCCGGAAAGAGGTGCAAAGATTGAAAACAAAGTCCCCAACCAGTTTTGTATTTAACATTTTATAAAAAGTTTAAATCAGTTCTTTAAAATGGTTGAAACCCGGCGCAACAAAAATCACTACTTTTAGGTATTTCCAATTATATAAATAATGTGTAAGTTTGCGGTCAAATTTTGTCTATAAAGAATCAATGCTAACGAGACTTTCAGATTTAAAACCCGGACAGGAAGCAACTGTTGTCAAAATAGTGGGCCACGGAGCCTTCAGAAAAAGGATGCTTGAAATGGGATTTGTGAGAGGGCGCAAAATACGCGTGTTGCTTGACGCACCCCTCCGCGACCCTGTGAAATATCAGATTATGGACTATGAGGTCTCGCTGCGCCGTTCGGAAGCCGAGCTCGTCGAGGTTTCGGTGGATGAAATCCCTGAAGAGGCGCTGCTCAATTCCAAGCACATAAACAAGTCACCCGACTCAGACACATCCACGCAGCCGGTGAGCCAGGCAAAAACCGACAACGGGCACCAACGCACCATAAACGTGGCCCTCATCGGAAATCCCAACTGCGGAAAGACTTCACTTTTCAACATCGTGTCGGGTGCCCGCGAACACGTCGGGAACTACAGCGGTGTGACTGTCGATGCCAAGGCAGGAAGTGTCAAATACAAGGGTTTCAGAATCAACATCGTCGATCTTCCGGGCACATATTCTCTCGCCTCATATTCTCCGGAGGAGCTATATGTCCGTCAGTATCTGCAGGACGAGACCCCTGACGTAATCATAAATGTGGTTGACGGTTCAAATCTCGAACGCAACCTCTATCTCACCACGGAGCTTATCGATATGGACCGAAGCATGGTCATCGCACTCAACATGGTCGATGAGCTTGAACGCGCAGGTGTGGAACTCGACTGCAAAATGCTTGGCGAGATGATTGGCGTGCCCATCATCCCGACTGCCGCCCGTACAGGCCGCGGAATCAATGAACTGCTCGACACGGCAATCCGTGTCTACGAGGGAACTGAGCCGTCGGTGCGCCATATCCACGTCAACCTCGGCAATGACATCGAGAAAGCCGTCACACAAATCAAGGACATGCTCAAAGCCAACCCGCATGTCGGACTGCATTTCTCGCCACGCTATCTCGCCATCAAACTTCTCGAAAAGGACTCACAGGTGGAGGGAAGCATCCGTGAGCTACCTGACGGGAAAGAGATTATCGAGCTCCGCGACAGCCTGCTCGAGCATCTGCCTAAATCCAACGACGACATAAACATGTCAATCGCCAATGCCAAATACGGCTTCATCGCCGGCGCGCTCGCGGAAACAATGGTGACAACAGAAAAGGAGGAGATAAATTCAACCAAAATAATCGACACCATCGTCACCAACCGACTGTTTGGCTTCCCAATATTCCTTGGGATAATGTTCGTGATATTCTGGGCCACCTTCCAGCTCGGTTCCTACCCGATGGAATGGATTGAATCATTAGTCGGATGGCTCGGCGACATGACCCGCGAATATCTGCCCGATGGAGCAGTGAAAGACCTCATTGCCGACGGTATCATCGGCGGTGTCGGCGGCGTCATCGTCTTCCTCCCCAATATCCTCATATTATATCTGTGTATCTCCTTCATGGAGGACTCCGGCTACATGGCCCGCGCGGCCTTCATCATGGACAAGGTGATGCACCGTCTGGGACTTCACGGCAAATCGTTCATCCCGCTGGTGATGGGCTTCGGATGCACCGTCCCCTCAATCATGGCCTCGCGCTCGATTGAGAGCCGCTCGAGCCGGATAATCACCATATTGATAAATCCGTTTATCAGTTGTTCGGCCCGACTCCCAATCTATGTGCTGCTCATCGGCACCTTCTTCCCGGAACACGCCACATTGGTGTTCATGTGCATCTATCTGCTCGGAATCCTCATGGCAGGAGTCACGGCCCGTCTGCTGCGCAGGTTCTACTTCGGTGAGGATGTAACCCCCTTCGTCATGGAGCTTCCGCCCTACCGCGTCCCGACACTTAAGGCAACCCTGCGTCACATGTGGGGCAAGGGAGAACAGTACCTTAAAAAGATGGGCGGCATAATCCTCGTGGCAAGCATCATCGTCTGGGCTCTCAACTACTTCCCGATGCACGACGAGGAAGCTTCGGTTGAAGATACCGAAATCACCCTAACTGACGATTCGGCAATTGATACCTCAAAGGACAGCTATCTTGAGATGGCGGGAAAAGCCATCAACCCGATTCTTGAACCACTCGGTTTCCACTGGCGCGCATCGGTAGCCGCACTCGCAGGAGTCCCGGCCAAGGAAATCGTCGTGTCGACCCTCGGAGTGCTCTACACAGGAGATGAAGAAGCTTCGGAACAGACCCTTTCCACCCGCCTGACAGCTCCAAACCCGATTACCGGCAAACCGGATTTCACTGCGGCTGCCGCACTCAGCTTCATGGTATTCGTGTTGCTCTACTGTCCGTGTATCGCCACAATCACCGCTATCATCAAGGAGACAGGCAATCCGCGCTACGGACTCTTCTCCATCATCTACAACACTCTGCTCGCATGGGTGGTGGCCTTTATCGTCTACCGCATAGCCCTGCTGTTCTGACAAACCCAACATGATGCAGGGACAAAAACGATGAAAAGTCAATAAAAATTTCTAACTTTGCCCCGTCATGTCACTTGCCCTTTTCATCGCCAACCGTCTCACGCTGCGGTCTGCATCCGGAAAGATGCAGACCGGCGTTGTGATAGCTGTCACCGGCATTGCGCTGTCGGTGGTCGTGATGCTCGTATCCATAGCCGTAATGATGGGTTTCAAAGAGGAAATCCGGCGTAAAATCATGGGGTTCGATTCGCAACTGACCGTCACGGTCCACGGTGCGGACAGCAATACCGGGACAAAACTCGTGGAACTTGGCGAACTCCGGAATGCACTCAAAGTCCTTCCGCCAACAGCCTCTACGGCACTGACCATCCGTCAGCCCGTAATACTGAAAACCCCTGCGGATTTCTCAGGCGCGGTGGTCAAGGGAATGAGCCGCGACTATGACTGGGAGTTCGTCAGGGAAAATCTCGTCGAGGGGGAAATCCCGGATTTCAAGGCCGATTCCACCCTCTACCATATCATAATCTCCCGCAATCTCGCCAAAGACCTTGATGCGAAACTCGGCGACAAGATTGATGCCTATTTCCTCGGCGACGGAAGCTACCGCACACGCAGACTTAAAATCGCTGCTGTCTACGACACGCATTTCGGAGAATATGACGACAATTACATTTTCAGCACCCTCGGACTCCTGTCGGGGCTGGCAGGTCTTGACGAAAACGAAGGCACGCAACTTGAAATCTATGGACTGGAGTCAGACCATGAGATTGCCGATTGCGGAAGAGAACTGTCGGCAGCACTCCTCGACGAACTCTATACCGGCAAAATCAGCACACTCTACTCGGTCACCGATGTCCATACGTCAGCCGCACTGTATTTCAACTGGCTTGCCCTGCTTGACACCAATGTGGTGGTAATCCTGACACTGATGGCACTGCTGACTTGCCTGACACTCGTCTCCTCGCTATACATATTAATATTACGTAGAGTCAACATGATCGGCATACTGAAAGCCCTCGGAGCTACTGACGGACTGATCCGCCGGTCGTTCATCTACCTCACATTGCGCATTCTTGCAACAGGACTGCTAATCGGCAACGCAATCAGCGTTTGTCTGATTGTCATTCAGGACAGCACCCGTCTCATTCCGCTCAATCCGGAGGCATACTATCTTGACCACGTCCCGATGCTGCTTTCAATCCCGGCATTGATAATATTGAATATCTCGATTATAGCGGTAGCATCGTTGGTGCTCATTCTCCCGTCGGCGATTATCACCTCCATCCCACCCTCCAAGGTCATTAACTATGATTAACCGGAGGACACAGAATCGCGTCCGAACGCAAAACAAGCATAATTTTGCTAAAAGAACAGCAAAAAGGTTGGGATTGGCAAAAAAAATCCCTATCTTTGCATTAGTAACGTAGCAATGACAACCGCCACTGACGCGATGTGGCGACAGATGTTAACCTTACACTTCTCATCCTCAAACACATCACCCCGGCCAATCGGGGAACTATGATACCTACAACGTAATTCACAGATTAAATTATCAATATCTAATTACAGAATGAAAAGAGTTTATACTTTTGGAGACGGCAAAGCAGAAGGCAATGCCTCAATGCGCAATCTCCTCGGCGGCAAGGGTGCGAACCTCGCCGAAATGAACCTTCTCGGTATGCCCGTACCTCCCGGTTTCACAATCACTACCGAAGTCTGCACCGAATACACCCAGTATGGTCGCGACAAAGTTGTCAAAGACCTTACCAAGGAAGTGCAGGAAGCTATCGCTCACGTTGAGCAGCTCACCGGCAAGAAATTCAACGATCCCGAAAATCCCCTTCTCGTTTCTGTACGTTCAGGCGCACGCGCTTCAATGCCCGGCATGATGGACACCGTCCTCAACCTCGGTATGAACGACGCCACCGTAGAGTCTCTCGCAAAGAAGAGTGGCACCCCCCGCTTCGCATGGGACAGCTACCGTCGTTTCGTGCAGATGTATGGCGACGTTGTTCTCGGCATGAAGCCCAAGAGCAAGGCCGACATCGATCCCTTCGAAGAAATCATGGACAAGGTGAAGGAAGAAAAGGGCGTGAAGCTTGATACCGAACTTACCGTCGAAGACCTCCAGAACCTCGTCAAGCTCTTCAAGGCAGCAGTAAAGGAATACACTGGCAAGGACTTCCCCAACGACGCTTGGGAACAGCTCTGGGGTGGCATCTGCGCTGTGTTTGACAGTTGGATGAACGAACGTGCCATCCTCTACCGCCGCATGAACCAAATTCCCGAAGAATGGGGAACTGCCGTCAACGTACAGGCTATGGTCTACGGCAACATGGGCGACAACTCCGCAACAGGTGTGGCCTTCAGCCGCGACGCAGCTACAGGCGAAAACATATTCAACGGCGAATACCTCATCAACGCTCAGGGCGAGGACGTGGTTGCCGGTATCCGTACTCCCCAGCAGATCACAGTGGAAGGCTCACGCCGTTGGGCTGCCCTCCAGGGTATCAGCGAGGAAGTACGCGCAGAAAAATATCCTTCACTTGAAGAGTCTATGCCGACTTGCGCTGCCGAACTTATCGCAATCGCAGGCCGTCTCGAAGACTACTACAAGGACATGCAGGACATGGAATTCACCATTCAGGACGGCAAGCTCTGGATGCTCCAGACCCGTAACGGCAAGCGCACCGGCGCTGCTATGGTGAAGATTGCCATGGACCTCCTCCGCGCAGGTGAAATCGACGAGAAGACTACCCTTCTCCGCATGGAGCCCCAGAAACTCGACGAGCTTCTCCACCCCGTATTCGACAAATCAGCCCTCAAGCGTGCTAAGGTCGTTGCCAAGGGTCTTCCCGCATCTCCCGGTGCAGCCGCAGGCCAGATCGTATTCTCAGCTGAAGAAGCAGAAGCTTGGAGCGAAAAGAAGCGCAAAGTCGTTCTCGTGCGTATCGAGACTTCTCCCGAAGACCTCCGTGGTATGGCTGTTGCCCAGGGTATCCTCACAATGCGTGGCGGTATGACCTCTCACGCAGCCGTTGTTGCCCGTGGTATGGGTAAGTGCTGTGTGTCCGGCGCAGGTGAAATCCGCGTTGACTACAAGAACAAAACTGTTGAAATGGGAGGCAAGACCTACAACGAAGGTGACTGGATCTCACTCAACGGTTCAACAGGTGAAGTTTATGACGGCCAGGTGCCCACTACCGAACCCGAACTCGGCGGTGACTTCGGCGCAATCATGAACCTCGCAGCCAAATATACCAAGACACTCGTCCGCACCAACGCCGACTCACCCCGCGACGCCAAGCAGGCTCGCCACTTCGGCGCACAGGGTATCGGTCTCTGCCGTACAGAACACATGTTCTTCGAAGGCGACCGCATCAAGGCCGTGCGCGAAATGATCCTCGCTTCTGACGAAGAAGGTCGTCGCGCAGCCCTCGCCAAGCTCCTCCCCATGCAGCGTGGCGACTTCGAAGGTATCTTCGAAGCTATGGACGGCTACGGAGTGACCATCCGTCTTCTCGATCCCCCTCTGCACGAATTCGTACCCCACCAGACCGCAACACAGAAGGTCATGGCTGAAGAGATGGGCATCACCCTCGAGGAAGTTAAGGCTAAGGTTGACTCGCTTGAAGAATTCAACCCGATGCTCGGTCACCGTGGCTGCCGTCTCGGCATCACCTACCCCGAAATCACTGAAATGCAGACCCGCGCCATCATCGAGGCAGCCCTCGCTGTCAAGGAACGCGGCATCGACGTTCACCCCGAAATCATGATTCCCCTTGTAGGTTCACTCAAGGAAATCCAGAACCAGGCAGACGTCATCAACATCACTGCTGCAAAGGTATTCGAGGAAGCAGGCCGCAGCGTACCCTACAAGGTTGGTACAATGATTGAGGTGCCCCGCGCCGCTCTCGTTGCAAACCAGATTGCAGAGGTTGCAGACTTCTTCTCGTTCGGTACAAACGACCTTACCCAGATGACCTTCGGTTTCTCTCGCGACGACGCTCCCAAGTTCCTCAAATTCTACAAGGAACACGGCATCATCAAGACCGATCCCTTCGAAGTACTCGACCAGGAAGGCGTTGGCCAGCTCGTGAAGATGGGTGTTGAAAAGGGCCGCGCAACCAAACCCGAACTCAAAGTAGGTATCTGCGGCGAGCACGGTGGCGAACCCTCATCAGTCAAGTTCTGCGCCCGCCTCGGCATGAACTACGTATCCTGCTCACCCTACCGCGTGCCCATCGCCCGCGTAGCAGCGGCGCAGGCTGC
>CANCXM010000044.1 GCA_947381945.1 uncultured Muribaculaceae bacterium
CAAAGTTAAAGGGAATTATCGGAATATGCAAATTTTTTGTGGGGTGATAGGGGTAATAAGTCTAATAAGTCTAATAAGTCTAATAGGGCTAATAGGCAACCGGGGGATATGGGGGCGGGATGTTGGCCGGGTCGATGTTGGCCGGATGGGGGATGGTACGCTTCCGGTGGGGATGTTTCCTGTGTGGATGTTTCCGGTATGGACGCTTTTCAAAGCGTCCGCAGCAGGATATGGGGTGAAAATGCGGGAGTATTTTTGGGGATTGGATATTTTGGGGGTTGGGTGCGTATTGTGTTTTTAGTTCATTTGGGTTGTTTTTTGAAATTCATTTGTTGTGGTTTTTCAAATTCATTTGGATTAGGTTGCGGACGCTTTGAAAAGCGTCCCTACCGGAGGCGTCCATATAAGACGTCCTATTCGGAGGCGTTCGTACCGGGGGCGTTCATACAGATACGAAAATGAGGGAACTTCACAGTCCCCTCATCGCATTTAACCTAACTTTTTTAGTTGACTTTGTGTTATGCGTTGCTTAGATAGTAGCTTTTAATGCCTACCGGCATTTTCTGTAATGCAAAGATAATAACGAACTGCGAAATTACCCCCCCCCGATTGTTAAATTTTGTTAATAAATAGGATTTTACTGTCTTTTTTCTTTTTTCGGGGGTTGCGGGGTTTTTGGTTTTGGGATGGCAGGGTGAGTGTGGCGGGAGTGGCTGACCTGGTTTAGGGATTTCCCTAATGGTGTTTTCGGGGGCTGTTGAGGGATTGCACTAAGTGGTGTCGGGATGGGGAAAGGTGACAGGAGGGGGGAGGATGGGGCGTAAGGGGTTGAGGAGCGATGGAATGGGGGTATATAAAAAGATTAGGGATCTTCACAGACCCCTAATCACATTTAACCTAACTTTTTAGTTGACTTTGTGTTATGCGTTGCTTTGATAGTAGCTATAAGCCTACTGACGTTAAGCATTGCAAAATTAATAAGGAATGATAAAAGTGGAAACATTAACATAGTTAAATTTAGTTAAAAGATAGCATTTTTATGGCTTTTTGTTTGTATGTCGTCAATTTTCGACAGTTTTTGTCCGGAGAGTGCATTTAGGTGGCTGTCGTTGGTGACGGAAGAGATGTAGGAAAAAGCGGGTCAGGGATGGCTGTGAGGGTGATTTTTGGTTGAAATGGATGCCAGGATTTGGAGGGGTGAAGATTTTTGCGGTAAAAATTTCCTAATTTTGAAATATTTATTCTACATTTGTGCTTGGTAAGTTTGCATTTTTCGATAATGAAACAAATCTCGGCTACCATACTTGCATATAATGAGGAGAGGCACATCGGTGCCTGTCTGGAGTCGCTGCGCGATGTCGCGGACGAGATTATCGTGGTGGATTCGGGTTCGACCGACCGCACGGTTGCGATCTGCGAGGAGTATGGCTGCAAGGTGAGGACGCGGAAGTTTGACGGATTCGGTGCGCAGCGCCAGTATGCGACTTCGCTCACGACCCATCAGTATATATTGTCGATAGATGCCGACGAGCTTCTGTCGCCGGCCCTCCAGGAGTCGATAAGGAGGCTTAAGGCTGAGGGATTCGGCCACAGGGTCTACAGTATCTCGCGTCTGAATTTCTATTGCGGGGTTCCGGTGAAGCATTGCGGATGGTATCCCGACCGTCAGATAAGGCTTTTCGACAAGAGGTATGCCAACTGGAATCTCCGTGATGTCTCGGAGACGGTGATTTTCCGCGATTCAGTGAGGCCTGAGCTGATTGACGGTGATATTTTCCACAATCGCTGCGATACTCCGGAGCAGTATGAGAAGGTGGCGGTTTCACATGCGGCGATGAAGGCTAAGGTGCTTGCTGCGCGCGATGAGGAGATCGGGCCGCTGAGTCCGTTGCTTCACGGGGTGAAGGCTCTGTGGAGGTGTCTGATTACTGAGGGTGGGCTTTTCGAGGGGAAGGTCGGAAGGGATATTTCTTTCCAGTCGTACCGCTCGGAGTTGCTGGCATATACGACAGCGAGAAAGCTGAAGAAATCCAGTCAAGTGTAGGGGGACAAAAGGGGGGTACAGAAGGACATAAGGATTGCAGAAGAAACAAAAGGTTTTTATATCTGTCTCAGGGGTAGGGGGATACAGAAGAACATAAGGATTTCAGAAGGAACAAAAGGTTTTTATTTTTTATATAAAGATAATGACTCAGGCTGCATATAGGAGGATTTGCCTATATGCAGCCTGAGTTGTTTTTTGTGGTTATTATCAGGTCGTTTATATTCTTGCTATATACCTTAAAATTAAATTATTATCTTTTGTTTCTTCTGCAATCCTTCTGTCCTTTTGTACCCCTTTTGTGTCCCCTTTTGTATCTTCTTTTGGAGCCTCTTTTGTGTCGGGGAGGAGGCGGAAGGTGAGGCGGTGGAGGGGGGAGGGGCCGAGGGCGGCGATGGCTGCGCGGTGGTCGCGGGTGGGGTAGCCTTTGTTGACTTCCCAGTTGTAGCCGGGATATTGTTTTGCAGCCTTTTCCATGAATTCGTCGCGGTAGGTCTTGGCGAGGATTGAGGCTGCGGCTATGTTGCCGAGCTTGGAGTCGCCTTTGACTACAGTGACGTGGGGTATGTCTTTGTATGGTTTGAAGCGGTTGCCGTCGACAGCGATTGCACCGGGGACGACGTCGAGTTGGTCGAGGGCGCGGTGCATTGCGAGGATGGATGCGTTGAGGATGTTGATGCTGTCGATTTCGGCATGGTCGCATGACGCGACTGCCCACGCGACGGCATCGCGCTCGATGATGGGGCGGAGTGCTTCGCGCTGACGCGGGGTGAGTTTTTTGGAGTCGTTGAGAAGCTCGTTGGTGTAGCCGTCGGGGAGAATTACTGCGGCTGCAAACACGGGTCCTGCAAGGCATCCGCGTCCGGCTTCATCACAGCCGGCTTCGAGGATGAAGGGAGTGGTGGAGGAAGGGAGCACGTTTTTAGTTTTTAATTTTTAGTATAGAGATTAAAGTATAGAGTATAGTGTTTAGTATAGAGGGTAAAGTATAGAGTATAGATAATAGTATTGGCTGTGTGGGGAGGAGGGGTGATGGAGGGAGTAAGTAAGGTGGATGGAGAGAGTAATGGTAAGTGAAGTGAAGAAGGGATGGGGCTTTGTGAGTGAGGGGATAGGCTACTTTACACTTAGTGCTCTATCCTCTGCCCTCTATACTCTATACTTTCCCCTCTATACTATAGAGCTTTCCCTCTATACTATAATAAATACTTAATACTTTATCCTTAGTACTTAGTACTTGATATATAAAACGCCTTTAGCGTTTTATATATCAATGAATCCGTAGCCGAGGCCGGAGCGGTTGACGATGTTCTGGCCGTAGACTCCGAGCTTTTTGCGGAGTCGGGAGATGTTTACGTCGACGAGGCGTGGGTTGTTCATGTCCTCACCGGGCCAGGCGGTGGCGAAGATTTCCTCACGGGTGAAGAGCTTGTTGCGGGAGCGAAGGAGGTGGGTGAGGATTGTGAATTCGGTGGGTGAGAGCGAAATTGTGTCGCCGTCGATTATGAGACCACGGGAATCGACGTTGAGGATTAGAGTGCGGTACTCGATTGTGCGCGAGGTGGCTACGGGAGCGAAATTTCGGTGTCGACGGAGGACAGAGCGCACTCTCGCCATGAACTCACGGAGCGAAAAAGGTTTCACCACATAGTCGTCAGCACCACTGTTGAGTCCTGCGATAATGTCGTTCTCTCTGTCGAGGACCGTGCAGAATACCACGGGGACGTGGCGGGTCATACGGTCGTCCTTCATGCGGTCAAGGAGTTCGAATCCGTCGATTTCACCGGGGAGCTTTATTTCGGTGATAACGAGGTTGAAGGATTCGAGCGGAAGTGTGAGTGCTTCTTCTGCTTGTGAAACCGACACAACACGGTAGCCTTCGCTCCGAAGGTTTGCCTCGAGGAGCGACGTAATGTTTTTGTCGTCATCAACGAGCAGGATTGCTGGTGTTGTCTGTGGTTCTGAATTACTCACGGATGTAGATTGGTTTTTAAAAAGAGAAGAAAGGATAATACTAACGGTTGACTGTAATGCAAAAATAAAAACTATTTATATATTGTGAAAATTTGTAACCAGATTGTATAAAATTTGAAATCAAATTGTCATGAAAAATCGGTGTTAATCTATTATAAAATATGTGTATTTTAAATTTTAGCTGACAATGGTTGGGTAATTGGCGGAATAATGATTACCTTTGTTGATGTAAGCACTTAAAAACAAAAAATCCAACATAAATATACTATGGAACCTAAATACAGAAGAGTCCTTCTCAAACTCAGCGGCGAATCGCTGATGGGCAAGCAGGGCTACGGCATCGACAGTGACCGTCTGAATGAATATGCGCGCCAGATTATGGAGATATGCTCGATGGGCGTGCAGGTTGCGATTGTGATTGGCGGAGGCAATATCTTCCGCGGAGTCTCGGGTGCGGCCAAGGGTTTTAACCGTGTGAAGGGCGACCAGATGGGTATGCTCGCCACCGTCATCAATTCGCTTGCGCTCTCGTCGGCCCTGGATTCAATCGGACAGCCCGCGAAGGTGTTTACGGCGCTCAACATGTATCCCATCGGTGACTACTATTCAAACCGCGTGGCCATCGAGGCACTGCAGCGCGGCGAGGTGGCAGTGATTGCCGGCGGAACAGGCAACCCCTTCTTCACCACCGACACCGGCAGTGCGCTGCGCGGTATCGAGGTTGAGGCCGACGTGATGCTCAAGGGTACACGCGTTGACGGCATCTACACCGCTGACCCCGAGAAGGATCCGACAGCTACCAAGTTTGACAAGATTACCTATGATGAGGTCTACAACCGCGGACTCAAGGTGATGGACCTCACTGCGACCGCGCTCTGCAAGGAGAACCATCTGCCGATTATCGTCTTCGACATGGACACTCCCGGCAACCTTCTCAAGGTCATCAAGGGTGAACCTATCGGAACACTCGTCTATTAACAGGATGACCGTTCCTGTCACACTCAATACTTTATACTTGCCACTTAATACTTAAAAAATATATGGAACCCTCCGACTACTTAAATCCGGCCGAAGAAAAGATGGAGTTGGCCGTGGCTTATCTCGATGAGGCACTTGCCCACATCCGTGCCGGCAAGGCCAATCCGAAAATTCTTGATTCAGTACGCGTGAGCTACTATGGCACAAATGTGCCTGTGTCGCAGGTCGCTAACGTATCGGTCCCCGATGCGCGCACCATCACCATCACTCCCTGGGAGAAGCCGATGTTCAAGGAGATTGAAAAGGCCATCATCAATTCTGAGCTTGGCATCACTCCCGAGAACAATGGTGAGATTATCCGTCTGTCGATTCCGCCGCTGACCGAGGAACGCCGCCGCGCGCTCGTGAAGCAGTCAAAGGCTGAGGCAGAGACTGCCAAGGTGAGTGTCCGTAACGCACGCCGCGATGCCATCGACGGTCTGAAGAAGGCTGTGAAGCAGGGCATGAGCGAGGACGTGGAGAAGGATGCTGAAAATGACGTTCAGAAGCTCCATGACCGCTATCTGAAGAAAATCGACGAGCTCTTCGCCGCCAAGGAAAAGGAAATCCTTACCGTGTAAGTGCTTACTCCCCGATAAGGGAAGGGCACATAAGGACATAAAATCAGAAGGGACATAAGTTTTTTCAGCCGATTCAAAACACTGAATTTAACTTATGTCCCTTCTGATTTTATGTCCTTATGTGCCCTGCTGTCTATAATGAAGGCGCAAGATGGAGATTATTTCTTGTAGAGGACGGGGTTTGTGGAGGGGTCGTTGTACATCTTCATCTGGCGGTAGACTTTCATGTACTTGCGGCCGGCGGCGATGTCGTCGAGAAGCTGGTCGATGGCTGTGGTCAGGTCCTGTTCCTGCTGGAGAAGCACATCGAGCTTGGCCTGACACTTTGCGATGTGTTCGGGAGAGGCATCGGTGCGCTCGACCTCACGGGCCATGTGGTAGATTTTGAGAGCGAGAATCGAGAGGCGGTCGAGGGCCCATGCGGGGCTTTCGGTGTTGATTGTCGCTTCGGGGAGGGGTGTCACGCCGGAGTATTTCTCACGGAAATAGGTGTCGATTTCCTCCACCATGTCGGTGCGGTCCTGGTTCGACTTGTCGATGCGGCGTTTGAGCGCGAGAGCGGCGACAGGGTCGATGTTGGGGTCGCGGATTATATCTTCGAGATGCCACTGCACGGCATCAATCCAGTTTTTGGCGAAGAGAGTGGCTTCGATGCTTCCTTCGGGGTAGGGGTTGGCAACACGGGCGTCGACGTCGTCGGTGACGTGGTAGAGCGCTGTAGTGTCAGCGAAGATTCTGAAAGAGTCGCGTGCGAAATTCATGGGTTATAACTTTTGGTTAAAGTGTGGATAATTAATAAATGCAAAGATGGCGATTTTTATTGTCTAAAACAAAGGAGAGGCCCGAAAAAAATGCTTAATTTTGCTCTTCAGGTGCCTTGAAGGTGTTGTTTCCTTTAGAATTCTCAGGGAACGACGAATAAGGAATCAAGGAACCGCGATATGAAATAAATTTTGTAGAAATGCAGACCGTACTCTTCCATTCAACTATTTTCGGCCCGATCCGGTCGCGCCGTCTCGGAGTCTCGTTGGGTGTGAACCTCACGCCTGACGACGGTAAAATCTGTTCGTTCGACTGCCTCTATTGCGAGGCGGGATTCAATGCGCAGGGGCCGGGAACCACCGGTTTTCCACCGCGCGAACGCGTGGCGCGGCTGCTGGAATCGCGTCTGAAAAACATGAGTGAGGCGGGCGAACCGCTTGATGTGATTACTTTCTCGGGCAACGGTGAGCCTACGCTTCATCCGGAATTCGGAGGGGTGATTGACGATACAATCCGCATCCGCGACAAGTATTATCCTTCGGCGAAGGTGAGCGTGTTGAGCAATTCGACGCGTCTTGACCGCGAGGAGGTGTGCGAGGCGCTGCGCAAGGTAGACAATAATATCCTGAAGCTCGACTCGGCCGTCACGGAGACCATGCGGTTGATTGACCGTCCGAATAACCCTGCATTTACGTCTGAGAAGGTCATCGACGAGATTGCTCAGTTCAAAGGACAGTGCATTGTCCAGACAATGTTTCTGCGTGGAGAGTTCGATGGTCGGAAGATTGACAATACCACTTCTGCGGAGGTCGATGCGCTCATTGAGGCGTATAAGAAAATCGCTCCAAGGGAGATTATGATTTATTCCATCGACCGCAAGACTCCGGCTGAGACACTCGAAAAAGTGGAGCGTCCGGAACTGGAGAGGATAGGGGAGAGGATTGCAGCCGAGACCGGAATTCCGGTGCAGGTGGCGTAGTGGAGCCGGATGGGAGAGAGTCCGGTGATTGGATTGGGGTCGGACAATTCGGACGAGTCTGACAGGTCTGATGATTCGGGACGAGGTGGCCGGAGGATGGTTTGATTGTTGTCCAAGGTCGTTCGGCATACGCGCTACAGCGCGTCCCTACAAAGCTCCGCTATTATCTCTATACTCTATACTTTACTCTCTATACTAAAAAACTCTCTATACTAAAATTATGACTGAGCCTGTCCTTACCCCGCGTCCGCTTGCTAAGGGGGACCGCATAGCTATAGTGTCGCCTGCGGGGATTATAAAGCCGCAGCTTGTCTACAACTGTCTGCCGGTGCTTGCCGACAGGGGGTGGGTCCCTTACGTCGGTGAGAATACCTTTAACCGTGCGGGAACTTACGCGGGCACGGACGAGGAGCGTTACAAGGATCTGGAGACGGCATTGACCGACCCCGACACGCGTGCCGTCATCTGTGCACGCGGTGGCTACGGTTGTGTCCATCTTCTCGACCGTCTCGACCGACTTCCGCTGCGCGACGATCCGAAGTGGATTGTCGGTTACAGCGACATCTCGGCGCTCCATGCGCTCATGACCAAGCATGGGATAAAATCCATCCATGCTCCGATGACGAAGCATATAGCGCAGCATCTCGGCAAGGATGACGACTCGCTTCTCCTCTTCAGCGAACTCGAAGGCGTGACTCCCGACATCGAGTCGGAGGGACATCCGCTTAACCGTCCCGGCAAGGCCGAGGGGTTGCTGGTGGGCGGTAACCTTGCGGTTATAGCAGGCCTGGTGTCGACCCCCTTCGATGTGATTCGTCCAGGGCGCATACTTTTCATCGAGGACATTGCCGAACCTATTTATAAAATCGAACGCATTCTCTACACTCTCCGTCTGAGCGGAGCGCTCGGCTCGCTTGCCGGTCTTGTGGTCGGGCAGTTCACCGACTATGCCCCCGACAGAAATTCGGCAAGCATGGAGGATATGATCTCGCGCATGGTCGAACCTTACGGTTTCCCCGTGGCCTTCGGTTTTCATGTCGGTCATGTCGACCACAATGTTCCGATGATTTGCTCTTCGACCGTGAGACTTGAAGTCGACAGAAATTTTTCAAAGCTTGTGACGATAGGGTAGGGGAGAGGTTTGCCGAAAATCATAAAGATAATACTGAAAATATACGTTGATAAATTTGAAATGTGTCTGCTGTTTTAACAAGGTCTGTTAATCGGCTAATAAAATAGTTGTGGCTTCGAGAGTTGAAAATTCGTGAATAAGTGTCCGAATCTTTTGAAATATTCAATTCTCAGAGGCTTAAAATTGGCCTTAAAGTAAGGTAATATGTTGATTATTAATTATTTAATGCTGATTTTTAGCTGTCGCCAAAGCAGGACATTTAAAAATTTTGACGTTAATTGAAAAATTGATTAACTTTGTAACATGAAGAAAATAGAGTGGCTGACCGATGGCACGACTAAGATGCCCGAATTTGTTGACACCGCACGTCTCGAAAAATGGATTGCTGCGGTGGCGGCCTCACACAACCGCATTGTTGGCCCTCTCACCTATATCTTTTGCGACGACCCGAAAATCATCGAGGTCAACCGTCAATTTCTCAATCACGATTATTTTACAGACATCATCACCTTCGACTATTGTCGCGGGAAGATGATTTCAGGCGATATGTTCATTTCACTCGATACTGTCCTGTCCAATTCAGAGATGGTCGGCGCCACATACGAGCGGGAGTTTCACCGCGTCGTCATTCATGGTGTGCTTCATCTCTGCGGAATCAACGACAAAGGGCCGGGTGAACGTGAAATCATGGAATCTTTTGAAAACAAAGCACTAATATTATTAGATGAGATTTGACTATGACCTTGTGGTCATAGGTGCGGGTCATGCCGGATGTGAGGCTGCTCATGCTGCCGCCCGTCTTGGTGTCCGTACCCTGCTTATGACCATTGACATGAACAAGATTGCGCAGATGAGCTGCAATCCTGCTGTCGGCGGTATCGCCAAGGGACAGATTGTTCGTGAAATCGACGCTCTCGGCGGAATGATGGGTATCGTCACCGATGAGAGTGCTATCCAGTTCCGTATGCTCAACCGTTCGAAGGGCCCTGCAATGTGGAGTCCGCGCGCTCAGAGTGACCGTATGGAATTTTCACGCCTCTGGCGAAATATTCTTGAGAATACCCCCAATCTTGACATCTGGCAGGACTCGGCGACATCGCTTGTCATTGAGGATGGACGCGTGACGGGTGTGAAAACCGCACTCGGTGTGGTCTTCAACACCAAGAGCGTCGTGCTTACTGCAGGAACGTTCCTCAACGGACTCATGCACATCGGACCCGTGCAGCTTCCGGGTGGACGTGTGGCCGAACCTGCGGCCCACGGCATAACCGAACAGTTGCGTGAACTCGGTTTTGCAACTGACCGCATGAAGACGGGAACCCCGGTGAGAATCGACGGACGTTCGGTCAACTGGAGCCTCACCACCCTGCAGGAAGGTGACGACGATTTCCATAAGTTCTCCTATCTTTCCAACATACACCGCAAGCTGCGTCAGCGTCCCTGCCACACGGTCTACACCAATCCGGAGACCCACCGCATACTCCGCGAAGGTTTGCCCGATTCGCCGCTCTACAATGGCCAGATAAAAAGCATCGGGCCGCGCTACTGTCCGAGCATCGAAACAAAAATCGTCACCTTCGCCGACAAGAATGAGCATCAGCTTTTCCTTGAACCGGAGGGTGAGGTGACGACCGAATATTATCTCAACGGCTTCTCTTCTTCGCTGCCGGTCGACATTCAGATCCGCGCTCTTGAAACTGTCCCGGCGCTTAAGGATGTCCAGATTTACCGTCCCGGCTACGCCATCGAATATGACTTTTTCGACCCGACTCAGCTCTATCATACCTTGGAGACAAAGATGATTTCCGGCCTCTATTTTGCCGGTCAGGTCAACGGAACCACGGGTTATGAGGAAGCTGCAGGGCAGGGATTGGTCGCAGGAATAAACGCGGCATTGAAAATCAAAGGTCAGGAGCCTTTCACTCTTGCCCGCGACGAATCGTATATCGGTGTGCTCATCGACGACCTTGTCACGAAGGGTGTCGACGAGCCTTACCGCATGTTCACATCGCGTGCGGAATACCGCATACTTCTTCGTCAGGACGATGCCGACATGCGTCTCACTCCGCGCGGCCATGCCATCGGTCTTGCCACTGATTACCGCTATGAAATCATGGAGAGCAAACGCCGTCAGCGCGACGCGCTGATTGAATTCTGCAAGGAATTTTCGGTGAAGGCAGCGTTGATAAATCCATATCTCGAAAGCATCGGTGAGCAGCCGTTGAAGCAGGGAGTGAAGCTCTACGACCTCGTGTTGCGTCCCGCGCTCAACATCCATATTCTTGCCGAAGGGATAGAGCCGTTGGCCGATTTCCTTAATAATGAAATCGAGGAGGAGCGCCGCGAGGAGATAATCGAGGCTGCCGAGATTCTTATAAAATATCAGGGCTACATTCAGCGCGAAAGTCAGATTGCCGACAAGCTTCGCCGCCTCGAAAACCTGACTATCCGTGGAAAAATTGACTATTCAAAACTGACTTCCCTCTCGACTGAGGCGCGTCAGAAACTTGAAAAAATCAATCCCGAAACGATTGCGCAGGCATCGAGAATACCCGGTATTTCGCCTGCCGACATCAATATCCTCCTTCTCCTGATGGGACGCTGAAAAGCGTGTTTCACGTGAAACAATTCCGGTAAAATTACAGCAAAAATTTCCGCGAAAGCTGCGATTATGCAAAACGTCAACCGTTAGAATTGAAAGCAGTCCTGTCAAAAAAATGGGAATAGGGAAAGAAGTCAGATTGAAGTTCGCCGGATTGAGATTCGTCGGATTGAAACCTGCCGGATTGAAGTTCATCGGGCATACGCGCTACAGCGCGTCCCTACAAGCCATCGACCGACAACCCAAAACTAACAACTGTCAACTCACAACTCACAACTGAAAACTTTAAACTTAATACTTATAAAGAAATGGAATATCTAAAGCGACGCATCCGCGATGTCTATGACTTCCCTCAGAAGGGTATCATTTTCCGCGACATCACCACTCTCCTTAAAGATCCCCGTGGCCTTCACATCATTGGCTGGGACCTTTCACAACTTTACCGCGACAAAGGTGTTACTAAGGTTGTAGGCATTGAGTCGCGCGGCTTCATCGGAGGCTCTATTCTTGCATTCGAACTCGGTGCAGGATTCGTGCCTGTCCGCAAGCCCGGCAAACTTCCCGCCGACACAATCAGCACTTCCTACGACAAGGAATATGGCAAGGACGTGATCGAAATCCACCGTGATGCAATCACTCCCGACGACGTTGTCGTTATCCATGACGACGTGCTTGCTACCGGTGGCACTATGGCCGCTGCCTACGAACTTGTGAAGTCAATGAACCCGAAGAAAATCTATATCAATTTCATCATCGAGCTTCTCGATCTCAAGGGCCGTGAAAACCTCCCTGCCGAAGCCGAGGTGACCTCGTTGATTACATATTGATTCATCGACCGGATACAATTCACAGTTCCTGAGCCTGCACGTTTATCGCAGACTCAGGAACTTCATCTGAAGCCGTGCGGACGGATTCGACAGACCCACGGAAACACCCTCTAAACGTCCTTACTATTCACTATGGCCAAGCATAAGAAATCGGCCTCGCTGACCGAGAAAATATCCATCCTGCCCAACACCCCCGGAGTGTATATGTACTACGATTCCGAGGGGACGGTCATCTATGTAGGCAAGGCCAAGAATCTGAAAAGACGTGTCAGCTCATATTTCAACCGCACCCACGATTCGCTCCGCACCAATCTTCTCGTGCGGGCCATCGTCGATATGAGCTATATTGTTGTGCCTACCGAGCAGGATGCACTCAACCTTGAGGCATCCATGATAAAGGAGTATCAGCCGCGCTACAATGTGCTTCTGAAGGACGATAAATCTTACCCCTGGATAGTGGTGACCAACGAGCCGTATCCGCGAGTTTTCATGACCCGTCAGCGCATCAAGGACGGTTCGAAATACTATGGTCCGTACACCGACACCGGCTCCGCGCGTGCCACTCTCGAACTCATCAAGAAGGTCTATCAGGTGCGTTCCTGCCGTCCGCCCATGACTCTCGAATGGGTCCGTGCGGGCAAGGGCCGTCTCTGTCTTGACTATCATCTGAAGCGCTGCAAGGGGTGCTGCACAGGGCTTATCTCGCCAGAAGACTACAACCGCGACATCGACAAAATCCGCGCCATTTTGCGCGGCGAGACGGGCGAACTTCTTAACTATCTCCGTGGCGAGATGGAGAAGCTTTCGATGGAATTGCGCTTCGAGGAGGCGCAGGAATTGAAGGAGCAGTTCGACCTCATCAAGCGTTATCAGGCCAAGAGTGTCATCGTCTCCCAGACCATCGAGGATATTGATGTGTTCGGTATCGACGATGAAGAATCGGATGTCTACATCAACTATATGCACGTCCGTCGTGGAGCCGTCGTGAAGTCTGTCACTCTCGAATTCAAGCGCCGTCTCGACGAGTCGCGCGCGCAGCTTCTGGGCTATGCGATGTCGGAGATTTCCGAGTCGCTCGGCATGAAATTTTCCGAGGTGATAGTGGCGGAGGAACCCGATGTGGAGATGCCCGATGTGAAGTTCATAATCCCGCAGAGAGGCGACAAAGCCAAGCTGCTGGAGGTGTCGGAAAAGAATGCCCGGCAGCATCGTGTCGATAAAATCAAGACCATGGAGAAGCGCAATCCGGAGACGAGAACCGACCGGATACTGACGCGCATGATGTCGGATTTCCACCTCTCGGAACTTCCGAGGCACATCGAATGTTTCGACAATTCAAACATTCAGGGCACGAATCCGGTGGCCTCCTGTGTGGTCTTCAAGGACGCGAAACCGAGCAAGAAGGACTACCGCCATTTCAACATCAAGACCGTTGTCGGACCGGACGATTTCGCTTCGATGAAGGAGGTGTTGACGCGCCGCTACACCCGTCTTGTCAACGAGGGGCAACCCCTCCCGCAGCTCATTGTCGTGGATGGTGGCAAGGGTCAGTTGTCGGCGGCTGTGGAGGCTCTCGATGATATGGGACTGAGAGGAAAGATTGCCGTCGTAGGCATCGCGAAGCGTCTTGAGGAAATCTATTTTCCGGGTGACAGTATTCCGCTCTATATTGACAAGAACAGCGAGACTCTGCGCATCGTGCAGCATCTGCGCGACGAGGCCCACCGCTTCGGAATCACTCATCACCGCGACCGCCGCAGCAAGACTCAGGCGGTCTCTGAACTCGACGGAATCAAGGGTGTCGGCGAGAAAACGCGCACTGCATTGCTGACCCATTTCAAGAGTGTGAAGCGTCTGCGCGAGGCAGACCTCGATACCATTGCCGACGTTGTCGGCCCCTCCAAGGCGTCCATTGTCTACGGTGCTTTGCATGGAGGAGAATAAGAAAATCGAGGCGGTTTTGACAGGCGTGCTACGGGTGGATTTGGAGTGATTGATTTACATACTTGCGGCATTGTCCGGTGGATTTTGGGGCTGCTGTTTGGAGGATTTAATGTGTGAATTTTTTTGCGGGAGATTTGTATTATCGCAGTAAAAACCGGGGGATGGAATATTAACTTTGCAATGTCGGGAATGTAGTTTATTTGGCATAGCGGTTCAGCGGGATGCGCGAATATTATGGGGAATCGGTTAAGGGGTCGATTCAAAATTTAGGGTCAAAATCCGATTCAAATTTGATTTAAAATCTGATTCAAAATCCGGTTAGGACTGATGTGTGAATTTGGCATTCATTCAGCATCCAAAGTTCATTTGGCATACGCGCTACAGCGCGTCCCTACAAATGGAGTCGCCAATCGAACAATTCCATCCGCTACTATTATCTATACTCTATACTTTAATCTCTATACTAAAAACAAATGACAACGCTCCTCCTCCTCGATTACTTCTGTGTGCTTCTCGCGGTGCTTGCCGACCTCGTCAGCGGGGTCAGGAAAGCCAAAATTAGAGGCGAAAAATGCACCTCTTCCGGGCTTCGTCGCACGGTCGACAAGATAGGCCGCTACTATCTCGCGCTCTTCTCCATGACCATTATTGATGCGCTCCTGATTGCCTCGCTCCATTATCTGAAAAGCTCCGGAGTAAACCTCATTCCGCTCTTTCCCTACCTTACATCTTTCGGTGCCTTCGCGCTCGCTCTGATAGAGGTCAAGAGCATCTGTGAACGCTCGGATGAGAAAGGCGACCTCCGCACCACTGTCGCCCAACTTCTCGACCTCCTCACCCGGCTCCGCCTCAAATAGTGAATGCGGCCTTATCGGTCTTCGCGCATGGTAAATTCATGCCCAACCCCAAGGTGTCGTAACCAAACCCCAATATCATAACCAAACGACAATGACATTGTAGGGACGCGCTGTAACGCGTATGCCAGATGAAATAGTAAACTCCATGAGAAAATCATGGGGTACAGAAATTCAAAAATAACAGAAATTACAGACGTTTTTCAAAGCAGATTTGATTAATTCATCAAGTCTACGGTAACTGGAAAAAACATCTGTAATTTCTGTTATTTTTGAATTTCTGTACCCCCTTTATAATTGCAAGGGTAATTTCTATTTCATCGGGCATACGCGCTACAGCGCGTCCCTACAGACGGCATGTCCGGCTTGCCTGTCGTGGGGCGTGGCCGGACAGCCGTGGGGATTAATTTTAGCGCTTGATCTTAAGCGTAGCCGGAACGATCGAGCGGGAGCTTAGGCGGAGCAGATAGAGGCCGGGAGCGAGGTGTTCGAGTGAAGTCTCGCGGGCCGATACGCGGAGCGAATCCATCAGTCTGCCGTCCATGCCGTAGACCTCAAGTTTTGCACCGATGGCCTCGTCGCCGGTGGTGAGAATGTGGGTGAAGTTGTCGTAGGAAACCTCAGTCCTGACGATGACACTCTCGATTCCGCTCTGTCCGAAATCGTTTGTCATAAGCTCACCCATGAGTGAATTCAGATAGACTTCAAGAGCTGTGTAGCCTTCGGAATTGAGAAGATTGTTGTCGGCAATCTCAGGGTTGAGATTGTTTTTCTTCTCCCATTCATCGGGCATACCGTCGCCGTCGGTGTCGGTCGGTACGGTGTAATTCTTGTCGTATTCATAGAAGCCCTCGACATCGTTCTCGGTGTCGATGATACCGTTGTTGCCATGGCTGCCGGTGCCGTTCTGAACGTCGGCTGCGACACGGCGCTCGACAGCATCACGGTTGACTGTACCTGCTTTGGCTACAACTGTCTTGAAGGCATCCTCTGCACTCTCGAAGTCATAGAGCATGTATTCCTCGGGGACATACTGTCCGTAGGGCTTGACAACGCTGTATCTGTACCACGGAGTCTTGGTCACGATGCGCTCGTCGACACGGATGTCAGATAGGCTGTATTTCTCCGCTGCCATACCCTTCCAGTTGTCGGCTGTGGCGTTGGCGATACCCTCGGCGATATTACCGTTGACATACCACTTCGCAGGTCCCCATGAGGTGGCACCGGAACGGGCGTAGCTTGAATTCACGAACTCTACCTTCGACTTATCCGATACGGGACCGGGCTTGTAGTAGTTGTTCATGAAGTTGCATTCGTGGGCCGAATTGTAGCCGTTGAACTTGGAGATGTTTGCGGTGTTCTCTCCGCCGTAGCATCCGCCACGTTTTCCGTAGTTGTAGTTGACGTTGTTGACGTATTCCATGAACACCACATAGTCCTCGCCGCGCGCGCCGTTCAGACGGGGTGAGCGGCTGTTGTTGTGGGCAAGAAGATTGTGGTGGTATGTGGCAGGCGAACCGCCCCACTGGCAGCCGTAGCCACGGGCACCCTTTGAGTGTCCGGCATCATATAGACCTTCGTGGACCATCGAATACTGGACGGTGAGGAAGTGGGAATCGGCGGTGTTCATATTCTCCTCGACCGACCATCCGAACGAGCAGTGGTCGATGATGAAGTTCATGCAGTTCTCGGCTCCGAGAGCATTTGCGGCAAGTATATTTCCTTTGACATCTTTCTGTCCGACACGGAAGCGGACATTGCGCACGATGAAGTTCTCCGAACCTCCGAAGTTGACCTTGTTGTGGGTGATGACGATGCCCTCGCCGGGTGCGGTCTGTCCTGCGAGAGTCCAGTCGGAACGCTTGACGCGCATGTCGGAGTTGAGCACGATTTCGCCGCTCACCTCAAAGACGATTGTGATGGGTTCGCCGGGATACTGGTTGAATGCCCAGCGGAGAGTTCCCTCGGAATTGTCATCTGCGAGGCTTGTCACCTTGACTACCTTTCCGCCACGGCCACCGGTTGCATATTTGCCGAAACCTTCAGCGGTCGGGAATGCGAGGGGACGGACATCTTTGGGGACGTTTACGGCCTCTGAAACCACGCCGTGGCGTGAAACCGAAGCCACACTATAGTCTGTTGCCGAAGTGCCGTCAGAAAGCTCGAAAGTGCTGTCAGCGGTCATGGCGACGAAGTTGCCGTTGAGACGGATGATGTAGGCGACGCTTGCATCATTGCCTTCCCAAGAAATCGAACCTGACGAAACTGAGAAATTAGTAGGAGCGGGAGCGCCTTCGAGGATGCCTGCGAAATCGAAAGGTACATCGGAGGCTTTCGAGAAGATGAATTCAGGATTCATGTAGGCCTTCACCTCAGCCTCTGTAGCCTGGTGGCTGAAGGATACGCGTCCTGAGGTAGCGATGGGGTTTCCGGCTGCATCAGTGTTGCCGTATTCATAGAATGAAGCTGTGTTCTCGTTTCCGCTCCAGTCCTTCCAGCCGAGGGCATTGATATGGGAGCCGAGGCGGCAGTTGATGAACATGGCGCCGGATTCCTCTTTCCACGGGCGCCCGAGGTAGTACTTGCCGTCAGCAACGCCGTCTTCAGCCTTGATGTCGCAGTTGCGGAAGAAGAGTCCTGCGCGGAATTTCGATTCGGAAAGTTCGGGATACATACGCTTTGTGAGCACAAGGCGAGAGTCAGCGGGAGCTGCGATGTAGCCTCCCCCATTCAAGCAGAGGATGGTGCAATTTTCGAACCATTCGAGACCGCTGTCATAGATGAAGTCTGTCGCTCCTGAGATGGTGCAACCGGTGAAATATCCGCGCGAACCTCCGGCAGCCTTGTAGGTGTCCTGATAGCCGGAGAGGATGCAGTTCTTGAAGACATGGGCGTCAGCTTCGGTGTAGAGCGCCTCGGCCTGTCCGACATTTCCGGCAGTGTTGCGGATTGTCAGATTCTCGGCATAGAAGCGCGGGGTGTAGACGTTGAGCGCAGTGCAATCGTAGTATTTGTTTGTGCTTCCGTTGCCACGGTCCTTCGACGATGTGAGGATGGTTGTTGCAGCGTCAGCGCCGATGAGCGAGATAAACTTGTCGTGCTTCTGGCGGGTGCCGCAATAGATGTTCTCGTCATAGACACCGGGAGCGATGTAGATGATGCCACGGTTGCCATTGGGAACAGCGTCGATGGCTGCCTGGATGGTGGTATGGTCGCCGGAGCCGTCAGGGTTGACGTAGAGGAGTGTGATTTCCGCATCGTCGTCGGGAGCGGGAACCGCGGGTTGTTCCGGCTCATCGCCTCCACCTTCAAATCCGAATTTCGATAGGTCGGTCAGTTCGCCGACTGCTCCGACTGGATTGGCTTTGGCGTAGGCTGCTGCCTCGGCAGTCAGCTTGTCGCCGTAGATTTTGAGCTTATGGACGCGGGGAGCCTGACGCTGTGCGAGCGGGTCGATTGTCTGCCATGAGAAGTCTGCTTTCTGCACCTGCGAATCGCTGTTTGCGGCACCGTCGCCGTCCCAGACTCTCCAGCGGAGGGAGACATCTTTCTTGTCGATGACATTCTCCATGAAGTAGCCTTGGTCGGAGAAGATGGTATAGCCTAACTTATGCTTTTCTGAACCCATCCATACGAGGGGTTCCCAGTCGCCGTCGCCGACCTTGATGTCACACTTGATACCGCGGCCCCATGAGGTCGATGACCATGACCACTGGATGCGTTCGACGTAGGGGATATGGTCGATTTCCATCCATCCGTGGAGCGATGTCGCTCCGTCCTCGGAGGCGTTGCGACACATCTGTACGAATCCGGCCTCGCCTTTGACGGGCTTGCCGTTCTCAAACACGATGTTGTCTTCAAGATAGGTCGTGTGGCCGGGCTGCTTCCAGTCGTTGTTGGTCGTGGCCTTCTGGTCCTCGTAATACTGGCGTGAGAATGCTGCCGTAGCGGCCGCAAGTCCGTTGCATGAAGCTGTGGTGGCGAATGTGCAGTTGTGGAATAGAATCGGATAGTTCACGCCTTCCGAACCGATAGCCGGAGTTGTGAGGACGGCGTTGACATAGACACCCGATGAGAATTCCGGACATTGTATTCCCGAGCCTGAATTTCCCCAAGTGTTGGGCCAGGAGGTGTCGGAAAAGTTGATGTCGATGATTTTCGGGGAGGTTGAGGTGTCGGTCCATTTCTCGACGACGCACGATGGATCCTTCTCACCCGGTTGCTGGGCATAGAGGTCCACACTTTGCCAACCTGCTGCTACGAGAGCCCCCACTGCAAGATAGCGGTAGATTTCTTTCATAGGTAGGATTTTAGGTGGTTTATTAAAAATGTATTTCTTAACTTTAAATTCTTTTGCAAATATATTAATTATCTGATTTAT
>CANCXM010000045.1 GCA_947381945.1 uncultured Muribaculaceae bacterium
TGGGGTCCCTCGTGGGGTCCCTCGTGGGGTGGCCCGTCATGGGGCGGTGGCCGTCCCTACAACCCGCGTCATCCGGGTGCTCTCGGCCATCTTCCCAACGGTTCCGGCGCTCCGACTGTCGGTTCGCGTCCGTCAATCAACTCCAACCGTCATCCCGGTGCCAACAATAACTTTGTCGTAAACCGTCCGACCACCGGCAATCGTCCGGGCGTCAGTGGCAACCGTCCCTCAACCGGCAACCGTCCGGGTGTCGGCAGCCGTCCCTCGACAACCAACCGTCCGTCGGTCAACCACAATAACAACAGCTACAACCGTCCGAACTACAATACAAACAATTCCAACAACAGTTACAACCGCCCCTCAACCACCAATGGTGGCCGTTACAACGGTGGTAGCTATTCCGGTGGTAGCCGTGGAGGCTTCGGAGGTGGAAGCCGCTCATCCGGTGGCGGACGTGGCCGTCATTAATGCACTATCAAAAACGATGCAACAGTGATAAATCATTTTGTCTATTAGAAACTCACAAACTTCAGCTCTTATGAACAAGACACTCTTAGCAGGGATGCTGGCAGCTCTTCCGGGAGCAATGATGGCTCAATCAGCTCTTGATGCCTACTCTGTCTCGCAAAACGATCTGCGGGGAAGCGCGCGCTTCATGTCGATGGGCGGCGCCTTCACCGCACTCGGCGGCGACATCTCGACCCTCAACCAGAACCCCGGCGGTATAGGCGTGTATCGCAGCAGCGACCTTTCGGCCACACTCGACATCACCATGCAGTCGGCAAAATTCCGCGCAGGTGGAATGACCAACACCGAGAACCACACCAACGTTGCCTGCAACAGTTTCGGCTATGTCGGCACTGTCAATCTCGGCTCAAACTCGGCTATGCCATTCTTCAACTGGGGCGCAAGCTATTCGCGCGTGGCATCATTCGACCGCCGTTACAGAGGAAGCATGGGTGCCATCGGCACATCTCTGACCAACCTCGTGGCTGACTATACCTCAGCCGATGGATATACACCCGGCGAAATGTCGTTTGGCGACAAGTACAGCCCGTATCTCGATTCATCCGCTCCCTGGTCAAGCATTCTTATGTTTCAGGGTGGTGGCATAAGCCCCCTATCCCCCGGTTCAAACTCATATACCGGTCTTTTTGACTACACTCCAAAAACCGGTTCAACCGGTTCAGCCGCAATCGACATTGAAGAAAAGGGCCACATTGACGAATACTCCATCAACTTTGGTGGCAACATCTCCGACGTGGTCTACTGGGGTATCGGCTTCGGCATCACCGACGTTGACTACAAGACCCGAGCCTTCTACAGCGAGAGCATCGACAACGCCTTCGCTCCCGGTGTCGATCTCAATAAGGAACCGACCTATACCAGAGGTAATGCCGATTACACCCTCGACAATTTCAAACACATCTGGGGTAGCGGTTTCAACTTCAAGGCCGGTTTGATTTTCAAGCCTGTCAATGAATTCCGTCTCGGTATCGCAGTCCACACTCCGACATATTATAATCTATCCTACGAAGGTGGCGCGACCATGAGTTACAACTATCAGGCCGCAGCCTACAACGGCGAACCCTATAGCGGCTCCGTCATGACAGACGAAGGCTATCTTGATGAATTTGATTGGAAAACCCGCTCTCCTTGGCGACTTATGGTCGGTGCAGCCGGTGTGATTGGTGGACGTGCCATCATCAGTGCTGATTATGAATACCGCGCTACCAACGACATCAAGGTTCAGGATTTCAACGGCAACGACTATCGCGATCTTAACGAAGATGTCAAGACCTACTACAAGGCTCAGAACATCATGCGCCTCGGTCTGGAATACCGCGTGACTCCGCAATTCAGCGTCCGTGCCGGTTATGTCTATGAGACCTCACCCGTCACTCAGGAAGCCATGGACGGATACGCCATGACCGCCAACGGTCCTACAGCCAATTATGTATTCACCGGTGGTGCAGACGACACAGAGACACTCCCCTCCTACACCTTCGACAAAACCACGCAGTATATCACCTGTGGCCTCGGTTACCGCTACAAGAATTTCTATGCTGATGCTGCCTACGTCCACCGTTCGCGCAAGAGCAAATTCAGTGCCTTCACTGACTACAATGAAAATTCCACCGGCGACCTCATCCTCGCACCGACAGGTTCTATCAGCGACAACAACAATTCAGTCGTTCTCACCGTCGGATTCCGTTTCTAACCGCATCCACTCCCACTTATCGTAAATGGCAAAAAAGTCTTCGCGGCCTGCCCGACGCAGTGTTGCGGAAGAAAGCGAAAGCATTGACCTCAACAATCCCGAATTCATAAAGGCTTGGGAATTGTTGCAACATACCAGACAGTCGATTTTCCTCACCGGCAAAGCCGGAACGGGAAAATCGACTTTCCTGCGTTACATCACCGCGCATACCCACAAAAAGTTTGTGGTCCTCGCGCCGACAGGCATCGCGGCCGTCAATGTCGGAGGTGTGACTCTCCACTCCTTCTTCCGCATACCGTTCAAGCCCATCACCCCCGATGACCCCGACTTCAAACCCGACCGCATCAAGCAGCGGATGAAGTATCCCGGAGCACTCGTCAAACTCATCCGTGAGGTCGAACTGATTATCATTGATGAAATCTCGATGGTCCGCGCGGACATCATTGACTTTGTCGATCTCCTCCTGCGCACCTATTCCGGAAATCAGCGCGAACCCTTCGGCGGAAAACAGCTCCTACTCGTAGGCGATGTGTTTCAGCTCGAACCGGTCCTCACCGGCGACATGCGCGACATACTCCGCAAATACTACCGCGATTCGTTTTTCTTCTCCGCACATGTATTCGAACGTATCCACCTTGTCCCCATCGAACTCCGCAAGATTTACCGACAGAGCGAAGGTGATTTCGTGGAGTTGCTCGACCGTATCCGCATGGGGACGGTCAGCCGCGAGGACATAGCCCACCTCAACTCCCGCTGCCTGCCTCCCAACCTACTCGATGCCGATCTCCACGCCTCAAAACCGACCATGACTCTCGCATCGCGCCGCGACATGGTGGACCATATCAACGAAACGCGCCTCAACGCCATCGAGCGTCCGCTCGTCACTTTTGTGGGTACCGTCAAGGGGGATTTTCCGGAAAATTCACTCCCTACCGACCTTGAGCTTTCGCTGAAAGAGGGTGCACAGGTGGTATTCATCAAGAACTCGCCTGACAAACTGTGGGTAAACGGTACTATAGGCACTGTCGAGACTCTGACCAAGGACCTTCTTGAAGTTAGACTCGAAAATGGCGATGTCCATGCCGTCGAGCCCGAAAAATGGTCAAACATCCGCTACATCTACGATGCCAAGACAAAGAAAATCAACGAGGAGGAACTCGGAAGTTTCACCCAATATCCCATCAAACTTGCCTGGGCATTGACCATCCACAAAAGCCAGGGACTGACGTTCAACAATGTCATCATCGACATAGGACGCGGTGCCTTCACGGGAGGTCAGACCTACGTCGCTCTATCGCGTTGCCGCAGCTTCGAGGGAATGGGGCTGCGTTCGACCGTAGCCGACCGCGACATCTTTGTCAACCCGGCAATCATCAACTTCAGTCGTTCGTTCAACGACCCCATCCTCATCGACGAGGCAATGCGCAAGGCCCATGCTGATGAATGTTACCTGAAAGCACTCTCTAAAGCCGACAAGGGTGAACTTGCCGATGCCTTCGACCTTTTTGTGGAAGCAAACAAGTCGTGGCCGTTGCTTGAAAACGGAAGCGCCATGCGTCTTGCCCGACGCAAGCTCGGAGTTGTCGACAAGATGAAGCAACGCATAGCCGAACTTGAAGCAAGGATTGAAGCCGATGCAAAACGGTTTGCCGACATGGCGCGCGAATACTGCTCGCTCGGTGATGACTGCCGGCTCGACGACATGCCCCTACCGGCTATCGCTAACTACGACAAGGCCCTCACCCTACTCCCCGACCATCTGCCCGCACTCTATGGCCGCGCTCTTGCAAACATGACATTGGAGGACTACGCGAGTGCCATCCGCGATTTCGAGAACGTCATCCGACAAGAACCCGACCACTTTGACGCCCTCGTGCGCATGGGTCTCGCATATTTCAACCTCTCTGACCCACACAATGCGATGGACCGCTGCCTCGTCGCACTCAACCTGAGCGAGACAAACGACTATCCCCGTCCGGCACTCTCGACCCTCCACTCCCTCCTTGCCGACATCTACGACTCCATCGGCGACCCCTCCTCCGCCCATCACCACCGCGAGATAGCCAAACGCCTCAAGCGCTGATATTGCACTGCAAAACAGCCCAATGACGCATTTCAAATCCGGCCGCAGAAATACATACACATGCGGGTAACCCATGCAGGAGATACACACATGCGGGTAACATATACAGCAGATACACACATGCGGGCAACATATACAGCAGATACACACATGTGGGTAACCTATGCAGCAGATACACACATGCATACTGCCACATGCATGAGATGCCCACATATATGATAGGAACTGCCGCGGGTGTCCGATAGGACACCGATTTTTCCGTAAACCCGTACATCGGAGCGTAGCGTAGATGTGCGGGGAAAGATGTATACTATAAGGGAAGGTGTCTGTAAGACACCGATTTACTATGCTGAAAGGCAATACAGACTCGATAATCGATGTCCTACAGACATCTTTTCTGGTAGGAGATGACGTTCCCTGCACATCTTCGCTTCGCTTCGATGTACAGGATTACGAAAAAATCGATGTCCTGCGGACATCCAAGCCTGATTCACTTTTTCATAATTTTATCGTATATATTTGTATTACAAGGACTTATAAAGATTTTATTTTACTTTTTTTCACGATTAGGCCGATAATATACGCCCGGCATAAACAAATCAAGGTAAAAAAATAAACCCGCTACTCTCGAAAGAGTGCGGGTTATTTCTTCAACAGCCACTAGTGACTGTCTGCTTTCATGCCGATAGTTATTCAGCAGCGGGAGCTTCCTCTGCGGGAGCCTCAGCAGCCTCAGCTTCAGCAGCGGCGGCAGCGGCTTCAGCTTTCTTCTTAGCCACTTCCTCGGCCTTAGCCTTGTTCTTAGCCACTTCAGCCTCGAAGCGATTCTTTGCCTCAAGCTCCTTCTTGTCGGCCATAGAGGCACGGAGTTTGTCGACAGTCTGCTGCTTCTGAGCCTTCCAGGCATCAAAACGACGCTGTGCTTCTGCCTCGTCGAATGCACCCTTCTTGACACCACCCTGAAGGTGCTTCATGAGAAGTACGCCTTCGTTTGAGAGGATAGTGCGAACAGTGTCGGTGGGCTGTGCGCCAACGTTTACCCAATACAAAGCACGCTCGAAGTTCAAAGTTACTGTAGCAGGATTAGTGTTCGGATTATAAGAACCTATCCTTTCAATAAATTTACCATCTCGTGGTGCCCTGCTATCGGCGATTACAATAGGATAGAACGCATAGTTCTTGCGACCATGGCGTTGCAGTCTGATTTTAGTTGCCATTAATTATTGTGATTTGTATTGATTTAATTCGGCTGCAAAGTTAGGGATTTTACCCCAATCGGCCAAACATCTTTTATGTGCTGTAACACACAATCCATCTGTTTAACTATTTTTAACAATATGACCATCTTTATACTAAATAAAAGGGATGGCCCGGAGCCTCTGATTGATGACGACTATTTACAATTGGGAGCTAACATTTTGCGGAGACCGGTCAAGCCTTTTTCTGAACGGCTCCACAGTCCGGACCATCCCGGAAAGTGCATCTATCACAGATGTTACTATTCGGTGTGTCTATCAGTCTGTTTTGCTGATGGATTTAAAGGGCGTTTAAATACATCCACTCTGGTTTAATATTTGGTATTAAACGCCCTCTTAATCAGTTTGAGTGCGGATTGCGCGGATGGTAGAGCCATCCGCGATATTTCTTGCCCATGCCTCTGACCACTCTGTGCCAATAGGCATCCTCTTCGCCTGTCAACACTGTGTCAAGCGAGGATATATCAGTTACAGCCCAAACATTTTTCAACAGTTCGCCATCAAGCTGCTCCACGTCCCAACCGCTATAGCCGAGGAAAAATCTCAGATGGCTGTCGGTGGAATAGCCGTCGTTCACTATAGACAATACAGTCTCGAAATCTCCACCTATATATAAACCGGGGGTTACTTCACGCGAATCCGGAATCAGTTCGCCGAGCGTATGCATGAAGTAGAGACGGTCACACGACATCGGCCCTCCGCAATAAATCGGAATCGGTGTCTTTGCCTTGACAGAGGGCAATACATCCTGAAGAGTGTAACTCGTAAGATTGTTGAGGACTATGCCCATTGCCGAACCGCGAGGTTCGTAGTCGACAAGACAGATGACTGCATGGTGGAAGTAGCGTTCCCTGAGGAACGGCTCTGCGACAAGAAGCGAACCGGGACGCGGGATGCATCTCGTGTTGATGTCTATATTGAAAAGTAGTGATTCGAAATCTATCATGGTAATACCGTTCGCCTCCTGACTTTGATCGTGTATAAATATTTGTTGCTGATTGTGCGTTAAGCGTTCTGGTTTTCCGCCCAATAAACTTACACCATAAAATTAGGCTTTTTAAACCGTATTACCTAACAAAAACAGTTAAAAATAGAACATTGTACCCATAATTGGGACAATTTTTCATTTATATTGCCAATTCAGTTCCATTTTTGTCCAATTATGGTCCGGTCCATAGCCATTACATAATAGCATCAGATGCTTTAGAAGGTGTTTAATAAGGAAAGAGCAGGGAGCGAAGTCAGCCGGACACCATGTCCCTGCAACTTCCGCTCCCTGCATGTACTTTCAGGTATGACAATATACCTTT
The DNA here is from genome assembly GCA_947381945.1 of uncultured Muribaculaceae bacterium. GTDB lineage: Bacteria > Bacteroidota > Bacteroidia > Bacteroidales > Muribaculaceae > Duncaniella. Next base: position 6,871 of record CANCXM010000045.1, read on the forward strand.
CATTCTTTATCTACCTTCATGAATATTCCTCATGCAAGCTCTCCAATGAGAGTGGCTGAAGACGAGTCCACAACGCGGACCTTTACAGTGTCACCGACACGATAGTTACCGCGGGGAAAGACAAGAGTCTTGTTCTGTTGGTTGCGTCCTACGAACTGCTCCTTCGAACGCTTCGACACACCCTCGACAAGGACATCAAACACCTTGCCGACATCGCGGGCATTGCTCTCTCGCGACAATTCATTTTGAAGAGCAATCATGCGGTTCAAGCGATCGATTTTCACCTCCTCCGGCACATTGTCGGGCATCGTGCGCGCCGCCAGCGTCCCCGGACGTTCAGAATACTTGAACATGAACGATGAATCAAAACCGACCTCACGCATGAGCGACAATGTCTCCTGGAAATCCTCCTCGGTCTCATCATGGAAGCCTGTGAAGAGGTCGCTTGATATTCCGCAGTCGGGAATCGCACGGCGTATGGCGGCAATCCGGTCAAGATACCATTCGCGGGTATATTTGCGGTTCATCGCCTTCAACACATTGTTTGAACCTGACTGGACAGGAAGATGGATATGCTTGCAAAGATTCGGACGCGAGGCAATCATGGCGATAGTCTCATCGCTCATATCCTTGGGATGGGAAGTGGTGAAACGGATACGCATGTCGGGGGCAGCATCTGCCACCATCCCGAGAAGCTTCGGGAAGTCAATCACTTCACCTTCGGGAGTCGTATAGGAATAGCTGTTGACATTCTGTCCGAGCAGCGTGGCCTCCTTGAAGCCGCGGGCACGGAGGTCGGCAAGCTCGGCAAGGATACTGTCGGCACTGCGCGAGCGTTCGCGTCCACGTGTGTAGGGGACGATGCAGTAAGAGCAGAAATTATTACAACCGCGCATGATGCTGATGAAGCCCGACACAGGATTGCCTGTGATTCGCGCGGGAATAATGTCGCGATAGGTCTCGGTGGTGCTCAGTTCGACATTGACAGCCTTCTCTCCGGCTTCGACGGATGCAAACAGATTAGGCAGGTCGAGGTAGGAATCCGGACCGGCAACGAGGTCAACACCGTGTTTGCTGATAAGTTCCTCCTTGACGCGCTCGGCCATACAGCCGATCACACCCACAATCAGGCGCGAGGCATCCTTCGGACGTTTGCGGCGAAGGGATGAGAGATAGGCGAGACGCGACACGATTTTCTGCTCCGCATTGTCGCGTATGGAGCATGTGTTGAGAAGCACCGCGTCAGCCTCCTCGACAGTCGGTACTATTTCATAGCCGACTGTCTCCAGAACTGAAGCAACGACTTCACTGTCGGCCACATTCATCTGGCAGCCGTAGGTCTCAATATGTAATTTGCGTGATAAACTCATAATTTATAGGTAGATTCTTTGGCGATAAGCGCAAGATTCCGTAATTTTGTCTGCAAAATTACGAAAAACCGCGCAATGGAAAAAATAATATTATTCCTGATTGTCTTCGGTATCGGTTCGCTCTTCGAATATCTCAAAAAGAAAGGTAAGGAAAGGGCGGAATCTCCACGCGCGGCTACTCCGCGCCCGACGGCCCACTCCGGTAATCAAACGGCTATCAACCAATTTTTAAACTTGCGTTACGGACTCAATGTGAGCAATCCCACTGTCACCGTAAAGCCCGATGAGGCCCCTGTCAGTGAAAAGGAGGAAACTGACAGCCCCCGGCCAATGCATTCCCCCTTCCTCCCCGGTGAACGTCATGCCGTCACCACGCCGGAAACAGATGATGCTCCGATGGAGCTGACCGAGCTTGAAGAACTTCCGGAAATCACCGACAGACGGCCGACGGAAACCGACAGTGCTACAGCCGCACACTACGAACGTTGGCGACGTGCCATCATCGACACCACAATTCTGGCACCTAAATTCAACTCTCCTTCATAATCATCCTCTCTCCTTCCCTGTCAACCCCACTGCAAATCAAATTTCAATCATAAACGAAACCTGTCTACTCCTCCACTTAATTCAGAAAAAAAGAAAATTATGAAATTTCCCATCCTGACTCCCGAAGAGGCAGCCGATCTGTTTTTCAACGAAGCCAAATGTGGATTTTCCGGCTTCACCGCTCCCGGTTCGCCCAAAGTAGTAACTCAGGCAATAGCCGCGAAGGCCGAAAAGCTCCATGCCCAGGGTGAACCTTTCAAAATCAACATCATCACCGGTGCATCGACCAGCGATAACTGCGACGGTGTCCTCGCACGCGCCAATGCCATCGGCAAGCGCACACCCTACCAGAATCACCCCGATCTGCGCAAACGCATCAACTCTCACGATGCACACTACTTTGACCTTCATCTTTCGGAAGCTGCCCAGAAACTCCGCTACGGTTTCTTTGGCGAACTTGACCTTGCCATCATCGAGGTTTCCGACATTCAGGATGACGGCACTGTAGTTGTCGGCACAGGCGTGGGCAACGTTCCCACCATTGCCCGCATGGCCAAGAAAATCGTCATCGAGCTCAACGAGAAGCTTCGCCATGCCCTCTACGGTCTCCATGACATCTATCTTCCCCTCGACCCCCCCAACCGCACTGAAATTCCTATTTTCAAAGCAAGCGACCGCATCGGTTCTCCCGTCCTCAAGATTGACCCGGAGAAGATTGTCGGCGTTGTCATGAGCGACCACTATGAGGGCGTCAAGGCTTTCACTCCGCTCGACGACACTACCAAGCAAATCGGTGCCAACGTCTGCCGTTTCCTCATCGAAGAACTTCACCGCGGTGGCATTCCCAAGACCTTCCTTCCCCTCCAGTCAGGTGTGGGCAACGTGGCAAACGCCGTCCTCTACGGTCTTGCCGATGCCAAGGAGATTCCTCCATTCGAAATGTACACCGAGGTAATCCAGGACGCTGTTATCGACCTCATGAAGCAGGGCCGTTGCAAATTCGGTTCAACCTGTTCGCTCACCGTTTCCAACGAAGTTGAGGATGAAGTCATCAGCAACATCGAATTCTTCAAGAAGCATGTTGTTCTCCGTCCTTCGGAAATCTCAAACAACCCTGAGGTCATCCGTCGACTTGGTGTAATCTCCATGAACACCGCCCTTGAAGCAGACATCTTCGGCAACATCAACTCGACCCATGTCACCGGCACACGTATGATGAACGGTATCGGAGGTTCAGGCGACTTCACACGCAACGCCTACATCTCGATCTTCTCCTGCCCCTCAATCACCAAGGAAGGAAAGATTTCCAATATCGTCCCCATGGTATCGCACGTCGACCACACCGAACACTCTGTCGACATCATCGTGACTGATCAGGGTATCGCCGACCTCCGCGGCCTCGATCCGGTAGAGCGCGCACACGAAATCATCAACAACTGTGCCCACCCCATCTACCGCGAACTCCTCCGCGACTACCTCAAGCTCAGCACCCGTGGCGGTCAGACTCCCCACACCCTCCACGCAGCCCTCGCCTTCCACACAGAGTTCCTCTCGTCGGGCGACATGCGCAACGTTGACTGGTCGAAATTCGCATAATAAATCTTTTTTCAAGATTCAATACATCAGCGGGCATGGTCAAACCGGACCATGCCCGCTTAATGTTTGCTTCTGATTACCGACACATTCAAATGTATCGGCAATCCTGAAGATAAACAAAAACCACAAGGGCGAAAGAAACCGAATTCGATAGTTTCTTTCGCCCTTGTGATTACAGCTTTGTAAGCACTATCGGAGAACGTCAGTCAAACACACCCTCCATTGTGGTATCCTCGGCATTGGTGTCGGGATTGACTTCTTCCTCGTACATGCCATAGAACTCTTTCTCACAGAGATTCACATCAGCGGGGAAATCAAACTTGGCACTCTGCGAATAGTTGAGCGACTTGTCACCATAAACCTTCTTCATGAAACGGCCATAGATAGGAAGCGCCATCGACGCACCCTGACCGTAGGCCATGGTGTTGAAGTGAATGAAGCGTTCGTCACCACCAACCCAGGTTCCGGCCACAAGGTTCGGGGTAAAGCCCATGAACCAGCCGTCAGCATTATAGTTGGTCGTACCGGTCTTGCCACCCATCTCGGCGGTCAGTCCGAAGCGCGAACGGACACGGTGGGCAGTACCCTCGTTGACCACATTAAGCAGCATGGACAGGATACGGTAGTATGCCTTTTCACTGATGACCTCCGTGTGACGCGGAGAGAATTCCGATATGATGTTGCCGTTGTTATCGGCGATAGCAGTCACAAACATCGGATCAACGCGCATACCGTTGTTGGCAAAGGCCGAGTAGGCAGTCACCATCTCCTTGACGGAGACATCCGCCGGGCCGAGGCAGAGCGACATCACCGGAGGCAGGTCGGCAGTGATACCGAAGTTGTGCATTGTCCTGACAAGCGATGGAGGCGAAAGCTGCGAGATGAGACGTGCCGAAATCCAGTTGTTGGAGTTTGTAAGCGCCCATCGGAGGTCAACCATCTCGCCCACGCGGGCCGATCCGGCGTTACGCGGCGCCCACACGTTTCCGGCCTCGTCGGTCAGTACAGGCTGGGTATTGGAGAAAACGTCGCAGGGAGTATAGCCCTCCTCCATCGCGTAAGTATAAAGGAAAGGCTTGACGGTCGAACCAATCTGACGGCGCCCTGTCGACACCATGTCATATTGGAAATACGAGAAGTTCGGGCCTCCGACGTACGCCTTGATATGACCGTTGAGCGGATCCATCGCCATGAAACCGGTGCGGAGGAAGTGTTTGTTGTAAAGCACCGAGTCGAGAGGTGTCATGATTGTATCGACCGAGCCGTTGTAGGTGAACACCTTCATCTCGCGCGGAGTGTTGAACGCACGGTCAATTTCCTCACGCGAAGCACCGGCCTTGGTCATCACACGATAACGGTCGGTGTTCTTCATCGCGTTGCGCACAAGGTGGTTCCTACGGATTTCCGAAAGTTCCGCACGGTCGGAGGTGTAAGGCGCACCCTTTGTCCCTCGTTTCTCGCGGAAGAAGGCAGGCTGGAGATAGTCGCCGAGATGCTCGGCCACAGCCTCCTCAGCATACTCCTGCATACGGGAGTCAATGGTAGTGTAGATTTTCAGACCATCGGTATAGATGTCATACTTCGATCCGTCGGGTTTGGGATTTTTCTCAATCCATCCGAAGAGCGGATTGGTTTCCCATGCGATTGAATCGTCGATGAACTTCTGGGTTTCCCATCCGCGGTAGTTCCCGCGCTCAGGCTTGTGGGCACGGAGCATACGGCGGAGTTCCTCGCGGAAATAGGGGGCAATGCCATCCTTTGCATCCACGCGGTTGAACGTCAGTGTGAGCGGAAGAGCCGAGAGCGAGTCAAGCTCGGCCTTTGTGATTTTTCCGGCCTTCTCCATCTGAGCAAGCACCACATTGCGGCGCTGACGGGTGCGCTCGTTCTGACGCACAGGGTTATAATAGGCCGGATTCTTCACCATGCCGACGAGAGTGGCGGCTTCCTCTATCTTAAGGTCCTTGGGAGCCTTGTTGAAATAGACATGCGCAGCGGATTTGATGCCGACGGCATTGTAGAGGAAGTCAAACTGATTGAGATACATCTTGATGATTTCCTCCTTCGAATAGTAGCGTTCGAGCTTCACCGCAATCATCCACTCAATCGGCTTCTGCATCGCACGGGAGAGCAGACCCGAACTGTTGGGCGAATAGAGCTGCTTGGCAAGCTGCTGGGTGAGGGTCGAACCGCCACCGGCATTCTTGTTGCCCATCAAAACAGTCTTGAACAGCACACGGCCGAGACCGCGCATGTCAATACCCGAGTGGTCCTCGAAACGCACATCCTCAGTCGAGATGAGAGCGTCGATGACGTAGGGCGACACTTCATCGAAATCAGCATAGACACGGTTGCCGGTACCGACAAAATAACGTCCGATCTCCTTGCCGTCCGATGAGTAGAGCACCGATGCAAAGCGGTCAGTAGGATTTTTCAATTCCTCAACGGGCGGCATATAGCCGATGACACCATTGTAAATAAAGAACAGGAAGAGGAATATACCGACGATGACGGAGAAAAATATAATCCACATAGTGGCAATTAGCCCGCGATGACGGCGGGGCTTCTTGGCCTTTGCCGCCACAGACTTCTTGGCAGTCCTGCCGGCGGTATTCTGATGATTATTTTCCGGTTGTTTCATTATATCTTATAATATGTATGGGAGAGTAATACAAACCAAGATGCAAATTTACGAATTTTCCTTCAATATCACATAATCAAAATTCAAATGAGCTATATGGCAGGCTCAAATTCCACCAGGGATGAAATTTGACGCGCGGGAACTTGAAACAAATGCCGTCCGGACGTGTTTTTATTTTAAACACACGATTTGACTATTATGATACAGTATCTTGGTGACATATTGAGAAACTATCCTACCTTGGCCGTATTTCTCACAGTCGGTCTGGGTTTTCTGTTGGGACGTGTACGCATCGGTTCCTTCTCTCTCGGAAGCGTGACTGCCGTGCTGCTCGTCGGTGTAATCGTGGGACAATTCGAAATACCGATGTCAGGCCCGCTGAAGACAGTATTCTTCATGATGTTTCTCTTCTCAATCGGCTACAGCGTAGGGCCTGAATTTTTCAAATCGCTCCGAGGCATAGGCTTGAAACAGGTGTTTTTCGCCGTCTTCATGAGCATGAGTTGTTTTGCAGTGACAATCGCGATAGCATATATCTTCGGCTATTCCAAAGGAGAGACCGTTGGCCTCTTCTCCGGTTCGCAGACATGCTCGTCGCTGATAGGTGTCGGTTCGGAATCAATCATGAAGCTGCCGATAGACCAAAGTATTAAAGACAAGGAAATAGCCATTATTCCTGTATGTTATGCCGTGACATATATCTTCGGTACTCTCGGTACAGTCATACTTTTAGGCAATTTCGGGCCAAAACTACTCGGAGGCATCGAAAAAGTGCGCCAACAGGCAGTGGAACTTGAAAAAAGCCTCGAAAACGACTCATGGAAATCCGACCCGTCGAAACTAAATGCCCACCGTGGAATTTCATTCAGAGCCTACCGGCTGACCGGCGACCTGTTCAAAGGAGGACGCACCGTGGCCGAAGCGGAGACATATCTGAGTTCCATTGGGCTGCATGTCTACATCAGCCGTGTGCAGCAGGGCGACAAGATTTATGTTCCCACCCCAACTGACATCCTTGGTCCTGAGGACATAGCCGTCATCTGCGGTCCGCGAAAATACATGGTGAAGGTCGGCCAACATGCAGGAATCGAGGTTGAGAACCGCGAACTTCTCACCTACCCCGTGGGCCGTCTGCCGGTTCTCGTTACCTCTCGCGAAGTAATCGGTCTGACAGTAGCGGCATTGATGACTTCACCGTTGATGCGCGGAATCTCCATCAGACGCATCAAACGTAAAGGCAAGGAAATCTCCGTCAAATCTTCGCGACTTCTCGAACGCAACGACATGCTGACACTGATAGGCAATTCCGAAACGCTCACTGAAGCCGGTCGCATGATCGGACATGCCGATCCTCCTACCACTGCGAGCGACCTGATGTTTGTCGGGCTTGCAATCTTCATCGGAGGATTCATAGGCACTCTTACCGTCTGGATCGGAGGCGTTCCTGTCAGCTTCGGAACGAGCGGTGGCTCACTCCTTGCAGGTATCGTTTTCGGATGGTTGCGCTCGAAACGTCCAACTTTCGGCCAGATTCCATCCCCGGCCCTATGGATAATGAACAACCTCGGCCTCAACGTCTTCATCGCTGTGGTGGGCATAGAGGCTGCTCCCTCGTTTGTATCGGGACTCCAGTCGGTTGGCTGGCTGCTCTTCGTGGCAGGAGCTGTCGGGACCACCATTCCCCTGCTCTTCGGCCTATGGCTCGGAAACAAGGTGTTCAAATTCAATCCTGCAATCACACTCGGATGCTGCGCCGGCACGCGCACATGTACCGCTTCGCTCGGCGCCGTGCAGGATGCAATCGGAAGCACCGTCCCGGCGATAGGCTATACAATCACCTACGCTGTCAGCAACATACTCCTTGTCGTGTGGGGCATGGTGACAGTCATGCTTGTGTAAAATTTCTCACGATTGAAAATCGCACATATAAGCATCTAATTTTCACCGCTTTTCATTAACTTTGCCGAAGGGTAGACTGCAAGGGCAGAAAAATTTTTGTTCCGTCCCGTGCAGTCTTTCACCAGTTTTCTCATCATTCTTTTGAGAAATGGATACGGTGAAGCTAATCGGACAGTGCGCTGCGGGCGATAGAGATGCTATGGCCCGGCTTTATCATGCCTATTCCGGAAGGATGCTGAAGCTGATTGAACGCTATGTCAACGAACCGTCAGCCGCCGAAGACATTCTCCACGACGGATTCCTCGTCATCTTCTCACACATCTCTGAACTACGCACGCCCGAAAAGCTCGAATACTGGATGGGGACAATCATGAAAAACCTTGCCATCCAGTATCTCAGCCGCATAGAGGTAGCCACCGTGCTTGAAGATATGGATGAACCGGCTGACAGCCCCGATATGAACGACATCCTATCATACAACGAGTTGGAGGTCATCATCAACAAACTTCCGGAAGGTTACAGGAAAATCTTCAAACTTGCAGTCCTCGAAAACAAGTCGCACAAGGAGATAGGAAAGCTGCTCGGCATCGCGCCCCACTCGTCATCATCGCAACTTGCCCGTGCAAAGGCAATGATGCGTAAACTCATATCCGAACGTCAGGCCTCCCTTGCTCTGATGGTTCTACTGTTATTACTCTCGCCCATAGCAAGCGTCATGTTCAAGACCGACATGAATGATATGAGCATGAATATCAGCCAAACGGTCGGAAATCTTGTTGAAGAACCATCGGTGAAATCGGGAGATAATCAGTCTGTCTCTCCTGAAAATCTTATCGCAGGAACCATTTCCTCCAAGAAAACGACAGCAACAAAACTCAAGACTTCGCCTGATGTCCCCCAAAGCTCGAAAACAGAAGACCCCGTGGAGGAAAGGATTGAAGCGAACGAGGAAAGAACTGATATTAAACATGAGGAAGAGCCTACAGTGCAGACGACGGAAGCTGACACAGCACGCACACATAAACTCACCGTTGAACCTGTCACCGGAAATGAATATCGGACCTACATCGCTGCATCCGGCAGACGCCATAACGGTAGCCAAAACTGGAGTGTGGGGGTGACATACAGCCTTAACACTGACAGATTTGCGAATGCCTCAGGAGGCAATGATTACACTGTAAACGGCCCATGGTATGATGGCACCATCGATGGTAGTATATCAGGTACAGACAAACCTACGATACCGCCCGAACCGGATTATTCCGACCCCGGAAATATCAAACGTGAGGCACACCACAGCCTCCCGGTGACTTTCGGAATAAGCCTGAGCCGGAGTCTGTCGCCACGGACAAGTATTGAGACCGGTCTCAATCTCACATACATGCGGAGCAATGTCTCGTTCAGTTTTGACAATCATAGCTGCATGGATGCCTTGGTAAAATCATATTATCTCGGCATTCCGGTCAAACTCAACTTCAAAATCGCCACTTACGAACAGATTTCCATTTATGGAAGCGGAGGAATGGCTGTCGACATACCCCTCAGTTCGACAACCCGCACGCTCTACAAAGCCTCATTCTTCTCGGCTCCGGCAATGAATCCGCGCACTCAATTCTCTCTTTCCGTCGGGCTTGGTCTGGACTACCGCCTGACGCGCTCCGTCAGCATCTATGCCGAACCTTCATTGCGATATTATCCTGCCAACGGCTCTTCACTCCCGACAATCCGCAGCGAACATCCCTTTGAATTCACCATCCCAATCGGACTGCGTTTCAATCTTTAAACAACCGGTCAATTTTTTTTCATGCAGTGATGCAGTCTTTCGGATTATTTCCAATCATTAAGACAAAACATCAACACATTGTTCAAATCATGAAAGCATCACTCTACCCTATCGCGGCTATGCTCATGTCAGGTTTCACATTCACGGCCTGTATGAATGAAGACGAGGGACCGAAAGACATCACCGTGCGCGAAACCATCACCGTTCTTTCGGAAACGAGAATCACATTCCCATATCTTGGCGAAAACAGATACTTCCCCATCGAACAACTCGTGGTGATTGATTCCAAAGGAGCAGAGAGCACCCTCGGACTGAATGCTATCAGCGAATTTGATTGGGAACGCGGCTACAGTTATGAACTGAGCGTGGACAAGACCATCCTCGCCAATCCTCCGATGGATGACACCGATAAGAGGTATCGTCTCCGGAAGATACTGGAAAAGCGCAAGGATCCATCCTTCAACCCATCCGACAAGGCAGTCGAAACCGAAGCTGACATCATCTTCGCATCCGGGACACCTGCGGAAATATATATGGCCGACCGTGATAGGTTTACGATTGATAATTCAGGATTGATAACTCCGGAGGAGCAAAATGTTCTGACACAGCAGGCGTTTGATGGATATATCAATCTCGTCTATACTCTTGGCTCCGACAGTCCGCTTTTCGGACGTTGGAATTACATCATTGACAGGATATATGTCAGCTCTCCGTTTTCCGAAAAACTGCGCCCACTTGAATACCAACAATATTTCCAATCCCCCGCGCTTACCGAAATCATAACTTCAACAGAAAAGGAGCGTATGGCTGCGGAAGGAGAATCCGGAGATAACTACACCTACACGCTCTATCTTTACAGTGCGGAAAATCTTGCCATTCAAGCCATAAAACTGGACTTTGAAAAACTTTGATTCTCCACTCCGTAAAAAAGCATAACAACACTTACACAACCCCTCACATTTCAACTAAAAATGAAAAAACTGACCACATTTGCAATCGGGATGACACTCGCACTTGCCTCATGCAGCAACGACAATGACGTTTCCGACAATTCACGACATCACATTTGCAATCGGGATGACACTCGCACTTGCCTCATGCAGCAACGACAATGACGTTTCCGACAATTCACGACATGAAATCAATCTTCCTCCGGCCCAAAGCGAAATAGTGACCTCGCAGATTTCAATGGCATTCGACATGCTGCGATATTTCCACGCGAAATCAGGGAATGACAACTTCATGGTTTCTCCGCTTAGCGCTCAATTCGCATTGGGAATGCTCACGAACGGAGCCGACGGCAACACCCTCGCCCAACTGACGGATGCTCTCGGAGTCACATCAGTATCAGAACTTAATTCACTCAATAAACTGCTGATGTCCGAACTTCCGAAAGCCGACCGAAAAACAACGTTCCAATCAGCCAATTCAATCTGGCTCAGAGAGGAGTTCAATGTACTTCCATCGTTTTCACTGGCTATGACCGATATTTACAATGCGGGAACTACAAGTCTTGACCTCACAAGCTTTGAAGCGGTAGAGAGAATCAACCGTTGGTGCAGTGACCAGACAAACGGGATGATTAAGGAAACTCTTAAAGAGCCATGCTCTGAAGAAACCGTATTCCTTCTCATCAACACCCTTTATTTTAAAGGCGAATGGGAGGATTCATTCAAAAAGAGCGATACAACCGACAAAGAATTCCGGAACTCCGACGGAACAAAATCAATGGTTCCGACAATGTGTGACAGCAACCACCTGATAAGCTACGGCAACTATCCCGATTACTCAGTGGCATCACTTGCCTACGGCAACGGGACATATACCATGACCATTATTCTTCCTGAAGCAAACCACACTATCGAAAGCGTCATCGAGGATTTCGACCTCCAATCATGGAACGACTGCAAAAGCAGATTATATAAATTAGAATGTTCAGTCGAACTTCCGAAATTCAAGATTGAAAGCAATCTCGCAGTCGTCGACTTTCTGAAAAGCCTCGGTGTGGAAGATGCGTTCAATCCTTTTAAGGCGAATTTCAGCAAACTCTCCGACATTCAGACATTCGTTTCAAAAGTCAAACAACTGACAAGTATAGATGTTGACGAAAAGGGAACGGAGGCATCTGCCGTAACTATAATCCAAGGAGAGTTTACAGCCGTAGGACCCGGGCCTCAACTCAACTTCCATGTCGACCGTCCATTTGCCTTCATGATAGAGGAAAGCTCGAC
>CANCXM010000046.1 GCA_947381945.1 uncultured Muribaculaceae bacterium
TAAAAAAAGTTCCTACGTTTGCGTTTTCATTGCAAACATAGGAACTGTACCCTTCTCAGCCCTGGCCTTCTGTACTCTTCTTTATATGGCATTTTGTGCCGAAAGGTGCAGGCGATGGTATTATCCCTCCTGTGTTGAGGTTTCGACGCGGATAAGGTCGAGGCGGGTGGCACTGCGGGCCTTGATTGTGAAGATAAGTCCATCGATTTCAATCCGCTCATCCTGCTGCGGGAGCGAACCGGTCTCATGGATGATATAGCCCGCGAGGGTCTGATACTCGTCATCCTCCGGAATATCGAGGCGGAAATCGTCGCGGAGCGTGCGCACCTCAATTCGACCCGAGAACTCGAATACACCCGGCGACACCTCATTGGCGATAAGTCCATTCTTGTCATGCTCATCCTGAATGTCACCGAAAATTTCCTCGACAAGGTCTTCAAGAGTGACAAGTCCGGCTGTACCGCCAAACTCATCGACCACGACGGCCATCGAGCGCTTCTCGCTCAACAGGCGGCGCATCATGGTGTTGGCAAGGAGGGTTTCGGGAGCATAAAGCACCTCCTTGATATTGTCTTTCCAATCCCTCTGCGGGTCGAAAAGTTCCGAAACGTGGACATAGCCCACGACATTGTCAATATCCTCCTTGTAGACGAGAATCTTGCTGCGGCCCGAGGAGGTGAAAAGCTCTGACAGTTCTTCGCGGGTAGTTGCGTCGATGTCAACGGCAACAAGCTCGTTGCGCGGAGCCATACAGTCGCGGAGCTGGGTGGTCGAGAAGTCGAGGGCGTTGTGGAAAATCTTCACCTCGTTCTCAACCTCCACTTCCTGGGGATTCTCCAGGTCGTCAATCTTGGTTTCAAGATAATCGTTGAGATCTGTTATGGACAGGACTCCCAGACGCGTGTCCTCCGCCTTTACGCCGGCAAGCTTCATCAACATCTTTGAGAGCCATGAGGTGAACCATGCTATCGGGTAAAGGACAATGTAGAAGAAATAGACCGGAAGCGCGGCAATTTTCAGCGAAGTGTTGGGATTGATGCGGAACACCGACTTTGGAAGGAACTCGCCCGTGAACAGAATCACCAACGTAGAAATCAGTGTCTGAAGTATGAGTATCACAGCCTGATTCGCCGACACATGTGCCTCAATCCACGGTTCAAGAAGCGCGGCGGCTCCCATACCGTAGATGACAAGGACAATGTTGTTGCCGACAAGGATAGTGGAGATAAAGAAATCCGCATTGGAGTAATAGCGGCCGATGATGCGGTTGATGAAACCGCCTCGGTTAGTGTCAAGACCGACACGGACACGGTCAGCCGATATATATGCAATCTCGACACCCGAAAAGAGAGCCGAGAAACAAAGCGATACTATTGATAGGATGAGCCAGGCAGTAAGTGTCATTTCGTATTTGCAGTTTTGATGCTGTCGTTAGCTTGCGCGTTGTCATCATCGATGACTTCCTCTTCCTCCTCTTCCACATCCGGTCCATCATCAGAAGCGGTCTTGCCGTCGCCACGGAACGCATTTGCAGGGAAGATACCGGAAACGTTGCGGATTGTGTAGCGCGTCAGTTGTTCGTTCGAATCAAATCCGTAGCCTTCAAGCACCTTGTCGGGACGCTCGATGTGGATGAATGAGTCGGAGTAGAGCTTGTGGAGACGCTGATCCCAGAAGAGCTGATTGGTCAGGAATTTCTCGTTCATCACATTGGTGATGTTTACGTTCCCGTCCAACTGCCATATCTGTCTGTTTTTCAGATAGGTTGCCGAATCGGCCTCTACAGTTGCCTCACGGCGGAAGAAATTATCGAATTTCTCAAGATTCAGACCCTCCGGGAAACGCCAGTAAGGCTCCTCGACCTCGTCATAGACATACCAGATAGGTGTGACGATTCGGAAACGCGTCACACCGGAATCCGAAATCAAAGTCTCGACATTGCGCGTCAGCATGGTCGGTGTGTGGGCCACATCGACGTTGCCCATACCCACCGGATCACTCTCCTTGCAACCGGTCACGGCGACCGTCACCGCTGCAATCGCAATGGCGGTGACAAAAGGCAACAGACGCATCCGGTTGACCGAAGCTTCACTATTCATCATCTGAATCGCCGGAAAAGGATTAACGCAGTTTTCTCTGATAGAACCAGACCTCATTGAAGTTGATGCCGAGGGTGATATGGAAATATTTCTCCTTCAGCAATGGATTGGGGGTGGCCTGACGCTGCGAATATTCAAAACCGAGGTTGACGACGGTCTTCTGATAGGTCGGGAAACCGAAACCACACGAAACACCGTAGTCCTTCACATGGTTGCCCTCGACCATCACATAGTCACGATTGTAGAAACCGCCGAGACGATAACTCATACGCTTGAAATAGCCGCCACGGTAGTCAGGCTGATAGCTCAGACCCGCACCTACACGCCAGCGGTTGGCGAATTTTGTGGCGGAGAAGTTCTCAATCTGGCTATATTTCACCTTCGACCAGTTCTGATAGGTGAAGTCGACTTCAGCAAGCAGACGGTCATTCCACTCGTAGGCGATACCGGCACCCCATGTGTCGGGGAGCGAGAAATTGTCACGGAGTTTCACGATGCCCGGAGCGATGGTGTCGGGGGCAGCGTTGGATGTATCATGATATTTGAGGACGTAGGTCTTGCCGAGAAGCGTTTTCGAGGGAGTGTATGTCAGACCGAATGTCACTGCATTCTTGCGCGACAGACGCAGGCGGTATTGCAAACCGAACTGCAGATGATAGTCCTTCACTTCCATCACCTGCTCGAAGAGCGACTGTGTGGAGCTGCCGGTCTGTGCCACATAGACATCATTGTAGATGTTACCGAAAAGGTAGCTGATATTAAAACCTACTGAAAGGTTCTTGATCGGCATGATACCTGCTCCGAGATAGAGCTGGTTGAGACCGCCGGTGCCCTGATGTGACGACGCACCGTTGCTGATTTCAGAGCCGAATGAATAGCCGACCGATGAATAAGGAAGGATACCGGCGCTGACACCGATTATCTTGCTGACCGGGAACTGCATGGTCACATAGTCGAGACCGCCACCCCAGTCATGGTCCTTGCCGGTGTTGTCCTTGCGCCAGAAGAGCGAGACGTCAGTACCCATATCGAAAATGAATGTCAGCGAGTCCATGGCAGCGTAGGCTGCAGGGTTCATGACATTGACTTGGCGGCCGGAACGCATTGCGTAGCCGACACCACCCATCTGACGCTGTGCCGATGTGGCGTTGTCGCGGAGAAGGCCGTAGCCGAACTTCGAGTAAGGACTGGTTGTGTTCTGGGCGGAAAGGCCTGAAGCCGTGATGACCGCGAGAATGGCGAGGATGAGATAAGTCTTAATTTTCATTGTATAGCAAAATTCTGTTTAAGCCTCTGCTGGCAAGATGCTCATCGACATGGGTATCAAAATCGCAGAGGGGTGCAAGATGACGGCCGCATCCACCGCCGAGCACCACGACGGTGTCCTCGGGGAGACGGCTGCGATAATATCCGATTGAAGCCACCACGCTGTAGATGGCTCCGAGGGTCATGGCCTCAGTGGTGTCATGGCCAAGGAGCGAGTCGTGGAGGGTTGACATGTGTTCTGGAAACGGGAGCAATGGCAGGCGCGCGGTGAAGTGGTTGAGGGCTTTCAGCTGCATACTGATACCCGGGGCAATGTTGCCTCCGCGGTAGACACCTTCGGAATCGACAAAATCGTAGGTAGCCGCAGTTCCGGCATCGACCACGAGGATATTGCGTCCCGGAAATTCGCTCCATGCACCGACGGCAGCCGCTATGCGGTCACATCCGAGGGTCTGCGGTGTTCCGTAGCCTATTTTTATCGGCAGAGGGGTCGAGGCACTCAGGCGGTAGACACACCTCGCGAGATGGCTGAGCTTGTTGATGACCGGTCCATTATTCTGGACCACAGAGCAATATATGGCACCCGAAAGGGGACGTCGGTTCACAAAATCCTCGACAAAGGAGGGTGTGAGACGCTCTTCGATGACTGTGTCAACGAGTTGCATGTCATTCCAAAGCGTGATTTTCGCCTGGGAATTACCCTGGTCTATAGTCAAGTAATTGGCCATTTGTGATGATTTGGGAGCAAAATTACTTAAAATGCTGCAATTTCCCTGCAAATTAAGATGTTTTTTGATTTTCCGGCTAACAGCACCTCCGTTTTCAGTCCAGTTTCTGACGCGGAATCATGATTGAGGTGTAGAGCGTCAGGAAACCTCCGGCAAGGGTGAAGGCAATCCAGTCCTTTGCTCCGGCAGAGGGAAGGAAGAGAAAGACAGCGCCTACCATGAAGATGATGGCTGTCCATATCTCGATATGAAGAAGACGGCGCAGGCGAACGGGTGCATTCTTCACAGCCGGAGCGACAAAACGTCCGACAAGAAGGATGACTGCTCCCGCGGCATAGAGATAACGCGCCCAGTCCTGAGCGACACGGAGAAGCGGAAGGACAGCCGCGACCATTATGGCAAGAAGTCCGACGGTCACAAGGACTGTCGACAGGGTCTCACGTCCCTGCGAAGCGGCCGGGACAGAGGGATTATTGGATTTTGTCTTTTTACTCATAGATGTAGACATCTTCATCGGGATGTTGCATGTGGTACTGTTCACGGACTATCCTCTCCATAGTCTCCTTGTCGGTGTCGAGCGAATGGTTGAGCTTGCGGTAATATTCGAGAGTATCGGTGGCCTCACTTATGGCCGCCTCAAGCTCCGTGATACGGCTCTCCTGCTCAACGGTGCGCATCAGCGAGTTTTCGTTGACAAAAAGGACAAGGGCCGCCACCGTCAGTGAGGCAAGCAGCGTGAAGGAGAGATAGCGTTTACACCATGCGTAGAAATTGTTCATTGTATGATGAGTCTGCCCTGCGGCAGTGATTGGGTTTGAGGAGTTTACTTTATGTATTGAAGAATTCCATCCGAAGCCGGCCGGACAATCATGATAGGCAGACTGTCAGCAGGAATCCTACGGCATAGACGAGCATCAACACCGCGGTCATCCCAAGCATCGGATTCAAGGCCGGACCGCTGAGACGGGTCAGACGCAGCCAAAGGGCCGTATGACCGACAAGATAGATGGCCGGAACAAGCCACCACAACGCGCTTGAAGCAAGCCATGCCGGAAGCGTGAGGATGACGGCAAGAATGCCGTTGGCATAGTAAATCGCACCCATCGACCTTCGGCCAAGCCTTACGGCAAGCGTCCGCTTCCCGACGACACGGTCATCGTCCATGTCACGGTAATTGTTCACGATGAGCACATTGGCGCCCATAAGTCCCATTCCGACGGAAGCGGCAAGCAGCCACCAGCCCCACGGGCCACCCATCAGCATATATGTGAGACAGACGGGAATCACGCCGAAGAAAAACACAACGGCAACCTCTCCGAGCCCATGATGGGAAAGCGGATAAGGCCCTGTGCTGTAGGCCATGACGCCGAGAGCCGTAAGGACCCCGACGGCATACATCCACCACTCTCCGAAGAGAGCGACAAGCACGCATCCGACTGCACAGGCTACGGCCAGGGTGGCAAAGGTGGCCACTTTCATAGCCGACGGCGTGATGTCACCTTCGGTCACACCACGCCGTGGTCCGTCACGACCGACGCGGTCAAAACCGCGCTTGAAGTCGTAATATTCGTTGGCGAAATTGGATGCTATCTGCGCCAGAAGTGCGAAGAGCAGACACAGGATTGCAGGGACGAGGCGGAAACGCCAGGTTGTGATTCCCAGTCCGACCGCATAAATCACTCCCGCAAGCGAGACGGGGAGAGTGCGGAGCCTCATCGCTTCAATCCAGCATTTTACCTTGCTTCTGCCCATTGCGCAGCCGTCTTTAATCTTCAGGATAAAGTTCGGAATACTTGGCCGAAATGCTCTTGGCAATCGCCTCCATCTCTTCGGGGGGAAGCTGGGTCTTGTTGTGGAAATCCATATCGGCTTCCGAGTTGATGGGAATGAGATGGATGTGGGTGTGGGGCACTTCAAGACCGATGACCGCGACACCCACTCGTTTGCAAGGCACGGCAGCCTCAATGGCCTTGGCCACACGCTTGGCGAAGAGTGTCAGCGCGGAGTAGTCGTCGTCGGAAAGGTTGAAGATATAGTCATCCTCCTTGCGGGGAATCACAAGCACATGGCCGGGGGCCACGGGATTGATGTCGAGGAAGGCATAGTGACGCTCATCGGCTGCGATGCGGTATGAAGGAATCTCGCCGGCTGCGATCTTGCTGAAAATTGTTGCCATAACGCTCGTCTTTCGGGGTGTCTGATTAGAAATTGATTTCAACAATCTCGAACTTCATGAGACCGGCGGGCACCTTGATTTCTACCTGCTCACCGAGCTTGTGACCGAGAAGGCCCTGAGCGATAGGAGTGCTCGAACCAATCTTCTTCTCCTTGAGGTCAGCCTCCGAGTCAGCGACGATGGTGTATTCCATCACCATGCCGTTGGCCACGTTCTTAATCTTAACGCGGTTGAGAATCTGCACTTCCTCATTGTTGAGCTTGCTCTCGTCGATGATACGCGAGTTGGCCACGAGGTCCTTGAGCTGCGCGATCTTCATTTCAAGCATACCCTGAGCCTCCTTGGCGGCATCATATTCGGAATTCTCCGAGAGGTCGCCCTTGTCACGGGCTTCAGCGATAGCTGCAGATATGCGGGGGCGTTCCACTGATTCGAGAAACGCGATTTCTTCCATTTTTTTCTTGTAACCTTCCTTGGTCATGTAAGTTATAGCCATGGTAGTATAAACGTTTGGGTTTTATTTGGTTATATTGTTAATTAAGCATAGTTAAACCGGCCTTCCCGAAGGATGGCGGCGCGAGAGGAAAGAGAGATGAATTTTCTCCGGGGACAGTTAAAAAATAAGGAATCCCGAGGCTTGCGGCTACGAGACCCTAACGGATGCGATGATTAGCAAATGTCTTAAAAAGTCAGCCAACCCTGATGGTTGACCGCTGCAAAGGTAGTCACAATAATCCAAACCCCCAACCCGAGGAGATGGCATTTAACAAAATTTGACTTACAGACCTATTTTGGGGCTACATCATAGTTGCAACTGTGCAGAAATACGGCCGGAAGCACTCATAGCAACGCTTCCGGCCGGAAACAGGTATTCTAAAATGTTTGGATCGGACGGATATGGTTTATTCCATAATCAGCGGACAAACACTTTGGAGTGAGTGACTGCACCATCAGAATGATATTCACGTTTGATGACGAAACCTTTCGGATCAGCGCCAAGCCGCATACCCTGCATGTTGAAGTATTCAGTTTTTATCACGTCGGCAGAATCTGTCGTAAAAACATCATCAATGCCCGATGACACTTTCTCACTCTGAATACGGATGGCTGCATGGACGGCATAGTAAGCTTCCTTCGGGTTGAGCGACGGGTCATAGAGCAGAGGATTGTTCTCACGCCATGAACAACTGTCATCTATACCCCAAAGCATCACTGACGGACAGTTCGGCTCTGAAAGGGCTGCATTGACAAGCGCACCATAGTCCGCAGCCTGAATCTCGGCAGCACCGGCAGCTTTGGGGTCGTCCTGAGCAATGTCAAGCTCAGTTATGATACATTCGAGACCGAGTTCCTTATAACGCCGGATGTTGGCGGCAAGCTTTCCTGGATTTATACCTCCGGTGGTGAGGTGGCACTGCAAACCGACTCCATGAAGCGGGACATTCCTTGACACGAGATATTTCGCAAGATTGTAAAGAGCCTCAGACTTAGCCTCTCCTAAAAACTCAGCACCGTATTCATTGATGAATAGCTTGGCTTCGGGATCGGCCTTGTGAGCACATTCAAGAGCCTTTTCAATAAATTCGAGACCAATCACATCATTCCATACAGATGACCGGAGGGTGAATCCGTCCGGATTGTCGCGGACTATACTCTGATCATCCGAAAGCATTTCGTTGACCACGTCCCATTCGCCGACACGTCCCTTGTAGTGGCCGACCACATTGGAGATATGATTTTCCATAATCGAAAGCAATGTCTCGCGGCTGTAGGAATGATCATTCTTAACACCATTTGACGACAACCACGCCGGACACTGCTTATGCCATACGAGCGTGTGACCACGGACATACATGGAATTTGCCTCGGCAAGCCCTACAATCCTGTCGCCACCCGAATAGTCAAACACGTTTCTTTCAGGCTCGATTGACTCAAATTTCATCTCATTTTCGGCCACGACCATATTGAACTGACCTGTGATAGTTTTTACCCGCAGGCTATTTGTATCGCCGAGATCATAACGCCATGTGGATGCAGCCACTCCGATGCGCTTTCCTGCAAGTTCAGCGTAGTGACGAAGGGATGCATTGTCACTGAGGTCTGGGAGATAATCAACATAATAGTCACTGTCATCACCCCAATCCTCCGGGTCGGTGACAACTTCCGCATCTCCCTGACCGGAATATTCGAGCGAGGTCACAACCGCAACCAGTGCATAACCGTCAGCCCCTTTGGTTTCCTCTATTTTCCAACTGCACACTTTAGGATACTGAACACGGAAATTCCAATCGGCACCGTTGAGCGCAGATTTATCAGAAGCCTTGATAATGGTCAGGCGGTCACCTTCCTTAAGCGCATGGTTTTCGGGGACAACAATTTCGAGAACCGGAAGCTGAGAAGAGGTCTGAAGCGATAAATTTTTGTTATTGTAGGTGAGCGCACCGGAAATATCAACCATATCATGGTCAGAAGCCGAATTTATCTTCATGCGCAGACGGGACGTGGGACGCAGACGTAAATCAATCTTATTTCCACCCTTGAAATCAACAAAGGTCAGCGTAGCAGTCTTGTCAGAACCCGGTTCAAGAATGCCATGCACATCAGTCAGACCGGATATGTGACCGTTACCGCCGAGGACAGCGTCGGGGTAAACCACAACGGCAGCAGTCGTGTTCGATCCCGTACCGATAGCACCGGGAAGCGATTTGACACGTGCCTCGTCAATATCATTCTCAATGAGCACACGACCGGAGAGTACGGAAAGCGCTCCGGAGATGTTGTTTTCATTTCCGCTTATCCGGTAAGTGCCTTTACCCTCTTTGATAAGGCCGGTCTTTGCTTTTCCGTTTGAAGTAATCACACCTGCAAGCTCTGAATCAGCATCGGAACAGCCGACAAGGTAATACACACGGTAGGCATTGCTCTTATAATAGCCCATCAACCGGCTGCCTTTCTCGGTCCTGAGAGTGCCGATGCGATAACCACGCGCATTACTGCTACCTTCGGCAGCGATAGTTGCACCCTCGTGGATGGTCACGGAATTAGTTTCCATGAAAGAGGTGACATTCCGCTTGGCGAGCGACTGCCGGATATTATCGGAATCGAACTTCTTGCCACCGTGACCGAGAACCACGCCATAAAATCCGGCACTCACATCCGTGTTGATTTCAGGATATGGATAAATGTGCACATCGCCTGTGAACGCGGACCAATCCGGATGTGCCGCTCCCTTTTCATTACCGAGATATGAACGTTCACCTCCACCATAAATGTTGAGAACGCCTTCACCCATGACAGGAGATGTCCAATAAGTATAGCGGGAAGTATATACGTTGAGATGCTTTCCGGCCGGGAGACTTATAGGGGTTGAGTAACGGGTGTAGTTTGACGATGTACTCTTCGGGTCGCTGAAATTCAGTTCTCCGCTTTCATGGAACACATAATCGTCATAACGGCTTGAAAGGACGATGTCGTCGATATAATAATCGGTATTCTCAGAATTGTAGCCAAGACGAAGCTGCGCGGACATATTATCCACCGATGGACTGATAAGCTCATAGGTTTTCTTCATCCACACATCCTTGCCGCCCTGCGATGGCCAACCGTCATCCTCATAGAGTTTCTCATCACCAAGAATTATGTCGAAATGCTTCCATTCATCACATGGATCGGCAGCATGACGCCTGACCATAAGTCCAAGGAAATCATAGTCAGCCGTAAGGTGTGCGCCGGCGAGTTCATCAGGAAGAGTGAACTCGATGTAATCATTCCAGCTTTTGAGAGTTATGTGGAGCACCTTGTTTGCGGCATTCGCCGGATCGGCCTCGACCACAGCAGTCGTTTCAGACTTTCCGCCATATAAATTCCACACCGGGAAGGAGTGACCGATCTCATAGCTCTCGAAATCGCACACCGTAAAAGGAGCTGCCAGCATACCGGCGACTCCTGCCCACATCGTAACGACAGTGGTACAAATTTTTTTCATTAGCAAGAGTATTATGATTTAAGCGGTGCAAAGATAGGTATTTACTTATATGGCAAAGAATACGTCAAGTAAAAAGTCAGGCAGATGTTACAATACAGAATGGATTTGATTCATCAAAACATTTTTAACAATTGCTGCGGATTATTCATCCCTATACTGATAACGTCCGGATGCTATCTATCAGCACGGACGGTGATTGCGGGGGTGGTAGGTGAGGATGTCGGAACGGAGAGTGGAGCTGTCGAGGTGGATGTAAATCTGGGTCGTCGCGATGCTTTCATGACCGAGCATCTGCTGGATGGCGCGGAGGTTCGCTCCTCCTTCAAGCAGATGGGTGGCAAAGGAGTGGCGGAGTGTGTGGGGCGAGATATTCTTGCGTATTCCGGCAGCCTCGGCAAGCGATTTCACTATCTGGAAGATTCTCATGCGGGTAAGTTTCCCTCCCCTGCGGTTGAGGAAGAGGATGTTGGCGCAGTCGGGCTTGATGTCGAGGGTCTCGCGGTCAAAGAGGTAGTCGGCAATCTCATCAAGCGCCACCTCAGAGATTGGCACCATGCGTTCCTTGTTTCCCTTGCCCCGCACCACAATATAGCCCTCCTCGCCAAAGATTTTCGACACTTCAAGGTTGACAAGCTCGCTGACACGCAGACCGCAACCGTAGAGTGTCTCCATTATCGCACGGTCGCGCTGAGCCTCGGCCTTCATGGGGTCGATGGCGGCTATCATTGAGTTTATTTCTTCGATAGTCAGCACTTCCGGCAGATGCAGACCGATTTTCGGCGATTCGAGCATCTCGGTCGGGTCGGGGTTCAGATAGTCTTCAAGGCTGAGGAAGCGGAAAAACGAGCGCATCCCGGAGACTATTCTTGCCTGAGAGCGCTCGGCGATGCCGAGGTCATGGAGTTCGCCAATGAAATATCGCAAGGTGTCGACAGTAACATCGCGCAAAGCCACGCCCGACGATGCAAGATATGACAAGAGCTTGTCCACATCCCTGCAATATGCCTCGCGGGTGTTGGCAGACATCCCCTTCTCCATCTGAAGATAGAGACGGTAGGACTGCAAGAGTTTTTCCACATCAACTATCGAACGCATCGGCCGATATTTATCATTCACTTAAGAGTGTGTCTAAAAGTTAACTTCGAAATCCTGACGCGGGAGATCGTGACGGTTCACAAAGATGTATGTATGCCTGTCTGTAAAGGTCATTCCTCCTCTCATCCGCCCTTTGATAGCTGAAAATTGCCTGCGGTCAAGCCCGAAGACGGCCACCGTCCCACCATTGTCCATCACAGTCGATATAATTTCCGATTCGCGGGAAGACCTATCGTTTGTCCGAGAGATGAACGACGCACCACACACGAGCATCACCCGCCCCGGGAGAGGAAGAGCCTTGTCGACAGCCGACGGAGCAATCACACGGACACGCGAATCAGCCATCCTCACAGCCGACTGCATGGACTGACCCAGCTCCGGGTCAAGAATCACCGCATCCGGTATAAACTCACAGACGAGGCGAAACAGCAACGAAGCCTTGCGGAACTCACGCTTTCCCGGACAAGATTCCCGCAGCACGGAATAGCCATAGTATTCACCTTTCTGCCTGAGAACAGTCGTGACGAAGCGGAAAGCAAATGGTGAATGTATGCCGAAGCCACGGCTACGCCATGCCCGTTTCAACCGCCGGAAACCGGGGACGGAACGATAGAGCCTACTTACCTTCCCCATCGGGCTTCTTGGCGGCAAAGCGCCTTACAGCAAGCCCCGCAGCAACGGCGAGAGCTATATATATAAGTATAATGGCAACGGTTGCCAAAGTGTCTGTCGCGTGGAGCGACGGGGGATCGAAGGTCATGACAATCTCATGGTCTCCCGCTGGCACGCGCATGGCACGAAGGACATAGTCGACGCGACCGATTTCTGCCGGCTTTCCGTCGATTGTCGCTGTCCACCCCCAGGGGAAGAACACCTCGGAGAATACGGCTACTCCACCGGTGGTGCTGTGGCTGCGGTAGCTCAGTCGGTTGGGAGCATAGAAGGTCTCTACAATCGTATCACCGGGATTGACTGCAGCGGACTGGCCGAGTACAGATTCAAACTTCTTGTCGGCTACGGCCACCGAACGTGGGTCGATGGATGACAGTGCTTCCATCTCCGCATCGGGATTGTTGACATAGTCTACATGCTCGACAAACCACGCATTCCCGTAGGCCTCGGGATTGCGCAACACCTGACCGTCAAGGCTGACAATGTAGCGGGCATTGAGCATGTTAGCCACATTCCAGTCGGCATCAGTCTCCGCACCGCGCTGGAAATGCGAAAGATGACGGTCAATCAGGTCCTGATAGCGGGTGAGCTTCGCGGCATGATAGCCACCAATCATCTTATGGTAATACGACGGATCAGCGCTGTTGAAGCGGGGAATATCGAGCACACGATAATTCATCGTTGTGTCCTGAAGGATGGCCTCGTCGACAGGTGTCTTGGCTATCGACGCACCGACAATGAGCTGCTTTGCAACGAAACTGTCATGGTTGACATAACGCTTGTTGACTGAATAGAGGTCGCCGAGCACGAGCACACCGATTATAGCGGCGGTCACACCTGCGGAAAGCTTAGCGCGCATGAATCCCACGATAATCAAGGCTCCGATGACAACAATCATGAAACTGCGCAGTGCATCCGCGCTTATCAGTCCGATACGCAGACTCTCGACAGCCGAGTAGATGGCAGGATTCTGGAGGCTGAACTGACGGGCGGTCGACGCATCATAGCCCTGCTGCATGAGTGCGCTTGTGATATAGTTGTCAATCTCACGGTCATTGTCTGAAATGACACTGCCGTAGAATTCCGGCACGCAGAAACCGATGGCGCAAATAGCAAGGGTGATTCCGAAGCTCCACCACACCTGCTTGCGGTAGCGCTCCCAGGCATTGCTCTCGGAAAGGAGCTGCTGCAGGGCCATGACTGCAAGAAGAGGCATGGTGAACTCAGCGATGACAAGGATACTCTCGACAGTTCGGAATTTGGAATACATCGGAGCGACTGTGAGCATGAAATCAGTGAATACCATGGCGTGTCTGCCCCATGCAAGCACTATTGAGAAGACAGTCAGAATGAGAAGCACCCATTTCATCGGGCCACGCACGATGAAGCAACCAAGGATGAAGAAGACGAAAATCAAGGCTCCGACATAGACAGGGCCGTTGGT
This sequence comes from uncultured Muribaculaceae bacterium, assembly GCA_947381945.1. Classification (GTDB taxonomy): domain Bacteria; phylum Bacteroidota; class Bacteroidia; order Bacteroidales; family Muribaculaceae; genus Duncaniella. The sequence continues at coordinate 13,466 of CANCXM010000046.1, forward strand.
TCCCTCTGGATCGCCGAAATACTGGCTCATGTAGCCAAGATATTGCTGCTGCATCGCGTCGAGCTTGCCTTCGTTCACCATCTGCTGCGCGTCGGGAAGGTCGACGAGGCTCATGGCCACCATGCGTCCCTTCTCGGGTTTTGCGGAAGCACCGCCCTTGACGTTGGGGATGACGAGAGAGAAGGTCTCGGAGGGCTGATAGCTGTATTGAGTGATGTAGTCTTTGTCGAGACCTGCAGTGGCCGATGCTCCGGGCTGATTGCCTGAAGAAAGCTCGCTGTGACGGCCACGCATTGTCTCCTTGGCATACTCGTAGGTGAGATAGAGGCTCGGAGAATTGGCTGCTACGGCCAGACCTCCGGCAACGACAAGCACGCCTGTCGCGATGGCCCACTGACGCATCTTCTTCTCACGGACAGCCGAAATCAGACAGGCAATCACGATGCCGAGGATGACAAACAGGAAGTAGTAGGTCATCTGGACGTGGTTTGACGCAATCTGCATCATTGCAAAAAGAGCGGCAAGAGAACCGCCGAGCAGATAGCGGCCACGATAACAGAGGATTATACCGGCAATTGTCGGCGGGATATAGGCAAGGGTGACGAACTTCCAGATATGTCCGGCACCGATGATGATTACAAAATAGGATGAGAATCCGTAGGCTATGGCACCGATGAGCGCCACATACCAGCGCATCTTCATTGCAAGAAGCAGGATGAAGAAACCGACCATCATCATCGCTATCAGCGAGGAGGGGGATGGAAGTCCGAGGGCCATAACGGTGTTTATCCACTTGTAGAGTCCGCTCGAAGGATAGGAAGGTGAAATCTGGAATGTGGGCATTCCGGAGAAGAGCGAATTGGTCCAGCGCGACACTTCGCCGGTCTGCTCGGCATAGGCCTTGGCCTCCTGACCGATGGCTATACCCTGCTGCATGTCGTGTTGCTGCAACTGATTGCCCTCAGAGGCATCGGGATAGAAAAAAGCGAATGCGATGATGGCTATGATTGCAAGACCGCCTACAAAAGTGAGAATCGAGCGGTATTTCTTCAAAAAATCCTGCATGGGAAGGTTTGAGTTATGAAAGTTAAATTTTTCAGTGCAAGAAAATTATGAATCATGAATTATGCATCATGAATCATGAATCGTATCCTATTCCGCCGGGCGGAGTTCGAGCGGTATTTCAACCGGTTTGGGAGCCGGGACAGTGTCAACCTTGACCGGAGTAGTATCTACCGGCTCTTCGGGCGCGCTCACAAGCGAACCGTCCTGCATCGCATCATAGTCCCTGAGTTTCACGCGGAAAGCCTTGGCTATAGAGTCGAAATCAAGTGACGGATTCCTGGAATATGCCTTCTGGAAAGCCGCACGGGTATCCTTGGGATTGACACTGAGCGCAATGTCGTAGACATCCACAAATTTGCGAAGTGTCTCCAGGTCGCGACGCGATTCGTGCTTCTTAGTGGCATCATTGTGGAGGGTGACGAAAGCCGTCAGCACCTGAACGGTCTGTTCGGGCGTGAAATCATCGACGAAGAGCGACATGCTGTCGGCCATCACCGATGCCTGCTTCAGATTTCCGGAAGTCAGAGCCTGTTCGAGCTGCGATTTCTGCACCTCGACATCCTCGGCCATTGGCACGGCCTCGCTCTTCTTCGCACCGCCACAGGCGGCCACTGAAATGCCGGCAAACACGGCAAGCATTATTATGAAGATATTCTTTTTCATGTCAACGCGTTTAGGGTTATTTATGACACGCAAAGTTACACATTTAATTGAAAAGAAAAAAGCGGCTAACCACCATAAATACACACCTTAATCTATATGATGCGCTCCACGTGCATCAGACATGACCACAATCAAACCCTCAGTCGTAAAAAAAAGCAGGAACCGTGGGTTGCACGATTCCTGCCGGAAGTATGGTTGATATTTTCAACGATTACTTGCTTGCGAACTTCTGCTTGAGTTCAGCGAGAGCCTCGAGGTCGCCGAGAGTGGTCTTCTCAAGGGGAGTGTTGAGAGCGGGAGCCTCTTCCTGACGACGGTTGCCACCGCGACGGTTGCCGGCTGCCTTCTTGGGAGCTTCAGCGCGCTCGCCCTTCTGCTCATCTTCGAAGATGCGGCTGTGGGAGAGGATGATGCGCTTGCTGTCCTTGTTGAACTCGATAACCTTGAAGTTGAGCTTCTCGTCAACCTGAGCCTTAGAGCCGTCTTCCTTCACAAGGTGCTTGGGAGTAGCGAAGCCTTCAACACCATAGGGGAGAGCGATGACTGCGCCCTTCTCAACCATCTCGATGATGGTGCCTTCGTGGATTGAACCAACGGTGAAGACAGTTTCAAATACGTCCCAGGGATTCTCTTCGAGCTGCTTGTGGCCGAGAGAGAGACGACGGTTGTCCTTGTCGATTTCGAGAACCTGAACGTCGATGTCAGCACCAATCTGAGTGAACTCGCTGGGGTGCTTAACCTTCTTGGTCCAAGAGAGGTCGCTGATGTGGATGAGACCGTCAACGCCTTCCTCGATTTCAACGAATACGCCGAAGTTAGTGAAGTTGCGCACTTTTGCAGTGTGCTTGCTTCCGACGGGGTATTTGGTTTCGATGTTCTCCCAGGGATCGTTCTTGAGCTGCTTGAGACCGAGCGACATCTTGCGGTCCTCGCGGTCGAGGGTGAGGATGACAGCTTCGATTTCGTCGCCAACCTTGAGGAAGTCCTGAGCTGAGCGGAGGTGCTGGCTCCAAGACATTTCGCTGACGTGGATGAGACCTTCAACGCCGGGGGCGATTTCAACGAATGCGCCGTAGTCAGCCATGACTACTACGCGGCCCTTAACCTTGTCGCCAACCTTGAGGTTTGCGTCGAGGGCATCCCAGGGATGGGGCTGGAGCTGCTTGAGACCGAGGGCAATGCGCTTCTTCTCGTCGTCGAAGTCGAGGATAACGACATTGAGCTTCTGGTCGAGCTGAACAACTTCCTCGGGGTGGCTTACGCGGCCCCAGGAGAGGTCAGTAATGTGGATGAGGCCGTCTACGCCGCCGAGGTCGATGAACACACCGTAGCTGGTGATGTTCTTGACAGAACCTTCGAGCACCTGACCCTTCTCGAGCTTGGCGATGATTTCGCGCTTCTGCTGCTCGAGTTCGGCTTCGATGAGTGCCTTGTGGCTGACAACCACGTTCTTGAATTCTTGGTTGATCTTCACGACCTTGAACTCCATTGTCTTGCCAACGAAGATGTCGTAGTCGCGGATGGGCTTAACGTCAATCTGTGAGCCGGGGAGGAAGGCTTCGATGCCGAATACGTCGACAATCATGCCACCCTTGGTGCGGCACTTGATGTAGCCCTTGATGACTTCGTCTTTCTCGAGAGCCTCGTTGATGCGGTCCCAAGAGCGGGCTGCACGGGCTTTGCGGTGAGAAAGGATGAGCTGGCCTTTTTTGTCTTCCTGGTTTTCGATGAAGACTTCAACGGTGTCGCCCACCTTGATGTCGGGGTTGTAGCGGAATTCGCTCATGGGGATGATGCCGTCGCTCTTGTAGCCGATGTTAACCACTGCCTCACGCTTGTTGAGCGAGATGATGGTACCTTCGATTACGTCCTTGTCACGCACGGTGTTGAGCGATTCATCATAGGTTTTGGTGAGTTCCTCACGGGTCTTTTCACCCTTGGTCTCACCGTTTGCGTAGGCTTCCCAATCGAAGTCAGCGATCGGGGAGTTTTTTACTTCTTCAGTCATTAAAAAATGGGGTTAATAAATAAGGTTAATTCTACGCTCGCGGGCGCGAACCCGCAAAGCGCTGCAAAGGTAGCAATAAAATTCGAATCCACAAGCGGTTAAGCAATGGATTTTTCAGCAAGTTTTCAACAATTTACCATCCGCAATCTTCGATATCCACATAGAAAATATGGCCATTTAGATAATAGAGTTGGTAATTTTAGGTTAATCCAACCGGTTGTGCACGATTTTTTCGCTAATTTTGCAGTAGATTTATAAAGCCGGGTGGCTTTTAAGGGATATTTTGAGATTGAGTTATTGCACGGTCCCCACGACAATGCAAATCTTCCATTTCAACATTATGCTGAGATATTTCGCAAGACATATTATTATTGTGTCATGCATGATTCTGTCAATAATCATGGGTGTGGAGAGTCATGCGCAGTGCAATCCGTGTGACACGATGCCGAAAAGTTCCACACGATGGATACGCCAGCTTATCGACAACGGTTTCCGAATCCATGATACGACTGTCTGCTATCCGGCGTTTCCCCGCTTCGCTCTCAAAGTCTACAACTGGGGCGACAAGACCTTCAACTCCTACAATACCGACTATGTCGTCGGTACCGGCAAGAACTGGAAACTGCAGGGCAAGGGCTACGGATGGGTCGAGACGCAGACCATGCTATTCCCTAAAAATTCGCTCATCAACATGCACTCCAACCTTTTTTCGGATGCGGGTGGCTACCTGAGCTTCATGGCTGTCAGCATAGGCTACATGTGGAACATGGACAAACTTTTTGACCGCGATACCAAGCGCCATACATTCAATTTCGACTTCACCTGCTCCCGTTTCTTCATCAACTACAGCAAAGTCTCATCCGAGGGAGGTATGATACTCACCCGTTTCGGTGACTACAACGACGGGAAGAACATCCACTATGATTTCGACGACGTAAACATCACCACTACCAATCTCGACGCATACTATTTCTTCAACCATTACAAGTATTCCCACGCTGCGGCCTATACATTCTCGAAATATCAGCTCCGCACAGCCGGAACAGCCATCGCAGGCATAAACCTCGGTGAGCAGAACATCCACATGAACTTCGAGAATCTTCCCCCGGACATGTTGCAGGCCCTTCCGCTCGACAATCCGAGCTACACGTTCCACTACCGCGACATCGCCGTGCTCGGAGGCTATGCCCGCAACTGGGCACTCAAACCTCGCCGATGGCTGCTCAACATGACGGTGATGGGCGCGCTCGGCTACAAACGCACATACGAGGATGCGACTGACGGAGTGCGCAACATGCTTGCCAACAGCTATAGGTTGTCGCTGAGCTGTGTCTACAACCACGGTGCGCTTTTCGCCTCTGCACAGGCCCGCTCCCACGGTTCACTCTACTACAATTCCAATTTCACCCACTTCAGCACCTTCTCATCCCTCACCCTGATAGTCGGAATGAGATTCTAACGAATATATATCCAAGGAAGTTGCAGGAAGGGTACATAAAGCCTGAAAAAGTGGGAAGGGTACATAAGGACATAAGGCCAGAAGGGACATAAGTTTATTCAATAATCCGAATTCTTATTCCAGTAATTAGAATAGCTGATTTTTATTCCAGTGATTCGAATAGCTGATTTTATTCCA
>CANCXM010000047.1 GCA_947381945.1 uncultured Muribaculaceae bacterium
CCTGTCTTTCCGCTAAAGAGCTGTATGTCAACGACATGCAGCTCTTTTTTGCGTGAAAGTAGGGATGAGAACCCGTTGGGTTCGTAACCGCGAAGCGCTTTCGTAGCGCAGCGGAGAAAGAATCCCTGTCTTTCCGCTTAGAAAGCCGCTGAATATTCAGTGGCTTTCGTGCGTAAATAGGGGATGAGAACCCGGAAAGGGTTCGTAATCGCGAAGCGCTTGCGCTGTATGAATCCAGGAAAAGGCACAAAAAGCCTAAAGGTCAGAAGTTACAAAAGCATAATTTACTTGAAATGAATCTTTTGTATCTTCTGACCTTTAGGCTTTTTGTACCTTTCTCAGGTATTTTAATGCATTATGATTCGGGCTGACTACCTTCCCGTAAGTATGGTTTTGATGTCGTGGAGTTTGTTGAGGGCGGCCATGGGGGTGAGGTTGTTGATGTCGATGTCGAGAATCTCATCGCGGAGCTGAGCGAGAACAGGGTCATCGAGCTGGAAGAAAGAGAGTTGTACGCCCTCCGCACCGTCGGCAACTCCTGCGAGGTTCTTGGCCACCCGGTCGTCACTGTCGCGGTTCACTTTTTCAAGATGTGCGAGGACCTCATCGGCACGTTTCACAATCGACTGCGGCATACCGGCGAGCTTCGCAACATGAATACCGAAACTGTGTTCGCTTCCACCGCGCGCGAGTTTGCGGAGAAAGACAACCTTGCCGTCGATTTCACGCACGGATACATTGAAATTCACCACTCGGCTGAAACTCTTTTCCATCTCGTTAAGCTCGTGGTAATGAGTGGCAAACAATGTCTTCGGATGGGCAGAACCATGCTCGTGGATATGCTCGACGATGGCCCACGCGATAGAGATTCCATCGTAGGTCGATGTGCCACGGCCAAGCTCGTCGAAGAGGATGAGCGAGCGTTCGCTCATATTGTTCAGGATGGAAGCCGCCTCGTTCATCTCCACCATGAAGGTCGATTCGCCAAGCGAGATATTGTCGCTTGCGCCTACGCGGGTGAAAATCTTGTCGACAACACCGATGTGTGCGCTCTCGGCGGCAACAAACGACCCTATCTGCGCAAGCAGCACATTGAGTGCCGTCTGGCGAAGGAGTGCTGACTTACCCGACATGTTCGGGCCGGTAATCATCATGATTTGTGTGCCGTTGTTGGCGAGATTCACAGTGTTGGTGATATATGGCTCGCCAGCAGGGAGTTCCTTTTCGATGACCGGATGTCGGCCCTCGACGATGGAGAGTTCGAGCGAATCGTCCACGACTGGGCGGTTGTAGCGGTTCTCCAATGCCACACGGGTGAATGAACTGAACACGTCGAGCCGTGCAATCATCTGGGCATCAAGGAGTATGGCGGGGATATAGGCGCAGAGGTCATGGACGAGAGCCGAGTAGATGCGCTGCTCGATGATGGCTATTTTGTCCTGCGCACCGAGGATTTTTTCCTCATATTCCTTAAGTTCTTGAGTTATATAGCGCTCGGCGTTGACAAGGGTCTGCTTGCGTATCCACTCCGCCGGGACCTTGTCGCGGTGGGTGTTGGTCACCTCGATGTAGTAGCCGAACACATTGTTGTAGGCTACTTTCAGCGACGGTATGCCTGTCAGCGCGCTCTCACGCTGCTGGAGTTTCAGGAGGTAATCCTTTCCTTTATATGCGATCTCACGAAGTTCGTCAAGTTCAGCATCCACACCGTCGTTGATGACCGGCCCACGGTTGAGCGCCGTCGGAGGGTCGGGGAGGATTTCACGCCCGATGCGCTCGGCTATACCCGTGCAGGGATTGAGCTGTTCGCCAATGGCGGTGAGGGCCGGTTGGGCTGAGTCGACGCAGATTTTGCGAATGGGCTCAATCATCGAGAGCGCATGGCGGAGCTGGATGAGCTCGCGGGGATTGACGCGTCCGGCCGACACCTTGGCAATGAGGCGTTCGAGGTCGCCGATTTGGCTCAACGCATCCTTAAGCGCCTCTCTTTCTTCGGGTTGACGTAAGAAATATTCAACGATGTCGAGGCGGCGGTTGATTTCCCTGGCATCCTTCAGCGGAAACAGCACCCATCGGCGCAGCAGACGCGCACCCATCGGGCTGACGGTGCGGTCGATGACATCGAGCAGGCTTTTGCCATCCTCGCTCATGGTGCTCACCAGTTCGAGGTTGCGGACGGTGAAGCGGTCGAGCCTGACGGCTTTCTCCTCCTCGACGCGGGCAATGGAAGTGATGTGGGAAATCTGTGTGTGCTGCGTGATGTCAAGATAGTGGAGGATGGCACCGGCGGCAATAACGGCTGCCGGCATGGCGTGGATTCCGAATCCCTTCAGCGAGTTGGTCTCGAACTGTTTGAGCAGACGGTCCATGGCTGCATCGTCGGTGAACACCCAGTCGTCAAGCTCGAAGGCAAGATAATGTTCGGCAAAACTCTCCTCGATGAGTTTCTTTTTTCCGCGCTCGACGAGAACCTCCTTCGGGGCGAAGTTTGCGAGGAGTTTCTCGATATAGTCGGTGGAACCTTCGGCGGCGAGAAATTCGCCCGTGGATATGTCGAGGAAGGCCACTCCGACATTGTGTTTCGTGAAATTCAGGGCCGCGAGGAAGTTGTTCTCGCGGTTGTTGAGGAGAGTGTCGTTGATGGACACGCCGGGAGTCACAAGTTCGGTGATTCCGCGCTTGACGAGCTTTTTGGTCGTCTTGGGGTCCTCGAGCTGTTCGCAGATGGCCACACGTTTCCCGGCTCTCACGAGCTTTGGCAGATAGGTGTCGAGGGCGTGGTGGGGGAAGCCTGCGAGTTCGACAAACTGAGCCGAACCGTTGGCACGGCGTGTCAGCGTGATTCCAAGAATCTCGGATGCCGCGATAGCATCTTCAGAGAAAGTTTCGTAGAAGTCGCCCACCCGGAAGAGGAGAACAGCGTCGGGATGTTTCTCCTTCATTGCCATATACTGCTTCATCAGCGGTGTCTCAACTATCTTTTTTGCCATGCGAGTGTCTGTGATTTTTGTTTTGGGAGTACAAATTTATAAACTTTCGGCCAAAAATTCTAACGGCACTGTTGATATACTGAACAATTATATATAATTTTGTTTTCTAACATTGTCGGTGTCAGTATGAAATCCCGCAACTCCGTTTTTGTAAGAAAATAATCACAACATCCAACATCATAGATCCATCCATTATGAAATCTTCAACCGTCATTTCTGCCGGGCTGATAGCCGTCGGCATCGTGATTCTCGGCTTTCTGCTTAAGGCCGGTATCGACAACATCGCTTTCCGTGACCGGGAGGTGACCGTGCGCGGTCTGGCCGAGCGTGAGGTTCCCGCCGACCTTGTCACATGGCCCATCACCTACTCTCTTGCGGGCAACGACCTCCAGACAATCTACAATAAGGTCAGCGCCAACAACGACATCATTGTAAAATTCCTGACATCCAACGGTATAAGCTCAGATGAAATCTCAGTGAATCCGCCGGACACCTACGATGCCACATCGAACCGCTACCGCTCGGATTCCTTTGCCTACAACTATTCAATCAATTGCACCGTCACAGTGACCACCAAGAAGGTTCAGAAGGTGCGCGAGCTCCTCAACCGTCAGTCCGAACTGCTGAAAGAGGGTATCGCGTTCTCGAATTCCTACATCAACTATCAGTTCACAGGGCTGAACTCCATCAAGCCTGAGATGATTGCCGAGGCTACTAAGAATGCGCGCGCCGCCGCCGACCAGTTTGCCGCCGACAGCGAGAGCCGTGTCGGGAAAATCAAGACCGCATCGCAGGGTCAGTTCTCGATTGAAGACAGCGACTCGTCGACCCCCTTCATCAAGAAGGTCCGCGTCGTCTCAACGATTGTTTACTATCTCGAAGACTAAATACCTCATAAGCCTTTACGGTGACAACTGACAGTTGCCGCTCTTTTCGGAGCCTCTGTTGAAAGGCTATTGGCTTTGAAGAAAAAATGAGGGAATGCCGGAGGATTCATTTATTCTGAATCCTTGACATTCCCTCGTCCTTTTTTTGTGTATTTTTTGTCTGTTTGATCAGATATGGCTGTAGGCAGGCATGACGATGTGGCTTATTCTTCTGTCAACAGTGGGCCTGCTTTTTGTAGCCACAGGTCAGCCATGCTTTGGTGGCCGGCAGGTGTAGGATGGATGCCGTCCCATATCCAGTATGACGGATTTCCGTCAGCAGTCAGATGTGCGAACATCTCATCGTAAGGCAGAAACACTGCATTGTAGTCCCTGGAGATTTTCTCGACAACCTGCGAACATTTTTCTATGAGTTCGGCCCTCATGGCATAATTGTCGGCATTTCCGATTTTCCCGGCTTTGGCAACAAACGGTGCTCCAAGCACAAACCGGACATCCGGATTCAATCTCAAAGTCCTGTCGAGCAGGGACCTGTAGTCATTTTCCCATGCCATGAAATCAAAATCCGTTTCAATCCCTGATCGCAGATATGCGTCAATGTCATTTGTTCCGATAAGGATGGAAACAATGTCGGGTTGCAGTGCTATGGCATCCTCCTCCCACCTTGTCTTGAGATCGGCAAGAGTGTTTCCGGAAATGCCCCGGTTGTAGGACTTCAGTCCGGAATGTGGATTGTCACATTCGTAGCGTGCCGCACATAGCATCATATAGCTGTGGCCATAGAGATGGTTTTGGTCAGAGAGATTGCGTTGGGAACTCGGAGCCATGCTGCCACCGCTGCGGCCCCAGCCACCGTCGGTTATTGAGTCTCCGATGAAAAGCACACATTTTCCATCGTTTGAACCGGCGCTTAATGAGACCGCCATCAGACCTGAAAGAATTGTCGTTCTCAGAGAAATCATTATTCTGTCGTTATTATCTTAAGAGGGTACAGTTGTTCTATTCCTTGTCGCGGTCATAGTGTGGCATGTCGGCGGGGATTACCATCGAGATTTCAACCAGCCCGGCTATCTCGCCATCGCCGTTGCGCCACGGGGTCTGATAAATCATCTTCCGCTGACCGTTTTTGGTTATTGTATAGACATTCGGTTCGCCTGTCGCAAGCATCCGGCGCATGATTGACTGCGACCGTTCGTTGTGGCACGGAAATAGATTTCTTCCGCGCATGTCGCCGTGTGAGGCAAATGTGGCGAGAGCCTTTTCGTTCATATAAAGCACCGTACCCTCCTTGTCGCAGACGGTCACCGCGCAATTCATTCCAAAAGCCCAGTCGGGCACTGCATTCATGATATTTTCCATCGTAATAAAACTTTATTGGCAAAATTATGGAAAAATGGCCATCCCTGCAAAAAAGTATGTATGAGAGGAGGTAATAAAGCAAATATCCTAATTTTGTCAGTCAGAATTGTTTGGATCACAATTGCCATAACCTACACAATACTATGACGTTTTTTTCATTTCAAACGCTCTATTTTATCTTTTGCATGGTTAAATTGTACAAGGTTGAATAAGCAGTCTGTTGCATCAATACCCATCCATCTTAAAAGCATTTCTATTTTAGAGTAAATCCATTGGATATAATCAGTTGTAATTTCAGATTTACCTGTTGGGAAACAGACCGGTTCATGATGCGCTATCCGGTTTCTGAGAGAATTGATATGGTCCAATTCGTTGAAAATTGTGGTGTTGTTATATTGGGTTTGCCTTGTTGAAGTTGGTTTGTTTGGAAAAACACGTAGGAGTATACGACCGGATGCGCGGTATTGTGGGCTTGAAAACATGTATTTCCAGATTCCAAATTCCATTTTGGCAAGGAGATGTCCGTGGGTATAGCTACGTTTGTTTATCAATTTATTATAGGCATAACGGATGATTTGGGCGTGGTCACGACATTGTGGAACATCAAAGAATCCGTTGGGTGATACTGCATCCCTTAACCAATCGGAACCATAGGATGAAATCATGATTTTGTCGATAGCATTACGGAGGGCAATCTCAAAAGCTCCCACAATAGCGAACATTTCCACGGATACGCGGACGTTGGCACGATAGAGATTAAGAGCCTTTTCTTGATCTCCCTCACACGCATCGAGGTAACGTTGTAGCCTCTCGGGTGATACTATATTTTGAAAATGGATGAAATTCAAGATTTTAAATAACTTTGTTGTCCTAAGATTTGTTTTATTATGAAAATAGCACTACCTTTGTAGTGTTGATCCCCGGTAGCCCCTGTATATCAAGCTATCGGGTTTTGTTTTTATATGACAAAAATAATGTATTTTTCTGATATATTGACTCATAGTGTCCGGATTTTTACGGGATATTAATGCTGATTTCTGAAAAATGGCCATATAGGTTTGATGCCGGGTAATTATGTTGTCGGATGGGTTGGTGGGTGGGAATGATATGTGAATATGTCATTGGCGGATTAATATTTTTTCAAAATTTGATTATTGCCTCACTGTCGTGTGATTTCGGGTGATTGAGAAACGTTTTGTCCGTAAAAATGACTATCTTTGCAAATTATTTTACGAAACGTCAAATCAGTAACTGATCAATCGTCAAATCAACAGCTGACCAATCATCAAGTCAACAATTAAAAGTACTATATAAATTATGCTGACAGCCAAGGAAATACGCGAATCTTTCAAAGAGTTTTTCCGCTCCAAGGGACATCATATCGTCCCCTCGGCCCCCATGGTAATCAAGGATGACCCCACACTGATGTTTACCAACGCGGGCATGAACCAGTTCAAGGACATCATCTTAGGTAACAAAGCCGCGAAGTATCAGCGCGTGGCCGACTCGCAGAAATGTCTGCGCGTGTCGGGCAAGCACAACGACCTTGAGGAAGTGGGTATGGACACATACCACCACACCATGTTCGAGATGCTCGGCAACTGGTCGTTCGGCGACTATTTCAAGCAGGAAGCCATCGACTGGGCATGGGAATATCTCGTGGATGTGCTCAAACTCGATCCCAAGCGCCTCTATGCCACAGTGTTTGAGGGTGCTCCCGACGAAGGTCTGAGCCGCGACGACGAGGCTGCATCATATTGGGAAAAGCATCTTCCCGCCTCACATATCATCAACGGCAACAAGCACGACAATTTCTGGGAAATGGGCGACACAGGTCCCTGCGGTCCCTGCTCGGAAATCCACATCGACCTCCGCAGCGATGAGGAGCGTGAGAAAATTGACGGCGCAAGTCTCGTCAACAAGGACAATCCCCTTGTGATTGAAATCTGGAACCTCGTGTTCATGCAGTTCAACCGCAAGGCCGACGGCTCACTCGAACCGCTGCCTGCAAAGGTTATCGACACCGGTATGGGCTTCGAACGTCTCTGCATGGCTCTTCAGGGCAAGAAGTCGAACTATGACACTGACGTGTTCACTCCGCTCATCGGCCGCATTTCCGAACTTTCCGGCAAGGAATACGGCAAGGATGCCAAGGTTGACATTGCAATGCGAGTTATCGCCGACCATGTCCGCACAATCTCGTTCTCGATTGCCGACAGCCAGCTTCCCGGCAATGCCAAGGCCGGCTACGTCATCCGCCGAATCCTCCGTCGTGCCGTCCGCTACGCCTACACTTTCCTCGATCAGAAGCAGGCGTTCATGTATAAGCTCGTCAACACTCTCATCGACTCGATGGGTGAGGCATATCCCGAAATCGCAGCTCAGCGCGAGCTGATTATGAAGGTCATCAAGGAAGAGGAAGATTCATTCCTCCGTACACTCGACAAGGGTATCGCTATTCTCGACGAGGCCATCAAGAATGCACGCAAGCAGGGCAAGAATGAGATTTCGGGTAAGGAAGCATTCGTGCTTTACGACACCTACGGTTTCCCCCTCGACCTTACCGAACTTATCCTTAAGGAAAACGGCATGACCCTCGACAAAAAGGGTTTCGACATTGAGATGGAAGCCCAGAAGACCCGTGCGCGCAACGCTGCCGCTGTCGAGGCTACCGATTGGGTGACTGTTGGCGAGGGTGAGACAGAGTTTGTCGGCTACGACAAGACCTCTTGCCCCACACGCATCCTCCGCTACCGCAAGGTGACACAGAAAAACAAGGAATTCTATCAGATTGTACTATCCGCCACTCCTTTCTATGCAGAGATGGGTGGTCAGGTCGGCGACAGCGGTTGGCTTATCGACGGCGAGGAGAAAATCGAAATCTATGATACCAAGCGTGAGAACGGTCAGGCCGTCCATCTGAGCAGGAAACTCCCCTCGAATGTCGAGGCAGAGTTCATCGCCAGCATCAATGAAGCTAACCGTCGTGCGACAGAGTGTAACCACACCGCAACCCACCTTCTCCATGCCGCGCTCCGCGAAGTGCTCGGCGCACACGTCGAGCAGAAGGGTTCGTATGTGTCTCCCGGAATGCTCCGTTTCGACTTCTCTCACTTCCAGAAAGTGACCCCCGAGGAGCTTCGCAAGGTTGAGCATATCGCCAACGCAAATGTCCGCAAGGCTATTCCTCTCGACGAGCATCGTGCAATGCCCATAGCCGAGGCTATGGAGATGGGTGCCATGGCACTCTTCGGTGAGAAGTATGGCGAGGAAGTGCGTGTTGTGAAATACGGTGATTCTGTCGAGCTTTGCGGTGGTACGCATGTTCCCAACACAGGTAATATCGGAACCATCCGCATCATCTCCGAATCGAGCATCGCCGCAGGTATCCGCCGTATTGAGGCTGTGACAGCAGGTGTGGCAGAAAATATGGTCGATCAGCTCACAGACGACATGCGCAGTGTTGCCGAACTTCTCCACAATGCTCCCGATGTGCTCCAGGCCCTCCGCAAATCAGTTGAAGAGAATGCCGAGCTTCGCAAGCAGGCCGAGGAATATATGCAGGAACGCATCCGCAACATCGCCAAGGAGTGTGTAGAGAAGGGTGACACCACCAACGGTGTCAAGCTCACATCGCTCACCGGTGTGCGTGTTCCCGATGTTGTGAAGGGTGTGGCTTTCGCCATCCGTCAGCTTTCGCCTGAGAAGACAGCCTTTGTTGCCGCTACAGTCGACATGTCGGGCAAGCCCCTCCTCACTGTCGCATTGACTGACGACCTTGTCAAAGAAGGATTCAACGCTTCCACAATCGTCCGCGAGGCAGCTAAGGCCATCAAGGGTGGTGGTGGCGGTCAGCCCGGTTTCGCCCAGGCAGGCGGTAAGGACAAGGACGGCATTGCAACCGCCTTCCAGTCACTCCGCGACGCAATCAGAAAGTAAAAATACCTTCCATCCTTCCGCGCTTTTTCCTATTTAGGGGAAGGTACAGAAGGACATAATGGAAGGGTACAGAAGGACATAAGCCCAGAAGGGACATAAGTTTTATCTAAGGGAGAAATTGAATTAAATATAATTCACTCTCCAAAAATAAAACTTATGTCCCTTCTGGGCTTATGTCCTTCTGTACCCTTCTCAGGATGAGGCTGTGCATCTCCCTTCTGTACCCTTCTCAGAACTGGGCTATGCCTTTCTCTGAAAAGAGGCGGGTTTATTCGTAGCGGATTGCTTCGATGGGGTCGAGGTTGGATGCTTTCATCGCGGGTACCCAGCCGAAGAAGATACCGGTGACGGTGCAGACAGCAAAACTGAGGATGATGGAGGTTGCGAGGATGGATGTTGGCCAACCGGCAAGGACGGTGACAAGCCATGTGGCTCCGCAGCCTACAATCACTCCTATCAATCCTCCGGTCACTGAAATAATGATGGCCTCGATGAGGAACTGGAGGAGGATGTCGATGCCACGTGCACCGATACTCATGCGCAGACCGATTTCACGGGTGCGTTCGGTGACGGAGACATACATCATGTTCATGATGCCGATGCCGCCGACAAGAAGCGAGATGAAGGCGATGCAAGTGAGGAGGACTGTCATCATGTCGGATGTAGAGTTCATCATCTCGCTCAGTTCCTGTTGCGAACGGATGCTGAAATTGTCTTCCTCGTCTCCGGTCAGGCGGTGGTTGGAGCGGAGCAGGTCGGTGATTTCCTCCGTGGCTTCAGGTGTCAGTTCCTCGGAGAGAGCCGAGGCATAGATCTGACCGAGGTAGTCGACGGCAAGTATTCGCTTCATCACGGTTGTGTAAGGAGCTATGACGACATCGTCCTGGTCCATGCCCATTGAGTTGGTGCCCTTGCTTTTCAGGACACCTATTATTGTAAAGGGTATCTTGCCGAAGCGGACCACCTTGCCTATCGGGTTCTCACCGTTGGGAAAGAGATTGTCGACAACAGTCTTGCCGACAACACAGACCTTTGCTGCCGACTTTATGTCGGCTTCGGTAAACATCTCGCCATCCTCGACGGAGAGTTTGCGTATGTCGAGATATTCGGGAGTCACACCGTAGATGCTCGACGGCCAGTTGTTGTTGCCGACCACAAGCTGTCCGGAACTTGAAACGACCGGACTGACAGCCGAGAGATAGGCGGTGCGGTCACGCAGAGCTTCATAGTCGGCCACTTTGAGGGTCTGCATGTCGTCGGAACTCTGGCGGACACCGCCTCGCTGCATGTTGCCGGGATGAATCATTATCATGTTGGAACCCATCTCCGAAATCTGGGCCTTGATGCTGTCTTTGGAGCCTTGGCCGATGGCGAGCATACAGATGACGGCAGCGATACCTATGATGATGCCGAGCATGGTCAGCACTGCCCTCAGTTTATTTCGGTTGAGGGCGCGCAGGGCTATTTTGAGCAGGTTGAAGAAATTCATTGTCAATCGTCGTTTACGGGAAGTGAGTCGAGCATCTCCTGAGCGGAAGCTGGGGCTTCATTGTAGGTGTCGGAGATGATTTTGCCGTCGCGGAGAACGATGTTGCGCGACGAGTAGGCCGACAGTTCGGGGTTGTGGGTAACAAATATGATTGTGCGTCCGCGTGCGTAGAGTTCCTGAAAGAGGACAAGCACGCTGAATGATGTGCGCGTGTCGAGGTTACCCGTAGCTTCGTCGGCAAGGATGATGACGGGGTCGTTGACGAGTGCGCGGGCTATGGCTACGCGCTGCTGCTGTCCGCCGCTCATCTGGTTGCTCTTATGGTTGAGGCGGTCGCCGAGACCGACGGCAATGAGAGCCTTGACGGCACGTTCGTGGCGTTCCTTGGCAGAGACTCCCGAATTGTAGAGCAGTGGAAGTTCAACGTTCTCGATGGCAGAGGTCTTAGGCAGAAGATTGTAGTTTTGGAACACGAATCCAATCTTGCGGTTGCGCAGACGCGCACGGTCGTTCTTGCTCATGTCGCGGACACTCACTCCGTCGAGGATATAGTCGCCGGAAGTCGGGGTGTCGAGACAGCCGAGGGTGTTGAGCAGTGTGGATTTGCCGGAACCGGATGTGCCCATTATGGTGACGAATTCCCCTTCACGGATAGTGAAGGAGACCCCACGCAGGGCGTGGACTGTCTCTCCGCCGACCTTGAAGTTGCGCCGGAGGTCGCGGACCTGAATGATTTCACGTTTTTCCATGGTGTTTTATTTTTTACCGGGGCGTTTGGGCTGGAATGGACTTTGTCCGGCCTGTGAGCGGTCATCCTCTTCCGGAGTTTCAACGGAGTACTCGACTGCCACTTTTGTTCCGGCATTGATTCCGGAAACAACGCTGTAGTTCACGCCGTCAGATGCGCCTACAGTGATGAAAACCGGGGTAAGCGTATTGTCCTTGACAACCCACACGCGTTTCTTGTCAGGGTCTGAGGAATCGTTGTAGGCCTAGGTTGAAGCTCCTTCCTGAATGGCGGGGAGATTCTTGGCATCGGGATAGTTGTGGGGAATGAAGCGTGTGGCCTTGGCGGGGACAAGTGTCACGTCGGTCTCGTTGAGCATGTAGATGGTGAGGTTGGCTGTCAGACCGGGGATGAGTTTGTGTTCCTCGTTGTCGGCGGAGACGAGGACTTCGTAGGTGACGACGTTGCTCTCAGTTGTCGGGCTGATGCGTTTTTGTGTGACGGTTCCGTGGAAGACTTCATCGGGATAGGCATCGACTGTGAAAGTGACATTCTGACCCTCTTTCACACGACCTATGTCTGCTTCGTCAACGTTGGCCACCACGCGCATGTGGTCAAGGTCGGCAATGGTGAAGAGATTGGCTACCGTCATGTTGGAAACGACTGTCTGGCCGACTTCTATATCGCGCGATACGACTACGCCGTCAATCGGCGAGTAGATTTCAGCATAGTTGAGGTTTTTGGCTGCTTTCACGCGGTCGGCCACAGATTTTTCGTAGGTAGTTTTCGCGACTTCGTAGTCACGGCGGGTAGTGTCAAACTCATAGTCAGAGATGAGTTTCTTTTCATGAAGGGCTTTGTCGCGTTCGTAGTTTGTGCGGGCGTAGTCGTAGCTCGCCTTCGCGCTGTTGACGTTTGCTTCGGCTGAGGTGAGTTCGCTCTGGAGAAGGACCTTGTCGATTTCAGCAATCAGTTCGCCTTTCTTTACTTCGGAATTGAAGTCGACGAGAATCTTGTCGATGATGCCGGTGACCTGTGTACCGACATCGACTGATGTTACGGATTCGAGAGTGCCGGTTGCGGTCACTGTCTCACTGATTGAGCCTTTTGTGACTTCTTCAGTCACGAGGTGGATTGAGTCCGGTTTGCTGCACGAGGCGGCTGCGAGAAGCATGACCGCTGCCGGAAGAAGGAAGAATTTATGCATTTGGGTTGGGGATTTTTTATCAGAGTAATCAGAGCTATCAGAGTAATCAGAGTTGTCGCAATTTTACTTTTGCAATAGCTATTCCTGTCGCTGTCAGAGTGTGACTGTGCCGGTGCGGAGGAATTCGACCATTTTGCGGGCAAGGACTGCCATGTATTTGGCCTGGATGAGCTCGCGCTGGGCTTCGACGAGGGCGGAGTGGCTCTGGAGAAGTTCGGTGGGTTCGACATAGCCGACTTTGAACTTTTCATTTGCAAGCTCGTCGCTGAGCTGTGCGGATTTGAGACTCTGGAGTCCTGCTGTGTAGCGCATACGGGATGATTCCATGTCGATATACCAGCTTTCAAGTGTCTGTGCCACTTCGATGCGCCTTGATTCAAGGTCGAGCTGGCTTGAAAGCTTGTTGACTTTCGCCTGAGCCACGGCTGTTTTTGTTGTCTTGCGGTCGAAAATGGGGACAGATACGGTGAGGCCTATGTTTTCGTTGAAGCCTTGCTTCATCTGTGTTCCCCAATTGCCGGAGGAGTTGGTGTAGTAGCCTGTCCCGACTCCTGCACCGAGGCTGAGCTGCGGATAGCCTGCTGAACGGGCTGCCTTGATGTCTTCATCGGCCATTTGAGTTGAGAGTTCGTTGTAGCGCATAAGTGCGTCGGTGTTGAGCGCAAGCTGATAGCTCTCGTCTTTCGGTGGAAGGTCAGCGAGGACATCATTTTCAGTAAAATTGTAGGGCAGAATGTCGATGTTGCTGTCGATGCCGAGTTCAAGAAGATTTTTGAGCTGCAGACGGGCGGAGTTGAGTTGTGCTGTTGCCGATACCACATTGTAGCGGTCCTGTTCGGCCTGGGTTTCGAGCTGCTGATAGTCTACAAGAGAGATTTTGCCGGATTCCATCATCTGCTTTGCGCGTTCGGCCTGAGCACGGCTCACCTCGGCAAGCTGCGAGTTGATAGAGATTGTTTCCTTGCAGTAGAGGATGTTGATGTAGGTCGAGAGGAGCTCGGTGCGGATGTTGCGCATGACATTGTCGGTAGCGTAGCGCGAACGCTCCACATCGGTCGTGTTGCGGCGGATGTCGCTCTCTCGTTTGCCTCCGTCCCAGACGGTCCAGGATGCGTTGAGGTTGTAGGAACTTGTGTAGGCATTGCTGCTTCCGTTTGACCACGGGGCGTTTGAATATCCCTGGTTTGTTCCGAAATCGAGTGATGGCTGCAACTGTCCTTTGGCTTTTTCGAGGGAGATGGCAGCGGTTTCCTCGGAAAGGAGCGACTGACGGAGGGAGATGTTGTTGGCGCGGGCATATTCCACGCAGTCCGAATAGCTCCAGAGACGGTCTGTCTCTTCAGCTTGGGCTGTTAGCCCTAACAGCGGAATGGCGATGAGGGTAGCCTTGAGGCCGGAAGTAAGGGACATAGAAAAAAATGTATGTAGGATTATATTTAAATTATTGTGGCGTGTTTCCGCTTCGTAATGGTGTAAGGATGGCCGGGATGTCCGGTTCGGACACCCTTCCGGGGTGGTGCAATATGTGTAATCGGGAATCTCTTGCCGAGAGACAGAGAGGGGAACGGGTCAGAGAGTAGTGTGGGTCAGAAAAGGGGCGTAAGTATGAGACGGAGAGTGGAAGATGGTGGAGAGATAGGGGAGAAAAAGGGAGGAGAGAGGAGAAAATGGGAGAGAGGAATCAGGGATGCTTATCTCGGGCCACGGCCTCCGCCGGGTCCGCCGGGACCGCCATGTCCGCGTCTCATGAAGTCGCCGCCACCGTTAGGCTCGTTGCCCTTGCCGAAGGAGTTGAAGCGATAGCTGAGTGTGACCATGAAGTAGCGGTTGAGTGAGTTGTACTCCTCGTCGTCGATATAGTTTGCGGTGACATTACGGCGTATGTTGTTGCGCTGGTTGAGGATGTCGTAGACCTTGACAGCGAGCGTGAGGGCCTTGCTGCGGAGGAACTGCTGCGAGATTGTTGCGTTCCACATCCAAGTGCGGGTGTCGTAGCCTTCTGCGTAGCCTGAGGTTGCCGAGTAGTTGATGTCGGTCTGGAGGGTCAGACCCCAGGGAGTGTAATATGACCCGTCGAAACGTCCGCCGTAGGTATGTACGGTCTGGTTGCCATTCTTCTGCACACTGTTGTGGGTGGTCTGCAGTGAATACAAGGGACGGATTTCAAGCTCGAAGTGATCGGGGCGATATGTGATGCCGGGGCTTTCGCGGAGTGTGAATGAGAGCGAGCTGTTGCGGGTGCCGTTGTTGAAGCCCACGTTGTGACGGGCGTTGGCGAAGATGTGGTTCGAGATGCTCCAGAGCTTGTTGCGGAGGGGCATTGAGAACATGTTCATGAGTCGGCCGTTCCAGACACCGTTGACGTTGACGTATTCGGTGAGGCGTGAGCCATATTGGTCGTATGTTGTCTTGGAGATGATGGAGTTCTGTGTCATCTGCGCGTCAAACATGAACATGAGCGAGCGCTGCGACTCCATGTTGAAATCCTGGAAGCGGACGTTGATGTTGTGGTTGAACGAAGGATTGAGGTTAGGGTTACCCTGGACTTTGTTTGTCGGGTTGGAGATGTCGAGGACAGGCTGCAGCTGTGCCATTGAAGGCTGTGAGGATTGTCCACGGTAGTTGGCCTGGATTGACGAGCGCTTGGAGAATTTGTAGCGGTAGCGGAGGAAGGGAGCGTAGTTCCAGACCCAGCGGCTGATGTTTTTGTCGGCGTTGTCAAGATAGATTGACTTTGACATCTGAGGGACGAGGGCGAGACCGACCTCAAAATTTGATTTCTCGCCGACTTTTCGGTAGCCGAGGCGGATGTTCTGGTTGAAGTAGTTGTTGCGGTAGCGGTTGGAATAGTCGGGGTCCGGTTCTTCACCGACAGGGGGGAAGATGTCGAGGTCGTAGTCCTCGGGGATGTTATAGACGAGTTTGTCGGCGTTGTTCCAGCGGTAGTTGGCCCGGTAGGAGAATGTCAGGAAGTGGCCATTGGCTACATTGCCGAGGGGTTCGGTCCATGTGAATTGCCCCATGACCTGATTGCTCCATGTATGGTTGTCGGTGTACTGGTTGAGAAGTTCGGAGTTATCCTCTGTGTTGTCGGGGTCCTCTTCCATGATGTAGCGGATGAAGTCGTTGATGGATGTCTCCTTTTCTTTGACGTTTGAGAAGCGGTACTGGCCGGAAATTGAGAATGAACGTCCGCGGTGCTGTTTGAAGCGGTGGGAGTAGATGAGTCGCGCACCAGCCTCGTATGAATCACCTTTGCTGTGAGAGACGGCGGTGTTGTCGCTGACTTTTTCCATAGCGGAGTTGTAGTATGAGGTGAGCTCGTCGTTATCCGATTTGTTGAAGTTCATTGAGAAGTTCGGGCGGAATTCGAGGGTGTTGAACGAGTCGGGTTTCCAAAGGACGCGGAAGTCGCCACGGAAGTTGTTGCCACGGTCGCGTGTGGCCTGACGGATTTTTGAGTATGTTGAATTGTCCTCAAAGAGATATTGGCGGTCCTTGCGGGTGGTCGAGTTGGCATCGGTGTTGCTCCACATGATGTCGCCACCGACGCGGATTATGTCCTCTTTGCCAACGTTGAAGTTAAGACCGAGAGCGCGGGATTCGGTGATGCCACGGTTGCCGCCGAAACGACGGAAGCGGTTGCCGTTGCTGTCGGTGAAACCGAGTTGGTTGGTGTTGTTGAAATTTCCGAGGAGTGTGACCTGGTTGCCGTCCCAGAAGCGGTTGACGTTGAATGAGCCCATGTATCGGTCATCGGTACCATAGCCGGCTTCGGCTGTGCCGAACCATCCCTGGTTCATGCCTTTCTTGAAGGTGAGGTTGATGACGGTTTCGTCTTCGCCGTCATCAACGCCTGTCAGACGAGCCATGTCGCTTTTGCGGTCAACGACCTGCAGTTTGTCGACCATGTTGGCGGGGAGGTTCTTGGATGCCACCTGAGGGTCATCGCTGAAGAATTCCTTTCCGTCGATGAGGATTTTGGATACTGTCTTGCCGTTGGCGGTGATGGCACCGTCGGTTCCGACCTCAACGCCGGGGAGGCGTTTGAGAAGGTCCTCGACCACGGCGTTTGGCTGAGTGTGGTAGGAGTCGGCATTGTATTCAACGGTGTCCTCCATGACCTTGATGGGGGTCTTGACTGCGACGACGCTAACTTCGCCGAGGACGTGGGAGGCTTCCTTGAGGCGAAGCTCACCGAGACGTAAGTTGGAGTTGGCGACGGTGACCGGTTTTTCGAGGTCGGCATAGCCGATATAACTTACGGTCAGTACATATTTTCCGGCCTTGATGTTGGGGAGGGAGAATTTGCCGTCGATGTCGGTTGTCACACCGGCGACGAAGGTGCTGTCCTTGGCGGTGACGAGTTTGACGGCTGCCTCCATCAGAGGTTCGCCTGAGTCCATGTCTTTGACAATGCCGGTGATGTTGGCGGCACTGAGGGCAGCGGAGCAGAATGTGAGAATTAGAAGTGTGAAAATGGAAACGGTACGGATGAAACGTGTCATGCTTTTTTCAATCTTGAGCGTGAGTGTTATTAACAGATTACTCGTTTGTGACCGTAAAGGTAGGCAAAAGTTTAATGGGACTGAGAGAGAATTCTACTTATGGGAAGCTTTCGCCGATAAACCGGAAATAAACGGTGATTTGTTAAAATGTGTTTGCCGAAAGGTCGATAAAAACAAACAGACGACCCGAAAATACGGGTCGTCTGCCGAATATTGTGAATCAGACGGAAAATTATTCCGAAACGACTTCGAAGGGGATTTCCACCTTGACGTCGCGGTGGAGGTTGATGGTTGCAGTGTAGTTGCCCACTTCCTTGACGGGGTCGAGGGTGATGAGCTTGCGGTCCACGTTGTGGCCGAGCTTTTCGAGGGCTTCTGCAATCTGGATTGCGTTAACAGAACCGAAGATAGTGCCGGTAGAGGAAGTCTTTGCTCCGATAGTGAGCTTAACATCCTTGAGAGCTTCAGCAGCAGCTTCGGCATCAGCCTTGATGCGAGCGAGCTTGTGGGCGCGCTGACGCTGGTTTTCAGCGAGAACTTTAAGAGCTGACTCGGTGGCAATCACTGCTTTGCCAGTGGGGATAAGGTAGTTGCGACCATATCCGTTCTTCACTTCGACTACATCGTCTTTGTAGCCGAGTTTGGCGATGTCTTCTTTGAGAATGATCTTCATAATTGCGGATAGCTTTTAAAGTTATTTCATCAAGTCGGTAACGTAGGGGAGGAGTGCGAGGTGACGGGCACGCTTAACGGCCTGAGCGACACGACGCTGGAACTTGAGAGAAGTTCCGGTGATACGACGGGGAAGGATCTTGCCCTGTTCGTTGAGGAACTTCTTGAGGAATTCGGGATCCTTGTAGTCGATGTATTTGATACCGCTTCTCTTGAAACGGCAATATTTTTTCTTCTTAACGTCTACCGACAGGGGAGTGAGGTAGCGGATTTCAGATGCTTGTGCCATGATTTAGTTCTCCTTTACTTCTTCGGTTACTGTAGTTGTTGCTTTAGCACGGTTGCTGCGACGCTTCTCAGCATATTCTGCAGCATACTTGTCGAGACGGAATACGAGGAAGCGGAGTACGCGTTCGTCGCGGCGGAATGCAGTCTCGAGTTTCTTCACGATGGTGGGGTCACCATCAAACTCCACGAGTGAGTAGAAGCCGGTAGATTTCTTCTGAATGGGATAAGCGAGCTTGCGAAGGCCCCAGACCTCTTCGTTTACGATTGATGCGCCGTTGTCGGTGAGCACCTTCTCGAATTTTTCTACCGCTTCCTTCATCTGCTGGTCAGACAAAACGGGAGTTAAAATGAAAA
>CANCXM010000048.1 GCA_947381945.1 uncultured Muribaculaceae bacterium
TGTATTATAAGTTCCGTTTATCAGCGGATATGATTTTTTACATCATGCCGCCCATGCCACCCATTCCGGGAGCGGGCATTGCGGGAGCGGGGTTCTCCTCTTTCTTGTCGGCGATGACACAGGAAGTGGTGAGGAACATTCCGGCGATAGAAGCCGCATTCTCAAGAGCCACGCGGGTAACCTTGGCGGGGTCGATGACACCGGCTGCAAGAAGGTTCTCGTAGTTACCGGTGCGGGCATTGTAGCCGAAGTCTGCGTTGCCGTCCTTCACTTTCTGGACAACCACGGCGCCCTCTTCACCTGCATTGGCGACAATCTGGCGGAGGGGTTCCTCGATGGCACGGAGAACGATGTTGATACCGGTGGTCTCGTCGTCGTTTGCACCCTTGAGGTTTTCAAGAGACTTCACGCAACGGATATATGCCACACCGCCGCCGGGGACGATACCCTCGGCAATAGCTGCACGGGTTGCAGAAAGAGCGTCGTCGACGCGGTCCTTCTTCTCCTTCATCTCGACCTCGCTGGGAGCACCGATGTGGAGGACGGCAACACCGCCTGCAAGCTTGGCGAGGCGTTCCTGAAGTTTCTCGCGGTCATAGTCGCTCGTGGTCTGCTCGATCTGAGCCTTAATCTGGGCGATGCGGGCTGCGATAGCGTCCTTGTTACCGGCACCGTTTACGATAGTGGTGTTCTCCTTGTTGACAGTGATCTTCTCGGCACGGCCAAGCTGATCGACGGTTGCTGCGGTGAGCTGCATACCCTTTTCCTCAGAGATGACAACGCCACCGGTGAGCACTGCGATATCCTCAAGCATTTCCTTACGACGGTCGCCGAAACCGGGAGCCTTGACTGCGCAAACCTTGAGCGAACCGCGGAGACGGTTGACAACGAGAGTTGCGAGAGCTTCCTGATCGACATCCTCGGAGATGATGAGAAGGCCGCGACCAGACTGTGCGGTCTGTTCGAGAACGGGAAGAATATCCTTGATGTTTGAAATCTTCTTGTCGTAGATAAGAATGTAGGGGCTTTCCATCACACACTCCATCTTCTCTGTGTTGGTGACG
The DNA here is from genome assembly GCA_947381945.1 of uncultured Muribaculaceae bacterium. Classification (GTDB taxonomy): domain Bacteria; phylum Bacteroidota; class Bacteroidia; order Bacteroidales; family Muribaculaceae; genus Duncaniella. The sequence continues at coordinate 1,065 of CANCXM010000048.1, forward strand.
AAGTAGGGAGAGATGTAGCCACGGTCAAACTGCATACCCTCGACGATGTCGACAGTAGTCTCAGTACCCTTGGCCTCATCGACGGTGATGACACCTTCCTTCTTAACCTTCTTCATGGCCTCGGCGATGAGATGGCCGATAGCCTCGTCATTGTTGGCAGAGATGCGAGCCACGTCCTCGATTTTCTTGAAATCGTCGCCCACTTCCTGGCTCTGAGCCTTGATACCCTCGACAACGACAGCAACCGCACGGTCAATGCCGCGCTTGATGTCCATGGGATTTGCTCCGGCAGCAACGTTCTTCAGACCAACGTTGATGATTGCCTGAGCAAGCACGGTTGCGGTGGTTGTTCCGTCGCCGGCATCGTCGCCTGTCTTTGAAGCAACTTCCTTCACGAGCTGTGCGCCCATGTTCTGGAAAGGATCTTCGAGCTCGATCTCACGCGCAACGCTGACACCGTCCTTGGTGATGTGGGGTGCGCCGAACTTCTTCTCGATGATTACATTGCGGCCTTTCGGTCCGAGGGTTACCTTGACGGCATCGGCGAGAGCGTCGACACCTTTTTTGAGCTCTTCACGAGCCTTTATATCGAATTTGATTTCTTTTGCCATTTTTGTAAATAGTTTAAAGTGGTTGTATGCGTAAATTTATTATCGCATTTAATTCTTTAAGATTGTCAAAAAAGAGACTCTCTGTTATTTTTCAAGGATAGCGAGAATATCGCTCTGACGCATGATGAGATATTTGGTGCCTTCAAGCTCAACTTCCGAGCCTGCATACTTACCGAAAAGGACCTCATCGCCGGTCTTGACGACCATTTCCTCGTCCTTGGTACCGTTGCCGGTGGCCACGACTGTTCCGCGAAGGGGTTTCTCCTTGGCTGTATCGGGGATGATGATACCGGCTGCGGTAACTTCCTCAGCAGGAGTGGGGCTAATCAGCACTCTGTCAGCTAATGGCTTGATATTCATAGTTTCTTTGTATTATAATTTAATTAGATTGATGTTTATTTCAAAAGATTCAGTGGACCGGAAAGCGGTCCGCATATCAGAAAAGGCATAAACCGTGCCAAAGGCAAGGCTTGTCAGTCACGACTGACAAAATGTCAAAACTTCATTCGGTGGAGTAAAGTTCATGGCATACGTCAAGACCGCACATACAACGCAATCGGTATGTCGGTCCCTCGTTGTTAGAAACATCTCCGGAGTGCATAAAGTTCAAATCCCTCACGATTGCTCCGGTCTCCAATTTCACAGTGCCGACGCTATGGCTGCGCGCGACTCCTCCATCAGACGGGTAAGGTCATGGCCGTCGGCCGACGGATGGATTGGCTTGTGGATTGTCAGATGGATATGTCCGGGGACCGGAAGCTTCTTGAACCGCGGAAGCACGTCGAAGGCTCCGTCGATTGTCAGGGGGACAACCGGGAGGTTAAATTCTATGGCAAGGCGATATGCACCGCGCTTGAACTGGCGCATCTCGCCGTTCCATGTCCTCGCGCCCTCCGGAAAGACAACGAGCGACATTCCTCCGCTCAATTGGCGTTCGGCTTTCTCCATGGTCCGGCGGGTAGCGGCAGGAGTGGAATTGTCAACAAAAATCTGCTGCGCCCACTGACAGGCCCAACCTACGAAGGGAATCTTCCGCAGGCTCTGCTTCATCATCCAGCGGAAGTTATGACCGAGATAGCCGTAGACGGTGAAAATATCGTAGGCACCCTGATGGTTGGCAACAAACATATAGCTCACCTTCGGGTCAATATTCTCGCGCCCGCTGACAGTCACCCTGACAAAAGCAAGCCAACAGAACAGACGCGACCAGAGAATTTCAGGATAATAGCCCCACCAGCGACCGAAGCCGAGAGCCGAACCGACAACCGTAGCCACGGCCGTGAGAATAGTTGCCACTATCAGGAGAGGACACATCACTATAATCTGATAGATGCGATAGAGGATAAGCATAACCGAGAAATGGTGGAGTTTAAAAGAGTGAGAATTTACGGTGGAGAGTATGTTGAAATCGTTCACAAAAATACACATTATTCCCAATAATTTCAAAAAATGTGCAATTATTATTGCCGGCGACCGCCCACCGCCACCACCTATAATATATTAGGAGAAGGGGGGTGAAGACAAAGCCTTTCCTAACGTTAAACAATCTTTCGCTCAGTTAAAGAAATTTTTCTTTAATTCTTGTAAACACCGATGTTTTGACGTAACTTTGCACTATCAAGCTGACTATGACAGATAGTCGGCTCGGTCAGCCACAGCAATGCTCCGGTCAAGAGGCCGGTTTTCGATAGCTCAATTTCATAAATCCAATCTAATAATTTTTTTAATTTCATTTCCAACTATGTGGTTAACATGCTCATCTATAGGAAGGAAGTTCGTGATGGCTCTCACGGGCATTTGCCTTGTCCTATTTGTCACGTTTCACTGTCTGATGAACGGAGTGGCTATCTTCTCGCCTGAAGGCTACAACGCCGTCTGCGCCTTCCTCGGCGCCAACTGGTATGCTCTCGTAGCATCGCTCGGCCTCGCAGCCCTCTTCATCATCCACATCTGTTACGCCCTTTGGCTGACACTCCAGAACCGCAAGGCCCGTGGCAACGACCGCTATGCCGTTGTCACCAAGCCCGTACAGGTTGAGTGGGCATCTCAGAACATGCTCGTGCTCGGCATCGTGGTTCTTGCCTTCATCGTGGTTCACATGATTCAGTTCTGGGCAAAAATGCAGCTCGCCGAAATCATGGGTCAGCACTTCCCCGATCCCCAAAACGGCATCTATTTCATTGGCGAAGCTTTCCGTAACGTATGGACACCCATCGTCTACATCATCGGCTTCATCGCTCTCTGGTTCCACATGAACCACGGCTTCTGGTCAATGTTCCAGAGCTGCGGATGGGACAACGACACCTGGCTCCCCCGCCTCAAGACCATCGGTTTCTGGTGGACTACCATCGTGGTTCTTCTTTTCATTGCAGAAGCTATCGTGTTCACAGTCCGTGCCAATAGCGGATGTTTTTAATCTCATCGTAAACAATACCACATCACAGATATGGCAGACATTAAGAACCTTGAGGGTATGATCGACTCTACCCCCATCATGAAGGATTACGCCGACATCGAATCCTCCAAGCTTCCTGAATATCAGATTGATTCAAAAATCCCCGAGGGCCCTCTCGCCCAGAAGTGGACAAACTATAAGGCTCATCAGAAGCTCGTCAACCCCGCCAACAAGCGTAACCTCGACGTGATTGTCGTCGGTACTGGTCTCGCCGGTGCATCAGCCGCATCGACTCTCGGCGAACTCGGCTTCAATGTGCTCAACTTCTGCATCCAGGACTCACCCCGCCGCGCTCACTCGATCGCCGCACAGGGTGGTATCAATGCAGCAAAGGACTATCAGAACGACGGTGACTCCGTCTATCGTCTCTTCTACGACACAATCAAGGGTGGTGACTTCCGCTCACGCGAAGCCAACGTCTACCGTCTTGCTGAGGTGTCAAACAACATCATCGACCAGTGCGTGGCTCAGGGTGTCCCCTTCGCCCGTGAATACGGCGGCCTCCTCGCCAACCGTTCATTCGGTGGCGCCCAGGTATCCCGTACATTCTACGCAAAGGGCCAGACCGGTCAGCAGCTCCTTCTCGGCGCATACGCTTCACTCAACCGCCAGATTAAGAAGGGCACAGTGAAGTCGTTCAACCGTCGCGAGATGCTCGACGTTGTCATCATCGACGGACGCGCACGCGGTATCATCGTCCGCAACCTCATCACAGGTGAGATCGAGCGCTACGCCGCACACGCAGTCGTACTCGCAACCGGTGGCTACGGCCGTGCATTCTTCCTTTCGACCAACGCCATGGGCTGCAACGGCTCTGCCGCTGTCCAGGCTTTCAAGAAGGGTGCTTACCTTGCCAACCTCGCCTTCACTCAGATTCACCCGACCTGTATCCCCGTTCACGGTGAAGACCAGTCCAAGCTGACCCTCATGAGCGAATCGCTCCGTAACGACGGCCGCATCTGGGTTCCCAAGAAGAAAGAGGATGCCGAAGCAATCCGCGCAGGCAAGAAGAAACCTACCGACATCCCCGACGAGGACCGCGACTTCTATCTCGAACGCCGCTACCCCGCTTTCGGTAACCTCTGCCCCCGCGACATCGCCAGCCGTGCCGCCAAGGAGCGCTGTGATGCCGGATTCGGTGTCGGAACAGGCAACGCCGTTTACCTCGACTTCAAATATGCCATCAACCGTCTCGGTGAAGATGTCGTGCGTGACCGCTACGGCAACCTCTTCGACATGTATCAGATGATTTCTGACGACAACCCCTACGAGACCCCGATGATGATCTTCCCCGCAAGCCACTACACAATGGGCGGCATCTGGGTTGACTACGAACTCCAGACTTCTGTCAAGGGTCTCTTCGCAATCGGCGAATGTAACTTCTCTGACCACGGCGCAAACCGCCTCGGTGCATCAGCCCTCATGCAGGGTCTTGCCGACGGTTACTTCGTGCTCCCCTACACTATGCAGAACTACCTCAGCGACCAGATTAAGGTTCCCCACTTCTCAACCGATTCCAAGGAGTTCGACGAAGCAGAGAAGGGAGTCCGCGCCCGCATCGAGAAACTCATGTCGATCAAGGGTACCAAGTCGCCTGACCAGATTCACAAGCGCCTCGGCCATGTGATGTGGGACCTCGTAGGTATGGGCCGTACACTCAAGAGCCTCGTGAAAGCAATCGACGAAGTGGAGAAGGTACGTCAGGAATTCTACACCGACCTCCGCATCGTTGGCCGCGCCGACGACCTCAACACCGAGCTTGAAAAGGCTCTCCGTCTCGAAGACTTCCTCGTTATCGCCAAGATGATGGCCATCGACGCCCTCAACCGCAACGAATCCTGCGGCGCTCACTTCCGCGAGGAGTATCAGCTCGCCGACGGTGAGGCTGCCCGTAACGACAAGGACTACATGTATGTGTCTTGCTGGAAATACACCGGCGACAACGAAAAGCCTGTACTTCTCAAAGAACCTCTCAACTATACTGAAATCAAGGTTCAAACACGTAACTACAAATCATAAGAAAATTTCGAAGACAAATGGAACATACTATAAATGTAAACCTCAAGATTTGGCGTCAGCGTGGCCCCAAAGAACCGGGTTCATTCCAGACTTATCGTGTTGAGAACGTTTCGACCGGAAGCTCATTCCTCGAGATGCTCGACATGCTCAACCAGCAGCTCGTGGACCGCAACGAAGAGCCTGTCGTTTTTGACAGCGACTGTCGCGAAGGCATCTGCGGTATGTGCTCGCTCTACATCAACGGTCACCCCCACGGTCCCGTTCAGGGCATCACCACATGTCAGCTCCACATGCGTAAGTTCAACAACGAAGACACCATCACCATCGAGCCCTGGCGTTCGGCCGCATTCCCCGTTATCCGCGACCTTATGGTGAACCGTAACGCCTTCGACCAGATCCAGCAGGCAGGTGGCTACGTTTCGTTCAACTGCGGTGGCGCTCCCGATGCCAACGATATACCCATCTCGAAGGAAGTGGCCGACGTTGCCATGGACTCAGCTACCTGTATCGGTTGCGGTGCCTGCGTGGCAGCTTGCAAGAACGGTTCTGCAATGCTCTTCGTCAGTGCCAAGGTCAGCCAGTTCGCACTTCTCCCCCAGGGTCAGGTGGAACGCGCTCGCCGCGCCCGCGCTATGGTAAGAAAGATGGACGAACTTGGCTTCGGTAACTGCACCAATACCGGTGCTTGCGCAGCCGAATGTCCCAAGAACGTTCCCCTCAGCAACATTGCCCGTCTCAACCGCGAGTTCATCAAGGCTAAATTTGCCGACTGATAGACCGCGCGACATAAACCCTACACAACACCGTCCGTTTTCCCCGACACCGGGGCTAACGGACGGTGTTAATTTTATACCATACTTATGGAATTTTTATTAATTTGGTTAAAATCGTCATGAATGAGAACTTTTCATGGACAAACGACATTATATACAGTGGAATCAAGATATTGTCAATTCCACACAAACCCTACACCTGCATACTGACACATTTACTATTTTTTTAACGGACACTTTTAAACATAGCTCATATATTATAGAATAAGACTACACCCTACAAACCCCGATGAAAGGATGTAACCTTTCTTCCCCACCTACAATATATTAGGAACCTGAGGCCGGATGAAGTGAGACACTATGAATCAATCTCACACCGTCCCGACATATCCCAAACCCGGATTGAAGAGCGTCAGATGGGCGTTGTTACAAAACGGATTACAATTGTTGTTACGCTGTAACATTTTTGTAATCTTATTATTTAACACACATTTCTCTGATTTTCAATTAATTATATATATTTGTAACAACTTTGTCATTGAATTAACATATTTTTGCATTAAAAATATTCATTTCAGTGATTTTGGTTGTAATTTTGAAGTGTCAAACAAAACAAAGCCCCTCAAAAGGCAGACAAGACGACACCAACGACACTAACAATCAAAAACGTTCAACTCTCTAAAACGATATAATTATGGGAACTCAGGAATTTCAGAACAAGCTTATGAGCCTTCAGGACAACCTCCTCAACTTTGCCTACATGCTCACCTCAAACAGAGACAATGCTTATGATCTGCTCCAGGACACCACCCTGAAGGCCCTCGATAACGAAAGCAAGTATGTGGACAACACCAACTTCAAGGGTTGGGTCTTCACAATCATGCGCAACATCTTCATCAACAATTACCGTCGCGTCGTCCGTTCGGCCACTGTAATTGATCAGACTGAAGACCTCTATCACCTCAACCTCTCACAGGACTCCGGTCTTGAAACTCCCGAAGGTTCTTTCGGAGCAAACGAGATTTCGGACGCCATCAACGAATTCCCCGACGAATACCGCATCCCCTTCTCGATGCACGTTGCAGGCTACAAGTACAACGAGATTGCCGAAAAGATGAACCTTCCCCTCGGAACCGTCAAAAGCCGCATCTTCTTCGCCCGCAAGAAACTCCAGGTGCGTTTCGCCGACTACCGCTAAGCCACTCCAATTCCGGAGACAAATCCCATAGACGGCTCTCGCCTATAAAGGATAAAAACACATCACCCGGGACCACAAAGCCCGCGCGTCAATAAAAACTATTTTGTAGAGATTAAATTTTCATGTTTCAACCGTACAGAGAAGTTTCCGCATCCGTACACATTCATGGTAATAAGATTGTTTTTAGATTCAGATAAAGTTAAAGATATAATAAATAAGATTTTGCACTACTAAAGATTTCTCATGTTAGGATACTTCAATCTACCCTAAGAACTACACACAAGACACCCATACCAAGCGCCTGCGAAGAGACTTCGCGGGCGCTCCGCTTATAAAACATAATTGTCGGCAGGACACCAAAAACAGACATAGGATGTCAGACAGGTCATCGATTTACCATCACGCACCACCTCCACGCAATCATCAAGCCATCTCATACCTTCCCAACCTCCATAAATACTCCCGACACGACACCGAAAACAGGCAGAGGGTGTCCGCCAGGACACCGATTTCTCCGTAACCCTGTACATCGGAGCGCAGCGGAGATGTGCAGGGAAAAAACAAAAAACGCCAAAGATGTCCGGAGGACATCGATTTACCATCACGCAGAGACTACACACCACCCAGCGCTTTATCAAGCACCATTATTATTTAAAAATTGCAACATCCGTGACATTGCAATAATTCCGCAACAATTATTATAAGCGCACAAAATGCTAATAGCCAATACATTACATCAAACAACCGCACTACTACCCACACATTAACACTCTTTCACATTTCATATTCCTCATTCCTCCAAATCGGTCGTAACTTTGAATCACAAACAAAAAAACAACACTGCTAAACAGCAATTCTAATTAAAACTCATCACTCTCCTTTCAACTCTCTAAAACAATAAGATTATGGGAACTCAGGAATTTCAGAACAAGCTTATGAGCCTCCAAGGCAACCTCCTCAACTTTGCCTACATGCTCACCTCCAACCGGGACAACGCTTACGATCTGCTCCAGGACACCACCCTGAAGGCCCTCGACAACGAAAGCAAGTATGTGGACAACACCAACTTCAAGGGTTGGGTCTTCACAATCATGCGCAACATCTTCATCAACAATTACCGTCGCGTCGTCCGTTCGGCCACTGTAATTGACCAGACTGAAGACCTCTACCACCTCAACCTCTCACAGGACTCCGGTCTTGAAACTCCCGAAGGCTCATTCGGCGCAAACGAGATTTCGGATGCCATCAACGAATTTCCCGATGAATACCGCATCCCATTCTCAATGCATGTCGCTGGATACAAGTACAACGAAATCGCAGAAAAGATGAACCTCCCTCTTGGAACCGTCAAGAGCCGCATCTTCTTCGCACGCAAGAAACTTCAGGTGCGTTTCGCAGATTACCGCTGACCTACACACACTCCTTGATTACTTGACGATGCAACAACGGCCCCGCTTCTCCAAATGGAAGCGGGGCCGTTCTGATAAGTTGAATAGTCAGTTATACTTGTCTCTTATTTTGAAGCGTCAACCTTATTGTAGCGGGCATTCAGACCGTCGATGATGTCGCGGGTGATGTCGAGCGACGGATTGAAATAGATACCTGCAGCCTTGAAGAGAATAGCGTCGTAGCCCTTTGATGCGTTGTAGATTTTGATGTAGTTCTCAATCGAATCGTTGAGCTGAAGCTGCTGCTGACCGAGTTCGTTCTCAGTGTTACGGCTGAGGTTTGCGAGATAGCTCTCGGCATCCTGCTGCATCTTCTGGAGCTTCTGCATGTCGGCGTTGTAGCTTGCTTCTGTCAGATAACCGTTGCTACGGCCCTTCTGCTCGATGGCAGCGGCGAATTTCTGGATTTCATTAGCCTTTGCCTGACGTGCGCTCTCGATTTTAGACACGGCGCGCATTGATGCCTCCTGGAAATCCTTCGCAAGATTATAGTGTGTCATGAGCGAATCGGAGTCGATGTAGCGGATGTTAAGGCTGGAAGAGGTGGTTGCGCCATCGGCCGTTGCTGCTTGGGCCGGAGCTCCGGCTGCAGAGTCGCTTGACGTTGAGCCGCCGCACGAGGTAGCAGTGAGGGCAAAAAGACTTAAAAGCAGCGTTGAAGCTGATATTGCTAACTTGTTCATGTGTGATAAATATGTAATATGAGATTTTTGATTTGTTTCACTAAGCTTCATGGTCGTCACGGTGAGCACACCCGATCCCCCTGCGCTTAAGCTCGGGAATGTCGTGGGCATGACCCGTCGGGAATTTACCTCCTTTGACAAACCAAATCTTCACTCCCATTATAGCGACAGCCACACCCGTGAGGATGGCAGCGGCAACTATGGTCAGAAGGATTATTTTCATTGTCATTTTGAGTTTTCCGATGCAAAAGTAGCAATTTAGTCTAAATTATAGCATCTATCTCAATTTTATTTTATAATTTAGTGGTGCAAATGCGAGATATTTAACACTTGTTTCACACTTGCGCTAAATATTGCTAAAATACGCCGGTCAGCGCCAGCGCCGACCCCCGTTTTTTAACAAGCTCATCACTTCCCTAAAATTTCTATAATATGGAAATCAAAGATCTTCAACCGCGCGAGGTTTTCTCGATTTTCGAAGAGATTACCAAAATCCCCCGTCCTTCAAAGAAGGAAGAGAAAATTCGTGAATACCTCCTCGATTTTGCTAAAAAGCACAATCTAACGGCCAAGACCGACAAGGTAGGCAACGTGGTCCTCTCGAAGCCCGCCACTCCCGGCCATGAAAACGCTCCCACAGTAATCATGCAGGGCCACATGGACATGGTCTGCGAGTCAAACGACAAGCACTTCGACTTTGCCAACAGCCCCATCCCCACAGTCATCGACGGCGACTGGATCCGCACCGAAGGCACAACTCTCGGCGCTGACAACGGTATCGGTATGGCTGCATCGCTCGCTGCGCTCACCGATGACTCCTTCGAACATGGTCCCCTCGAAGCCCTCTTCACTGTCGACGAGGAAACCGGCATGACCGGCGCCAACAATCTCGGCGAGGACATGATTACCGGCACAATGCTCCTCAACCTCGACTCCGAGGACGATGCTGAAATCTTCGTAGGCTGCGCAGGCGGCGTGGACACCCAGGCCTTCTTCACCTACAACCGTTCATTCGCTCCCACCGACTTCCTTTATTTCAAGATAAACATCGAGGGTCTCAACGGCGGCCACTCCGGCGGCGACATCCATCTCGGACGCGCCAACGCCAACAAGCTCCTCGCCCGCTTCCTCTTCCAGCTCTCAGAGAAGCATGAAGTTGTCCTCTCAGAAATCGACGGCGGCAACCTACGCAACGCCATACCTCGTGCAAGCCATGCAATCATCGGCGTCCACACCTCACGCAAGGAAGAAGTCCGCGTAGCCCTCAACCACTACATCGCTGACCTCGAAAATGAATATGCAGGTCTTGAACCCAACCTGAAGGTGACAATGGAAAGCGTCGACACTCCCGACTTTACCATTGACCAGACAACTTCAACCAATATCATCCGCGCACTCTACTGCGCACCCCACGGAGTCATCTCAATGAGCCGCGAGCTCGAAGGTCTGGTGGAGACATCAACCAACCTCGCCTCTGTCAAGATGGGTGCCGACAACACCATCGTTGTCACCACCAGCCAGCGCAGCTCTGTCGAATCGCGCAAATGGGACATCGCCCGTCAGGTTGAAGCCGTGTTCCTCCTCGCAGGCGCACGCGTTGAGCACGGCGACGGCTATCCCGGATGGCAGCCCAACCTCGAATCGCCCATCATGAAGATTTCAAGCGATGCCTATGAGGAACTCTACGGAGTGAAACCCGCCATCAAAGCCATCCACGCCGGTCTTGAATGTGGTCTCTTCCTGACCAAATATCCCCACCTCGACATGGTGTCGTTCGGCCCGACCCTCCGCGACGTGCACTCTCCTTCGGAGCGCATGTATATCCCCGCTGTAGAGCGCTTCTGGGGTCAGCTCAAACGCACTCTTGAAAAGGTCGGAGAGCTCAAGAAGTAAACATTTCCGGGACTCCCCCACAATAATCATCATGGATACAAAAGGACAGCGACACAGCTCCTGTTCCTTTTGTATCCTTTCCCACTTCTCCCCGACCCTCTCCCCCGTGCCTTTATCGGTGGTCCGGAAACAATATTTTTCCGGGCTGATTTTGATTGAATTAAACTTTTACGCTTTTCAAGCGTCTTATACTTTAGGGCGTAATGACCGGCCAATGCGGCGACTCGTATGGACCCATCATGAGACACCCTGTCAAAATTTTACCATGAGCGGTGTGACAGACCGCCTTATTCATTAGAAATCATCACTTCTGAGATAGTTATCCCCCCTGCGCCGTGTGGCGCGCAAGGGAATTGTTGTACTAAAGAAATATTTTATGCTAAAACGTTTCGCTCTGCTGACGCTTGCAGCTCTCTTCTCGGCAGTGCTCTTTTCAAAGACGGAAGATACCTCATTGAAATCGAGCACCGACAATCTCTCCCAAGCGATTGCAGAAAGTGAAGATCTCCCCTCCGATACGATTATAACTCTAACTGAGGAAGATTTTGCAGAGGTGGCCCAACGACTTGGAGTCGAAGTTGCCGCCATTAAAGCAGTTGTAGAAATCGAAGCCGGACGCACCCACGAAGGCTTCGCCGCTCCCGGCAAACCGCTGATCAACTTTGATTTGGCCATGTTTCGCCGCTTCGCCACGCGCCGTGGCGTCAACCTTGCCAAATACAGCAAGTCACACTCCGTGGTCTTCGCCTCATCACGCGGCTCGCAGACCAAGGCCCATCGTCGTCTCGACGCCGCAATGAGCATCAACCCTCATGCAGCCATCGAAGGAACATTCTGGGGAATGTTTCAGATCGGAGGATTCAACTGGAAAAAATGTGGTGCGACAAGCCTTGAGGACTTTGTCGAAAAAATGTCAAGCACCGAACGTGCGCAGCTCGACATGTTTGCCGAATTCATAACCAACGCCGGCCTGCTCAAAGTCCTGCAGGACAAAAACTGGGCAAAATTTGCCCGAGGCTACAACGGTCCCGGCTACGCCCGCCGCTCCTACCACACCCGCATGGCCCAAGCCTATGCCCGCCACTCCAAATCCCCCGCCAACAGCCAGTAGGGACGCTTTTCAAAGCGTCCGCAGTTGAATGGGGATATATGTTGAGGCTGATGCGGACGCTTTGAAAAGCGTCCCTACCGATGGCATTGCAAGTTGTCATAAGCCAAATAAAAAACTCCGCGTTTTTCTTGTCAATCAGAACTAAGTTGCGTAGATTTGTATGAGAATTAACCATTTAAATCTAAAAGTAAATGAAACGCAGCTTAATATCCGTTTTCATGTCGGCTGTGGCTGTCACCGCTTTCGGATGGGGACAGAAGGGTCACGACACCACCGCCTACATTGCTGAGAATCATCTGACACCGACAACCAAAGCAGCCGTCGATTCCATCCTTGAAGGAAAATCAATGGTCTATTGGGCCAACTGGCTTGACAATGCAAGCCACACGAAGCCCTACGCCTACACCAAGACATGGCACTACAAAAACGTTGACGAAGGTGAGCGCTACGAAGAGGCCCGGGCCAATCCTGCAGGTGATGCAGTGACAGCCATCAAAGCACAGATTGAAACACTCGCCAACCCCTCGACACCGCTCGAGGATTCTCAGCTCGCAATGAAGATTCTCGTCCACGTCATGGGCGACCTCCATCAGCCGCTCCACATGGGCCATGCAACCGACCTCGGTGGCAACCGCATAAAAGTGAAATATTTCGGGCGTGACAACAATCTCCATTCCGTATGGGACTCTTCAATCCCCGAATCGGCCCACAAATGGAGCTACTCTGAATGGCAACAGCAGATTGACCGCGCACCGGCCGATATGGAAGCGACAATAATTTCCGGAACAGTCGACGACTGGGCAAAGGAAACAATCAAAGTGTGTGACGAGGTCTACAAATACTTCGGCGCACGCGACAACATCTCCTACAACGAAGTTGCCGACTGGACCCCGACCGTAGAGGCCCAATTCCTCAACGGAGGTCTCCGCCTCGCCCACGTCCTCAACCTCATCTTCGACCAAAACTACCGCGCCACAGCCAACTCCCCTATTCTGAAATCAAACTATTAGAACTACCCATATCACACAAATTATACACCGACGGCCAAGACACAAATTAGGAGAGATATTCCGATATTTTAATCGGAATATCTCTCCTAATTTCAGACTATCTACGTCACTCGGGAAAGTCTGATCTGTGTCACTTAGATAATCTATCAACGGAAGCTATCAAATTTTGAATTTCAAAATCTGCTTTCCGCTCTTAACCAAATAAAATCCGGGGTTCAAATTAATTTCTTCCCCTTCATATCTAGCAGTTTTAAACATCAATTTCCCATCAATCGCATATATTTCAACCGAAGCATCATCTATATTTAGAATGGATACTGACATTCCTTGTATTTTGATTTTCATTTCATTTCCCCCAAAATGCACATTGTCAATTCCAGAATCTCCGGTAACAGTAACATTACAACTGGCCTCGCCACCATTTGGATTCTTAACTGATACAATTGCATTTCCAGCACCAATAGCTGTCAACAGTCCACTTTCAGAGACCATAACAACACTTTCATCGGAGCTTTCCCATGATAGATTCTCATTTGTCGTATTTCCGGGGAAGATAGTAGCCATTAACTGAAACACATCACCTTCAGATAAATTCAATTCCGTATTATTCAATATGATCGTCCATGCAAAATCTTCAATAAAGAAAAATTCTTTCCATTGTGGAGCAGTCTTATATTCATTTTTACTTTCCGAAGGGACATATAAAGTACATTCCCATTTATTAATGTCATCAAGGGCTTGATTTCCACAAATAGGAGGATTAAGTGATGATGAATAATATTTCGTCAGACGAGTGCAATCTGAAAAGGCTTCTTCACCTATAGACTCTACATGCTCACCGGCTGAAAAATATTCCAAGGCAGCACAACCCGAAAAAGCCCAATTACCTATAGACTTCACACCATCTCCCATTTTTAACAATCTCAGATTGGAACATCCATAGAATTCATTATCTAAAATTTTAGTTTCCTGGTCTGATATTTCAACTGTTCTCAACGTTGTATTCCTATAAAATGGAGAATATCCACACTTTTTACTTCCATCATATATCAGCTTTCTTCCAATATAAACGTTATCAAGTGGACAATCTGAAAACAATGGTTCTGAATCATTACTGCCTATACCGATACCTGTATAAGCATCTTCAGAATTGATACATAAATCCATGATTCCACCTTTACTGTATGGAAAATTAAGAAAATATTGCTTGAATGTAACCTTTATTGTAACATACCCGTCATCCTTAAATTCTTTAAAATATTTCCCAAAATTCTTTGAACCTGTTTCTTCCTCAATAACCAAATTTTCATTTATTTTAACTGTTAGTTCATCACCATACCCAGCTTCTATCCAATAATTAAATGTTAGAACGTCCCCTGCTTTCACATTCAAATTATACTCTTTCTCAGATTTCTCTTGTTTCCGATCAGCTGTCCAAGAGCCATAACCTTTGTATTCACCTAACTCATGAATTTTAGAATCCTCGAACGTCACATTCTTTAAAGATTTACATCCTCTAAAAGAATATTTTTCTATATTCATAATACTATTGGGAATATTTATTGACTCCAGGGAAGAACAAAAATCAAATGTATATCTTTTAATTTTTGAAAGGCCATGCCCCAACGTCACTTTACGCAGACTCTTACAACCATAGAACGCATTTTCTCCAATTTCCACTACAGAATTCGGTATACTTATTTCAATCAATTCATCACAATCCCTAAAGACATCATTATTAATATATGTGACTTTTGGCCCAAGAGTAACGTTACATAGTCGTGAGCAACCACAGAAAGCCTCAGGCCAAATAGATCCTTCATTTGAAATCACTGCTGAACATAGATTTTCACAATCCTTGAATGCTTCTAATCCGATATACCCTTTACTATATATTTCAACCTCACTTAAATCAGAGCAATTCACAAACGCTTTATAACCTATTCCTCCATGATTTGATATTACTGCTGATTGCAAACTGGAACAACCATAAAATATCTTTTCTCCTATATAGCCCCAATTCGCAAGTCTTGCAGTCTGTAAATTGTCACAATCATAAAACGCATAATCGCCTACATTCCCATGGTTCGAAACTTCACATAATTGTAAGCCATCACAATCATAAAACGCATAATCACCTACATTTCCTTGATTTGACAACGTCACTTGCCGAATATCATCACGATTAAAAAAAGAGTAATCGCCTATCTCACACACAGATAATTCAATTCCCTTATTCACAACCTTATCCGAGACATTAATATCTATAAGTTCTTCAGTCCCATCACAATCTATCACGTCACACGTCCGTTCTGCAGGGCTAACCGGAACATATACTATACCATCTACTGAAAAACGGGAACTTAAAAAAGGATATATTTTCTGCTTAGTAAAACCATATCCTTCATTAGAGACATAATTAACACATGCTCCAACAGATGAACCTTTTGGAGGAGTGTTTCCAAGCCAGAAAGCTTTTATTACAGACGTATTTTTGAATGCATTATCTCCAATGGATACTATTCCAGCACCAATTGATAATGAATTAATCGTGTCTTTATTAGCTAAAGCCCATGCATTTATTTTCACAACAGAATATTCAACATTATCATATATCACAGTATTAGGGATATTTATTGAACGTGTGTATTCTGCTCCTGATACAGCAACTTCTTTAGTTGTTGAATCCAACAACACGTAATCCAAGCCATCAACACTAAAATCTTTTGCCGAAAGCTGTAAGAATGATGATAGCATAACTATCACCATTCCTATTTTTAATTTAAAAGAGGTCATATTTCTCAGAATATAAACAAACTACATACAACCAAATGAACAGATAGTCACATCTTTAATTCCAGCCTCATTAGCTAATTTGGATAATTCATCACTATTAGACGCGTGGACCTTAATGGTTAAAGCTTCAATACAGTCTTGCTCAATAAGCTCTTTAATTTTTGCTGCAAACTTCTCAGCAGCATTTGTTTTGTTGTTCATAAATTATAACAATGTGCTTCGGTCATCCTCTCGTCAGCTTCTGATTGGTTTATACGAAAAGCGTAGGAATCTGTATCTGTTACCGTCCTACTCTCTGAGGCTTCTCGCATTGCCCATCAATAGTCGGACGGCAACGCAGAGGCCCACGCTTGTATATGCAATATGTACATTCAGACGTATCTCTCTCGAGACACATTTCCGAAAGTAAGTGTATTACATATCCACGGGCATCTACCGTTGCTCCTCCTTGACTATTGATTGAATTTTGCGAGAATTCCAGAGAGTCAAGAATCAGCGCGGATAAACTCTAACTTTG
>CANCXM010000049.1 GCA_947381945.1 uncultured Muribaculaceae bacterium
AACAATTCAGAGAGTAAATTTTAACTTTGAATCTCTTCTGCAAAGGTAAAAGCTATTAGCGCATCGCTGCTCCGCAGCTTACTGATTGCCATCCGGATTTAGTTTGCCATACAGCTTGCCGATTGCAAATGCGGATTTAATTCCAAGTAAATTATACTTCTGTTGCTTTTGCTTCTTTTGTTCGTCTGTATCTCTTTTTATCTCTTACAAGAATCGGTTTTTGCCTTCCGGCTTTAGCCGGGTCAGTCGGTCAGTGGTGTCGAGAGCTTGCTTTCGTCGAAAACTTTTATCTCTTCCTTCACTTCACGGCGCAGCAGAAGTAAGGTTAACATGGTCGGGAATGCCATGAGCGCATAGAAGAGGTCACAGAAGCCGATGGCAACTCCGAGTGGAATGACTGCGAAAATGACGAGCGTGGCGATGAAAAACCATGTGTAGAACTTCGCTTTCCCTTCACCGAACAGATAGGCGGCACAGCGGTTGCCGTAGAAACTGTAGCTGAACATGGACGAAAGCGAGAAGCACAGGACTATGACCATCAGCAGATATTCACCCATCGGGATGGCGTTGCCGAAGGCCTTCATTGCCACATCGAGTCCCTTTACTCCCTCGACTGCCTGAAAATCCCCGCAGAGCAGAAGGGCCACGGCGGTCAGTGTGCACACCAATCCCGAATCGATGCTCGGACCGAGCATGGCAATCAGCCCCTCTCTCACGGGCGAACGGTTGGCCGATGCTCCGTGCATGATGGTTGCCGTGCCGACTCCGGCATCGTTGACGAGCGCAGCACGTCGGGCACCGATGATGGCTATGCCTGCAAGCGCACCCCATCCGGCGCGCAGATTGAACGCCTCGGCAAAAATGCTTTTGAACACGCCCGGGACATCGCTGATATGAGTAATGATGATGTAGGCGACGCTGAGAAAATAGAGTCCGACCATGAATGGAACGAGCCATTGCGCAACGCGGGCAATGCGCCGTATGCCGCCTATGACGACCATGGTCACCGTCAGCGCGATTCCTATTCCGACGAGCAGACGGAACGCCGATTCATGGCTCCAGCCGAATCCGCCGGCTATTCCTGAGATGAGGCTGTTGCCGCGAAGCCATTCCGGAGTCGTAAACGCGCTGACCATCGCCTCCGTGAGCTGGTTTGCATTCATGATGCAGAGTGTCCCGAGCATTCCGGCAATGGCAAATGTAATGGCAAGCCAGTGCCAGCGCTGTCCGAGTCCCTTGTCGATGATATACATTGTTCCTCCCGCTCCGCGTCCGTCAGGAAGAAGGTGTTTGTGGCGCGTCGTCAGCACTCCTTCATAAAATTTTGTCGACATGCCGACAAGAGCACTGACCCACATCCAGAATATGGCACCGGGGCCACCCATGACGAGCGCTATGGCCACCCCAGCGATATTGCCCATGCCGACCGTAGCGGCTACGACCGACATGAGTGCCTGGACAGACGAAATCTGTTCCCCGGAGTCGCGCGACTGTTTGCTGCGGAGTTCGCGCACAGCTTCCGGCAGTTTGCGGAGCGACACCATACCGGAATAGAAAAAGAGGAAGAATCCTCCGCCGATGAGCAGAATGAACAGCGGGTAGCCGCAGAGAAAATCGGCCAATGGGGTGATGAAGGCCGGGAGTGCTGTGGGGGATATTTCTACCATCTGCCCCCTGCGCCTCCGCCGCCTGTCATGCCTCCGCCGAATGAGCCACCGGAGAATCCTCCGCCACCTCCGCCACGACCGAGGGCGCTACCGAGTATGGCACCGGCTGCAGCTGCAGCCGCAGGGTCGGGCTTTTTGGGAATGCGGAAACGGCGGTTGTTCTGGTTGCCGCAGTTCTTGCACATATATATGTCTACGCCTTCACCCTCATAGCTGACGGTCGGTTGGCGTAGGGTGCGGCGGTCGACGAGCGACATGGCTCTTGCTCCACAGCGGTCACAGACGGTATAGTTTGTCTGACGGTTGATGTAGGGCAGCACTTCTGTCTGGTGGCATTTCGGACAGTGCCACACATCGTAGTCAATCGAGTTGATGCGTTCTTCGGTGTCCTGGGCAGGGGTGAGGTAGTCATTGTCATGCTCTTCATCGACAAGCTCCATGCGTGTTCCGCAGTGTGGGCAGTCACGTTTGTGGCGGCGCACTCGCTTCATCTTACTGATGAGGATAAGATAGGCCGGAAGTCCGAGTCCAAGCGAGAGGAAGGCAGCGAAGAGGGCGAGTGTCCGGTACTGTTCGAGGGCACGGTAGCGCTGCACGTCATCGAGCTTGCGGCTCGACGCGATGGCATAGATGACGAGCAGGAGCATCCCCGCGCCAATAGCCACTGCCAATCCGAGGAACATGTTGAAGAGTTCTGCTCCCGAGAGGTCGTCGTCGATGCCACGGCGGGAGTCGTTGGCATATTTCGACTTCAGTTCCTCAGCGGCGGTCGGGTCGCTGAGGGCTTTTATGATGGTGTTGACACCTGTAATTGTTCCCTCGTCATATTTCCCTTCACGGTAGAGCGGAAACATTTCGTTGCGGATAATGCGTCCGGCGACTATGTCGGGGATGATGCCTTCCACTCCGTAACCTGTGCGGATGATTGCCGCATGGTCGTCGCGTGAGAGGAGCACGAGGATGCCGTTGTCCTTGTCGCTTTTGCCGATTTTCCATTTCTCGAATAGCCGGGTGGCGAAATCCTCCGGGGTCATGGAAGGATCGACTTCATCGACGGCCACGACCACCAGTTCGGCCGATGTAGCATCCCAGAGTGCGCCTATTCGGGAGTTAAGGCTATTGACGGCGGCAGGGGAGAGCACGCCTGAGGGGTTCGAGACATATTGGGTGCGGTCGGCGACATGGACGTTGGGCACTTCGTCGACGGTGATTGCCATGGCCGGTACTGCGATGGCAAGTATCAGAGCGAGGAGGAGAGAGAATCGGAGTGTGGAGACTTTCATATTTTCGGTTCGTGTGAGGGACAAAAGAGAGTAGGGGATTAAATGAATTATTATGAGGATTGTTCGTTGTAACTATTAGATTAGTTGTTGATTTTGAGGCTCATTCCGCTCAGGCTGCGGTAGAGGTCGAGGGCATAGACATCCGTCATGCCGGAGATGTGGTCAAGCACGGCCTGAATCTTTCCGTAGAGCGTAGGCGACTGTGTCTCGTATTGCTGCGGAACCTTTGCGAGCAGCAGCCGTGAATAGTTGAGGTCGGGGTTGCGCACGGCCTTGACAAGCTCATGGATGAGGAAGGAAATGATGCGCGTACCGGCAAGCTCGATGTCGACCACATCGCCTGAGCAATAGATTTTCTTCCACGAGAGGGCTTCGCAGTCGCGGTAGCCACGGCGTTCGGGATCGGGGATATGGTCGAGGAGCGACCCACGGAATTCTCCGCGCAGGATTTCCTCTTCATGCTTGACAAATGACTCGGCGCAGCGGTTGACAAGGACACCGATTATACATGAGCGCAGATAGGCTATCTTTTCGTTCGGGTCGTCGACTCCGTGCATGATGCGCTCAATGTGGGAGCGGCGCGTTTCGTCGAAATAGTTCAGGAAGAGAGGTATCACCTCCTCCGTCGAGAGTATCTTGAGTTTGTGGGCATCCTCGATGTCCATGATTTCATAGCAGATGTCGTCGGCAGCCTCGACGATGTAGACTAATGGATGGCGCGCGTAGCGTATCTGTCCCTCCGGCTCCTTCACCGGAAGCATCCCGAGTTCGTCGGCAACCTTTATGAAATCATCCTTCTCCGAAGTGAAGAATCCGAATTTACCGTGGCTTCCGGCAAGAGTGGAGGCGTAGGGGTATTTGACAATCGAAGCAAGAGTCGAATAGGTCATGGCAAGTCCGCCGGGACGCCGTCCGTTGAAGCGGTGGGTCAGCAGACGGAATGCGTTGGCGTTACCCTCGAAATGGGTGAGGTCGGCCCACTGTTCGGCAGTCAGTTCCTTTTCGAGTACCCGTCCTTCCCCCTCGCTGAAATAAGTGGAGATTGCCTTCTCACCGGAGTGGCCGAAAGGAGGATTGCCGAGGTCATGGGCAAGACAGGCTGCTGCGACAATCTCGCCTATAGAGTCGAGTTTTCCGACCCACGGTTCTCCCGCATACTTGACGCGCAGGACCGAGGCAATCTCGCCGGCCATCGAGCGTCCGACGCTCGCCACCTCAATGCTGTGGGTCAGACGGTTGTGGACAAAGATGCTTCCGGGGAGCGGAAACACCTGAGTCTTGTTCTGCAGCCTCCTGAACGGAGAGGAGAACACCAGACGGTCGAAATCGCGCTGAAAATCACTGCGCGACCCGCGTTTCGGATCATGAAAATGCTCAAGCCCGAACCGCTTGTCATTTATAAGCCTGTCCCAGTGTTGCATAGTTTCGGAATTGGGTTTTAGGGTTGGTTTGGTGTCAGCGACCATAGAGGAGGTGATATAAGGGAGGTGTGAGAAGAGAAATAACCTAATATATAAACATCAAGAGGGCTGAAACAGTGTCCTTGATTATGCGAAGTTAGTGATTTTTTGAAAATATTCCTATATCGTTAGGTATGATTCTTAGAATTAGATTTGTCATTTTCATTATATTTCGGCACAAGCCGAAAAGTCGGAGCATGAATTAGGGAAAAGGCACATAAAGACAAACCATCAGAAGATACAAAAAATGGCGCATGGTAAAAAACCTGTGTTTACCGAAATAAGTTAGTACCTTTGCAGAAAGAAAATTAGTGCAATGGAAAAGAATCCTTACATAGAGTTGGCAGAATGCCTGCTGCCTGAAGAAATGGTTGAATATTTCGAAGTCGTCAAAGTCGATAAAACCAAAGACACATTGGATGTAACCTTAGAGGAACGCGACAAAGGCGTGGAGGGATATGTCGATGGGCAGCTTCGTCCCAATGGGTTCTATGAGGAAAGCACAGTCAGAGATTATCCAGTAAGAGGCCGCAAGATTAATTTCAAGTAAATCGTACGTCTGTCGCTTTTGTCTTGACTTACAAAGATTTCATCCTACTTTTTTACAATTAGGCTACCGGTCTTTATTAATGACAACTTATAAGACAACAAACGAAGAGGTCTAAGATTCTCAGAATCTTAGACCTCTTCGTTTGTTGTCTTACCTGGATTCGAACCAAGACAGGCAGAACCAAAAACTGCAGTGCTACCATTACACCATAAGACAATCCTTAGTGCCCAAAGCAGATATATGGTCTGCTCTAAAGCGATGCAAAGGTATGAAGTTTTTGGGGATTTTCCAAATTTGGTGCGAAAATTTTGATATTTGTCTTTTAAATCTGCCTCAATTCAGCCGGTAAAGTAGGAGGGGCTGGAGTGATTCTAATGTCAGATAGGGCGGTGGTGGATGGCCGGAGAGGTTCTGACATGTAGTGGTTGTAATATCATGTAGTGGTTGTAATATAGAGTAGTTCTAATATTATAATGTGGTACATGTATTATGTACCGCATGATGCTCAAAAGCTTTTAAGCCATGCTGAGATCTCGTCGAGGACGTTCTGATGGTATTTGAATGTGTCACGGTAACCCCATCCATGACCGCCGGTGGGATAGATGTGGATTGATGCCGGAACACCGGCCTTTAAGAGGGATTCGTAATACCGTAGGCTGTTAGCGGGGACAACTGTCTTGTCATCGCTGCTGAGGAGCATTAGAGCGCGTGGGGTGGAGGGGGTCACTTGCTGTTCGGAAGAGTAGGTTTTCTCCAGTTCTTCTGTCGGGTTTTCGCCGAGGAAGCCTTTGCGTGAGCCTTTGTGGGTGATTTCAGGGTTCATCGAGATGACAGGGTAGAAGAGTATCTGGAAGGCGGGTTGGCATATTTCTGTCGGGTGAGTGGCGACAGTCGAAGCAAGATGTCCTCCGGCCGATGAGCCCATGATGCCGATGCTGTCAGGGCGGAATCCCCAGTTGGCTGCGCTGTCCGCCATGATTTTAAATGCGGCTTCGACATTCTTCATCGGTATTGAAGGGTCGCCTTTAGGCATTGAATATTCAAGGACAGCGTAGGCCAGACCCTCCTTGTTGAAAAAAGGGGCCCAGTGGAAGCCTTCATGGTTGACGGCGAGATGGGAGTAGCCTCCGCCGGGGAGGGCGATAAGGGCTTTCCCTGATTCAAGACCTTTGGGCGGGAGAAAAACGGTCATCTTGGGATTCGCTATCTTTATCACTCGTGTCTGTGCGTTTGCACCTGAAGCTATTGCGAAGATTGACAGGCACACGGCCAGATGTTTCAGGAATTTCTTAATCATGATATTATTACGGATAATGAATGGTGATTGGTTTTTTAAGTGTGGATAATTTGTCCGCAAATATAGCAAAAGTCGTTGGATTTATCTAAATTTGTCGCTCCGAAACAATGTATGTCATCTGTGATGAGGATGTACACAGACCAATTCAACAAAAACTCAAAGATGTTTTTCAAATGAAAAAGAACTTATTAAAGACATTTGCCGTTGCAGTGGCGCTCAGTGCGGCTGCACCTGTTTCAGCACAGTTCAATCTTGGAAAGGCTATAGGTGCCGGAGTAAAGGCTGTCAAGGCAGCCACGCTTACAGACAGCGAAATGGCTGCCTATGTTAAAGAGTCGGTTGACTGGATGGATAAGAATAATCCTGTGGCTGAGGCCGATGACCCCTATACCGTGCGCTTGATGAAGCTTACTGAAGGTCTCAATGATGCTGATGGTATTCCTTTGAACTTTAAGGTATATAAGGTTATAGATGTGAATGCTTTCGCGTGTGCCGACGGCAGTGTCCGTGTTTTCTCTTCCCTCATGGATATAATGAGCGATGATGAGTTGCTGGGTATCATCGGCCATGAAATCGGTCATGTCGCCAGGCATCATTCTAAAAATGCGTTCCGCACAACTCTTCTGAGTGATGCCTTGAAAGACGGTATTGCTTCAGCCGGAGGCAAGGCGGCCGCTCTTACAGAATCGCAGCTGATGGCATTGAGCCAGTCGCTGATAGATGCGAAATATTCTCAGAAACAGGAATCGGAAGCCGATGATTATGGCTATGATTTTCTGAAATCCCACGGCAAGAATCCCTGGGGCATGGTCCAGGCTTTTGAAAAATTCCAGGATATGGAGCAGCAGTCGGGAGCAAGTTCGAGCTATATCTCAAAGATGTTCTCATCCCATCCTGAAACTACAGCCCGCATAAAGAGAATGAGCGAGCGTTGTCAGAAAGACGGTATCGCTCGCCCTGCAGCTGAAAAATAACCGTTGCATCGAAGGACTCCGGTAAGGTTTATAGGTCCCGTACAAACACTTTGTGCGGGACCTATCTTGATTCAAACCGATGGTTTGGCGTAAGGCTTCTGCGGTTGAGATTTTTTGGATGTTGGGCGGGAGGCAGCTGTGGGACTTTTGATATGGTTGCACAGCTTGGAGTGTCAGGATATGGCGGAGAGGTCAAATGATGACTGTAATTCAATGTCGGATATGAATGCCATGTCGTGGCTTATTGCGATGAGCGTGCCTTGATAATTGCGTAATGTCTCTGCGAGAATTTCCATGTTGGCAATATCAATATTATTTGTGGGCTCATCCACGATAATGATGTTAGGCGCAGAATCACGAGCCATAAGTGAACAGATGGCCAAACGCATTTTCTCGCCTCCACTCAATGCCGAGCATTTACGCTCCCAGGTGTGCGTTGGAAACAGAAACCGATGCAACCGTATTTTTAATTCATGTTCTGCCATATTGCCTGCTTCTGATGCAAGCTGCTCCAATACTGTCTTGTCATTGTCAATGAATCCATACTCTTGGTCAAGATATATGCAACTGAGTGAGTCGGCTTTGAATATCGTTCCGGTTGTGGGATTCAATTCTCCGGTGATAAGTTTCAGCAGGGTTGTTTTGCCTTGTCCGTTCTTCCCTGTAATGTGGAGTCTGTCACCACTGAGAATTGTCAGATTTATATCTTCTTGCCATAACGGATTGGAGTCGGTGTAGTTGAAATTAACGGAATTCAGCTCAACAAGAACCTTACCTTTATGAAGATTGGATGATGAGACGTTGATTTTTATGCGCGATTCTTCAGGCACAAGATTTTTCAGCTCATCAATTTCCATATTGATGGCAGCTATCCTGCCAGTTTGCACCTTGGCGATATTTGAGGCTGTGATTTCCGATTTGTTCTTGAGGTTCCCTTTGGCGATGCGGGCAAGGCATTTGGAGTCACTTAATTTCGACCCTCGAGCCAGGCGTTTCTGTTGACGTTCCGCACATTCACGGGCTTGGCGTTTTGCTTTGCCCAAATCACGCTGTTTAGCATCCAGATGTCGGGAGATGGCGTCACATTCTTGCTGATATAGTTGGTGAAATTCATCATATTTCATTGGATAGTATCTGACACACTGTCGGGAGAGGTGCAAAATCGCGTCGACACTGTTAAGCAAAATCCTGTCGTGGCTTGCCATAAGGATTGTGACATTTGCCCCGGATATGTAGCTTAGCAGATGCTCTCTCGACTCATAGTCAAGATGATTGGTGGGCTCATCCATAAGGATGACTGCCGGATGGTGGATGTCAATGCCAGAAAGGAAAACTTTTGTTTTTTCTCCTCCGCTCAGTTGCGACATTTGCGAATCAAGGGATACATAGGGTATATCCCAATTTTGGAAAGCGGCTGCAATCCGCTCCTCCAACTCCCAGTCATCTTGCAGAATATCGAAGTTGCGCTCGGACGCATTGCCTGAAAGGATGGCCTTGAGGGCACGGTATTTATCTTCAATCAGAAGACTTTGGGCAACAGTCAGGCCATCGTACTGTCCATGGTGCTGTGGTACGAGATAAGCATCGGTGCATTCTATTTCACCGGATGAATGGAGGCATAAGCCTGAAAGTATGTTGAGCAATGTTGTTTTTCCGGTTCCGTTGTTGCCGACAATGGCACATTTGCTGCCATCCGGAATTGAGAAACTTATGTCTGAGAGAAGGGCATCCTGATTTGGGAGTCGGTAGGTTAGGTTGCTGACTCTGATACTCATGTTTTGAATTATTAAAATGTGAATATATTCCGCAAACAGTAGGCTGCGGTGCTCATTATTAAAAAAATCGGGCTGTTATTGTATATTACATTTTATAATTCTTGAATTCTGTTGCAAAATTAGCGATAATTTTTGAACTGTCAAAACTGCGATTCCATTTGCCACCTATTATATTGTAATGGTAACTTTTCATAAGACCTCAGTCCATCCACAGAGAGATGGTCTGCTGTCATGACTTTATTATTCTCCGGACATAAAAAATCAAGGTTTTTTATGTACCTTTGCATCTGTAATACACAGGTAAATATGAAATTTGACGAGCTGGCTTTAAGCGATGATATATTAGATGCGCTCGACGCGATGCGTTTTGATGAGTGCACACCCATACAGGAACAGGCAATTCCGGTTATTCTCGAAGGACGTGACCTCATTGCCGTAGCGCAGACCGGAACAGGAAAGACGGCTGCATATCTTCTCCCCGTGATTGACATGTTGGCTGATCTTCCGGAAGCGAAGGATTATGTGAACTGTATCGTGATGTCGCCCACTCGTGAATTGGCCCAGCAGATTGACCTCCAGATGGAGGGGTTTGCCTATTATGTGCCAGTCAGCAGTGTTGCCATATATGGTGGGACGGATGGCGCTACGTTTGCTCAGCAGCAGCGCGGGCTTAAGATGGGGGCTGATGTGGTGATTGCCACCCCGGGCCGTTTGCTTGCCCATCTGCAGATGGGTTATGTGGACCTGTCCAAGGTGTCGTATTTCATTCTTGATGAGGCCGACCGTATGCTCGACATGGGTTTCTATGACGACATCATGCAGATTGTCAAACAGTTGCCAAAAGAGCGTCAGACCCTCATGTTCTCGGCAACGATGCCTCCGAAAATCCAGCAGATGGCCAAGGCTATCCTGAATGATCCTGCGGAAGTGAAGATTGCCGTATCCCGCCCGACAGAGAAAATTGACCAGTCGGCTTTCGTATGCCATGAAGGGCAGAAGAGCGGTATATTGCGCCATCTTTTCAACACGGCCCATTCGCAGAGGGTCATCGTGTTCTCCTCTTCAAAATTGAAGGTCAAGGAACTCACCCGTGAGCTTCGTCGTGCAAAGATTAAGACCGGCGAGATGCATTCGGATCTTGAGCAGAGCGAGAGAGACCAGGTGATGCATGATTTCCGTGCGGGACGTCTGGATGTGCTTGTTGCGACAGACATTCTCTCGCGTGGCATTGACATAGATGATATTTCAATGGTGGTGAACTATGATGTGCCGCATGAGGCTGAGGACTATGTTCATCGTATCGGTCGTACAGCCAGAGCCAATGCCGATGGTATGGCGGTCACGCTTATCAGTCAGCGTGAACAGGCGAAATTCGGTCAGATTGAGGACTTTTTAGGTTATGAAGTGCGCAAGCAGGAGGTTCCGTCAGAACTCGGGGAAGCTCCGGCCTACGAGCCCAAGAAGCGGTCGAGAAACGGTGGTCGCGGTCAGCGTAGTGGTGGCGGCAGGGGCTTTTCCGGAAATCAGAAGCGCCGTCCATCGTCTGGGTCAGGCGGTCAAAAGCGTCAGTCAAACGGCAGAGGGCAAAAGAAGGTAACTCGAAATGAAGGTCGCAATCAAAAACCGACTGTTTCACCCGGCAATAGTCATACCGGTAATTCCGGGGAGAAATCATCGGCCCGAAAAGGAACCAATCAGCGTCGGAATAAGAAACAGGCTGAAAAGCGTCACGGTAATTCTTCTGTCGAATCATAATGCTTAGGCACGCCTCCTTGGGTTTAGCTTCGGCAGTCGGTCGTTAAGAAAAAGCAATCGCCCGGCACTTCAGATTGAGAAGTGTCGGGCGAAATTTATATCGCTTTCCGGAGAATTTCTGGATTAAGCTTTACCGTTTGAACCGAGGACGGCAACGATTTTGTGCTTGTAGAGTTTTTCCATTTCGTCGCGTGCCGGGCCGAGGTATTTGCGGGGGTCGAACTCTGCGGGCTTGGTAGCGAGGACCTTGCGAACGGCAGCGGTCATAGCGAGACGGCTGTCAGAGTCGATGTTGATTTTACAAACGGCGCTCTTGGCAGCCTTGCGGAGCTCTTCTTCGGGGATACCGATGGCATCGGGAAGTTTGCCGCCGTATTCGTTGATTTCGTCAACATATTCCTGAGGAACAGAGCTTGAGCCGTGGAGCACGATGGGGAATCCGGGAAGTTTCTCCATAACTGCGTCGAGCACGTTGAATGCCAGCGGGGGAGGAACGAGACGGCCGTTCTCGTCACGGGTGCACTGTTCGGGTTTGAACTTGTAAGCACCGTGAGAAGTACCGATTGAAATAGCGAGCGAGTCAACGCCTGTGCGGGTAGCGAAGTCGATAACTTCTTCAGGGTCAGTGTAAGTGTGGTGGTCAGAAGAAACTTCGTCCTCAACGCCTGCAAGCACACCAAGCTCACCTTCTACAGTCACGTCATACTGGTGGGCATAGTCGCATACCTTCTTTGTGAGGGCAACGTTCTCCTCGTAGGGGAGGTGAGAACCGTCGATCATCACTGAAGAGAAACCGTGTTCGATGCAATCCTTGCAAAGTTCGAAGCTGTCACCGTGGTCGAGGTGAAGAACGATCTGGGGATTTTCCCAACCGAGGCTCTTTGCATATTCTACTGCGCCCTGAGCCATGTAGCGGAGAAGAAGGGGATTTGCATAGTTGCGGGCACCTTTGGAAACCTGAAGGATGACGGGCGATTTTTCCTCAGCTGCAGCCTTGATGATAGCCTGAAGCTGCTCCATGTTGTTGAAGTTGAAAGCGGGAATCGCATAACCACCCTTGATGGCCTTGGCAAACATTTCCTTGGTGTTCACGAGACCTAATTCCTTATAACTTGTCATTTTTTAGTTAAGAGGTTATTTGGTTAATAAAAGTAAATAGAATTGTATGGCCACAAAGATAGCAAAAATTTCTCGGTTGCGTCAATTAAATAAATAAAAATTTCTTTAATCGGGTATCATGTCTGATTTCAATGCGATTATGTATTCGTCAGCTTCGCGTCGGCTTCTGAATCTTACGACTGTTCCCTTATAGCTGTCTAAAAAGAGATTTATCAATGGTAATTGCATCTTGGGAAAATCAAGTATCCATTGCCGGAATTCATCGTCAAGCACAGTGTCGGTCCAGGGCATGTCAACGCGCTCTTTTCCAAGCCGTTCTTCCGCTCCTGCAAGACAGACTTCCATTGGGAGGTCGAAGAGGAACACCGTGTCGCACCGAAACAGCCTCAACGGAAGTGTGCGGATATAGTTACCGTCAAGAATCCAGCGGTCGCCGTCAAGCAGCCGGTCGAGCTGCACGTCAAATTCCTCACGGCTGACAGTGGTCCGGTCGGGACGGTGCCATATCATGTCGAGATAATGGAGTGGGAGCCCGGTCACATCCGCCAGTTTCCTCCCGAAAGTGCTCTTCCCGGCACCGGGACAACCGATGATAATGACTTTCTCCATGATTTTCGGTTTGGTTATGAGGTTGATATGTTTTATTTTCTATGAAATGAAATTAAGTGGTTGTTTAGCCTGCCATGTTTCAATCGCGGCGGAAGAGGTCGCGGGTATAGACTTTGTGGCTGATATCGTCGAGTATGGGGTCGTAGCGGTTGGCGACAATGGCATCGGACAGTCGCTTGAATTCGTCGAGGTCATTGACGATGCGTGAGCCAAAGAATGTGGTTCCGTCCGCAAGGGTGGGTTCATATATAATCACCTGCGCACCCTTTGCTTTGATGCGTTTCATCACTCCCTGAATTGAGGATTGGCGGAAATTGTCGGAGTTGGACTTCATCGTGAGGCGATAGACGCCGATTGTGCAATTTCCTTCGGGGGAGTTGAGTTTTGAGTTGTCAGTTGTGAGTTTTGAGTTGTCAGACTTGCATTGTGCATCATGCATTATGCATCGTGAATTGCCATGAGCATTATGCATTGTGAATTGTGCATTGCCCGAGTAGTCATACCATCCGGCCATTTTAAGGACTTGATCGGCAATGAAGTCTTTGCGTGTGCGGTTGCTCTCCACGATTGCTGTCATCATATTCTGTGGAACCTCCGCATAGTTGGCGAGAAGCTGTTTGGTGTCCTTAGGCAGACAGTAACCACCGTATCCGAAGGAGGGATTGTTGTAGTGAGAACCGATGCGTGGGTCAAGTCCGACTCCTTCAATTATAGCTTGCGAGTCGAGACCCTTGACTTCGGCGTATGTGTCAAGTTCGTTGAAATAGCTGACGCGGAGTGCAAGATAGGTGTTGGCAAAGAGCTTTACGGCTTCAGCCTCCTTCATTCCCATAAAAAGGGTAGGAATCTCTTCCTTTATGGCTCCTTGCTGCAGGAGCGAGGCAAAAATTTCGGCTTGTTGCTGAAGGTGCTGAAGGTCGGCGATGCGTTTGATGGCCTCGTTTTCCTCATCAAATCTGTTGTCTGAAATGACTTTCGGTACTCCGAGGATTATGCGAGAAGGGTAGAGGTTATCATAGAGCGCTTTGCTTTCGCGGAGAAATTCGGGCGAGAAGAGCAGATTCAACCGTGAAATCCCTTTTGCCGCATATTTTGCGTAGAGGCTCCGGCAGTAGCCCACGGGGACAGTGGATTTGATAATCATTGTGGCTTGGGGATTCACGCGGAGGACGCTGTCGATTACTTCCTCGATATGGTGGGTGTCGAAATAGTTGGTGACGGGGTCATAGTTTGTCGGGACGGCGATAATGATGAAATCTGCGTTTCTGTAAGCGGTGTCACCGTCAAGAGTAGCCTTTAAATCGAGCTGTTTCTCCGCGAGATAGCTGACAATGTAATCGTCCTGGATAGGGGAGATGCGTGAGTTAATCTTGTCAACTTTCTCAGGAATGACATCAACGGCTGTGACATGATTGTGCTGAGAGAGGAGCACTGCGATGCTGAGTCCGACGTAGCCTGTACCGGCAACTGCTATTTCGTAAGGTTTCACGATTTTTGGATGTGATTATAATTACTTATTTATGAACATGGAGACAATCAGAGCCTTCTTGAGAAGGTCCGATTGCCACCATGTATTGGTCCGAAAGAAAAAAGTCAGCGGGAAGATTCCGGAGACTTTTAAGTATAACGGAGAAAAGTCAGCGATTCGTGTACATGTCGTCGTGATATTTCGCGTAGTCGCTGATTGGGATACGAAATTTACCTTTCTGCGCGCATTGGGTTTGAGAGGAAGTCGGCGTAGGCGAGGCGGATGCCGTCGGGGAGTTCGGTGCGGTAGGTCCAGCCGAGGCGGGTGGCTTTCGATACGTCGAGGAGCTTGCGGGGGGTGCCGTTGGGGCGGGTGGTGTCCCAGTTGATTTTGCCTTCGTAGCCCACGATTTCAGCGACGAGTTCGGTGAGCTCGCGGATGGTGAGCTCCTTTCCGGTGCCGGCGTTGACGGTCTCGTTGCCGGAGTAGTTGTTCATGAGGAAGACGCAGAGGTTGGCGAGGTCGTCGACGTAGAGGAACTCGCGCAGCGGTGAGCCGTCGCCCCAGCATGTCACCTCTGTCAGACCCTGCTCCTTGGCCTCATGGAAGCGGCGGATGAGGGCCGGGAGGACATGGGAGTGCTCGGGATGGTAGTTGTCGTTGGGACCGTAGAGGTTGGTGGGCATGACGGAGATGTAGTCAGTGCCGTACTGGCGGTTGAGGTACTCGCAGTATTTCAGTCCGGAAATCTTGGCGAGTGCGTAGGCCTCATTGGTCTTCTCGAGCTCGGAGGTGAGGAGGCAGGATTCGGGCATGGGCTGCGGGGCCATGCGCGGGTAGATGCATGATGAGCCGAGGAATTCGAGTTTCTTGCAGCCGTTGCGCCATGCGGCGTTGATGACGTTCATCTCAAGCATCATGTTGTCGTACATGAAGTCGGCGAGATGCTCGGAATTAGCGATGATACCGCCCACCTTGGCAGCGGCGAGGAAGACGTATTCGGGCTTTTCGGCGGCAAAGAAGTCGTTGACTGCCTGCTGGTCGGTGAGGTCGAGCTCGGAGTGGGTGCGTGTGATGATATTTGTGTAGCCCTGACGCTGCAGCTCCCTCACGATGGCCGACCCGACCATGCCACGGTGACCCGCGACGTAGATACTTGAATTTTTTTCCATTCTGTCAAAAAATTAAGTGTAAAGTAGTAAGGATAAAGTATTAAGTGGTATATTTGCAAAAAGCAAATATGGGACCTGACATAAAGACTGAGAAAGCCGAGAATTTTGCTGTGAAAATTATCTCACTGTTCAAATTTCTGATTCATGAGAAGCAGGAAACAGTGATGAGCAAGCAGCTTTTACGCGCCGGGACATCTGTCGGCGCCAATATCACTGAGGCAAATTTTGCGGAAAGCCGTGCAGATTTCATCCACAAGCTCGGAATCGCGCAGAAAGAGTGTGCCGAGACCGCCTATTGGCTGAAATTGCTGTACCGCAGCGGTTACATCAATCAGTTGCAATATGGTTCGTTCGTGAACGAGGCATACGAACTCCTTAAAATACTTTCGGCCATAATCACAAAATCGAAGTCCAGATAGCAGATACTTTATCCTTAATACTTAGTACTTTATACTTTGAAGTAAGGCCTCCTGCCTTACTTCACGATTCCTTTCTCGAGGTATTCGGCGAGGTTGGTCTTCACCTGCTCACCGGCGCGCTCGACGGCTACTTTGGCCATGTCGGCGTCGACCATGAGGTTGACGAGATGCTCGAACGAGGTCTTCTTTGTGGGGTCCCAGCCGAGCTTCTGCTTGGCCTTTGTCGGGTCGCCCCAGAGATTGACCACGTCGGTCGGACGGTAGAAGTCGGGCGACACCTCGATGAGCACCTTTCCGGTTGCGGTGTCGATGCCCTTCTCGTTCTCGCCCTCACCCTCGAAGCGGAGCTCGATGCCGGCGCGGCGGAAGGCGAGCTGACAGAACTCGCGGACTGAATGCTGCTCTCCGGTGGCGATGACGTAGTCCTCGGGCTTGGGCTGCTGAAGGATGAGCCACATGCACTCGACGTAGTCGCGGGCATAGCCCCAGTCGCGGAGCGATGAGAGGTTGCCGAGATAGAGCTTGTCCTGCTTGCCCTGGGCGATGCGGGCTGCGGCGAGGGTGATCTTGCGGGTGACGAATGTCTCGCCGCGGCGCTCGGACTCGTGGTTGAAGAGGATGCCGGAGCAGCAGTACATGCCGTATGCCTCGCGGTATTCCTTGACGATCCAGAAGCCGTAGAGCTTGGCGACGGCGTAGGGTGAGTAGGGGTGGAAGGGGGTCTTCTCATTCTGTGGAACCTCCTCGACCTTGCCGTAGAGCTCGGAGGTTGATGCCTGATAGATGCGGCAGGTGTCGCCGAGACCGCAGAGGCGGACGGCCTCGAGGATGCGGAGGACGCCGGTGGCGTCGACGTCGGCGGTGAACTCGGGGGAGTCGAACGATACCTGGACGTGACTCTGGGCTGCGAGGTTGTAGATCTCGTCGGGGCGTACCTTGGAGACGACCTGCATTATCGACATTGAGTCGCCGAGGTCGGCGTAGTGGAGGTGGAAGTTGGGGTGACCCTCGAGGTGGGCGATGCGTTCACGGAAGTCAACCGACGAGCGACGGATGGTGCCGTGCACGTCATAACCTTTTTCCAATAGAAACTCGGCCAGGAACGAACCATCCTGACCGGTGATGCCGGTGATTAATGCGGTTTTCATAATGTAGTGTAATTGTACCAAATTTGTTACTTATAGTTACTTGTTTGCTGAATCAAACTTTGTTTTTATCGTGTCATAAATAAATAGAATCGGGAATTCGATAAGGACGTTGTAGAGGCGTTTGAATAAACCTTTTT
>CANCXM010000050.1 GCA_947381945.1 uncultured Muribaculaceae bacterium
AATGAAAGTGTTTGTCTTACTTGATGAGGTCAACACGGCCCTGGCATTCGGTGAGAACAGCCTTAGCGATAGAGCTGCTTACCTCTGCATAGTGGCTGAATGTCATGGTTGAGGTTGCACGGCCTGAAGTGATTGTACGGAGGGCAGTCACATAACCGAACATTTCGGCAAGAGGAGCCTTGGCCTTCACGATGCGCGCACCGCTGCGGCTTGTTTCCATACCTTCAACCTGACCACGACGCTTGTTGAGGTCACCAATAACGTCACCCATGCTCTCTTCGGGAGTAACGACCTCTACCTTGAAGATAGGCTCGAGAAGCACGGGACCTGCCTTCTCAGAAGCCTTCTTGAAGGCCTGGATGGCACAGAGCTCGAATGAAAGCTGATCCGAGTCAACCGGGTGGAAAGAACCGTCGATGACAGTCACCTTGAGACGATCGAGGGGATAGCCTGCAAGCACACCGTTCTTCATAGCGGTTGTGAAGCCCTTCTGGATAGAGGGGATAAATTCCTTAGGAATGTTACCACCCTTGACCTCGTCAACAAACTGGAGCGAGCCATCGAAATTATCATCGGCAGGTTCAACGCGGACGATGATGTCAGCGAACTTACCGCGACCACCGGTCTGCTTCTTGAACACTTCACGGAGTTCAACAGGCTTGGTGATGGCTTCCTTGTAAGTTACCTGGGGACGGCCCTGGTTACATTCAACCTTGAACTCGCGACGGAGACGGTCGATGATGATATCGAGGTGAAGCTCACCCATACCGGAGATAACTGTCTGGCCGGTTTCCTCATTGGTCTCAACGCGGAATGTGGGGTCTTCCTCTGCAAGCTTCTGGAGACCGACACCGAGTTTGTCAAGGTCCTTCTGAGTCTTGGGCTCAACAGCGATACCGATAACGGGCTCGGGGAATTCCATAGCTTCGAGAACGATAGGATGGTTCTCATCGCAGAGGGTGTCGCCTGTGCGGATATCCTTGAAACCTACACCTGCACCGATATCACCGCAGTCGATTGATTCCTTTGCATTCTGCTTGTTGGAGTGCATCTGGAACAGACGGCTCACGCGCTCTTTCTTGCCTGAACGGCTGTTGAGGACGTAGCTACCTGCGACAACATCGCCGGAGTAAACACGGAAGAATGTGAGACGGCCAACGTAGGGGTCAGTTGCGATCTTGAATGCGAGAGCACACATGGGAGCTTCCGAAGAAGGCTCGCGGGTCTCAACCTGATCGGGATCATCGGGATTTGTTCCTTCAATTGCGCCTGAGTCAACGGGGCTGGGGAGATAAGCGCAGACAGCGTCGAGAAGACACTGAACGCCCTTGTTCTTGAATGAAGAACCGCAAATCATGGGGACAACCTCCATTTTGAGGGTTGCGTTGCGGAGAGCGCGACGGATCTCATCCTCAGTGATGGTGGAGGGATCGTCGAAATATTTCTCCATGAGAGCGTCGTCAAATTCGGCGATCTTCTCAAGCATCTTGTCACGCCATTCTTCTGCTTCCTCAACGAGACCTGCAGGGATTTCCTCTACAGAGTAGTCGGCACCCATTGATTCGTCATGCCAGAAGAGGGCCTTCATTCTGATAAGGTCAACCACACCCTTGAATGTCTCCTCAGCTCCGACGGGGATCTGGATGGGACAGGGGTTGGCACCGAGAACGTCCTTGAGCTGGCGTACAACTTCAAAGAAGTTTGCACCTGAACGGTCCATCTTGTTGACATAACCGATACGGGGCACGTTGTACTTGTCAGCCTGACGCCATACAGTCTCTGACTGGGGCTCAACACCACCTACGGCGCAGAATGTAGCGACAGCGCCGTCGAGCACACGGAGTGAACGTTCAACTTCCACAGTGAAGTCGACGTGTCCCGGAGTGTCAATAAGGTTGATCTTGAACTGGTCACCGGCATACTTCCAGAAAGTTGTGGTAGCTGCAGAGGTGATTGTGATACCACGCTCCTGCTCCTGCTCCATCCAGTCCATGGTGGCTGCGCCGTCATGAACCTCACCGATCTTGTGGGTAAGACCGGTATAGAAGAGGATACGCTCGGAAGTTGTGGTCTTACCGGCATCGATGTGGGCCATGATGCCGATGTTACGGGTATATTTTAAATGTGCGTCTGATTTAGCCATTTTTCTTTGTGAATCTAAATGTTCAATGAAAATATCGTGTTGATTCTCAACCTCGGCTTAGAAACGGAAGTGAGCGAAAGCACGGTTGGCCTCAGCCATCTTGTGCATATCTTCCTTACGCTTGTATGCACCGCCCTGATCGTTGAATGCGTCTACGATTTCGGCAGCCAGCTTGTCAGCCATGGTCTTGCCGCCACGTTTGCGGGCATAGAGGATAAGGTTTTTCATCGAGATAGATTCCTTACGGTCGGGACGGATTTCGGTAGGAACCTGGAAGGTTGCACCGCCGACGCGACGTGACTTCACTTCCACCTGGGGAGTAACATTCTCGAGAGCCTTTTTCCAAATCTCAAGTGCGGTCTTCTCTTCGTTGGGGAGCTTGGCCTTGACGAGTTCGAGAGCGGAATAGAAGATGGTGTATGAAGTATTCTTCTTTCCGTCATACATGAGATGGTTGACGAACTTCGATACTCTCACGTCATTGAACACGGGATCGGGGAGAATCACCCGTTTCTTAGGTTTTGCTTTTCTCATTTTTAGAGCAAATGTTTTGTTTTTGGTTGCTTGGTTGCTGCATCTTTCATCTTCAACGGCCTCCCCTTGCGGGGCGCCATTTACTCAACCTGTGATTTAGCCTTCCAATCAAATCAAAAACGAGGGGTTAACGACTCGGTTTTTAATTTAATTAATGTTTCAGAAAAGGAGTTTGCGTTGAATTACTTCTTAGCTGCTTTGGGGCGCTTTGCACCATACTTGCTGCGACGCTGTGTGCGATCCTTCACGCCGCTGGTATCGAGTGTACCGCGAACGATGTGGTAACGTACACCGGGGAGGTCCTTAACACGACCGCCGCGAACGAGTACGATTGAGTGTTCCTGAAGATTGTGGCCTTCTCCGGGGATGTAGCTGTTGACTTCCTTGCCGTTGGTAAGGCGCACACGAGCCACCTTACGCATAGCCGAGTTAGGCTTTTTGGGGGTGGTGGTATACACACGCACACACACACCACGACGCTGCGGGCATGAATCGAGTGCGGGTGATTTGCTCTTATCTTCAAGAGCCACGCGTCCTTTTCTTACTAATTGCTGAATAGTAGGCATCTTAGTTTATTATTGGTTTATTGAATAATGATTAGAAGTTGTTCTTATCTTTTTCACACATATCCAATCGCCACCCACACCACTGACTCTCAAAGAGTTAACGATGACGTGACGACAGATTGCTCCTAAAAGCGTTGCAAAATTACAACTTATTTTCCTAACTGCCAAACATTTCCGCATTTTTCTTGTTAAACCTTTTTCAACTATTTTCACTTTTCGCGCAATTACCCGCCGGCACCATCCCCGGCCCCGACCGGAGCTCTCCTTTTTCCATCAAATCAGCGCTTTTTCAACCGTCGGCCAAAGAATTTTCACTCCTTATTTATGTTTTTTCCCTGAGATACGCTAATTTTGCACTTTAAAACAGACATGGAGACGGCGGTTGTCAGTGGTCGCTCCCCTCCATGTCCATGAAAATTACATTCATATTTCTAAATTATATATGGAAAAGAAATTCAAGCGAACCCTTATCACAACTGCCCTCCCCTACGCAAACGGGCCAGTCCACATCGGACACCTTGCCGGAGTATATGTCCCGGCCGACATCTATGCACGCTATCTCCGCCTCCGTGGTGAAGACGTCGTCATGGTCGGCGGCAGTGACGAACATGGTGTGCCCATCACTCTCCGAGCCCGCAAGGAAGGCATCACACCTCAGGAAGTGGTGGACCGCTACCACACAATCATCAAGGACTCGCTTGAAGAACTTGGAGTGAGCTTCGACATATATTCACGCACCACATCCAAACTTCACCACGAGACTGCCTCTGAATTCTTCCGTCACCTCTATGATAAAGGCGAGTTCACGGTCCAGACAGCTCTCCAGCCTTACGATGAAAAATCCGGCGAATTCCTTGCCGACCGTTATGTCGTCGGCACATGCCCCCGTTGCCACAATGAAAATGCCTACGGCGACCAGTGTGAGGCCTGCGGTTCGTCACTCAATGTGACCGACCTCATCAATCCCCGCTCCGCCCTCACCGGCGAACCCGTCAAGATGCGCGAGACAACTCATTGGTATCTCCCCCTCGACAAGTGGGAACCGAAACTCCGCGAATGGATCCTCGAAGGCCACAAGGAATGGAAGACCAACGTCTACGGCCAGTGCAAATCATGGCTTGATGCCGGTCTGCAGCCTCGCGCCGTCAGCCGCGACCTCAAATGGGGTGTTCCCGTACCCGTAGAAGGCGCCGAAGGCAAAGTCCTCTATGTATGGTTTGATGCTCCCATCGGCTACATCTCCAACACAAAGGAACTCCTCCCCGACACTTGGGAAAAGTACTGGAAGGACCCCGAAAGCCGTATCATCAACTTCATCGGCAAGGACAACATCGTCTTCCACTGCATCGTCTTCCCCTCGATGCTCATGGCCTACGGCGATAACTTCCAGCTCCCCGACAATGTGCCAGCCAACGAATTCCTCAACCTTGAAGGGGACAAGATTTCCACCTCGCGCAACTGGGCTGTATGGCTCCACGAGTATCTTCAGGATTTCCCCGGAAAGCAGGATGTGCTCCGCTATGTGCTCACCGCAAACGCGCCCGAGACCAAGGACAACGATTTCACCTGGGCCGACTTCCAGGCTCGCAACAACAACGAGCTTGTCGCCATTCTCGGCAACTTTGTCAACCGTGCCGTGGTCCTCACACATAAATACTTTGGCGGAGTCGTTCCCGCACAGGGCGAACTCTCCGAGGCTGACCGCGAGGTCTTTGCTGAACTCACACGCATCAAGGCAGCCCTTTCCGACGCGCTCGACACCTTCCATTTCCGCGAAGCCCTCAAACAGGCCATGGAAATAGCCCGCCTCGGCAACCGCTATCTCCAGGAAACCGAGCCGTGGAAACTCGCCAAGACAGACCTCGCCCGCACAGGCACCATCCTCAACGTCGCCCTCCAGCTCTGTGCCAACCTTGCTGTCGCTTTCGAGCCTTTCATCCCCTTCTCTGCCGCCCGACTCGCAAAAATGCTCGGTATGGAGAAACTCGACTGGGCTATGCTCGGCCAGACCGACCTCGTCGCTCCCGGCATCGAACTCGCCCCCGCCGAGCTCCTCTTCGAGAAAATCGAGGATGCTCAGGTCCAGGCTCAAGTTCAGAAGCTCCTCGACACCAAGAAAGCTAACGAAATCGCTGCTTGGAAAGCTCAGCCTCAGGCCGAGACCGTGGAATTCGACACATTCGCTGCCTGCGACCTCCGTGTCGGCACAGTCCTCGAATGCGAGAAGGTCCCCAAGGCCGACAAGCTTCTCCGCTTCCTCATCGACGACGGTCTTGAGAAACGTACCATCGTCTCCGGTATCGCCAAGTATTACAAACCGGAAGACCTCGTCGGCAAGCAGGTCTGCTTCATCGCCAACCTCGCACCGCGCAAACTCAAAGGCATCGTGTCGGAAGGCATGATTCTTTCCGCTGAGAATTCCGACGGATCAATCGTCCTCCTCAGTCCTTCCGCTCAGGTCGCTCCCGGCGCAAAGATAGGCTAAGACAGCTATTGTTTTTTACTGAACCGTACCTTCCCAACCTTATATGGCAGGGACACTCTTGAAAGTCATGTTCTTTCGGAATGTCCCTGCTTTCCCCCTTTTTCAGACTACACTTTTCCCACGTTAACCTTACCACAACACACCCATCCCATGACACAAACACATAAGCCTCGTCTGCTGATCATCTACACGGGCGGGACAATCGGGATGATAGAAAATCCCGAGACACATGCCCTCCAGCCATTCGATTTCAGTCACCTCATCGACAATGTCCCGAAAATAAAGAAACTCGACTACGAAATCGACAACATTCAGTTCACCCCCATTGACTCCAGCGACATGGATCCGGTCGGTTGGGCCGACATCGCAAAAGCCATAGCCGAGAACTATGACCTCTACGACGGCTTTGTCGTGCTTCACGGCACCGACACGATGGCCTATACTGCCTCTGCCCTGTCATTCATGCTCGGAAATCTCCATAAGCCCGTCATCATCACCGGCTCGCAGCTCCCGATCGGCGAAGTCCGTACCGATGGTGAGGAAAACCTGATTACCGCCCTCCAGATTGCAGCCGCAACCACATTCAACGGTTCCCCTATGGTTCAGGAAGTGGCCATACTTTTCGAGAACTACCTTTGGCGTGGCAACCGCTCCACCAAAATGAGCGCCGACAACTTCAATGCGTTCAAGAGCAACAACTATCCTCAGCTTGCAAAGATAGGACTTGGCATCCACTACTCGGAAGAAGCCCTCTGGCGACCGACAGAGCGGAAACCATTGCAGTTAAACACCAATATGGAGCACGGTGTAATGTTTCTCGACCTCCATCCCGGCATGACCCAGCAGACTCTCCATCATCTTCTCCACACCCCCGGAATCAAAGGCATAGTCCTCCGTTCATACGGAGCCGGCAACGCACCCACCTCACGATGGTTCATCGAGGAGATTGCCCAGGCAGTCCAGCGAGGCATAGTCATCGTTAATGTCACACAATGTGTCAACGGTGGTGTCCATCACCGCCGCTACGTTGCAGGTGACAAACTTGCCAATGCAGGCGTAATCTCCGGCCACGACATGACTTCCGAAGCAGCCATCACAAAACTGATGTATCTCTTCGGCCTTGGCCTCACTCCCTCCGCCGTAGCCACCCGCCTCAACACCGACCTCTGTGGCGAAGTCACCCTCTGACAAAAAAAACTATTAGACTTCTTAGCCCTATTAGACTTATTTGGCCTATTAGACTTATTTGGCCTATTAGCCCTATTAGGCTTATTAGCCATAAAAAAGCTTCACTCCGGAAACCCATGATGGGACTCCCGGAGTGAAGCTTTTTATCATCCGAACAATTCTGTCGATAGATAGCGCTCCCCGGTGTCCGGCAGAAGCACCACTATATTCTTTCCCGCATTCTCCGGCTTTTTCGCCAGAACGGTCGCTGCATGAAGCGCAGCTCCGGATGAGATACCGACCAATATTCCTTCAGTATGCGCCAACCGCCTGGTTGCCGAATACGCTTCCTCACTCTCCACTGTGACAACCTTGTCAATCACATTCATGTCAAGTGTCTCAGGAATAAATCCGGCTCCGATACCTTGGAGCTTGTGAGGGCCGGGCTTTCCTCCGCTGATGACGGCAGAATCCTTCGGCTCCACGGCCACAATCTTTACCGCAGGATTCTTGGATTTGAGGTACTCCCCTACCCCACTCACAGTTCCACCTGTCCCGACTCCGGTAACAAAGATGTCGACCTTTCCATCAAGTGCATCCCATATCTCCGGACCGGTTGTCGCGCGGTGAATCGCAGGATTGGCAGGATTTGAGAACTGCCCGAGAATCACAGAACCCGGAGTCGCCTTATGCAATTCCTCAGCCTTTGCTATAGCCCCCTTCATGCCCTCCGAACCTGGCGTAAGGACTATCTCAGCACCAAGTGCAGCCAAGAGCTTCCTGCGCTCCACGCTCATGGTCTCAGGCATGGTCAGTATGACCTTGTAGCCCTTTGCAGCACCGACCAGTGCAAGCCCGACACCGGTGTTACCGCTCGTCGGCTCGATTATTGTCGCGCCCGGTGCAAGCTGCCCATCCTTCTCGGCTGTTGCAATCATGTTCATAGCCACTCGGTCCTTAACAGAACCTCCCGGATTGAATGCCTCGACCTTGGCGTAAATATCAGCGACAGTTCCTTCCGACCTGTCGTAGGAGTTCAACTTCACCAAAGGCGTATTGCCGATGGTTTCCAGAATGGAATCCACGATTTTCTTCATAAATAAAAAGTATTGACGTTAAATAAGAATTTATATTCAATTGTTACAACAGACAATCTCGCCTGCTGTTCACAACCTTCCTTCATCCATATATGAATACGACTGTCTGTGGGCAATTATCACATGGTCGAGCACACGGATGTCAAGATAGGCTGCACCCTCCTTTATCTTACGCGTCAGCCGGTCATCCTCCACACTCGGATTGGGATTGCCCGACGGATGGTTATGCACGAGTATGATACCCGAGGCCAAACAGTCGACCGCACGTTTAAGCAGCAACTTCACATCCACGACGGTCCCGGCTGTTCCACCTTGCGAAATGCAACGGCGATACTTAACCTTATTGTTTCTCGAAAGCATCAGTACCCAGAACTCCTCATAGTCCAGTCCCTCCATCGAAGGCGACATCAGAGTGACCACATCGTTGCTCGAACGTATGGTGACATTGCGGTTCTCAGCCATCTGCTCACGGTTGCGACGTCCAAGCTCAAAAGCGGCTGCAAGACACACGGCCTTCGCCGGACCGACACCCTTGTATTTCGACATCAGCTCATCCATAGTCAATCTGGCAAGGTTATCAACCCTGTCATCGCAATCGCGCAGGATGGACCGTGCAAGATCCACGACTGACATTCCCGGAATACCGCCGCCAAAAATCAGCCCGACTAGCTCCGCATCACTCAATGCGCGTATGCCCTGGCTCAACGCCTTCTCGCGAGGCTTCTCATCATCGCCAAGGTCATGAATACGCCTCGCGACAAAAGGAGAGAGAGTTTCCATATTGTTAATTAAAAAAGATATTAGACTAAAGAAATTTCAATCGGAGAATAAGGAGAATGGTGAATGGTGAATAATGAGAATAAAAGTAGTCATGATTAGAGTTTGAATAGAGAAAGAATAGAGAAAGAATAGAGAAAGAATTTGAGTAGAGACAGCGTTTGATTGGAAACAGAGTTTGAATGGAGACAAAGTTTGAATGGAGAATATGATAAACAGTAAACCTACCAAACCCAAGTATTATCTATACTCTATACTTTAATCTCTATACTATCACTCTATACTCTATACTTTAACCTCTATACTATCACTCTATACTCTATACTTTAACCTCTATACTATAAAAAAAATACTAACGGCCCTTTCTCATCAAAATCTCCTCCTCGACATTCCTGCCCTTACCGAGAAGAATCTTTATCACGAAAGCCTTGATGAACCCGCAACCGTACCCACAAATCTGTATCACACTTGCCGGGACAGCCTTTGCTGCTATCACCACGGAGCGGGTTGAAATCAATGCAGTAATGAATATAGCCAAAAGATAGAGTCCGAGAGGAAGCAGGAACCACGGCGACACCAATATTGAAAGGACAAGCAAGATAACGCCTATCACCACAGCAACAGCCGGCAGCGCATGGACAGCCTTAAGCGAACCGGGATAGAGAAGTTTCAGCGTGATTCTCGACATGCCGAACACATAGACCTGACGCAAAAATTTCTTGAAATCCACCCTGCGCTTATGGTAGACGTAAGCCGGACGGATGAGCGCGATGCTGAACCCCGCCTCGCGGATGCGGGTAGACATGTCAATGTCCTCCGAAAACATTTCACGGAAGCCACCGACCTTTTCATAGACCTTGCGCGAAAATCCCATATTGAACGTGCGCGGGACGAACTTTTCAAGACTGACCTTTCCGCCACGTATTCCACCTGTCGTAAGGAAAGATGTCATGGCAAAATTGATAGCCTTCTGAGTGGTTGTGAACGATTCATGCGCAGAGTCAGGGCCTCCGAAACAATCTGTCGGATGCGCGTCGAGTTCGCGTGTCAGAGTTTCAAAATATTCGGGAGGAATGACGCAATCACTGTCAAAGAATATGAAATAGTCACCC
This sequence comes from uncultured Muribaculaceae bacterium, assembly GCA_947381945.1. Classification (GTDB taxonomy): domain Bacteria; phylum Bacteroidota; class Bacteroidia; order Bacteroidales; family Muribaculaceae; genus Duncaniella. Next base: position 9,882 of record CANCXM010000050.1, read on the forward strand.
TCGGCACGCTCCATTCCGTGGTTACGGGCTATGGAACGTCCCTCGTTCTCCTTATAGAAATACTTGACGTCGACACCCCGCGCCTCCTTCACTGCGGCTTCGCAAGGAGCTGTCGATCCATCCTCAACAATAACGACCTCAAAATTCTTGAGTGTCTGTCGTGAGAGGCTGTCGAGGAGGTCACGCACCTCGTCAATGCGGTTATAGACCGGTACGATTACCGAAAAGCGCGGAGAGTTGGTTGACTGTTTTTCCATGGCTGTTGTTTATCGTGAGTTCCTTCAGAAAATGCGGTATCAGGACATGCGGTTCTTGTAATCCTCATAGTCAAAACGGCGCAGATAGCTGCAATCACCCTTGCTGTCGCAAAGAACCATCGCGGGATGCTGGATGCCGTTGAACATGGTGGTCTTGACCGTAGTGTAGTGGTTCATGTCCTCAAGCGTCAGACGGTCACCGGCCTTCAGCGGCTCGGCAAAACACCAATCCCCTACATAGTCGCCGCTCAGACATGAATTTCCACCGAGGCGGTAACGCGGCAGCCCCTCCGCCTCCTCGACACTCTCGCTGATGGCAGGTTTATATGGCATCTCCAGACAGTCGGGCATGTGGCAGGCAAAACTTGCGTCGATGATGGCGGTCTTGATTCCCTGATTGTCCACCACGTCGAGCACCTCCGTGATGAGGTCACCCGTGCGCCACATCCACGCACTGCCGGGTTCCATGACTACATTCAGCCACGGATAGCGCGAACGGAAATCCTTCAGCAGACCGATGAGGTGCTCCACGTCGTAACCTTCGCGTGTCATCAGATGCCCTCCGCCGAAATTCACCCATTTAATCTGCTTGAAATACTGTCCGAACTGGCTCTCGAAAGCGTCAAGCACCTTGGCCAAATCGTAGCTCGAACTCTCGCACAAGGCATGGAAATGCAAACCCTCTATACCTTCCGGCAGACCGTCGGAGAGCTGCTCTGCGGTCACACCGAAACGCGAACCGGGCAATGCCGGATTGTAGATTTCAGTATCAATCACCGAACACTGCGGATTCACCCTCAGTCCGGGCGAGACACCGGCTGCAAGCGTGCGCGCTCCGTAGCGCTCCCATTGGCTGAGAGAATTGAAAGTCAGATGCGTTGCTCTCGAAAGAAATTCATCAATTGTCCCCTCTGTGTAAACGGGGCAATAGACATGCGCCTCCCCACCCAGTTCCTCGTTTCCGAGACGCAGTTCATTGAGCGAACTGGCCGTGAAATCGCGGTTATACTCACGCACGATCGGAAAACTGCGCCAAAGGGCATTCGCCTTGAACGCCATGATGATATTCACCCCGGCTTCCCGCTCCACGCGGCTTATCAGTTCAAGGTTGCGACGCATACGGTCTTCATATACTATATAATATGGTGTGGGGAGCTCGTTGGCTTTCATATCAGTTTTTATTAATGGGGGTAAGTAAGTGACTTATATTTTATCCGAGTATGGCAAACTTGGCGAATTTCAGCATGAGTGTGCGCGAATCCGTTGTATCGAAATCAACCGTTATGCGCGCATCCGGTCCCGAGCTGTCGATGTTGGAGATTGTTCCGGCTCCGAACTTCGCATGTTCGATCCGCATCCCGACTTCAAGCTCTGTCTTCGCATGGAGGGTATATGCCCCACCCTGCGATGACTGCTGGCTTTTCTGAGGGGCGGAAGACTGCGGGTGAGACACCGGTACGCTTCCCGAAGGTGAAAATCCTCCGGAGCTTGGACGCGGATAGTCCGCAGTGCGTCCGGAAGCACCTGAACGGATTGAATTGAGGCTCCTCGCGCTTCCTGCCATCGAAGCGGAATAGTTGACGGTCGGTCTGACGGTCGGAGCTGAAGAGCCGAGCACATCATTTGTGGCAAGACGCAGGAACTGCGGATTTATATCACCGAGGAAACGCGACGGACGGCAAGCTGCCGTCTGACCGTTGCGGAAACGTGAACCCGCATAACTGAGCATACAGAATTTCCTCGCACGGGTGATCGCCACATACATCAGGCGGCGTTCCTCCTCAATCTGCGCGGGAGAGTCCTTTGACATCGCCGACGGGAAAAGCTCCTCCTCGACACCGACAACAAAGACATTGTTGAATTCAAGTCCCTTGGCGGCATGGACCGTCATAAGCGTCACACGCTCCTCTACTCCGTCGGAATCCGAATCCTGGTCAGTGGCAAGCGACACCTCAGCCATGAAATCGGCAAGCCCGGTCTCCGTATTGCCCTCCTCCATTCTCGTGCTGACGAAGTCCTTCACGCCGTTGAGAAGTTCCTGAAGGTTTTCCTGCTTGGAAATGCTTTCGGGGGTATTGTCATGGAGCAGCATGGTGAACAGCCCTGTCCGCTCAATGATTTTCGTGGCGAGAGTCACGGCATCCGCTCCCTTGCGGTTCATCTCAACGAACTCGACTATCACCCCTGCGAAAGCGTCAAGCTTGCGGAGCGTACCCGCATTGAGTCCTGCGGGATGCTTGTCCGGCTCCTGGATGACGGTCCAGATGCTGACATTGTCCTCTATCGCACGGGCTATGAGTTTCCCGAGTGTAGTGTCGCCGATACCTCTTGCCGGGAAATTGATGATTCGCTTCAATGCCTCATCGTCGTCGGGATTGAGTGCCATGCGGAAATAGGCGATGGCATCCTTCACCTCCTTGCGCTGATAGAACGACAGTCCGCCGTAGATTCTGTAGGGGACATTGCGTTTTCTCAACGCTTCCTCAAGCACTCGGCTCTGCGCGTTGGTCCTGTAAAGTATGGCAAACTCATCGGCGCTGTCGCCCGACCGCATTTTCAGTTGCGAGATGCGCGAGGCCACCTGATAAGCCTCCTCGAAATCGCTGTAGCACTTGACCACCTCTATCGGCGCACCGTTTTCATTCTCCGAATAGACCTGCTTCGGAATCTGGTCACGGTTCTTGTCGATGAGCGAACCGGCGGCATTGATGATATTGCGCGTCGAACGGTAATTGCGTTCGAGCTTGAAGGTCGACAGCGACGGATAGGTCGCCCGCAAATCAAGGATGTTGCGGATATTAGCTCCACGGAACGAATAGATGCTCTGCGCATCGTCACCGACCACACAGAGCTTGCCGCTGTCGCGGGTGAGCTGGGTGACTATCACATGCTGCGCGAAGTTGGTGTCCTGATACTCGTCCACCAGCACATAGCGGAAAAATTCCTGATAGTGGCGCAACACGTCGGGGTTGTCGCGCATCAACACGTTCGTATAGTAGAGCAAATCATCAAAATCCATCGCGCTCGATGCAATGCAGCGGTCGCAATACGCCTTGTAGATGGCATAGAGCTCCGGACGCTTGGCCCTGCGGTCGGCATCAAGAATGTCGCGGCTCGTCGCATAGACCTCGGGAGAGACAAGAGCGTTTTTCGCTCCCGAGATAGCCGAGAGTACAGCCGACGGCTTATAAATTTTCTCGTCAAGCTGCATGTCCTTGATGATTGTCTTGACAAGCGACTTGCTGTCGGCCGAGTCATAGATTGTGAAATTGCTCTTGAAACCGAGACGGTCAGCATTGGTGCGCAGGATGCGGGCGAAAATGGAGTGGAACGTGCCCATCCAGAGCTTCGAGGCAGTCTCGCGCCCGACGAGCTCCTCGATTCGTTCGCGCATCTCCCGCGCGGCCTTGTTGGTGAAGGTCAAAGCCAAAATGCGCCAAGGCTCATAGCCGAGGCGCAGAAGGTGGACAATCTTATATGTGAGTACGCGCGTCTTGCCGGACCCCGCGCCGGCTATCACCAGCTGAGGTCCGTCGCAGTATTCCACTGCCGCGCGCTGCTGCTCATTCAGCTTATCGAGATAAGATGATTCAGTCATTTATTTACATTCAATAGAGATAGCCCTATCAGGCTTATTAGCCCTATTAGGCCTATTAATCTCCCCTTTATCGCTTCGCCGGTTCCTTGACAAGCAGATGCTTTCCGGTCTGGTCGGCGATAGAGCGGTAGTAACGGTCGTCATAACCGCCGTAGATAGGCGATACGGGCATTCCCTCGGGTGTGCGCTCGAACTGTCCGTCCTTCTCGCGCTTGATGTTACCGTCCATATACTTCACGAGCAGGTAATCACCGAGGTCTTTGTAGCGCTTCACATAGCGCTTCGAAGCTTCGGTCGAATGCGAGTTGAGACGCTGGCGGGCGGTAGCCTCGTCAAGCTTGGGAAGTTCGGCAAGAATGGTGTTGACCTCACCCTCCAGAGTAGCCTCCTCGGCGTTCTGCACACGGCGGATGTCGTCAATCATCTTGCTGTACTGATGATATGCCTGATTGGCCACATAGCTTGTCACCCAGAAAGCGGCATCCCACGAAAGCGTAAGGAGGTCACCGTTGCCGACAGCAAACTCGTGGGGAATAGTAGTAATACCGTTATACATCGGGACATAAACACATGTGTTGGCATCATCGACACCGAACCAGAGGATGCCGCGCATGAGTTCGGGGTGCGATGAGTTCATCTGCGACACAAACGAGAAACCGGTCTGCTGTGTGGCGATGGCGCGCTCGTTGAGATACTCCTTTCCGTCAACCTTGAATGTCATCGGACGCCAACGGTAAGGCACCTTGTAGGGACCGGCACCGATGTCCTGGGTCATGTCGAGCGGAGTGCCCTCGAAGTGGTCACGCATCATCCATTTCATGTCGTTGACGCTCACCTGACGGTTGGGCTTCACCCAAAGAGGGAAAGGCTCACCCTCGGCATTCATCACCCAGGGAAGATATGTATCCATTCCGTCGGAGAAACGGTTGAAGTAGCTCCACACACGGCCATCGCAACCGCGGGTGGCGGTGCCGTCGAGCTCTCCGTAGGCAAGCGAGAAGCTGAAATCCTCATCCTTACCATTGTAATATCCCATCTTGCGGGCGAAATCTATAACGTCGGGCGAATAGATTGTGTTCTCCTTGTCGTTCATGGGGAACTTGTGGATACGCGGATGGTTGGCATGTCCGGAAATGCAGTCGTCGGGGATACGACGGGCAACCCATACGGCCCCCTTCTCCTTGCCACCCTTGCCGATAAGCTCCATTATCCATGCCTCCTCCGAATCGGCAATCGAAAACGATTCGCCGCTCGAATGATAGCCATAGTCCTTCACGAGGTCCGTCATCACCTTTATGGCCTCGCGGGCGGTCTTCGCGCGTTCGAGGGTCACATAGATGAGCGAACCGTAGTCCATGATTCCGGTAGTGTCCTCAAGCTCGGCACGGCCACCCCAGGTGCTCTCGGAAATGGTCAGTCCATGCTCGTTCATATTGCCGATGGTCGTATATGTCTCGGCCACCTGAGGAATGTCGCCAAGATACTTGCCTGTATCCCATTCAACGATTTTCCTCACCTCGCCCGGAGCGTGCTTCCCGCCCGGGCGGTTATAGAGTTCGCCGTAAAGCGTATGGCTGTCCGCCGCATACGTCACAAGCACCGACCCGTCAGTCGTGGCCTTCTTGCCCGCGATGAGGCTCGTACATGCAAGCGCCTCCACCGGAAGCACTGCCGCCAAAGCCAAAAACAGTGACTTGAATTTCATAAGTTATTATTATTTACTGTGTGATTGTGTGATTGATTTAACTGATAGGCAAAGTTAACTATAATTATTGACAAATGGAAATTTCACATTCTTTCTTACCATAAACCCCAATCCACAGCATTTAACCGATTTAACACAAAAAATTAACACTTTGTCAAAACAGATATTTTGCAGTTTTAAGAATTTTACTTAACTTTGCAGCGGAAATAGTCCCGGATTATGTCTTAACCATACTCATAATTAACCTACTTCGAATCAATCTACCTCGAAGCCCCGGGATTTCATGTTATGCTTATTCTGCAATTATGGATATTGGATTGCAGATGTTTAATTGGATATTGGTCATTTTTTAAATCTTTTCCTATGGTTGTAAATATGGAAAAACCGCAGAATGCGATAGCTAAAATTACCCCCCCCCATTTTAGCTGTAACTTATTATATACCAACGTTTTACACCTCGTCAACTAAAGTTTCTCCGGACTTTGGATGATGGGGCGTTGTCATTTTATACCCCATCCTTTCTAAACATCAACTTCATGAGGCTGCTTCGTCACCGAAGCGGGCATTGACTTTATTACCAGTCCCCCCGGATTGCTCCATCCGGCCCCCCTCCTCTTATCCTCAGATCCACAATAGCATCATATATTCATCACAAAAGCGCCACTCTCACTGACAAGCGTGCACAATTCCAGAAAATTCATCCTTAAGACTTGCCACACAAGGCAAAACAGTAACTTCACAATATGAAACTTAAATTATT
>CANCXM010000051.1 GCA_947381945.1 uncultured Muribaculaceae bacterium
AAATGTATTTCTTAACTTTAAATTCTTTTGCAAATATATTAATTATCTGATTTATTGCCAAATCCCACCCTGCGGAGATGTCCGCATTTTAAGAATGATTGTGAATTCACCGCAACCTATTTGTCGTTGTAATGGCCTTCAAGTTCAATGACCATTACCATGACCTCATCATCATAAATATCATATATAATCCGGTCGTGGGCGCTTATATGACGTGAATATGTCACGTCCCCTCCTCCTTTCAGCGCTTCGGGATGGCCTGTGCCAGTGCGTGGATGCTCCATGAGTTCATGGAGTATCTTGAGTAGTTTCTTATGCAGGAACGGATTGGATTTTTTCCACTTCCCGATAGTTTTGCTGACTTTCGGGTGAAAGTTGAGGCTATACATCAGAGAGAGTTGAAAAATTCATCGAGTTCTTCATGAGTGCTGCATTCAATGCATTCATGGTTGCGGTATGCTTTGCGTGCCTCATTGATTTTTTCCTGCAATTCGGGTGTGACAGTGAGTTCATCCTCGCTGACGGGGATGATTGCATATAGCTGCTTGTTTCTGCGGATGAGGATGCTTTCGCCATTATCCACCCGGTTGAGAGATGCGGCCATGTTGTTTCTGAAATTGCTTACGCTTATCGTATTCATCTGTCGGTCATTTTTATTGCAATGTAAAGATAGTTGTTTTTATTCATACAAACAAAATTATGTACAAAAATATGTACATATTTATGGATAGTTAATCTTCTCGTCATTATCAAGCTTCTTATTGATATAATTTAACGGTTGGAGTGAACTTTAGTTGTCGCCGGAGTGTTTGACTGAAAGTTAACAGTTACTCACAATTTTTCAAATTCATAAACTGATGAAGAAGTTCTATCTTTTGCTTATGGTGTGCGTGTTTTCATGCGTCGCATGGAGTTGTTCGGATAATGACGACGATGATTGGGATGTGCCCATCTCGATTTCTGACCTCCCTATCAGCACTCAGTCATTCATTTCAACATTCTATCCCGGCGAGAAAATCGTTAAAGTCACGAAAGAGATTGAACATGACATCTTGAAGTATGAAGTGGAATTCGCCAGCGGTATGGAGATTGAATTTGATGAGTATGGCGACTGGACTCATATCGAAGCAGCCAAGGGTCATCGTATCCCGACTGGTGTCGTGCCTGAGATTAGCGAATATGTGGGTCTGCATTTCGGAAATATGGGTATTCACGAGATAACCTATAAGTATTGGGGTTATGAAGTGGAGTTGCTTGACGGCACTGAACTTCTTTTCGCCTCTGATTTCACCTTCATCGGCTACGACAGTTAGAACTGATTTAAACTTAAAAATACATTTCTGCCTGACTTTGCAATAAAAACCGGGTCCGGATTCAAAATAATGCATGAATCCGGACCCGGTTGTCTTTTTGTATAGCCTACACGATGACGCATGTCCATAGAGTTTATTAATCTGTCGGTGTATTGGGGTATCCCCCAGCTTCCCAACTTCCAGTGGGAACTCGGTTTCAACTTCTCGGTCAACCGCAACAAGGTGCTCTCCATGCCTGAATCGCTCGAAGGCGGAAAGGTCAATATCTACAGTTTCAGTGCCGGCGACGATGCTGTCTACATGTATGCCGAGGAGGGCAAGCCGCTCGGTACATATTACACCTATCTTCCCATGTTCGTCACCGACAAGGACAGTCCTTACTACGGTTCGCCCATCGTCGACTCCCACGGTCAGCCAGTGATTTCCGATGAGCTCCAGTACACCGGCTCAACGATGAACCACAAATGGACCGGTGGCGTGACCACCTCATTCACCGCCTATGGTGTTACCCTCAGCGCAGCTCTCGATGTCCGTTATGGAGGCAAGATGTCTCGCGCACCAAAAACCTCATGCAGTTCACCGGCAACGGTGTCGTGACCGGCTACAATGAACGCCGTCCCTTCATCATCCCGAACTCGGTCGTTGACAACGGTGACGGAAGCTACTCGGAGAACACAACTCCCATCTACATTGCCGACAGCAGCTATCAGACCTATTTCAATGACTATGGCTGGGGCAACGGTGGCATGGCTTATCTCATCAACCGTACCTACGCCAAGCTCCGCAATATCTCACTCAGTTGGAATGTGCCCTCAAAGTGGCTCAGCAAAATCTATCTCAAGGAACTTGTCTTGACCGCCTACTGCAACAATGCCTTCATCTGGACTGCAAAGGACAACCGCTATGTAGACCCCGAGACCACTTCTGTGACCTCCTACGGCGACCTTGCCTACGGCTTCGGTGAGCTCTATTGCAATCCCTCGAACCGCACATTCGGTCTTAACCTTAAAGTTAACTTCTAAAAGGAAAGCAAGACAATGAAAAAAATCATATTGACCGGCGCATTGGCCCTCTCGCTCGGACTCGCATCATGCGACAACTATCTTGACATAAACCAGAGTCCCAACTCGCCTGCGGTGGAGAACCTCACCGCAAGCATGATATTTCCGGGTGCGGAGATGGCCATGCCACTTCAAGACATCCTGTCCCGAATATATGTCAGAAACCATATCACGGTGCAGTGACTTAAGATAATCCGCCGGGACAAGACGGCGTCTTTTACTGAAATCACTCTTGTTCACATTGTCTTTGCCAATGAGGTGGGAGAATTCCAGAAGTTCGATGTCGGTTGAGTTTGCACGAGGATACAGCAGTAACGGCAACAGGGCCTGCAGAGGAAGCAAGCGGTTACGGGTGAAACTGTTTTCACTCAAGCCTCCGTATTCAGGATGACTCAAGTAAAAATTTTTAAGATTTTCCAGACTGCTGTATTTAACAATTTCAGTCTTTAGGACGTTTATTAATGTAGATTTATTAGCGGACATAACCTATTGTTATTTAGTTTTGGCCAATTATATAACAAATAGGTGGTTATGTCCGCTTATTTATTTTCGCTCCTAAGTAAACAGCATTGCAGCGCGTCCCTACAACGCGTCATCTGTAGGTCCTGTATAGGCATAAAAATTCACCCCCGCTGTCGTTGGGATGACGGCGGGGGTGTGTTGGGATTATGGGAGTTAAGTGGATGCGGGATTATTTAGAGGCTGCGTCCTGGGCACGTTCGAGGTATTTCTTGATGTCTACGCCGATTTCTGAGCCATAGTTGGGATAGTTGTTGAGGATTTCCTCGTAGATTGCTGCCTCAGCCTTGAAATCCTTCTGTTCGCGGAGCACGGTTGCTTCTTTGAGAAGGAAGGCGGGAGTGTAGTGAGGGTTGTTGTCGGAAATCTTCACGGCATCCTTGTAGCAGTCGATGGCCTGAGGATATTGCTTGAGGTTCACGTAGCAGTCGCCTTCGAGTGATTTGGCGGAAGCGCCGATGATTGTCTCTGACGAAGAATAGCTCTTGAGATAGTTGATAGCCTCTTCATACTTGCCGTTCTTGTAGAGAAGGATAGCGGCGTTGAGGTTGGCAAGGTTGCCGGCATCATAACCGTGGTCGGCTGCCACCTGCTGATATTTGGCAAGGGCGATTGAGTCGTTGCCCATGAGCAGCTCGATGTCGGCCTGACCGAGGGCGGTATTGGCTGCGTTCTGACCGGGCTGGCGGATTGCATAAACGTAAATGAGGATGATTGCGACAACTGCAGCGACAGCTACGCATGCCCAGACCACAACTTTGGGATTGCTCTGGACTTTTTCACCGATGCCGGTGAGGGTGTCGTTAACCTCGTCGATTGAGGTGCGGGTTTCTTCAGTGGGCTTGTTGTTTGCCATTTTTATGTGATTCGTTTTGATTTATTAACTAAATTGACGGTAAAATGCGGATTTAAAAGCTTTTATCCGCTTCCAATGTGCAAAATTAGGGAATATTCTCCAATAAATGAAATTTATAAGCCGGAATTTTGCTGATATTAATGATAATGAGGGATTATAGGGCAGGGGTTTGAACCTTCCGCGCCTTGCGTGCGTATATAATTAATAAGCATCAACTATTTATTTCAAGTATTTATTTCAAGGCGATGAAAGTAGGATTTTTTGTACCGTGCTATGTTGACATGCTCGCGCCCAGGGCGGCGATTGCGAGCTACGAACTTCTGCGCAGGTTTGATCTCGATGTCCATTATATAGAGCAGGCCTCATGTTGCGGTCTTCCGATGACCGACATGGGCTATGAGCGCAAGGCCTGCCATGTCGAGAACAATCTCGTGAAGTATTTCTCCGGTTATGACTATGTGGTGATTCCTTCGGGAATCTGCACGGATCAGGTGCGCTATCATCTTGATTCAGTCGAGAAGACCCCGGAGGTACAGCACATACTCGATACTACCCACGATATTGTCGACTTCCTTCATGATGTCCTGCAGGTCAAGAGTCTGCCGTGGGCGAAGTTTCCCCACCGCGTGGCGCTCCACAACGGTTGCCACTCGCTGCGCTATCTCCATCAGGCACGTCCGACCGAACTGATGATTCCAGATTTCTCAAAGCCTGCTGCCCTTCTCAATCTCGTCGAGGGTCTGGAGGTATGTTATGCCACCCGTCGCGATGAGTGCTGCGGTTTCGGCGGGACGTTTGCCATCTGGGATCAGAGTTGTGCCGGACAGCAGGGTCTTGACAAGGTGAGCGACTATGAGCGCAACGGCCTGAAGTATGTCACGAGCGCCGATTTCTCCTGCCTGATGCATCAGCAGGGTGTGGCGCGGAAGTTCGGTGTGGACATCAAGACCTACTATATCGCGGAAATCCTCAACGGAACGGCGGAGGCGTGAGTTATCCTTATCATAGTATAGAGGTTAAAGTATAGAGTATAGATAATGGTTTTGGCTGTCGGTATTTTTATGATGCCTTATATTGGCGTTGTAGGGACGCGCTGTAGCGCGTATGCCGGATGTGGTCTCACTAATTAGTCACTATTTATCTTGCTATTTAGCATTTCTATTAATCTCGATTTTCTAATCTCTATTTTCCCACCTCGCCCAATTATCGAAAAAATAATATTAAAGGTTTAGAGTCAAGTTATGAGTCAGGTTAATCAAGTCAAATTGGGGGCGAAGTTCATTGCCGATACAGCCCATCGCGTGAGCCACGACCGCTGTCTGTGGGCGGCGCGAATGCGTCGCGACAAGGTCGCTTCAGAGATTCCGGAATGGGAGGAGATGCGTTCGCTCGCATCGCAGATAAAACTCCACACTCTGACGCATCTCGACGAATATCTCCAGGAGTTTGAGACACGGTTGAAAGAGAACGGTGTGCATGTCCATTGGGCTGAGGATGCAGAGGAACACAATCGTATTGTCCATGAAATCTTCAGCGCCCACCATGTTAAGACCGTCACCAAGGGGAAGTCCATGCTGATGGATGAGTGCGGGATGCGTGAATATCTGGAGGCGCGCGGTATTGATGTCTTCGAGGCAGATTTGGGTGAGCGCATCCAGCAGCTCGACAATCAGCGTCCGTCGCACATCGTGATGCCTGCCATCCACAAGCTTCGCGGAGATGTGGCCAAACTCTTTGCCGAGAAACTCGGGAGCGATCCGGATATTGATGACCCTCACTATCTCAACAGTGTCATGCGCAAGTCAATGCGTCAGAACTATATAAAGGTCGATGCGGGAATGAACGGTGTGAACTTCGCAGTGGCTGAGACGGGTACGATTGTCGTAGCTACAAATGAGGGCAACGCTGACATAAGCGCTAACGTGCCTCCGCTCTTTATAGCGAGTGTCGGAATCGAGAAACTGATTCCGAGACAGCGCGATCTTCCTCTGTTCATCCGTCTGCTCTCGCGCAGTGCCTTAGGCTTTGACATCACGCAATATACGTCGCACTACACCCGTCCGCGCAATGGGCAGGAGATGCACGTCATCATCGTCGACAACGGACGGTCGAAGCGCCTCGGTGCCGACTATTTCGAGGTGTTGAAGTGTATACGCTGCGGTGCGTGTATGAACACCTGTCCGGTGTTCCGCCGCACGTCGGGTATAAGTTACGACGCTCCCTATATGGGGCCTATCGGTATCGTGCTCGAACCGAGCTATGATTTGCACCGTTATGCACGTCTCCCCTATTCCTGCACACATTGCGGTTCGTGTGGGAATGTCTGTCCCGTCAAAGTTCCGATTCCGGAATATGTGTTTTACTGGCGCACCGAGGTCGTGGAACAGCATGAGGATGAGCTTATGCACCGCATGGAGGAGAGCGGAATGGCTCTTGCGTTGCGTAATTCGACCAATCTGTCCCATGCGGAGAAGCTCGGGCTTTGGGCACTTCGGAACCTACCGAAATGGCTGCTTGATTCCCCGGCCAATCCCTGGGCCAAGGACCATGCTAACCCCGAAGCTCCGAAGGAAACGTTCAGGGAGTACTATTCCAGGCAGGGGAAAGGTTAGTATATTAGTATAGAGGTTAAAGTATAGAGTATAGAATTTTCAGTATAGAGAATTTTTCAGTATAGAGGTTAAAGTATAGAGTATAGATAATAGTTTTGGGCTGTCGGGGTCGTTATTAGGACTGGTTGTAGGGACGCGCTGTAGCGCGTATGCCTGATGACTATTGTTTACTCTAATATGCTATGTTGTATATTCTTATATACTTTGTTATATGCTCTTGCTTGGTGTCCGCATGACTACGGTGTCCTTGGCTAAAAATTATATTTTTGGTGTGGGATTGACCGGATGGGTTCTTTGAATTATGAATTTAGAATTATGAATTTTGCATTATGAGCAAGGATATTCTTTCGGCTTCGGTTCAGGAGTCGTCGCGAGATAGAATAATGGCCCGCATACGGGCCGGACGTGAGCGTCATGCAGAGGTGGGCTTGCCGGATGTGCCCATGTATGACATCAAGGGTGATAAGGTGGAGAATTTTATTGCCAAGCTTGAGAGTTTTGACGGCAAGGCTGTGAGGGTCCCGACCCGTGGGGATGCGCTCAGATGGCTTGCTGAAAATCTGGAGACTGACGGTAAGACCGTCTATTCGGCCGTCGCAGGTTTCAAAGGCAATTTCGAGGTTGATTCCACGACCGATCCTCATTCGGCCAATGTGGTTGACATCTGCGTGGCCAACGGTATCCTCGGAGTCGGGGAGACGGGTTCGATATGGGTCACTGAGGAATCGCTGGGACTGACGGCTTGTGCGTTGTTCTCGACCGATCTTTATCTGCTTCTCGAAGTTGACAAAATCTACAGCGGTCTGCATCAGGCCTATGCCGCGCTTAATCTGGCAAACGGCCGCTATGGAGCTTTCTATACCGGTCCATCGGCCACTGCCGACATCGAGGCTGTCCATATCACCGGTGCACAGGGCGAAATCTCACTCACTGCCATACTGATAGGATAAAAAGGAATGTCACTTGCTGTTGGAAATTCGGAGGGAGTTGCGTAACTTTGGGGCATGAAAAAGATTGTGATTCTCGACGGCTATGTGGCCAACAGCGGCGACCTTTCGTGGGATGCGCTGAAAGATTTAGGGGAGCTGACTGTCTACGACCGCACGGCTCCTGATGAGGTTGTGGCACGTGCCAAGGGTGCTGAGGCCATATATACCAACAAAGTGCTTATCACCGATGAACTTATGGGCGAATTGCCTGACCTGAAGTTTATCGGAGTGCTTGCGACGGGCTACAATAACGTGGACATCGAGGCCGCCAAGCGTCGCGGTATCACTGTCTGCAACGTTCCTGCCTATTCGACTGATTCGGTCGCTCAGCTCGTGTTTGCCCATCTTCTGCACATCATAAACACCATCGGCGATTATGCAGATTCTGTCAACCGTGGCGAGTGGGCCGGAAACCGCGATTTCAGTTATCGTCAGAGTGCTTTCAACGAGCTTGCAGGAATGACGATGGGAATCATCGGCATGGGTAACATCGGGCGTCGTGTAGCCGCGATAGCGCAGGCTTTCGGGATGAAGGTAATTACCAGTTCGGGCCGTGAGCTTCCTGAAGGGGTGGAGCGAGTCGGACTCGACGAGCTTTTCAAGCGGAGTGATGTGATTTCGCTTAATTCAGCCCTCACTCCTGCCACAAAGGGAATCATCAACCGCGAGGCTCTGGCGATGATGAAACCTACTGCTGTATTGATCAACACTTCCCGCGGACCGCTTGTCGACGAGGAGGCTCTGGCCGATGCTCTGCGTGAGGGACGGATTGCCGGTGCAGGAATAGATGTGCTTTGCGAGGAACCGCCACGTTCGGGTTCGCCGCTTATCGGTTGTCCACGCTGCTATGTCACACCCCATATCGCCTGGCAGTCATCGCAGGCCCGTCAGCGATTGGTCGACATCTCGATTGAGAATCTGCGTAAGTTCTGCTTCGGAGAGCCGCAGAATGTGGTGTCGTGAAGCAGATACAAAAGAACAAAAGGAGAGAAGAGACAAAAGAATATATGTAGTCCCTTATTACAGCAGCTTTTCTTATGAAGCTGTGTAACTAACCATCCATCTCCTATTTAATAATAGGCTTGAGGAAATAGTGTGGGTGGTTTGCGTAAATACACGCATAAGGGTTTGCATAAGAAAAAATTTGTGACTACCTTTGCAGCGGTCAAAGTCGGGCAGAACTCTTCAAGGGTCGCCTTAAGGTTATGGACTATCGGGGCGTAGCGCAGTCCGGTTAGCGCACCTGCTTTGGGAGCAGGGGGTCGCGAGTTCGAATCTCGCCACCCCGACATGTAATAAAGAATCCATCTGTAAGTAACATTGCAGATGGATTTTTTTGTTGTTTTGGGCTTAATGGTAAAAAAAGTTGGGCAAAAGATTTTTTTTGTTGAAAAAAGCGATGTTAATAAGCAAAAGATTATTAACTTTGCGATGTCTTAAGATAGACAATGAGTAACTTGAAAGGTTTAAATGACCGGGTAGAACTACTCGAGGAATTGAGATTCTACTTCCGACACGAGAAAGAACTTCTCCACGGAGGATTCATGACCGAGTCGGACTTCCTTAAAATTATTGAGGCTATAATAAGAGAATATGCAGCAATACTTTTAATTGAGAAGTGACAACACAAGACATCCGGTGAACACCGGATGTCTTGATTCAAGTTTCATTACCTTCTTAAGACTTTTTTCTGACAATTATCATTTCAAACATATATGAGACCTGAACTCAAAAAAATTATTGATAACATTGCATCTCAGTCTAATCTTGTGTCAGATAAAACTGACTGCATGATGAAAGAGATGCTGGCTATATCTGGTGATATTGAAGAGCGTCGTGAGGCAGGTGCGTATCTTGCAAAAGCCATCGCACGCCGGAAACGACCGGATGTAGATGTAAAGGGTATATTGGGTGAAACTGCAGAGGCATTGAACCTCTCATATATAGCCAGACGTTATTTTGATAAAGATCGGACGTGGCTTTACCAAAGATTGAATCATTCTGTCGTCAATGGAAAACAAACTGCATTCTCTGAATCAGAAATCAAAATATTGGCAGATTCTCTCACGGAATTAAGCAATAAAATCAATCAAGTCTCAATACAACTTACTCATCATTAAAATCTATCTTTAAGACAGGATATCCTCCGGTGCCATAATATGGTTCCGGAGGATATTTTATCTGAAATAACACCTAATAATGAATCAGGAAGCCCATAGTAATGGGTGATTGTGTCTGAGTCTCATTGTTTGCAGTATTGAACCTATGGTTGGCATAGTCAGGGCGGTCGTTGATTTAATCTTTGTAGAACATCAGCATAATCCGAGCATTGACCGACCTATTTCATGGATTCCGGAGATGATTTTTTCGCGTTGGGCAGGACGTGGTTTCTTCACCTCGCTTGCATAGTTTGACAATAGGCGTTGATTTATGCCTGTGACACGGCTGAGAGCAGCCATCGTGGTAAATTGTTCGGCAGTACGAAGGAGTGCGGATGTGGCAAGTTCAAACTCGACTTCATACTCCCCGGTTCTGAAAAATTCAGGTACGAATTCTCCGTCTTCAATTGCTGATTCAATATGCCATTTCAGAGATTCAAGGAAGGCTGTTTTTAACCCGTCGAGAGTCTTGTGTGTGACAATTACACATCCGAACTTAGGGTAGTCGTATGCACAAGCGAAATTCTTCTCGCACCAGTGGACTTCTATTTTAATATTCTTCATAATTTGCTGTGATTTATGGCCGGTCTAACCAATTAGCGCCAACCGGCCTGTTTGAATATGCTGTTGAGGAGAAATTGGTCAAGAACTTCACTTTCCGCTCCTCTCACGGTTACTTTTCCCGGTTTATCGGGGTGTTTGAATTGTCGGTGGTCTCCGGGTTTCCGTTTCTGTAGAACCCAGCCGTCAGCTTCAAGCATCTTTATTACTTCCTTGACTTTATATCGTTTTATGTCAGGATGTTTAATATCGCAAAGGTAGTAATATTTATTCTTATAACAAATAAAATGGAATAAATATTACTACCTTTTGGCTATGCGATGTGAGAATCTCCTCTTACAACTATATTTGTTGCAAGGGCGTCGGGCGGTGTCAGCCGATGATTTGCTGGAGGATGGCGACGGCGGTTTCGACGGTGTCGACGTCGGCGATGGCGAAGGAGCGTTTGCCGTTGCGTTCGCGTATCTGGACGCGGCGCGGGTTGGCGGTGAGATAGTTGAGCATTTTGCCGAACATCTCGGACTGATAGTATGCCTTGTTGCTCTCGTCAACGAAGAAGGTGTACATCTTTCCCTGTTTCAACGACACTTTCTCGATGCCGAGACGGCGGGCGAGACGGCGCAGACGGGGTATGCGCAGGAGTTCGGCTGTCACCGACGGGATGGCTCCGAAGCGGTCGGTCAGGCGGTTCTTGAAGGCCTGAAGGTCGATTTCGCGTTCGATTCCGTCGAGTTCCTGATAGAGGGATATGCGTTCGCTTTCGGTTGGCACATAGTCGGCCGGGAGAAGCAGTTCCATGTCGCTCTCGATGACGCAGTCGGCAACATAGTCGGTGGTTTCCTCGTCGCCGAGTCGGTCGGCTTGCTCGAGGTCAGAGAATTCTTCGGTACGGAGTTCGGTGACGGCTTCCTTAAGGATTTTCTGATAGGTCTCGTAGCCGAGGTCAGCGATGAAGCCCGACTGTTCGGCACCGAGCAGATTGCCCGCTCCACGGATGTCGAGGTCCTGCATGGCGATATGGATACCGCTGCCGAGCTCGCTGAAACTCTCGATGGCCTGCAGACGGCGGCGCGCTACGGGCGAGAGGGGGACGTGGGGCGGTACGAGCAGATAGCAGAATGCCTTGCGGTTGCTGCGGCCTACTCGTCCACGCAACTGATGAAGCTCGCTCAGACCGAAATTTTGGGCGTTGTTGACGATTATGGTGTTGACATTGGGCATGTCGATGCCGCTTTCGATGATGGTCGTGGCGATGAGCACATCGTAGTCATGGTTGGCGAAGTCGATGATAGCCTTTTCGAGCTTTTCGGGGGACATCTGACCGTGGGCCACAATGATGCGCGCGTCGGGCACGAGGCGTTTCACCTGTGCTTCGAGTTCATACAATCCCTCAATGCGGTTATTTATCATGAACACCTGGCCGTTGCGCGACAGCTCGAAGTTGACCGCTTCGGCGATGATGTCGTCGCTGCCTGCGCTGACGGAGGTGATGATGGGATAGCGGTTGGCCGGAGGAGTGTTGAGCGACGTGAGGTCGCGCGCACCCATGAGTGAGAACTGGAGTGTGCGGGGGATAGGGGTGGCACTCATGGTGAGGGTATCGACGTTGACCTTCATCTGTTTCAGCTTTTCCTTGACGGCCACGCCGAATTTCTGCTCCTCGTCGACGATGAGGAGGCCGAGGTCCTTGAACTTCACCTCCTTGCCGATGAGCTTATGGGTGCCGATGAGGATGTCAATCTTGCCTTCGGCGAGATCCTTGATGATTTCGCGCACCTGTTTGGCGGTTCGTGCGCGTGAGATGTAGTCAACTCTCACTGGGAGCTCCTTAAGGCGTTCGCGGAAGGTGTTGTAGTGCTGATAGGCAAGGACTGTGGTCGGGACGAGTACGGCTGTCTGCTTGCCGTCAACAGCTGCTTTGAACGCCGCGCGGATGGCAATCTCCGTTTTGCCGAAACCGACGTCGCCGCAGATGAGACGGTCCATCGGCTTCTCGCTCTCCATGTCGGCCTTGACGGCTTTTGTGGCAGTTAGCTGGTCGGGGGTGTCCTCATAGATGAAGGATGCTTCGAGTTCCTGCTGCAGATAACTGTCGGGGGCGAAGGCATGGCCCTTCTCCTCCTTGCGTGCGGCATAGAGCTTGATGAGGTCGCGGGCAATGTCTTTGAGCTTCGACTTTGTGCGCTCCTTCATCTTGTTCCATGCGCCGGAACCGAGTTTGTTGATTTTCGGCGGTACACCCTCCTTGCCACGATACTTGGCGAGCTTGTGGAGGGCATGGATGGAGACGAAAATAATGTCATCGTTGGCATAGACGAGTTTTATCATCTCCTGAGTCTTGCCGTTGACGTTGGTGCGGAGGAGACCGGCAAATTTTCCCACGCCGTGGTCCACATGGACAATGAAATCGCCCGGCTCTATCGCGCTGAGTTCCTTTAGCGAGAGGGCGAGCTTACCGGAGCGGGCACGGTCGCTCTTGAGGGTGTATTTATGGAAACGGTCGAAAATCTGATGGTCTGTGAAGACGCATATCTTGAGCGAATGGTCGGTGAAACCTTCGTGGAGTGTCGATAGGACGGGCGCGAAGACAATGTCGTCGCCACGGTCGGCGAAGATGACTTTCAATCGCTCTATCTGCTTCTCGCTGTCGCTGAGGATATAGATTTCGTAGCCTTCGGAGAGGAATTTGGTGAAACTTTCGCTGATTAGCTCGAAGTTCTTGTGGTAGATGACCTGCGGGGAGCATTTGAAATCGAGGCTTGCCTTTGCCGAGGGGTCGGGCTGAGCGGCGGCAGTGAAGCGCAGTTGGGTGAAACCGACGAACTTGCGGGCAAAATCGTCACCGTCGACCACCTGCTTCATCGCATTGGTGTCGGACTCGCCGGCGACTATGGCGCTCTCCGAGAGTTCCTCGTTTCCGATAGCCTTCACGCGCTCTATGGTGAAAAGGGCGTCGCGCACCACAAAGAGAGTCGATTGATCAATGAAATCAAGAAGCGATTCGCCGGATGCCTGCGAGGCCACTCCGGATGTGATGGCCACCTCGTCCATCTGCTTTTCCGACAACTGGGTCTCGATGTTGAACGTGCGGATCGAGTCGATGTCATCGCCGAAGAAGTCGACGCGGAAAGGGAGTTCGTTGCTGTAGCCGAAGATGTCGAGGATTGAGCCTCGCGCAGCGAACTGTCCCGGTTCATAGACATAGTCCACCTCGAGAAATCCATTGGCGCGAAGCCATTTGATGGTCTCCATGAGGTCGACCTGCGTGTCCTTGCGAAGATGAAGTGTGTGTTTGTCAATCACATCGCGGCGTGCCACTTTCTCGGCAAGCGCTTCGGGGTAGGTGACCACATATACCGGGGGATGCTCGGAATACCAACGGTTGAGGGCCTCCGTGCGGAGTATCTGGGAGGGAGGGTCGACCTGACCATACTTGATGTCGCGCTTGTAGCCGGAGGGGAACATCAACACCTTGTCCTCGCCGACGAGGCGCGAGAGATCATGATAGAGATAGCCGGCGTCGTCGAGCGAGTCGCCGACCACCACCGTGGGGACTTTGCGTGGCGGCATTGCACCGAGCATCATCGCGGGCGCCGAACCTGCGAGATTGTAGACGGACACTATCGCAGCCTCGCCGCCGAGAGCCTTCTGAAGGGCTTCACGGCGGCGGGCAGTCATGAATTCATCGCTGAGTTGCTGAATGGTCATAATCGGATGCTATGTTCTGTTCCGGAGTCTTGAAGGGCACAGAAAGATATAGGGTCAGAAGAAACAAAAGATTCTTTCAAAGATTCGGGAAGGGTCCGTTGATTGCCCCATTCCCTGATAAATATTTATGTAATTTCTGACCTTCTGTTCTTCTGTGCCTTTATCTTAATATCATTTATTCTTGCCGAGGATTTCGTTGAAGCGGGGAGTGGTGAGGACTTCGACAGCCGAGTCGATGGCCGCGTCGTCGCGGAGCGAGTAGATGACTTCGCCACGGTTGAAATAGTAGCGGTTGAGGATTTCGCGGGCGATATAGGGGCTAAGGTTTTTGCGGTTGATGTCGAGGTCATGTTTGAGGTCATGTTTGAGCAGCGAGGCAAGCACGTCGAACTGTGCCGCTGTCGAGTCGTTCATGTAGCCCTCCACCTTTGCAATCTCGCGGAGCTGGTCGACGGCGTTCTCGCAGACCTTGTCATAGTTGAACTTCGAGGGGTCAATGAAGTTCTTGAATTGCTCATAGATTTCATCAGTGACCTCGAATGTCTCCGGAGTGGGGACGGTGTCGTGTTCTGAGGCATATTTTGTCGCGAAGTCGAATGCCCAGTTGTCGCGCACGACATTGTAGGTCATGCGGTTCACTTCGGGATACTCTATCTTGATGTCGGGGGTGATGCCACCGCCGTCGCGCACCTCACGTCCGCCTGCGGTCTTGAACACGGTGGTGAGGCTGTCGGGGATTCGGGCCACAGAGCCGTCAGGATTGCGGTGGGAGTAATCGATGGCCTGGATGAGACGGCCGGAGGGAATATAGTATTTAGCCACGGTCACTTTGAGCAGACCGTCGTAGGGGAGTTCGCGGGTGCTCTGCACCAGACCCTTGCCAAATGAGCGGTTGCCGATGACCACGGCGCGGTCAAGGTCCTGAAGCGCACCTGTCACAATCTCCGATGCCGAAGCCGACGCACCGTCGACGAGGACGACAAGAGGAATCTTCGTGTCGACCGGATTGACGCTTGTGCGGTAGACCTTCTCGTTCAGTACACCTTTGCCACGGGTAGTCAGCACGGTCGTGCCTTTCGGGAGGAACATGCCGAGAATCTCGACAGCGCTCTCGACGAGACCGCCGCCATTGCCACGGAGGTCGAGGATGAGGCTTGTGGCGCCATCCTTGATGAGTTGTTCAACGCCGGAACGTACTTCCGGATAACTCTTTTCAGAGAAGGTGGTGAGATTGACGTAGCCGATTCCGGGACGTAGCATCCCGACGTAGGGGACTGACGGCATCTGGATTTTGGCTCGTTTCAATTCAAAGTTCAGGATTGAGTCCTCGGTCCAGGGTCGTTTCATCACGAGGCGGAGGGTCGAGCCGCTCTGACCTTTGAGCTTCTCGCTCACCTTGTCGGAGGGCCAGCCGGTGACGGTGTCGCCGTCAATCTGGAGGAAGATGTCGCCGGGACGCAGACCCGCAAGCTGCGCGGGGCTTCCCTTGTAAGGCTCGACCACCATCACGCCTCTCTCGTTCTGCTGGATGACAGAACCGATGCCGCCGTATTCGCCGGTGGTCATGGTGCGGAATTTATCCTGATCCTTCGAGGAGAAATATTCCGTGTAGGGGTCAATATCGTTGAGCATCGCAGATATGGCCGTATTGATTGACTTTTCGGCATCAATCGAATCGACATAGAATGTCTGCAATTCCTTATATAAGGCATTGAAAATATCAAGGTTCCGCGAAATCTCGCTCTTCTTGCTGCGCGTGGCCGCAGAGGCGAGGAGGCTTATAGTGACAAGCAGGGCGGCAACGAGGGTAAGTTTTTTCATAAAAATCGGCTGAATTGATGAAATCGTTGAAACGGAGACCAAAGTTAGTCAATAATTACAACAATCAAACTACTAAATAGTCAGATTTTTGAAAAAAAATCCATGAAAAAATCAATTATATTGCATTTTTTTTCAGAAAAGGTTGCACAATTGAAAAAAACAGCGTAATTTTGCATCGCAAAAAACAGAGGAATCCTTTGTAACTTGCACTTGCGGTAAGCGTATCGCAGTCCTAATTGCTTCAGTAGCTCAGTTGGTTAGAGCACCTGACTGTTAATCAGGGGGTCGTTGGTTCAAGCCCATCCTGAAGCGCGAAAAAACTTCTTCATAAAAAATCCTACTGCTTCAGTAGCTCAGTTGGTTAGAGCACCTGACTGTTAATCAGGGGGTCGT
>CANCXM010000052.1 GCA_947381945.1 uncultured Muribaculaceae bacterium
AATTTTCACACACTATAATTTTTAACACTTTTCGCTTGCACAGGTCCTAGATTTCTCCATGTCGAAGACCGACCCCGACGCGACATTCATGCGCATGAAGGAGGACGCCATGAACAACGGACAGACAAAACCGGGCTACAACCTGCAGATCTCGGCGGAGAACCAGTTCATCACCGACTTCATGCTGTTCCCCAATCCCACTGACACGCTCACCCTCATACCATTCTTCAACTCATTCCTCGGCCGGTATCACCAGAGGCTGCGCCTATTTTGACACAGCCTCGTTTCAGTACCCCCAACCGTGCCGTATTAGAACCAATCTTGGCCGATTTGGATAGGTTGTGGGAAATGCGTCATTGGATACCAAAGCCAGGCGAACCTATTGTAATGAGTCAAACAGCGAAGGTTGTAAATTTTGACGATTGTTGATTTTGGGTATTAAAAAATCGTTTTCTTCCATATACTTATATAAATCCAACCTCATAAGTATGCCTTTTGTTACCACTCGTTTCGCGTCTTTAAAGATTAGAGTTTCTAATAACAATTGGATTTTATCACTATTTA
Source organism: uncultured Muribaculaceae bacterium (assembly GCA_947381945.1). Classification (GTDB taxonomy): domain Bacteria; phylum Bacteroidota; class Bacteroidia; order Bacteroidales; family Muribaculaceae; genus Duncaniella. Next base: position 565 of record CANCXM010000052.1, read on the forward strand.
AAGCTTTGAGTACAGCGGTTGCTTCAGCCTTAGACTCAAATGCCAACTGGTAACATGTATCATCAACAATAATAGGTTTTCCCTTATATGGAGAAATTAACTTAAACCGAACTTCCTTATATAGAGATGAAACTACGATTTTGTAATGTAAAAAAGTATAATCCCCAATTCCAAAAACACTAAAAATATCCTTGTTTTTGTAAATCGAACTTTTACGTTTAGTAAAATACTCTACATGCGAAATAAGATAAGAATACGTTTTAGGTAATTTTGATTGAAGTGCCAATGATGATTCTCCAACATATCGTTGAGGCACTAAAATAAATGTGGTTAAATCCTTATAGGAATAGTCAGTATAATTATTCACATATGAACTCTTTAGATATGGAAAAATCAAATCATCTTCAATATCTACCAATTCACCCAATTTATTATAATATTGACCATTTTTATGGGTAAGCTCTAATATAGAGGCGCAATCATGTTTTATACCAGAACGCCATATATAGTCACATTTACTATCATACTGTTGACAAAGTGCATAAGACTGAATATCCGAAACGAATGAACCATGGGCCCATCCAAATTCGGATTCGACAGCTTGCGTGTAGATATTGCCATTTTGACAAGTCTCGGAAATCCCTTGATTGAGTATAGCAGTAAAACAACTCGCTTCTACAGCAACGTTAAATTCCTTTGTTGCATCAAACTTAAGCTGAGCGATATTATTTATAGCTAAAGGGTATTCATGTTGTTTATAGATGAGATTTCTGATGACCGAATTTTTTAGGAGCAATGATATACCGCCAGAACAATGTTGAAAGGTCCTAATCAGAAGAAGAGTAATAAATTCACTTATATCAAAATTACTTTTACCCATAATAGCATCAATCCCCTTTAACCTATACAAATTGCTCTTAATAGGAATATTTTGGGATTCTAATTGGCTTTGTTTGCTATTTGTTACCCATGGCGGATTCCCAATTATAGCGATTTTAGAATTATTGCCCTTCAGTCTATCAGCAATTTTGTTAAAGTTAAATTTAAAGACATCCGCTACATGTAGATATATTTTAGGGTGCTGTCTTTCTTTCCGTACAATCGCTCTTAATATAATTGATTTTTTTAGCTCTGAAACATACATTCCATTTATTTCAATAGCATGGATTTCAGTCAGATTCGGAAAAGCGTCCATTGCTGAAATGACAAATGAGCCCAATCCACATGTAGGCTCAATTATAATGTCAGGGCTGCCATAACGTTTCTTATGTTCAAGACATACTTTTTTTGACAAATCAAATGGGGTTTGCCAATCGCCATAACTTACTCGGCTTTCATTTATAATGTCAACTGAAAAATCTAAGGATTGAAAAAAGGAGTTCTTCTCTTCATCGGAAGAAAAGCAATCTACTATTCCGCATAACTTTTCTATCTTAATGTTGACATCAAGATAGTTCTCATTTATTATGTTGTCTGTGAAATTGAACATAGGTCATCATCAGCGGATAGTTTCAATACCAATAATATCCTCAGAAAGCGTTACCACTCTACCATATTGAAGTCTCCATTGCAAAGCGTTGGATATTGTTAAGTAACCTATTTTGGGTGGATTTTTTAGGATTTCTGCTGCCATATTATATATGGTAGTTTCATCTGCAGGAATGTTATGGTCAACAAGAAAAGCAAATATATCGTCTTGATTACCATTATTGTTTATGATATTAATTATACCAGTTGTAGTTTGATAATCGGCTGTACGTGACGCATCAATAAATTTACAGGATATTATGTCAAGTTTACCCGTTCTGGTATTCGCATCATCCTCTTTGCGATACACAAAGAGAATTAGATTGTATCCCAATCCAAATATCTTTTGTTTACTATCTTTAAATGGACAACTTGATTGTGGTTGTTTGATTGACGTAACTTTGATGTCTGTAAGTATGGATGGTAAATCAAGACCACTCGCAGAATTGCCTTTCTGCAAATCATAATTTTTCGATAAGAAATCTTGAAAAAGATGCTCTACATATGTACCAATAGCTTTGCCGTCGGTAACACCAAACAATTCAGTCTTATAAACGCCTGAAATTAGTTTGCAGAATTGTTTCGCTTCCTTGATAAGCGCTTTAACAGTTAATTGTGTCATAATGCAAAGTTAAGCATTAGATACGAATTACACAAATATAGAACCGATTCTTACAACAAGTTGTTGGAGCTTATCTATGAGCAGACCAGCGAGTTGCAAGGACGTAAAAGAGAAATTGGAGACCCTCAAAGTGAGAATCTCCAATTCAGTACCCGAACCCGGGATCGAACCGGGATGGATTGCTCCAACGGTGTTTGAGACCGTCGCGTCTACCGATTCCGCCATTCGGGCTTTTGGTGGGGGATGATTGTAAAATTTGTCCCCGTCGGTCAACGATTATGTTTTGAACGGGGACAAAGGTAGGAATTTTTTTTTGTTCAGACAATAGCCTGACCGTTTTCACTTGCAGTTTTTTGCTTTAAAGAGGCAAATTTCATGGTTGTATTTTAGAAATCTGTCGGGGCATTGGGGTCGGTGTACCAGCGGGAGTAGCGGAGATAGTTGTTGGCTATCTTGATGTTAAGCTCCTTGGAGGTTTCGGGATCGACCATCTTGATGAACTTGGCGGGTGCGCCACCCCAAAGTTCGTTGGGGCCGATTTTTGTGCGAGAGAGCACCACGGAACCGGCAGCAACGAGAGCGCCTTCGCCAACTTCCGCATCGTCCATCACTACGGCACCCATACCGATGAGGGCATAGTCATGGATTTTTGCGCCATGTATGGTCACGTTGTGACCGATGGATACATCGTCGCCGATTTCAATGGTTGATTTCTTGTAGAGTGTATGAAGCACGGAGCCATCCTGAATATTGACACGGTTGCCGATGCGGATGGAATTTACATCGCCACGGATAACGGTGTTGAACCATACGCTGCATTCGCTGCCCATGACCACGTCGCCGACCACTGTCGCATTCTCGGCAAGGAAGGTGTCGGGGCCGATTTCAGGAGTGAAACCCCTTACGGGAATTATTAATGCCATATTGTTTTTATTTGTTTTTGTGCGGGATGTTTGGAGTATTCTTGGAGTATAGAGATTTTTTTCAGTATAGAGATTTTTTCAGTATCGAGTTTTTTAGAGTATAGAGATTAAAGTATAGAGTATAGATAATTGCTCTACTATTAAAGATGGTCAATTGATATAATATCCAAATATTAAAACTATTATCTATACTCTATACTTTAATCTCTATACTCTAAAAAAACATGCCACTCAAAGAGCTGCTGTTGCTGCTGCGAGCCATGTGCGTTCCTCTTCTGTCATGAGAGGAGCGAGTCGGTCGTAGACAGTGCGGTGGTAGTTGTTGACCCATTCGATTTCATCAGCCGACATGATTGAGGTGTCGAACAGTTTGCGGTCGAAGGGGCAAAGTGTGATGGTCTCGAAAGCGTAGAACTTTCCAAACTCTGTTTCCTCGTAGGGGATGGTCAGAACAAGGTTCTCGCAGCGGATGCCATAGCGGTCGGTGAGATATACGCCAGGTTCGTTGGAGGTGAGCATACCCGGTGTGAGGAGCGCGAGGGTGTCGTTGAGACGTATGCTCTGCGGGCCTTCATGTACGTTGAGGAAGTGACCGACACCGTGGCCTGTGCCGTGGAGATAGCTCTTGCCTTCTTTCCATAATGGCATACGGGCCAAAGCGTCGAGCTGTGCGCCGCGGGTGCCTTCGGGATAGATGGATGTAGCGATGGCGATGTGGCCTTTCATGACGAGGGTGAAGTCATGGCGCATATCAGCAGTGGGTTCGCCGAGGGCGATGGTACGGGTGATGTCGGTGGTGCCATCGAGATAGTTGGCTCCGGAGTCGATGAGCAGAAGATTGCCTTTGGTCACGGGGATGTCGCTCTCGGGAGTTGCCGAATAATGGACAATAGCGCCGTGGGCACCGAAACCGCAGATGCTTTCGAAGCTGAGGTCGAAGTAAAGGTCACCCTTGCTGCGATGTTTGAGCAGGATGTCGGCCACGCCGATTTCAGTCAGAGGCTTCCCTTCCTCCACAGTCTTCTCGATTTCCATGAGCGAACGCACCATAGCCACACCGTCGCGGAGATGGGCTTCGCGGATGCCTGCAATCTGGATGTCGTTTTTGATAGCCTTGGGAAGAGCCACAGGGGAGTCGCCTTTGACGTAGCGACCTTCGAGCACATGAGCGATTGCCCCCGATGCGCGGCTTCCGCTGAGAAGGACGGTCACATCGGCGGGAAGGGCGGCGAGTGCTGAAAGTACGCCGTTGTATGGAGCGATTGCCACACCTGCATCCTTGAGATATGCTTCCACTTCGGGAGTCATTTTTGCCTCATCGACAAAGAGAGTGCTGCCTTCGGGAGCGAGATAGAGGAACGATGTGGCGACCGGGTTGCAGGGAACATCATTCGAACGGATGTTGAGCACCCATGCAATCTCATCGAGCGCGGAGGTGAAATATGCTTTTGCACCCTGTGAGGCGGCATCTTTGAGGATACGGGTGATTTTTGATTTGGCAGATTCTCCGGCATACTTCTCATCGTGGATGAAAATCTTGTCGGAGGGTAGGGCAGGGCGGTCGGCCCATACGCGGTCGATGGGGTCGAAGTCCACGTCGAGTTCTATGCCACAGGAATTGAGGCGGGTGCGGAGTGCCGCCGTATCGTCGATTGACATGAGCAGGCCGTTGATACCGACTTTGTCACCCTTGTGGAGATGTTCGCAGAGATATTCGGTGATTGACGGAGTGTCGGGCAGCCCGTCCTTCATCAGAATGATACCTGTTCCTTCAATCTGCTGTGCGCCTTGGAGGAAGTAGCGGCTGTCCACCCAGAGGAGGGCCTCCTTGTCGGTCACAACCATTGTGCCGGCCGATCCGGTGAAATCGCTGAGATAGCGGACAATATGCCAGTGCGCTGAGATATATTCGCTCAGATGGGCATCCGTGCGGGGAAGTATGACTGCCTTCACTCCGGCAGCTTCCATTTCTTTGCGTAGAGCGACGATGCGCTCGATGATAAGATTATGCATATATTATTGTTTGTATGTTTTGAGAGTTGTTTATTCAGTGTATTCATTCAAGGTCTATGCGGAGTCCCTCGTTGGCGACGATGACTTCCGGGAATTCCTCGGAGGCTTCACGGAGAAGGATTTCTTCGGAATTGTAGCGTTTTGAGAAATGGCCGATGATGAGCCTTTTCGCTCCTGCCATAGCCGCGATTTTTCCGGCCTGACGTGCGGTGGAGTGTCCGCGTTCGCGCGCCTGGGTCTCAAGCGAGTCATCGTAAGTGGCCTCATGGTAGATGGTGTCCACACCCTTTATGTCCTCAGCCACGCGGGTGTCCATCATCGTGTCGCTGCAATATGCATAGCTGACAGACGGGTCTGCGTCGGTCGTGAGCATGGCGTTTGGAATGACCGTCCCATCCTCTTTCACGAAGTCCGCTCCCTCCTTGATTGCCTTTAGTTGGGAGACCGGTACATTATGGAACTTGACGGCATCGCCACGCAGATGGCGCATCTTCGGTTTCTCGCGAAGGATGTAGCCGTTGCAGGGGGTACGGTGATAGAGAGGGAAAGTCTCGATGATAAGGCCGGAGTCCTCATAGACCACACGCCTTTCTCCTTCCTCTATTATGTCATATATGATTTCAAATGGAGAGTTGCGGTTGAAAAAATCCATCCATTCTTTCATGAGACGGGCACCTTCGCGGAAAATATGGATTGTCACCGAGCCGGTCACCTCGTGGAGTGCCATGGTCGAGAGCAGTCCCGGTAATCCGAAAAGATGGTCGCCGTGGAGATGAGAGATGAAGATATGGTTCAGACGTGAGAATTTCAGCCCCAATTTGCGGAACTGGGACTGTGCACCCTCGCCACAATCAATCATGAAAAGCTTGTCGCGGAAATCCACCACCTGACACGATGGCTGGTGGCGTGCAGTCGGAGTGGCCGAACCGCATCCGAGTATATTGACCTGAAACTTTGCCATAACAACGCAAAAGTACACAAAAAGTCGAAATATACGTTCTTATTTTTTGTGTAAATCATAGGTACACTACAAAAATTTCAAAACTGCGGTCAAAATTGCAAATCAATCCGTCAGATCAGTCACTGTCAGCATGTTCCCGCTCTTACGGACCAGACGGTTGTTTCTAAGCATGATTCCGGTTGTGGCCGAGTCATAGACCTCACCTACTTTCCCATCTGCGGTGATGCGGATATAGGAGGGTGTATCGGACTGGGTGCGGATCACATATCCGTCAGGAAGTTCCGCCATAGTGAGATGGACATCTCCGGAATCATATTTGCCAAAAACGTTCAGGTCCGAATCAACAATAAGTACATCATTGCCGGTATTCTTTATCAAACAGCAGCCTGAAGGAATTTCCAAAGAGGAATAATTATTATCACTGGAACCATCATGGACAAAAACAGGGCCGGTCACAAAATTCAAAGTTTTTCCGAATTCACCTTCATCCCATTTTTCAGGAAGGAAATTCCACTCATGACAGTCACCTGTAGCACGGTCAAAAGAAGCCATGAACGGTTTTCCCTTTTTTATCCCTGTTTCAGGGTCTCCGATGCAACCATAGTTTAACATACGGATGGTATCACCACAGAAATGCAATTCACCCCTGCTCCCCGCACCATTGGGCAGCGGAGTCTGCCAAAGTTCCTTCAATTCAGGGTCAAGACAGGCGATTTTATCAGCATCATAGACATAGATGAGGCCATTCTCGTCCATCATGGCCTCGGAACCAAAACCGACGTTATAAACCATCACAACATTTATTGCGTAGAATCCGGTAAGAAGTCCTCCGAGAATTCCGATTCCGCTCGCAAGTGCTGATTCACCCAATGACTTCTTCATATCATGCGTGACATTTTTCAACGGATAGACAGTCATATCACCGCTGAATATGTCTATCTTACCAAGATAATCCGACTGAAAAATAATTGTTGACGGGTCCGGACGTGAAATCACGTTCCATTCCAATCCGTAATTTTTACCTATCTTATTTTCCCAAAGCTTCTCGCCGGTCGACAATCTGTAGCCGGCAAGTTTGTCACAATTGGAGCCTCTCACGCCTATGACTATATCATTGGCATCATCCACATAACACGGGATATGATTGAATTTGGCTATTTCATTGCCATTCTTCAAGTCAAGGAGCTTTACATCAAAAGCATCCTGCATGAAAACACCGTGGTCACAGATACCGACAAAGCGACCGGGGTAGTATTTCTTGGCCCACAGACCACGGCCATCCTCTCGTGAAGCCACCTTGATTCTTTTCTGCGTGTCGGTAATGGTCGGTTTGTAGGATGTAAGAAACAGCACATACGATGCGGTATCGGGAAGAAGTATATCGACACAATTCTGAGGTATCTTTATCTCAATATTATCCGAAGCATACCCGGGCCTGTAAATGAGCAATCCGAGGACAAGCGCAAACAGCGATTTCATGGTGAAAGATTTAATCATAGCTGACCGATGTGTTGATTATCCTGCAAATTTAAATAATATTTTGTAAATTTGTGCCCATAAATCAGATAATAACCTTTATACATACCATTGCAATGACTAAAAAACTCCTTTCGCTCCCGCCGAATCTGGTTGGTTGCTTCCATGATATAACCGGCTTGTCGAAATCTGAATATTACTGCACATCGGATCCTGTCGGGCATCGTCTCGGCAGCGGTGGCGGTACCACTTGGATTCTTGAGGAATGTCATCGGGAATCAGATTCCTCTTCCGAAGCCTTTGGCGAATGGTTGGGGAAGGAGAGAAAGATAATAATACATGCCGGCGGACAAAGCCGCAGGCTTCCCGCTTATGCTCCGTCAGGCAAGGTCCTGACCCCCGTCCCCATCTTCCGTTGGGAACGCGGACAGTCGCTCTCGCAGACTTTGCTTGACCTCCAGCTCCCGCTCTATGAGCGTATCATGGCCTCTGCACCGTCGAGATTGAACACCATGATTGTCAGCGGTGATGTCTATATCCGTGCGGCCGAGCAGCTTGCTCCGGTGCCTGATGCCGATGTCGTGTGCTACGGACTTTGGCTCAGCTCTTCAATAGCAAAGAACCACGGCGTTTTCTACAGCACTCATGATGCACCATCTACGCTCAACCGTATGCTTCAGAAGCCATCGGTCGAAAAGCTCAATTCGCTTCTTCAGACCGGATATTTCCTGACTGACATAGGCATCTGGATGCTCAGTGACCGCGCTGTTGAGCTCCTGTGCAAACGTTCGCGCAATGCTGACGGCTCTCTTAAGGAATATGACCTGTATTCGGAGTTCGGACGTGCGCTCGGGACAGATCCCGAAATCATTGACTCGGAGCTGAAGGAACTGTCGGTTGCCATCGTGCCTCTGCCGGGTGGACAATTCTACCATTTCGGTACCGGACGTGAGATGATTTCATCGACCCTCGCCATACAGAATATTGTAAACGACCAGCGCGAGATAATGCACCGCGACCGCAAGCCCCATCCATCGATTTTCGTTCAGAATGCGGTTGTCGACAGAGCGTTTGACAATACTCATGCCAATATCTGGGTCGAGAACAGCCATATAGCTGACGGCTGGGCTCTGACAACCGACCATATAATCACCGGTGTTCCCCGGAATGACTGGGAGCTTACACTTTCACCGGGACAGTGTATCGACATCATTCCTGTCAAGGATGACGCGTATGCCGTCCGTGTCTACAATATCGACGACCGTTTTGCCGGAGAGGAGCAGAAACGTCCGCGTTTCCCGGTCGTTAGCGATATTGACGAGATGGGCCGGGTGGTCAAGGAAATGCTTACCGGGAATGACCGCTTCGATGGCTATGAGCTGCTGAGTGCCGAACGCATCTCGGACATTGCCCGTCTTGACCGCCTTGTGGCGCAGCGGCGCGATTTCCGTAAGGTCAACCGCATCGCACTTGCCGACAATCACCATCACAGCGTCTTCTATCAGAGCGATCTCTTTGAAGCCGCACAGGCATTTGCCGAGGATAAATTGCCCCTTCCGGCTGCGATTTCCGAAACTGAGCCTTTAATCAGAAGGGCGAGTGATGCCATGTTCCGCGCTGAGGTAATGCGTCTTTCCGGTTTGGATGGACAGGATGAGCGCAACCGGGCATTCTCGATTTTGCGCGAGGGCTTGACTAAGTCGGCACTTGAAAAGAAGCAATTCCCGCGTCGTGATGTGTGCTCCGATCAGATTGTCTGGAGCCGTTCGTCAGTGCGTATAGACATTGCCGGAGGCTGGACCGATACAGCTCCGTATTGCCTGATGGAAGGCGGAACGGTCATAAACTTTGCAACCGACCTTAACGGACAGTCACCTTTGCAGGCATATATCCGCCCGTGTAAGGAGCCGCATATCATCTGCCGCAGCATCGACCTCGGCGCTGAGGAATGTATAGATAATTTCGATGCCATCCTTGATTTCCACCGTGTTGGCAGTCCCTTCTCCATTCCTAAGGCTGCTCTTGCGCTTGCCGGTTTCCATCCGCGTTTCTGCGAGGTCACCTATCCTTCGTTGAAGGCCCAGCTCGAGGATTTCGGCTCCGGTCTTGAAATCACCCTCTTCTCCGCCATTCCGGCCGGTAGCGGTCTCGGCACAAGCAGCGTTCTTGCGGCGACTGTCCTCGGTGCCATCAGTGACTTCTGTTCGCTTGCATGGGACAAGAATGAGATTTGCCGTCGCACTCTCGTCCTCGAGCAGTTGCTGACCACAGGCGGCGGTTGGCAGGATCAGTTCGGTGGTATCATCGGTGGTGTCAAGCTCCTTCAGACATCCAAGGGACTTGACCAGAACCCCTTGGTGAGCTGGCTTCCCGACACTCTTTTCACTGATCCGGAATATGCCTCATGCCATCTCCTTTATTACACTGGTATCACCCGCACAGCCAAGGATATTCTTGCGGAGATTGTGCGCAACATGTTCCTCAACGAAGGCGAGCAGTTGCGTCTGCTCAGAAGCATGAAGGCCCACACAATGGAGATGTATGATGCCATCATGCGTTGCAATTTCACACGTCTCGGTGAGCTTGTCCGCACTACCTGGAACCAGAAAATTGCAATCGACCGTGGAACAAATCCTCCGGAGGTCGAGGCCATCACCCGCCGCATCGACGATCTCTGTCTCGGATACAAACTCCCTGGTGCGGGCGGTGGAGGTTATCTCTACATGATTGCCAAGGATCCAGAGGCTGCAGCGCGTATCCGCCAGTTGCTCCACTCCGACCATATCCGTCCGAACGCACGTCTTGTCGACCTTTCCCTCTCCCGTTCTGGCCTGACAGTGACCCGAAGCTAAATTTCGAGCGGCAAATCACAGTATCGTTTTTTACGTTTTTAACATAAGGCTCCAAGTTTTGGAGCCTATTTTGTTGGGCATAGTGGAAAAAATACTTAATTTTGCAATTGTTTCCCTTCCTACGGTTGGAAAACGGCAGATTTACCACCTTAATATATATTAGATACACAATAACAAAATCATCAATATATGAACGTCCTTGAACTCAGTGAACAAGAGATAGTACGTCGAGGCAGTCTCGACGAAATGCGCCGCCGTGGCATTGACCCCTTCCCCGCTGCCGAATTTCCTGTCAGCGGTTATTCTGATGAAATTAAGGAAACCTTCGCTGACGATGCTCCTCAGCGCGAAGTAGCGATAGCCGGCCGCATCATGGGGCGTCGTATCATGGGTAAAGCCTCTTTCCTTGAGCTTCAGGATTCTCACGGACGTATCCAGGTCTATGTCAACCGCGATGAAATCTGTCCGGGTGAGGACAAGGACCTCTATAATGTTGTCTTCAAAAAGCTTCTTGACATCGGTGACTTCGTCGGTGTGAAGGGCTATGTGTTCCGCACTCAGACAGGGGAAATCTCTGTTCATGCCAAGGAACTCATCGTGCTCGGAAAGTCAATCCGTCCACTCCCCATCGTGAAGGTTAAGGACGGTGTCACCTACGATGCTTTCGATGACCCCGAACTCCGCTACCGTCGCCGCTACGTCGACCTTATCGTCAACGACGGTGTCAAGGATATATTCGTCAAGCGCACAAAGGTGCTCAACTCAATGCGCAACTTCTTCAACAGCCACGGCTACATGGAAGTTGAAACCCCCATTCTCCAGTCAATCGCCGGAGGTGCGAGTGCCCGTCCCTTCATCACCCATCACAATTCACTCAACATTGAGCTCTACATGCGTATCGCTACCGAGCTTTATCTTAAGCGTCTGATTGTGGGTGGTTTTGACGGTGTGTATGAAATCGGTAAGAATTTCCGCAACGAGGGCATGGACCGCACCCACAACCCCGAGTTCACTTGCATGGAAATCTATGTTGCCTACAAGGACTACAACTGGATGATGGAATTCACCGAGCAGCTTGTCGAGAAAATCTGTCTTGATGTCAACGGCACTACTGAAATCAAGGTCGGTGACAACATGATAAACTTCAAGGCTCCTTTCCGTCGCGTCACCATGACAGATGCCATCAAGGAGCATACCGGAATCGACATCACCGGAATGACCGAGGAGCAGCTCCGCGATGCTGCCCGCTCGCTCGGCATTGAGGTCGACGAGACAATGGGCAAGGGTAAGCTCATCGACGAAATCTTCGGTGAGAAGTGTGAGGGCACATATATCCAGCCGACCTTCATCATCGACTATCCCATCGAGATGTCGCCGCTTACCAAGAAGCACCGCAACAATCCCGAACTCACCGAACGCTTCGAGCTTATGGTCAACGGCAAGGAGCTTGCCAATGCCTACTCCGAGCTCAATGACCCAATTGACCAGTATGAACGTTTCATCGAGCAGATGAAGCTTGCCGACAAGGGCGACGATGAGGCTATGATTATTGACCAGGATTTCGTGCGTTCACTTGAGTACGGTATGCCTCCCACATCCGGTATGGGCATGGGTATCGACCGTCTTGTAATGCTCATGACCGGTCAGACTACAATTCAGGAAGTGCTCTTCTTCCCCCAGATGCGTCCCGAGAAAGTTCAGCGCCGCGACAAGGAGGAGGCATTCACAGCCCTCGGTGTTCCCTCCGAGTGGGTTGCTCCTCTCTATAAGGCCGGTGTCTACACCGTCGAGCAGCTTGCAACACAGGCTGCCGGAAAACTCCATCAGGAACTCTGCGGAATCAACAAGAAATTCAAACTCGGATTCAAGTCTCCGCTCATCGACGAGGTTGGCCAGTGGATTGCTGCCGCAGCGCCTTCGTCGGCTGAATGAAACTTTATTTCCTGAATTCTTATCATCAGTTCGCGCATAATCATGGCATTCAATAAAATAGCAGTGATGGGAGGCGGAAGCTGGGCTACAGCTCTCGCCCGGCTCCTCCTGCGCAACTGCGATTCCATACTTTGGTACATGCGGCGCGATGACCGCATCGAGGACTTCAAGCGCCTCGGTCACAATCCTGCATATCTGACCGATGTGCAGTTTGACGTCTCGCGTATCGAATTTTCAAGCGACATCAACTATGTCTGCTCCCATGCGGACACTCTCCTGATGGTCATGCCGTCGCCCTACTTCAAGACGCACATCAACAAGATTTCAGTTGACATTTCCGATAAATACATCGTGTCGGCAGTCAAGGGTATAGTCCCCGGCGACAATGAAATCATCTCTGACTTTGTCATGCACCATTTCGGCGCTAAGTCCGGAAAGGTGCTCGTGGTCGCCGGTCCATGTCATGCCGAGGAAGTGGCGCTTGACCGCCCGAGCTTCCTTACGGTCGGCTGCCATAACGTTGACAATGCTATTGAGTTCGGCAAGAAACTCGCCTCGCCCAACACCCGCACGATTCCGTCGAGCGATGTCGAGGGCATAGAGTATGCCGCTGTACTTAAAAACGTCTATTCGATAGCCGCCGGGATAGTCCACGGCATGAAAGGGGGCGACAACCTCCTTGCCATGCTTGTCAGCAACGCAATCAGGGAGATGGAGCGATTCATCGACGAGGTTTGTCCGCGTCCACGTTGCATCTGTGATTCCGTATATCTTGGCGACCTCCTTGTGACGGCCTATTCGCGCTTCTCGCGCAATCATAACTTCGGCTCCATTATAGGCAAAGGCTACTCGGTTTCCACTGCCCGTATGGAGATGGAGCAGACGGCAGAGGGCTATTACGGCACAAAATGCATCAAGGAAATCAATAAGAAATATGGCGTTGAGATGCCAATCCTCGATGCTGTCTACGATATTCTTTATCGTCATGCCAATGCAGAGCGTGCCATCCGCGCTCTCGGAAAGTGGTTCATCTGATTCTCTGCAAATCAACTCTAACCCTATAAACAATATAAATGACAATCAAATTTTAAAATCATAAATAGCATGAAAACTCTATCCGTTGACATCAAAGAAGTTCTCGGCACAGTAAGCCGTGAAGAAATCAATAAGCTTGACGCCAAGGCAGCAAATGCCCTTGACGAAGTTCTTAACGGCACCGGTGCCGGCAGCGATTTCCTCGGCTGGGTTAATCTTCCCACCGAGACAACAGATGCGTTGCTTGACGACATCGTGGCAACAGCCGACAGCCTCCGCCAGAACTGCGACACTGTCGTGGCAATCGGTATCGGTGGCTCATATCTTGGTGCCAAGGCTGTCATCGAGGCTCTCAGCGACAGCTTTGCAGCCTATCGTCCCGCATCTGAAGGCAATCCCAAAGTGCTTTTCGCCGGTCAGAACATCGGTGAGGACTATCTCTACGAACTTCAGGACTATCTCAAGGACAAGCGTTTCGGCATCATCGTAATCTCTAAGAGCGGTACCACTACCGAACCCGCCATCGCATTCCGTCTCCTCAAGGAGCAGCTCGAACGTCAGCTCGGTGTTGAGGAAGCCCGCAAGCGCATCGTTGCCATCACCGACGCACAGCGCGGCGCTCTCCGTCGCCTCGCCACTGAGGAAGGCTACAAGACTTTCGTCATCGCCGACAACGTAGGTGGACGTTTCTCCGTGCTTACTCCCGTAGGTCTTCTCCCCATCGCAGTAGCCGGATTTGACATCCGCGCGCTCATCGACGGTGCCGCCGAAATGGAGAAAATGACCAACACTCCCGATGCTGCCAACCCCGCATTCCTCTATGCTGAAACCCGCAACGCTCTCTATCAGGCAGGAAAGAAAACTGAAATCCTCGTGAACTACAACCCCAAACTCCACTACTTCGGAGAATGGTGGAAGCAGCTCTACGGTGAGAGCGAAGGTAAGGACAACCTTGGCATCTTCCCCGCAGCCGTCGACAACTCTACCGACCTCCACTCAATGGGTCAGTGGATTCAGGAAGGCGAGCGCACAATCTTTGAGACCGTAATCTCTGTTCAGGAGAGCGCTCACGAAAAGCTCATCCCCTCCGACGAAGCAAACCTCGATGGTCTCAACTACATCGCCGGCAAGCACATCGACGAAGTCAACAAGATGGCTGAACTCGGTACCCGCATCGCACACGTCGACGGTGGTGTCCCCAACATCCTCATCACCCTTCCCGCTCTTGAAGAGAAATACCTCGGCCAGCTCATCTACTTCTTCGAGAAGGCTTGCGGTATCAGCGGCTACATCCTCGGTGTGAACCCCTTCAACCAGCCCGGTGTCGAGGCCTACAAGCGCAACATGTTCGCCCTCCTCGCAAAACCCGGCTACGAAAAAGAAACCGAAGCTATCAAAGCCCGTCTCGGCTAAAGAGTCTTGAAAACTGACTAAAATTTTGTCCTGACAAAAAGTCAGAACAAAGACAAAAATTCAACCATAAAAAGTCCGCCAAGGTTACCAAGACCTTGGCGGACTTTTTATGGTTGAATTTTATCAGCCCTATCAGCCCTATCAGCCCTATCAGCCCTATCAGCCCTATCAGCCCT
>CANCXM010000053.1 GCA_947381945.1 uncultured Muribaculaceae bacterium
TCACACACTATAATTTTTAACACTTTTCGCTTGCACAGGTCCTAGATTTCCCCATGTCGAGCGACGATGTGAAATGGAGGCCGCAGGCCGGAATTTCACCATCGTCCGAGGCATGGGATAATATACGCCATTTCATGACGGGCATCGAAGATGTCCTATAATATCACCATCTGATAAACACAAAAACTATATCCCGAAAGAAACATCAACATGCTGTTTCTTTCGGGATATAGTTTTTGTTAATTCGAATGAATATAACCAAAAGAATTATATTCAAAATTTGTGTTCCAAATTCACATCCGATTATTACGGACGGAATATACTAATCAATGAATTGGGTTATCTCAACGGATGATTACCTTGGATACCTTCGAACCCTGACGACGGATGAGAAGCTGACCGGCAGCGGGATTCTCTACACGCATACCCTGGATGTTGAAGTATTCAACAGGAGCATTTTCATCAGCAGCCTCAACTTCGATATTCTCGATAGCGGAAGTATCATCGATAGACACAGTTGTCTTAAGTTCGAAATAACCAGCCGTAGTGCTTACTTCACCCCAAGCATTTGCAGCGCTATCCCACTGGGAGTAGTTTCCAAACAGATAGATAACAAAATTATACTGCTTACCGGTAGCGAGTTCTACGCTTGAATAATTAGTAAAAATCACATTCGGATTGTCAAGCTTAATTGTATTCACACCATCAGCTGTAAATACAACAGGCGAAGACAGGCCATCGATTGAATAAGTCTTATCGCCATAGAGATCACCTGTTTCAGTGAATCCGGCTTCAGGGATAATATTGAACATGGTTCCAACTGTGGGCACAGCATTCGGATCGCGCTGCTCAACCTTGCATACAGCATCACCCTTGGCACCGAGGAAATTCTTAAGAGTAAGAGTCATGGTGTCAAAATCCATTTCAAACGGAGTTTCGATGGAACCAAACTCACCCTGAGGCCATGAGCCGGAAAGAGTCATTGTTTTTGTCTCTCCTGCCGGTTCTTCGGGAGTCTCTCCACCTTCGCGAGTAATTGTAAGGTTGGTGATAAAGATATTTGTAGATGCCGAACCACGGGTCATATCAAATGAAGTAATACCGGCAGCAGACTCAGGCACAACAAATGTCTGAGTACCCGGAGCGGGATCGTTTTCGCCCTCAGGATTAATATTGGGGAACTGCTCTTCTGATTTTAAAGTATTTTCCGGATTTCCGTCAAACAAGAAAACAATTGTGGCATTCTTTCCAAAATCGTTTTTGTTACGATAGGCTGTAACTGAAATCACATCGCCGGCAGCAAGTGGCTGATCAAGCGTCACGTTCACATACGCAGACCCAGGATACGTACCAAGTTTTCCTGAAAGGCAAATGGTATAGTAAGTTTTACCATTTACTTCATTTGAATAATTTACACGGGTTTCGTCAAATTTTGCAGTAGCTACACCTCCAACTTGATTCACACCATCGGCACCCTTCGATTCCCAAGAGTAGATAACCTCAGCTGACACAGACATTGTCATAGCAACTGCGGCAAAGAGAGTAAATAATTTTTTCATACGCAATTAAATGATTGATTTATTGATTGTTTTTATTGTTTCGGACGCAAAAGGCAATTTGCCGAATCCGGCCACAAATATATGACATTTATTTATAATTCTTACCATATTTTTAAATATTTTGTCGTTTAAGCGATAAAATCCGACTTTTTTCGCTTAAAAACATTCAAAATTTAAACTTTCAGCAACGTTATGCCCAAACTTTCGACTAATCCATGACAGACATATCCCATACGCAAATCGTCCCCGCCGGAGGAACCGACAGGGACGATGAATATATTCAAGAAGTAGGTTTGACTGATTAGCCGTTAACTTTCTTCATGTGGGCGATGAGGTCGAGAACCTTGTTAGAGTAGCCGATCTCGTTGTCATACCAGCTAACAACCTTAACGAAAGTCGGGGTGAGCTGGATACCAGCCTTAGCGTCGAAGATAGAAGTGAGGGGGCAGCCGAGGAAGTCGCTTGAAACAACTGCGTCTTCAGTGTAGCCGAGGATACCCTTGAGTTCGCCTTCAGAAGCTTCCTTCATTGCAGCGCAGATTTCTTCGTAAGAAGTCGGCTTAGCGAGGTTAACAGTGAGGTCAACAACAGATACGTCGAGAGTGGGGACACGCATTGACATACCGGTGAGTTTGCCGTTGAGTTCGGGGATAACTTTACCTACAGCCTTTGCAGCACCTGTTGAAGAGGGGATGATGTTGCCGGAAGCAGCACGGCCACCACGCCAGTCCTTCATAGAGGGACCGTCGACAGTCTTCTGAGTAGCAGTAGTAGAGTGAACAGTAGTCATGAGACCTTCAACAACGCCGAACTTGTCGTTGAGGACCTTGGTGATAGGAGCAAGACAGTTAGTGGTGCAAGAAGCGTTGGAAACGAACTGAGTACCCTTAACATAGCTATCCTGGTTAACACCGCAAACGAACATGGGGGTATCGTCCTTAGAAGGAGCAGACATAACCACATACTTTGCACCTGCTTCGATGTGAGCCTGAGCTTTTTCCTTAGTGAGGAAGAGACCGGTTGACTCAACAACATATTCAGCGCCTACAGCACCCCAACCAATTTCAGCGGGATTCTTGCATGCAGTCACGCGGATGGGCTTACCGTTAACGATAAGAAGGCTCTTTTCGAGATCAAAGTCTACAGTGCCATCGAAACGGCCGTGCATGGTGTCATACTTAAGCATGTAAGCCATGTAGTCAACGGGAAGAAGGTCGTTGATTGCTACTACTTCGATATCATCGCGCTTTGTTGAAGCACGGAACACGAACCGACCGATACGGCCAAATCCATTAATACCTATTTTTGTCATAGTTTTATATAAAAAATTGGGTTGTTAAATTTTATCCTATTGAAAAGTTGAAATCATGATGAAGAAGCTGCCGCTTGCCGGGCGACGGTCTCGCGCCCTTGCGGGGACGCCCTCTTCAAAAGCGCTACAAAGTTACTACTAATTTTTGAAATACCGCAGGTTTGCAAGGAAATAATATTGGTGTTTTTTGCGCGATTTTGTATAAAAAAGCTAAATAAAGCATGAATGGAATGGAAATTAGTTATTTTTTACCTATTTTTGCGACATTCAAGAGCATTGGCAAACCAATAGCTCATGATTTTGTTAAACCCTATTGCGTAGGCTATCACAAAGATTTTACGCACCATTTTTCCTTTTTCAAATCAAACATTATGTCATTAATCAAAGAATTCAAAGAGTTTGCCATGCGCGGCAACGTGATTGACATGGCTGTCGGTGTAGTCATTGGCGCAGCTTTCGGTAAGATTATCTCTTCGCTTGTCGACGACATCATCATGCCGCTCGTCGGAGTTGCCACAGGCGGCATAAACTTCACGGACTACAAGTTCGTCATCCAGAAAGCCATCATCGACGGCACGACCCAGGAAGTCATAAAGCCTGAAGTGACCCTCAACTGGGGAAGCTGGATACAGACAGTTGTCGATTTCCTCATCGTGGCGTTCTGCATCTTCGTTGCAATCAAAGCCATCAACCAGCTCAAGCGCAAGCAGGAAGAACCCGCTCCCGAGCCTGAGGCTGCACCCGAACCGACCAAGGAAGAAGTGCTCCTCACAGAAATCCGCGATCTGCTAAAGGAAAAGAAATAAGAGGCGGAAAATACAACCTCCAACATCTCCCTATCATAAAGCGGAGGAAGGAACCGGTTGCAGATGGCGGTTGCGGGAACACTCCAATCCAATCAGAGCACACCACAACCATAAACCAAGCGCCGGTTCCACCTATTTTCATATTCAATATATTTCCGGTAAACCATTTCAGCCAACCAATCAAATTGCCGGAAATCTCACAAACCAATCCATCACACTTCACCCATGAAAACTATCAGAACCGGACTTTGTCTCGCGGCCTTAGCAGTCGGAGCAGGAGCCCAGGCGGAATCCAAGGTGACCACCACCATCGCCGGAGAAACAATCCCGAAGGAAGCAGTCAAAATGACCTTTGACAATGACCTTGTCACCATCACTTTCAGCGACAATTCAACCCGCACAGAAGAAATGAATCTGGTCAACATCGCTCTTGACCACAATCAAGGCTCATCAGGGCTGACAAACATCACTGCTGACCCAAAGGCCAAGAAGGGCGTGTATAACCTCAAAGGCCAGTATCTCGGTGAAAAACCTGAAGGGCTTCCCGCAGGCATCTATATTGTAAACGGCCAAAAAGTAAGTGTAAGATGAAGCGCAACCACATCCAATCGCTGCGCGGCTTCATCGGAGCAGCCGCAATCGCTTGCACACTGACCGCCGGTGCGCAGGACTCGACAACACTCAATTGGGATTTCACTTCAACCCCTGAAACGGACATTGCCAACCTCAACGCCGACGCCACCAACTGGAAAGCGTCGGTGACAGGTACGGACACGAGTGTGAACCGCTGGGCCAATACCGCGAAATTGAGTTCATCAGCTCTCAGTGCCAACGGTCAGGAACTTGAAATGACCAAGGGTCTCAAATTCACAGCCGGAGGAGCCGACAAAATCCGCATCGACAAAAATTCGGCCATACGTCTCAACGGCTCCAAACTTTCAATCACCATCCCCGGGCTGTCGGAAGGCGCAAAAGTCACTGTTGTATGCGAAACCGCAAATTCAAGTGATGCCCGTTCCATCTCAGCAACCAATCTGACAACCGTCAGCGGCTTCGCAAGTTCAACCGAACGGCAGACAAACGTTGGAACCGTGACCGCGACAGGCGATGTGACTGTCACAACCGGAGGCGGCATGGCTTTCTATACCATCACCGTCGAAGGGAACGAAAATGGTGGAGGCGACACCCCCACCCCGCCTGTCACCACCGACGACCACTCGGTAAAGATGAACACCACAGTAAACCAGATGCTCCTGCGGACCACCGGCGGCGATGTGAAGTATTACAACACCGTTGACCTTGCCGAAGTGAACATCGACAAGGAGAACGGCGTGGTCAGCGTCATGCCGAAAACAGGTGACTGGAACGATGAATTCAAACAGAACATCGCAGCCATCAGTTTCGCAAAAGCCCCCGAAACAGGCGAGGATGCGGAAATCGTCAACCGTGGTGTCAGCATCACCGAAGCCAAAGGTTGGCTCGAAAGCGCCTACTGCAAATGGGAACTCCTCGAAGGAGCGTCAAGCTACCGTATATATATTAAAGGTGGAAAGCATTCAGATTACACCCCAGTCGACCGCGAGCTTGCACGAAACTACGGGACATACGGCCGCGCCGACATCCCCGGTCTTCCCGCAGGAGTCTACTCGCTGAAAGTCGTCCCCGTCATCAACGGCGAAGAGGTGGCCGACAAGGCAAGCGAGGCCACAGACATGAATGTCAGAGCTTACGACCGCAGCGGCTTCGCCCACTTCAACTTCAATGACGGCATAGGTGCATACAAGGACAACGGTGAGCTCAAGGATAATGCCCGCGTCATCTATGTCACTGCCGAAACCGCCAAAACAGTGACCTGCGCGGTGAAACAAAGCAACAAGGATGGTGATGGAACGGTATTCACAGGCCTGCAGTCAATCATCGACGCTTATCAGAAAGGAGTGGAGACCCGTCCGCTTGCCGTCCGCCTCATAGGACTCGTCAAGAAAGATGACCTTGACAAAATCAGCAGTTCGGCTGAAGGACTGCAGATAAAAGGCAAGAACAACACCATACCGATGAACATCACAATCGAGGGTGTCGGAGACGATGCGACAACATGGGGCTTCGGCTTCCTCCTGCGCAACGCCTGCTCGGTTGAGCTCCGCAATTTCGCCAACATGCTCTGTATGGACGACTGCGTGTCCATCGACACTGACAACCGCAACTGCTGGGTGCATCACCTTGACCTCTTCTACGGAAGCACGGGCGGTGACAGCGACCAGGCAAAAGGTGACGGCACTGTCGACATCAAAGGTGACTCGCAATACATCACTGTGGCCTACAACCGTTTCCACGACAGCGGTAAAAGCTCGCTCTGCGGCATGAAGGGCGAAACCGGACCGAACTATATCGACTATCACCACAATTGGTTCGACCACAGCGATTCCCGCCATCCGCGCGTACGCACAATGACCGTCCATGTATGGAACAACTACTTTGACGGATGTGCGAAATACGGTGTCGGCGCGACAACAGGCGCGAGTGTATTCGTCGAAAACAACTTCTACCGTTCGACCAAATACCCCATGCTCATATCCCAACAGGGTCATGACCCGGAAGGAAGCGCCGGAACATTCTCCAAAGAGGACGGAGGCATGATAAAGAGTTTCGGAAATGTCTATGCCGAGACTGCCGGAAACGACCGCTTCACACCCATCACACAGAAAATCAGCGCAAGCGCATTTGACTGCTATGAGGCTGACAGTGCTGACGAAAAAGTTCCCGAGACTTACAAGACTGTCTACGGCGGCAACGTCTACAACAACTTTGACACCGACCCGACACTGATGTATGTCTACACACCTCTTGAAGCAACCGAAGTCCCGGCAATAGTGACCGGATACTTTGGTGCTGGCCGTCTGAATCATGGCGATTTCACCTGGGATATGAACTATCCGGGAGCCGACACGGACTATTCCGTAATCACCGCTCTCAAAGCCGCACTCTCAGCCTACTCTTCAAAGCTCGTAGGCATATTCGAATAAGCAGAAAAAATGGTATCTGAGTTGACCCCTCACAAGGCCAATCCGGATACCATTCAGATGACAAAATAACCGGAAGATTGCTGAATTCAGCAATCTTCCGGTTATTTTGTGGTCAATTCAATCTCAATGCCTGTTTTTACAAACCACCGTACAGAGGCATCAGGCACGGGATGATTGGTTATTAGTATGCAAACATGGGATAGGGCTGCATGGTAGCGTTGACTTTCGCACGGACAGCAGCGATGTTTTCAGCGCTCTCAGGATTGCGGAGAACGGTGTCAATCATCTCAGCGATCTCAAGCATGAGCGGTTCCTTGGCTCCACGGGTAGTGATGGCGGGAGTGCCGAGACGGATACCGGAAGTCTGGAACGGGCTGCGCGAATCGAAAGGCACCATGTTCTTGTTGGCGGTGATGTCTGCCTGAACGAGAGCCTTCTCAGCCACCTTACCTGTAAGTTCGGGGAACTTGGTGCGGAGGTCGACGAGGATACAGTGGTTGTCGGTACCACCGGAAACGATATTGTAGCCCATATCAACGAGAGCCTGTGCAAGCACGGCTGCGTTCTTCTGAACCTGAAGCTGATATTCACGGAACTCGGGAGCGAGAGCCTCGCCGAAAGCGACAGCCTTGGCAGCGATGACATGCTCGAGGGGACCACCCTGAACACCGGGGAACACAGCCGAATCAAGAAGCTGCGACATCATCTTCACGACACCCTTGGGAGTTGTCTTACCCCAGGGATTTTCGAAGTCCTCACCCATCATGATAACGCCGCCGCGCGGACCGCGGAGAGTCTTGTGGGTAGTTGTAGTCACGATGTGGGCATATTTCACAGGGTTGTCGAGAAGGCCGGCGGCAATCAGACCTGCGGGGTGAGCCATGTCGACCATGAAGATCGCACCGATTTCATCGGCGAGACGACGCATACGGGCATAGTCCCATTCGCGGCTGTAGGCACTTGCACCACCGATGATGAGGCGGGGACGCTCGCGACGTGCCACTTCCTCCATCTGCTCGTAGTCAACACGACCTGTCTCACGGTCAACATTATATTCAAGCGCATTGAACATAAGACCGGAGAAATTTACGGGGCTACCGTGTGAGAGGTGACCGCCGTGGCTGAGGTTAAGGCCGAGGAATTTGTCGCCGGGATTGAGACAGGCCATGAACACAGCCATGTTGGCCTGTGCGCCTGAGTGGGGCTGAACATTGGCCCACTTTGCACCGAAAAGCTCCTTAAGGCGCTCGATTGCGATGCTCTCGGCCTCATCGACCACCTCACAACCTCCATAATAACGGTGGCCGGGATAGCCTTCGGCATACTTGTTGGTGAGACACGAACCCATGGCGCGCATCACTTGCTCACTAACGAAATTCTCGGAAGCGATAAGCTCGATTCCTTTTTTCTGGCGCTGATGCTCGCGCTCGATGATGTCGAAGATAACTTTGTCCTCTTTCATAGATAAATATAATGAGTGATGAGTTTTTTCTTTTTTACCTTTTTCTCACGCTCCACCCGAAATGTCCAAGCTCGTCGCCCTGCTTGAAATAATGTCCGTGGGAGTAGTTGATCAGCCCGGCCGCACCGAGATCGAAAGCCCCGGTGACAGGGTCGATGAGTGAATCCTCGGCAAGCACATTGACCACATCGGCTATGAACATGTCGTGGCTTCCGAGATGCATGATTTCCTTGACACGGCACTCGATACACACAGGCGACTCGGCGATATAAGGCGACGAAACCTTCACACCCTTTACAGGGGTCAGCCCCGTCTCCTTCCATTTGTCGAAATCACGTCCGGAGCGGACACCGGCCCAGTCTGTCGCACGGGCCATCGGCTCGGTGGTCAGATTGATGGTGAATTCCATCTGCTCCTTGATGAGCGGATAAGAAAAACGTTCGGGACGCACGGAAATGTAGCACATCGGGGGATTGGTACACAATGTACCGACCCAAGCGACAGTGAAAATGTTGCTGTGGGCCTCATCCCCGCAACTGACGAGAACTGCGGGAAGAGGATAAATCATTGTGCCGGGTTTCCAGGATACTTTCATGAGAAATTTGCGAAAACTGAAGCTTGCTGTCAGATAATCTTTGCATCGATGCTCTTGACAGCCTGAGAGCAATAATGGCAACTGATGGTGACATCGTCGCGGTCAATCACATGGAAACGTGTGCGCATCGGCTCATTGTTGGTGATGCACTTGGGATTGCCACACTTGACGATGCCCACAATAGTATCCGGAAGAATCACGGGGAACTTCTCGACGACCTCATAGTCACGGATAATGTTGACCACAGCGGTGGGCGCGATGAGGGCTATTCGGTTGAGTGTCGATTCGGGGAAGAAAACGTCGGCAACCTTGATGATGCCTTTCTTCCCGAGCTTCTTGCTGTCAAGATTGTTGCCGATAGTGACGGCGCCACCCAGATTCTCTATACCTAAAATCTTCACGGCCTTGAAAAGCGAGCCGGAAGGTATATGGTCAATCACAGTACCGTTGCGGAGAGCGGCCACTGCGAGTTCTTGTTTTGAGACAGTCACTTTTTATATAAGTATTAAGTGATAAGTATTAAGTAGTAAGTGAGACACTCCTCTATGCCTCGATGCCGAGCGCACGGCAGATGATTGCCTGACGGGCGTAGAGACCGTTGCGCGCCTGGTCGAAATAATATGCATGGGGATTGTCGTCGACATCCTGCGAGATTTCATTGACGCGGGGAAGCGGATGGAGGATGCGCATATTTTCTTTCGCACCGTCGAGCATCGAGTTGTTGAGATTGTAAAGATCCTTCACACGCTCATATTCCATGATGTCGGCGAAACGTTCGCGCTGCACACGGGTCATGTATATGATGTCACTGCTATTGATGACCTCCGGAGAGAAATCAGTATGCTCCGAATAGCGGATGCCGTTTTCATCACAGAAGGTCTTATATTCGGCAGGCATTCCAAGTTCATTGCAGGCCACAAAGCGGAATGTCGGGTTGAAATAGCGCATGGCCATCAGAAGCGAGTGGACTGTACGGCCATATTTGAGGTCACCGACAAGCGTTATCGTCAGATTCTCAAGTGTCCCCTGAGTCTTGTAGATGGAATAGAGGTCAAGCATTGTCTGCGAGGGGTGCTGGTTGGCACCGTCGCCGGCATTGATGATGGGTACGTCCGTCACTTCCGAAGCATAGCGGGCGGCACCTTCGAGGTAATGACGCATGACAATGAGATCGACATAGTTGCTCACCATCTTTATCGTATCCTTCAAGGTTTCCCCTTTTGAGGAACTCGTGGTGTTTGCATCAGAGAAACCGATTACTCGTCCTCCGAGACGGTTGACAGCCGTTTCGAAACTCAGACGCGTACGGGTTGACGGTTCAAAAAAAAGTGTTGCGACCACTCGCCCTTCAAGCAGACGGCGGTTCGGATTTTCCTCAAAACGACGGGCCATGTCGAGCAACGAGAGAATCTCTTCACGCCCTATGTCGCTTATTGATACAAGACTATTGGTGTTCATTGCAGTGAAATGTTGAAATGCTTCATGAGTTCACTGCAAATTTACTGACTTTTCAGGAAAAAACAGGCACTTTGCCATAAAAATTAGCCTGATTTTATTCGACGGCAATGCAAGCGGGCCACACTCCTGACAGGCGCGACACTGAATCCGACCGTCATGACCGGAATCAGCCACGGTCTCACTGCTCCGGATTGAGCTGGGCACGCATCTCACGGATAATATTGACAGCGCGCCGATTGATAAGCAATCCAATGCCGAGACCGACCACCGCACCGGCAACGCAGCCGTAAAGATAGTAATCACCGAACACCTCAGAGAATGTAAAACACATATATATGGCTAACGGCAGTCCCAAAGCCATGCCGATGGCGCGCAGCCTTATGCGGTCACGGTCAATATTTGCGACCGTGAGGATAGCCTCGCGCACCGTCATTTCAGAAAATGCCAGACGGCTGACACGGCGGTAAGCCCTGAAGTGCATCACACCCATAAAAATGAAGAATGCGATGGCAAGAATACCGAGCGTTGGCGACTCATGGAGATACGGAATCATCAACAGGACACCGACACAGCAAATCTGCGAGAGCATACGGCTGATGTTGCCGAGGCGGTCACGCAGAGTTGTGACACGCCCGCGTTCAACACGCGAAAGTATGTCGTCGGTCACTCCTGCATGATAATCCGGAGGAATGCTCATGGAGTTCCAATTGTTTTTCAGCTCGTTAATATCCATATATCGTGTCAGTGTTTAATCAAGGTTAGAAATCAATCTGTACATTACTCTATTCATCGCGGTTGCCGCTGTCGACAAGCCGCTGCTTTATCCGTCGGAGACGTGTGGCCACGTTGTTTCTCGTAAAACCGGTGACCTCGGCAATCTCATCGTAGCTTCTCTCGTCGAGCCACATCAGGATAATCGCCTTGTCGATTTTCGAAAGTTTTGAAATCAGACGATACATCTCGTGCAATTGCTCATTCCTCACTCCGTCATCAGCCATAAGCCCGTCAGCCAGCTCAAGGGAAGTCATCTCGGAGGAGTGGCGGTTGTGCTTCCTGTAAAACGTCACGCAGGTGTTGAGCGCTGTGCGGTAGAGCCATGTCGAAAGCGCCGAATCACCCCGGAAGGCCCCCAAGCCTTCCCAGATATTGGCAAGCACCTCCTGATAGAGATCCTGAAAATGGTCCCGATCCGTGGCATACATATAGCACACCTTATACAGGAGCTGACGGTTGTCATTGACAATCGTCAGAAAGCGTGATTCCTTTTCGGTTGAAGCCATGTTCCTTCTGTGGTTTGGGTGCTTGCTGTAAATGGTGGATTACTATCGGGGAGAGGAGCTTTTCACTTCGTTAGACGCGTTATTTCCCAAAAAGTTTCATGTCGGGTGTAACTTTTTCCAAAATAATGCGTCTAACGTCATAAAACCGCAGTTTAATAACCCCTTTAACCATCACTCAGCAAACTGACAATGGATATATTACAAGTTGAAAACGTCAGCAAAGCATATTCGTCGCATCTCGCGCTCGACAATGTCTCGCTAAACGTACCCGCCGGAGAGGTCTATGGACTTTTAGGCCCCAACGGAGCCGGCAAAACCACCCTTATCCGCATCATCAACCACATCACCGCCCCCGACAGTGGCCGTGTGATTTTCGAAGGCCATCAGCTCACCCAGGCAGATGTCGAACACATCGGTTACCTCCCCGAAGAGCGAGGACTCTACAAAAAAATGAAGGTCGGCGAGCAGGCAGTGTTTTTCGCCCGTCTAAAGGGCCTCTCCAAACAGGATGCAGTCCGCGAACTCAGAAAATGGTTCGAAAAGTTCGACATCCTTTCATGGTGGGACAAGAAAGTCGAGGAACTTTCGAAAGGTATGGCACAGAAAGTGCAGTTCATAGTCACGGTGCTTCACCGTCCGAAACTTCTGATTTTCGACGAACCGTTCTCCGGATTCGACCCCATCAATGCCGCCCTGCTCAAAGAGGAAATCCTCAAACTCAAGGATGAAGGATCGACTGTCATCTTCTCGACCCACAACATGTCGTCAGTCGAGGAAATCTGCGACAACATCACCCTTATCAATAAGAGCCGTAACATACTCAGCGGAAACGTAGATGAGATTCGGCGTCAGTATTTCGGCAACCGCTACGACATAACATTCGGAGGCGATGCACGCACTCTGATGGAACGCCTGCAGCCACTTGCCGGTGACTTCTCGCTGCTCGAACCGGACGCGCAGGGCCGTCAGCGACTCAATTTCCACCTCAACGACGGAGCATCACTGCGCGATGCAATCTCCGCCGCCAATGAGAGCGTTGTCATCGCGGGCCTCAACGAAAGCATAGCGTCCATGAACGACATATTCATCCGCGCTGTTAAAGAGGACAGCGGCAATCAGGTCTGACACTCAGCAGGAGTTAAAACCTCAAAACAGACGGATATAACCAATCACAACAATCATCCACCGCATGATTCAGTATCGCGTCCCCGACAGAAAAAGGGCCTATGCGTCATGAATCCTGCACTACAAATCAACTTCTATGTCAAAAATAGGTATAGTGATCGAGCGCGAATACATGGAGCGCGTAAAGAAAAAAAGCTTTATCATCACGACAATAATAATGCCGGTGCTGATGCTTGCACTCATGGTCCTTCCGGCCATAATAATGAATTTCGTGGATTCATCGGCCACCACAGTCTCGGTCATCGACAACAGCAAATGTATCCTTCCCGGACTTAAAAGCTCAAAATCCCTGACCTTCCTCCCCGCCACTGATGCTACTGTAGACTCTGCTCTCATCCGTGACGGAGTCGACGCGGTACTCGTCATTCCGGAAAATATCCTCACAGCCAACCGCGCAAGCTTAAAATTCTATTCCAACGGCCCCTCTTCGATAAGCACCGAGTCGGACATCACCGGCCAAATCAACGACATCATCGAGAGTGAACGTCTGAAGACCTACAACATCAACAATCTCGACCAGATTCTCGAAAGCGTCAAAAGCGATGTCAGCCTCACCACCGTCCGTGCTGACAAGGACAGCGAAGAGAGCAACTCGTCGGCCTTCAGCTATGGAGTCGGCATAGCCATGACTTTCGTGCTCTACATGTTCCTGCTCATCTACGGACAGATGGTCATGACCTCCATCATCGAGGAGAAGGGCAACCGTGTGCTTGAAGTCGTAGTTTCCTCCGTGAAACCCGCACAGCTCATGATGGGCAAGATTGTCGGAGTCGCCCTTGTGGCAGTCACCCAGATTCTCATCTGGGGTGTGCTCCTCGCTGTAATGTCGGCCTACCTTCTTCCGGCCCTCATACCTGCCGATGCGATGGCCGACGTGGCAGCGGTCCAGAGCGGACACTTCGATCAGGTCAGCGACACCTCGTCCATTGAAATCATTCAGGCTGTCGGTATGCTCGGCAACGTGGGCCATATCATCTCGCTCATCGCCCTTATGACTGTCTTCCTCATCTTCGGCTTCCTCCTCTACTCTTCGATTTTCGCAGCCGTTGGTTCGTCGGTCGACAACATTCAGGATGCAAGCCAACTGACTTCGTTTGCCGTCTTCCCCATCATCTTCGGTCTTATCTTCGCGATGGTCGCCGCAGCCGATCCTATGGGCAGTGTGGCGTTCTGGATGTCGATGTTCCCGCTGACATCACCGATGGTCATGGTGGCGCGCATTCCGTTCGGTATCCCGGCATGGGAAATCATCCTCTCGCTCGTACTTCTTGCCGCAGGATTCCTCGCTATGGTCTGGCTTGCAGGCAAAATCTATCGCGTCGGCATCTTCATGTATGGCAAAAAGCCGACAATCAAGGAGCTCATGCGCTGGGTCAGCTACAAGTAATCCACTGACACAGACGTCGCCTGAAACAACATGACGGCGAAAAAGTATCCGGGTGGAGAAGAAACGTAGAGATTGGGTCGAATCAACCCTAAAATCCGTTTCTTCTCCACCCGGATACTTTTAGTGGCTCTTGATTCCGACCAATGGCATTCTTATTTGCCATATTGACTGAAAATTCGTATTTTTGCATTAATATAGAGGTATGCGCGCGCAAGCGATTAAACTTTTAGCCTGTTCGCGTGTCTAAACTATAAGAGGGTGTTTAATAATAAACGTTAACCCGTGGGTTCCGTATTTCGGAGCAGTTTTTTCGCTGAGTTGAGGGAGTGTACTTAATGTACACGACTGAAACAAAGCGGGAAAAATGCCCGAAAGACGGAAAGGCGAAGGTAACTTTTACAGATTAATACATCCCATTATAAAGATAGACTTTAATGAAATCTAATGGAACTATCATACCGTCGCCTCGGTTTCTCTTTGGCGCTTATTCCGTAACTCTTCGGTCGAGTGCCAAGAGGCACACTCCCTTATCGTTACAGAATAATCACTCAAAGATAAACCGCCCACGGATTAACATTTATTATTAAACACCCTCTAAGATAAGCATTAAAACAAATCTCTCACTTCTCAGCATATCTCACACAATGAACTTCAAGCGATTTACATTTTTTATGGCAAGCGCTCTTGCCGCAGTCGGTGTCATGTCGGCCCAGTCATACTTTGACGACGACATCTACTACAACCCGGCCAAGGCGACAAAGAAGCCTGTCACCACCAACAATTCATCCGCCAAAAAGAAAACGGTGATTGTCTATGACTATCCGTCGGCCGACACTTACACCGTCAACGGTACGCGCTCAATAAGCGTGGACGACTACAACCGTCGCGGTATCTTCGCGACCGACTCTCTCAGCGCGGACACTACAGCGACCGACTTCGCCTACACCCGACGCATCGAGCAGTTCTACAATCCCGAGATTGTAAGCGGCTCAGGCGATAAGGAACTGGCCAACATATACTATATGGAACCTGACGAGGTCAACATCTATGTCAACACTCCGACATCCTATTGGGGCTATGACTACTTCTACCCCTACAGCGCATGGACATCACCCTACTGGTACAACAACTACTGGCGCTGGAATTCAAGCTGGTATTGGGGCTCATGGTATGATCCCTACTGGTCGTGGGGTTGGGGTCCGTCATGGGGCTGGGGTCCCGCCTGGGGTCCGTCGTGGGCCTGGGGACCATCATGGGGTTGGGGTCCCTCGTGGGGTCCCTCGTGGGGT
>CANCXM010000054.1 GCA_947381945.1 uncultured Muribaculaceae bacterium
GTTCGAAATACTGCGATACCTCGATGAATCCCGGGACAAGGCCGTAGAGGATAAGCCCGACCACCACCGCCGAGAGGGCGAGGGTGACGAGTGAGCCTTTGGCTGTCGTGTTCTTCCAGAGCTTGTAGTATATGACAAGGGCAATGGCAGGGATACAGAGGAGGTTGAGCAGGTGGACAGCGATGGAGATACCGATGACGTAGGCAATGAGTATCAGATATTTGTCGCTGTGGGGATGCTCCGCGCGGTTTTCCCATTTGAGGATGAGCCAGAAGACGAGAGCCGTGCAGAAGGAGGAGAAGGCATAGACCTCACCCTCGACAGCGGAGAACCAGAAGGTATCGCTCCAGGTGTAGGCAAGTGCGCCGCAGATGCCCGAACCGAAGATGACGAGCATCTGGGTTAGGGAGATTTCGTTGGCGTCATCCTTCACGATCAGACGTTTCACGAGATGGGTGATGGTCCAGAAGAGAAGGAGGATTGTGCCGGCCGAGAGGAGGGCCGACATGGAGTTGACCATGATGGCGACTTTGGAGATGTCGCCGAACGCGAAGTTTACGAAGAAACGCGCGGCGAGCATGAAGATGGGGTTGCCCGGCGGGTGGCCGACTTCAAGTTTGTAGCCTTGCGAGATGAACTCGGGGCAGTCCCAGAAGCTGGCTGTAGGCTCAAGGGTGAGCATGTAGGTCACTGCCGCGATGACGAAGCAGAGCCAGCCGAGAGAATTGTTGATGAGGTTATATTTTTTCATTGGTGGAGATGGATAGGCTAATAGGGCAAATAGGCCTAATAGGGCCAATAGGGCTAATAGGGACGGGGATTATTTTTTGCCTTAGAATTTGCGGATGCCCATGACTTCGCGGACTTCGGCGAGGGTCTTGGCTGCGCGTTCGCGGGCGCGTTCGGCTCCCTGACGGACTACGCGCGAGATGTAGGCGTCGTCGTTGCGGATGTCGTGGTAGCGTTCGCGGATGGGGGTTGTGACTTTGAGGATGTCCTCGGCGAGCTGCTTTTTCATGTCGCCGTAGCGGATGGAGCAGTCAGCGTATGCGTCGCGGTAGCTCTGCACGATTTCGGGCGTGGAGGTAAGCTCCATGAGTGTGAGTAGGTTCTGGACAGGCTCGGAGATGGGCTGGTTGGGTTCCTTGGGACCTTCGTCGGTGACAGCGCGCATGACTTTCTTGCGGAGCACCTTCTCCTCGTCGATGAGGTAGATGCAGTTGCCTTCGCTCTTGCCCATCTTGCCGGAGCCGTCGAGGCCGGGGACTTTGACGGCGTGGTCTCCGAAGTTGAAGTTCTGAGGCTCGGGGAAGAGGTCGACACCGTAGAATGAGTTGAAGCGGCGTGCGAAGCGGCGAGTGAGCTCGAGGTGCTGTTCCTGGTCCTTGCCTACGGGTACTTTATGGGCTTTCTGGATGAGGATGTCGACGGCCATGAGGGTGGGGTAGGTGAGGAGGCCGGCGTTTACGCGCTTGTTGGAGTCGTTGCCGATGATTTGTTTTTCGATGTCCTCGCTGTCGTTGTCGGTCTTGATGCCGAGCTGCTTGCGGGCTTTGTCCTTGAAGGAGGCTGTGCGCATGAGTTCGCCGATGCCGACGTGCATGTTGAGCAGGAGATACATTTCAGAGATTTCGGGTACGTCGCTCTGGACGAAGATTGTAGCCTTTTCGGGGTCAATGCCTGCGGCGAGGTATTCTGCGAGGATGTTTTTGACATTCTCGTGAAGTGCGTCGGGTTCGGGATTGGTTGTGAGGGCGTGGAGGTCAGCGATGAAGAAGAGGCAGTCGTAGTCGTTCTGCATTTTCACGAATTTGCTGAGTGCGCCGTAGTAGTTGCCGAGGTGGAGGTTGCCTGTGGCACGGATGCCTGAGAGTACAACTTCTTTATTGTCCATAATGTGGTGGTGATTAGAATGTTATCGTTTGGTTAGGGCCGGGTTTGGCCAATTAGGCTACAAAAGTACAAAAAAAACCGCTATGAAGCGGTTAAAAAAAGTATAAAGCTTTGAGGTTTGAGTTTTTAGTTGTTGGGGGGAGGGGGGAGTGGGGGAAGGGTACAGAAGGACAAAGGGGCAGAAGTTTTTTTGATTATAGGGCAGATGGGGATAGGGCTAATAGGCCTAATAGGGGTGGATAAGTCTAATAGGCCTAATAGGGCTAATAAGTCAAATAAGGCCAATAGGGGAGATAAGTCTAATAGGCCTAATAAGGCTAATAAGTCAAATAAGGCCAATAGGGCCAATAGGGGAGATAAGTCTAATAGGCCCAATAGGGCTAATAAGCCTAATAAGCCTAATAAGCCTGATAGGCTAATAGGGGTTGGAATTTTTTGGGGGCTTGTTGAGGGCTGGTTGGGGGGATTTTATGGGGATTGTTGGGGGTGGATGTGGCTTTAGGGGCGCCAGGTGAGTTCGGGGGTGCCGGTGAAGTGGTTGATGTAGCGGGCGAGGATGAAGAGGTAGTCGCTGAGGCGGTTGATGTAGGTGAGGACTATGGGGTGGACGTAGGCTCCGGTG
Organism: uncultured Muribaculaceae bacterium; assembly: GCA_947381945.1. Lineage (GTDB taxonomy): Bacteria > Bacteroidota > Bacteroidia > Bacteroidales > Muribaculaceae > Duncaniella. The sequence goes on from CANCXM010000054.1 coordinate 2,516, forward strand.
TCGGTGAGGGTGAGGATGTCGCGTTCGGCGCGTCGGCAGACTGTGCGGGCGACGTGGGCGTGGGCGGCTCCGACCGAACCGCCGGGGAGTACGAATTGGCGGAGCTGCGGGACCATCGAGTCGAGGAGGTCGATCTGGTGTTCGAGGTCGCTGAGCGTGGCGGGGGTGATGGGGGCTTTAGGGGTGGAGGTTTGGTCGTTGGTGGGGTTGTGATTGTCGGAGTCTTGGTCGCCGGTGGGGGTGGCGAGGTAGGCTCCGATGTTGAAGAGGGTGTTGTTGATTGTCAGGAGGGTTGAGGTGACGAAGTCGTCGAGTTGGGTGCAGTGGGCTTGGACGAGACCTATCATTGCGTTGAGTTCGTCGAGGGTGCCGTAGGCTGAGACTCGGGGTGAGTTTTTGGCGATGCGCTGTCCGCCGATGAGGGAGGTTGTGCCGGCATCGCCGGTGCGTGTGTAGAGGAGGCTTTTTTTCATGATTTCTGTGGTTGTTTTGGTTTGATTGGCAAATTTCGTAAATTTGCAGGAGATAGGCAAGTTTGAGGCTTGTTGGGTTTAGAGGGCTGATGAGGCTGATAGGGCTAATAAGCCTAATAAGTCCAATAGGTCTAATAAGTCTAATAGGGCTAATAGGCCCAACAAGTCTAACTGAGGATTTGACTAAGAACTAAGAACTTAAAACGAAAAACTAAACTTATGTTTTCAGGTATAGTTGAAGAGGCCGCTCAGGTGGTCGAAGTTGTGCGCAAGGAGGGTAATGTTGACCTTCGCGTGAAGTGCAGTTTTACTGATGAACTGAAGATTGACCAGAGTGTGGCTCACAATGGTGTGTGTCTGACTGTGGTTTCCCTTCCGGGCGACGGTACATATACAGTGACTGCGATTCAGGAGACTCTTGACCGCAGTAATCTCGGTGGTCTGAAGGAGGGCAGTCTGGTGAATCTCGAACGCTCTATGATGATGAATGGTCGTCTGGATGGTCATATCGTGCAGGGCCATGTGGATTGCACCGCTGTCTGCGAGGAGATTGAAGAGGTGGAGGGTAGCCGCTACTATAAGTTCACCTATAAGGTTGCTCCCGAAATGGCTGCAAAGGGCTATGTGACTGTCGAGAAGGGTTCGGTGACAGTCAACGGTGTGAGCCTTACGGTCTGCGATTCGGAGCGCTATTCGTTCCGCGTGGCTATCATTCCCTATACTTTCGAGCATACGAATTTCAAGGAAATCCGTGTGGGCAGTGAGGTCAATATCGAGTTTGACATCATCGGGAAGTATCTGGCAAAACTTAGCACACAGTACTAAGTTTTAAGTACTAAGTATAAAGTATTAAGGATAAAGTGTTAAGTGTTTATCGGATGGGCTGTCTGTTGTTCATTCGGCATACGCGCTACAGCGCGTCCCTACAATTGTCGGAGGCTCTGCAATCTTTGGAGTCATTATAATCTCCGGATAGATGCTTGGTGCGATGTCCTGACGACTAACAAATGTAAATGATTGATTATAAAGTATAAAGTCTGCCGGCCGGACAACCATTGTGGTTGTCGGGTTGTTGAAGGTGTGGAGTTTGGAGTGAGTATCATTCCGGTTCCATAAGGGGCTAAATGATTAATTTAACTTTTTTAAATTAAAAAAATCAACGCGTAGCGATAAAATAGCCTATCTTTGCAGACTTGATGACAACTAAATTGATATATAATTATGGAAAATAAAGAATTAGACCGTATCAGCTATGCTCTCGGATTGAGCATGGGTAATAATTTCCGTGCCAGCGGCATCCAGGAAATCAATGTTCAGGATTTTGCCGACGGCGTTGCCGCCGTGTTCTACGGAAGTGAGCCCAAAATGACTTACGATGAGGCTAAGGCTGAGATTCAGAAATATTTCACTGCTCTCGAAGAGAAGCAGAAGGCTGAGGCTGCCAAGATGGCCGAGGTCAACGAGGCTGCCGGCAAGCAGTTCCTTGAGGAGAACGGTAAGCGCGTGGAGGTCAAGACCACACCTTCAGGTCTCCAGTATGAGGTGCTTGAGGAGGGCGACGGCGAGATGCCTACCGCTCAGGATCAGGTTGAGGTACACTATACAGGCAAGCTTATCGACGGCACAGTGTTCGACAGCTCTGTTGACCGTGGCGTTCCCGCTACCTTCGGTGTCACTCAGGTGATTCCCGGATGGGTTGAGGCTCTTCAGCTTATGAAGGCCGGTTCGAAGTGGCGTCTGTTCATCCCTTCACAGCTCGCCTACGGTCCTCAGGGTGCAGGCGGTGTGATCGGCCCGAACTCCACACTGATTTTCGACGTGGAGCTGCTTAAGGTGATTAAGAAATAATGCATGATTCATGATTGATGCATTGCTGAATCAGCAAGGATAAAACGCATGGAGTTCCGGACCGATGTGGTCCGGGACTTTCGCAGTAATAACTGACTTTTGCCGTAAGGGCGGGTTCAGTAGAAAAAACGATAAAAACACCATTAAAAAATAACTTACTAAAAAAATTTATGAAAAAGCTTATCATGGCTTGCGGCGTTGCCGCACTGATGCTTGGCGCAAGCTCTTGCGGCAATTCATCATCTTCTTCCAACAGTGCCAACAAGGGTTTTGGCGATTCTCTCTCTGTCGCTATGGGTGACGCCCAGGGCGCACGTCTTCTCTCGGAATACATGACTCTTCCCGAGGATCAGAAGGCAAACATCAAGAAGGAAGACCTTCTACGCGGTCTCAAGCAGGTCATCATGACCGACACCACCCAGCAGGGCTATCTCACCGGTATCAGCTTCGGCCTTCAGATGGTCGGCCAGCTCTTCCGCTATGAAGAGGCAGGTGTGCCCATCGACCGTGCAAAACTCTATGAGGCATACGCAAAGGCATTCTCAGCCGACACTATCAACGCTGACGCATTGCGCGAGGCTCAGACCACATTCCAGGTTCTCGCAGAGCAGGCTCAGCAGAAAATGATGGAATTCTATCAGCAGAAAGAAGAGGAAGCAAAGGCTGCCAAAGAAAACAGCCCCGAGGCTAAGGAAAATGTAGCTGCCGGTGAAGCTTACCTCAAGGACCAGATGGCAAAGGATCCCGCAATCAAGGTCACTGACTCTGGTCTTGCCTACAAGGTAATCAGCGAGGGTACAGGCGAAGCTGTCGGTGCCAACGGTAGCGCAAAGGTGAAATATGTCGGCAAGCTCATCGACGGCAAGGAGTTTGACAAGAACTCCGAAGGCGTCGTGATGAACCCCAACCGCGTTGTTCCCGGATTCGGCGAGGGCCTCTCCATGATGAAGAACGGCGCTCACTACATCCTCTACATCCCCGGCAAGCTTGCCTACGGTGTTGACGGCAATCCCCAGGCTGGCATCGCCCCCAACGCTATGCTCGTGTTTGATGTCGAGACTTCTGAAGTAACTCCCTCGAAGTAAGATACTGTCCATACGGACAAAAAATGGCCTCTGAAGATTTTTTTCTTCAGAGGCCTGTTTTTTTGCCTTGGAGGATAGAGGCTATGAGGGTTTAGCCTTCGGCTTCGATGCGGAGGTGGGAGTCGGGGTAGCGGAGGACGAGGCAGGAGGCTTCGGTGAGAACTACGCCCTCGGTGTTGCGTACACCCTGCTTGCGGAAGCTGATGCGGTCGGCAGAGAAGGGGACGTGGGTATATTTGGTGATGTAGTCAGGGTCGATGATCATGCCGGAGTTTTCCTTGCCGCAGAGGTCGAAGACTTCGGAGTGGTGGACGTAGAGGGTTCCGAATTTGGTGACGACGAGGTGGAAGTCCACGCCCCACACGCTCTCCTTCTCCTCCGCGCTGATGACCTTCATGTGGGGGCATTGGTTGAGGGCTTCAATGAGGCCGGAGCCTCCGAGGAGCACTTTGCGCGACGAGCCGGAGCGGCCGGTGAAGGCTGCGCGCGAGAGCTGCACGAGTGTGGCGGTCGAGATGTCGCCCTTGGGATAGGTGAAGGTACGGTCGGTCTGGTTCCAGATGCCGCCGGTGAAGAGGATTTCGTCGGGATTGTCGCCGATGGCCACTCGGGCGCGTGCTCCGAAGAGGAATGATTTTTCCATGCCCATGCGCATGTCCATGATGGCCACTTCCTCCTGGTCGGAGAAGTTCCAGCCAACTTCCTTGTCGGAAAGTCGCTGATAGAGGCTTTCCTCGACTTGGGATTTGAAGATTTGGCAGAAATTATAGTCCTTGCGCGGAAGTGCCACATACTGAGCGGTCTGCACATCAAGCTCGCGGGCGGCGCGGCCCATGCGGATGACGGGGTCGCCCTTGCTGACGGTGCCGATTTCAAGCATGGCGGCCGTGTCGGGGATGTTTATGGGGACGAGCGAGAGGGTGTTGGCATTGACTGCGGCGACGTAGGCCACGAGAGCCTGTCCTTTGTAGGCTCCATCGGGGATTGTGAGGGTAGGGATGAGGACTGTCTCGGTTTCGGAGAAGAGGGAGCCTTTAGCGACTGTGAGGTCGAAGGACTGACCGTGGGTGAGGGGAAGGTTGCGGATGGTATCGGCTACCGTGGAGCTGCCTTCCTTGGTGTCGACGGAGTAGTAGTCGACCCGCATTGAGGCTGCCTTGCGCGCTCCGACCATTCGCGAGATTTGGTCGAGGGGAGTTGAAGAGGGGCGGATTTTGACGATGCGGTCGTCGATTGCACTGCGGAGAAGGTTGGGGGAGAGTTCGTTGGTGAGAGAGGTTGTCAGCATGTTGATTCAGGTTTTTTAGGTGTTAAAGTGTTGGTTTGTCTGTCAGTTTGCATTTCTTCAGTCCGGCCAGGCGCTGCGGCGCGGGGTGGAGAGGATTCGAGAGGTAGGGTCGTCGGGGTCTGCCGGATTGTCGGCATCAGTCGCGTTTTCAGCAGTTTCATCGATGTGGGCCGATTCGGGATGGCGGACGAATTCAAGAGGTGCGGGTGGGGTTTGTGTTGTCTGCATGGTCATTTCGGTTTTTAAGTGTAAGGATGTGAATTGATTTGTTTGACATTGCAAAGTTAAGGTCGGAATTGGGGCAAAATGGTGCGATAATGCAAAAGCGGGTGCAAAAAACTCCCGCCGGAGGTGGGTCCGGCGGGAGTTATAAGTCGTTTTCAATATATCACCTATATATTATAGGTGTCAGAGCGTTGATTAATCGGCGTCAAGAGTACAGATTGAAACTCGGTTCCAGGATTCTTCGCTGAACATGTGGCCGATGCCCTGTCCTTCAGCTGAGATACGGCTGGGGTTGATTTTGTATTTCTTGATGAGGGCGTTCTTGACAGACTCTGCACGGGCCTTTGCAAGACGTTCGTTGAGTTCGACGGGACCGTCGGCTGAAGCATAGCCGCGAACCTGTACGGTTGCCTTAGGATGGTTGTTGAGGTAGGCTGCGATCATCTCGATGTTAGGCTGCTGGTCGGCAGTGATAGTGCTTGAACCAATCTTGAAGAAGACGTAGCGGACAGATTCGAGAGTGTTTTCCTTGACAACCTTTGCGGGCTTGGCGTTTGCTGCTGCGAGGGCTGCGGTGAGTTCGGCGTTCTTGGCGTTGGCTGCTGCGAGAGCTGCGTCACGACCGTCGACTTCAGCGCGGAGTGCATTCACGCGGCCATTGAGTTCGGCAACTTCGTAGGAATTGTCGGGAGGACATGTGACACACTGGAAGCCGGGGCCGAAGTTGTAGTTGAGACCTACGGTGAGGTTGAAGTTTGCACGCTTGAGGTCGAGACCCTGGTCGTCATAGCCGGTGCCGTTGCCGGTTACGTTCCACATCACACTCGGTTTGAGCGATATGCCGAAGTGGTCAGTGACAGCGAAGTTGAAGTTAAGACCTGCCTTTGCACCGATGTTGCTGTGGTCGCTGCCGTAGCTTACATAATCATGGAGCCATCCGATACCGACGAGAGCGTCGACAGTGAATGCGCGGGGTTCGCAACGGAAGCCACAGAAGGCATTTGTGAGGTTGAAGGTACCGTAAGCTCCGACGTAGGTGTTGTCAAAAGCGGTTTTGCTGTGACGGCCACCGTTGACCGATGAGGTGTTGATACCTGCCACTCCTTCGACTCCGAGACCGAAGAGGGGAGTGAGCTGTTTGCCGAGGTGCAGACCTACGGTCGGGCGGATATTTCCGAAGAAGGAATGTCCCTTGAGGGGAGTTGTGATACCGCCGTCAAGGCCGAGCTGCCAGTTGTCGCCAAATGTGGGGCGTTCGATGATGTCCTGTGCCGAGGCACTCATAATACAGCCGACGAGGGCTGAAGCAAGAAGAATACGTTTCATGTTTTTGCTTTTTAGTTGAAGTGTAAGAGTTTTTTCGGAAACAAGAGGTTTCATTCGTTATTAATACTCTAATTATTGGTGATTATTGTTTGTTTGTTAAATTTTTTAGTTGTTTGTTAATGGTAGGCCCTCTGTTTTGTAGTGAGAGTTGAAACTCGAGGCGCTTTATTCTCTAAACAAACGATGATGGGAAAGGAGTGGAGCGGTTAAGAAAATTTAACAAAACGTGGTCTCGGATTGGAGCGACATGGCTTATTGTAAAAATGACCATAAGGATAGGAGCGCTTGAGGATGCATAAAAGCGAAGTAAACAATGGGTTTGGGTGTAAATCGGGGATGGGTGGGAATACTTATTGTAATTTTGACGAAAAGAGGTTTGTGAATTGGAGTGAAAGGAGTGTGGGATGTGGCGAAAATATGTTTTATAACATGTTTTTGGAACGAAAATGGTGGACGAAAATTATTAATTTTGTAAGCAGAAGCAGAAAAACCATCTGTTTCGCAGAAAAATAGCACATCTCTTATACTTATAACCTTAAAACACCTAAGACTTTTTATGGCTCCACTTGCCAATAACCACATCTCGGTGGATTGCGTCGTTTTCGGTTTCGACGGTGAAAATCTCCGGGTACTGCTTTTGAAACGCAGAGGCAGCGATGTAGGCGGCGAAATGTTCTCGGACAATAAACTGCCGGGCTACCTTATATATCAGGACGAGGATCTTGACGATGCGGCATCAAGAGTATTGAAGGACCAGACCGGTCTGACAGGAGTAGCGCTCACTCAGTTCAAGGCATTCGGCTCAAAAGACCGCACAAGCAAACAGCGTGACCTCCATTGGCTCGAAAAGGAGCAGGCAAAAGTGAAGCGCATCGTGACCATCGCCTATTTCTCGCTTGTCAAGCTCGACAAGAATCTTGAGAAGAACGTGAATTCGGAGGCAGCCGAGTGGAAGAAACTCAATGAACTCGGCGAACTTGCATTTGACCACAACCAGATAATCGAGGAGGCGCTGCGCGCCATCCGCCGTGAGACCGACAACAACCGCGCGCTCATCTTTGACCTTCTTCCGAAGAAGTTCACCGCCTCGCAGTTCAGGATGCTCATGGAAATCCTCTACGGCAAGCCCCTCGATGTCCGCAACTTCCATAAGAAAATCTCACAATTGCCCTACATCATCCCCCTTGACGAGTGCCAGCAGGGAGTGGCCCACAGAGCCGCACGCTACTACCGCTTCGACAAGAAGGCCTACAGCGGTTCGCGCTGACGGCAGTGGAGGAATCCATGCGGGTGGCTGAAAGTACAGCCCGCGGTGGCTCCACGGAAAAATATAAAGAATTTAACGTACAATAAATATATTCCAATAAAAAACGCAGACAGAACTATGTATCTCTTAGGATATGATATAGGAAGCTCGTCAGTGAAAGCGAGCCTTGTGAACGCCGAGACCGGCAGGACGATTGCTTCGGACTTCTATCCGAAGACAGAGGCTGAAATCATCGCAGTCAAGCCCGGTTGGGCCGAACAGCGCCCCCAGCAGTGGTGGGACTGCCTCAAACATGCTACCGAAAGCATCCTCGCAGTCGCCAAGATTGACCCGAAGGAGATAAAGGCCATCGGTATCTCGTATCAGATGCACGGCCTCGTGATGGTCGACAAAAACAAGGTGCCTCTGCGCCCGGCCATCATCTGGTGTGACTCCCGCGGTGTCCCCTACGGAGAGAAAGCCTTCGGCGCTCTCGGTGAAGAGAAGTGTCTGAGCCACATCCTCAACTCACCCGGTAATTTCACTGCCACGAAACTTGCATGGGTGAAGGAGAACGAGCCGGCTGTCTTCGAAAAAATCGACAAAATCATGCTCCCCGGCGACTATATCGCCATGCGTCTGACCGACCGCATCTGCACCACAGTTTCCGGTCTGTCGGAAATGATGCTCTGGGATTTCAAGGAGGGTAAGGTTGCCGACTTCCTCATGGAATATTTCGGCTTCTCTGAGGGAATCATCCCCGAAATCGTCCCCACATTCTCTATCCAGGGCTGCGTGACAGCCGAGGCTGCAGCCGAACTCGGACTCGCCGAAGGCACTCCGGTTTCGTATCGTGCCGGCGACCAGCCCAACAACGCGCTTTCGCTCAACGTGTTCAATCCGGGTGAGATCGCATCGACCGCTGGAACCTCCGGTGTGGTCTACGGTGTACTCGGCGAAGTGAACTATGACACCAAGAGCCGTGTTAATACTTTTGCCCATGTGAACCACAGCAACGACGCCACCCGTCTGGGTGTACTTCTCTGCATCAACGGCACAGGTATCCTCAATTCGTGGAGCAAACGCACAGTGGCTCCCGAAGGTATCGGCTACGCCGAGATGAACGATGTCGCCGCAAAAGCTCCCATCGGAGCCGAGGGTGTGTCGGTCATTCCTTTCGGCAACGGTGCCGAGCGAGTGTTGCAGAACAAGGAGGTCAACTGCTCGATCCACGGCGTGAACTTCCTGACCCACAACAAATCGCATATCCTCCGTGCGGCTCAGGAGGGAATCGTCTTCTCGTTCATGTATGGAATGGAAATCATGGAGCAGATGGGTATGCCCATCAACAAGATCCATGCCGGACATGCCAACATGTTCCTCAGTCCCCTCTTCCGCAACACGCTTGCCGGAGTGAGCGGTGCGACAATCGAACTCTACGACACCGACGGCTCTGTCGGCGCTGCTAAGGGTGCAGGCATGGGTGCCGGAATCTACCGTGACAACAACGAGGCGTTTGCATCGCTGGAGAAGATCGAGATTATCGAGCCTTCGCAGGCCGACCGCCACGCCTATCGCGACGCATACGAACTCTGGAAAGAGCGCCTGATGCGTGAAATCTAATTGAAACACAATCTTATTTTACCAAATTATACCAATTACATTATTATTATGGCAGTTAAAGAATATTTCCCCGGTATCGGGAAAATCAAATTCGAAGGCAAGGACTCTAAGAATCCCATGGCCTACCGTTACTATGACGCAGAGAAAGTAATCCTTGGCAAGCCCATGAAGGAATGGCTCAAGTTTGCCATGGCATGGTGGCACACCCTTTGTGCAGAGGGTGGCGACCAGTTCGGCACAGGTACCAAGAAATTCCCCTGGAACGAGGGTGGCGACGTGATGACCGTGGCCAAGCAGAAGGCCGATGCCGGATTCGAAATCATGCAGAAGCTCGGCGTGGAGTACTTCTGTTTCCATGACACTGACCTCATCGGTGACATGTGTGACATCGAAGGCTACGAGGCCCGCATGAGGGAAATCGTGGAGTATCTCAAGGGCAAGATGGCAGAGACCGGTATCAAGAACCTCTGGGGTACAGCCAACGTGTTCGGCAACGGCCGTTATATGAACGGTGCAGCTACCAACCCTGACTTTGACGTGGTTGCCCGCGCTGCTGTCCAGATTAAGAATGCTATCGATGCAACCATCGCTCTCGGTGGTCAGAACTACGTGTTCTGGGGTGGTCGTGAAGGCTACATGAGCTTGCTCAACACAGACCAGAAGCGTGAGAAAGAGCACCTCGCACAGATGCTCACCATCGCCCGTGACTATGCCCGCAGCAAAGGCTTCACCGGCACATTCCTCATCGAGCCCAAGCCCATGGAACCCAGCAAGCATCAGTATGACGTTGATACTGAAACTGTGATTGGCTTCCTCAAGGCTCATGGTCTCGACAAGGACTTCAAGGTGAACATTGAGGTTAACCACGCTACTCTCGCAGGCCACACCTTCGAGCACGAACTCGCAGTGGCTGTCGACAACGGTATGCTCGGCTCGATCGATGCCAACCGTGGTGACTATCAGAACGGCTGGGATACTGACCAGTTCCCCATTGACAACTATGAGCTCACCCAGGCCATGATGCAGATCATCCGCAATGGTGGTCTCGGCAACGGTGGTACTAACTTCGACGCCAAGACCCGTCGTAACTCTACTGACCTCGAAGATATCTTCATTGCCCACATCGCAGGTATGGACGCTATGGCCCGCGCACTCGAAAGCGCAGCTGCTCTTCTCGAAGAGTCTCCCTACAAGGAAATGCTTCGCGAACGTTATGCTTCATTCGACGCAGGCAAGGGTAAGGAATTCGAGGAAGGTAAGCTCACTCTTGAGGATGTTGTCGCTTACGCCAAGACTCAGCCCGAGCCCAAGATGACTTCCGGCAAGCAGGAGCTCTACGAAGCTATCGTCAACATGTATTGCTGATATGACACAGGGTGTGGCGGTTTCAACGCTGCACCCGAGTTATGATTATATGATGTTCGTGTTGCCACGCAAGTGGCACACGGACATTTTCCCAATATCCCCGGCCGGTCGCACCGGTCGCTGTCGTAACCCCTTTGTTTCTTATCGAAACACTGCGTGTGTGTGTTGCCGTAGTTGCACACCTATATATCGAATCCTCTTTCCTTCTCCTATTCCTCTCATGCCTCATCTCTTTCAAACCGCAACAAATCAAAAAAACAAATCATATCACATCTAACAAACTTCTTACCAAACCATGAATTATCCCCAGAAAGGAAGCAAGATCTACCTCTTTTCGATAGTGCTCGTCGCAGTGCTCGGTGGTCTGCTTTTCGGCTATGACACAGCCGTGATTTCAGGAGCCGAGAAGGGCCTTCAGGCATTCTTCCTCGGAGCGAAAGATTTTGTCTACACTGACACCATCCACGGTATCACCTCGTCGAGCGCGCTGCTCGGCTGCATCATCGGTGCTGCGCTTTCAGGCTTCTTCGCCTCATATTTCGGCCGTAAGAAATCACTTGCCATCGCCGGTGTCTTCTTTTTCCTCTCCGCGTTAGGCAGCTATTATCCTGAATTCTTGTTCTTTGACTACGGTGTGCCCACCGGCAGCCTCCTTGTTGCCTTCAACTTCTACCGTATCATCGGTGGTATCGGCGTTGGCCTTGCGTCGGCAATCTGCCCAATGTATATCGCCGAGGTCGCTCCGTCGAATCTTCGCGGTACACTCGTGTCGTGGAACCAGTTTGCCATCATTTTCGGACAGCTTGTCGTTTACTTTGTCAACTTCCTCATCCTCGGCGAGCACACCCAGCCCGTCATTGAGAAAATCGGCGAGACACTCTATCAGGTAAGCTCCGAGTCCGACACATGGACCATCGAGAGAGGCTGGCGCTATATGTTCGGCTCCGAAGGCATCGTGGCAGGTATCTTCACCATCCTCGTCTGCCTCGTCCCAGAATCGCCCCGTTACCTCGCACTTACCGGCCGCGACGAGAAAGCCCTCATGGTGCTTTCACACATCAATGGCTACGACAAGGCCAAGGAAATCCTCACCCAGATCAAGAGCACTGTCGAGGTCAAGAGCGAGAAGCTTTTCTCATTCGGTATCATGGTCATCTTCGTCGGTGTCATGCTTTCAGTGTTCCAGCAGGCTGTCGGTATCAACGCAGTGCTCTACTATGCACCCCGTATTTTCGAATCGATGAACATGGGCAACCCGATGGTCCAGACCATCATCATGGGTATCGTCAACATCTCGTTCACCCTTGTGGCTGTGTTCTCTGTTGAGAAACTCGGACGCAAACCCCTCCTCATCTGGGGCTCTATCGGTATGGCAATCGGCGCGTTTGGCGTATGTATCTCCAACATCGTCGACGGCATCGCTCCCATTGTTCCCGTCATCTCCATCATGGTCTACTCGGCATCATTCATGTTCTCATGGGGTCCCATCTGCTGGGTGCTCATCGCCGAAATCTTCCCCAACACCATCCGTTCGCAGGCAGTTGCAATCGCAGTGGCCTTCCAGTGGATTTTCAACTTCATCGTCTCCTCTACGTTCGTTCCGATGTACAATATGCACGGTCTCGGCATGGGTGATAAGTTCGGCCACATGTTCGTCTATGCCCTCTACGGCATCATCTGCGTAGTCGCCGCATGGTTCGTCGCCGCCCTCGTCCCCGAAACCAAGGGCAAGACCCTCGAAGACATGACCAACCTCTGGCGCAACCGCGACAAGAAGTAATCCTTCTCTATACTCTATTTTATCTCTATACTCCATACTTTAAATCCTATACTCTCCTT
>CANCXM010000055.1 GCA_947381945.1 uncultured Muribaculaceae bacterium
TTACTTCGAGAGACTTTGATTTTTCGCGGACACCGATAACGTCGCCGGGCTTAACAGCGTAAGAGGCGATGTTGACAACCTTACCGTTGACAACGATGTGGCGGTGAAGGACGAGCTGACGGGCAGCTGCACGGGTGGGAGCGATGCCAAGACGGTAAACTACGTTGTCGAGGCGACCTTCAAGAAGCTGAAGAAGGATCTCACCGGTGATACCCTTTGAGCGTGATGCTTTGTCAAAGAGGTTGTGGAACTGCTTTTCGAGCACGCCGTAGGTGTATTTAGCTTTCTGCTTCTCGCGGAGCTGAACACCGTACTCAGAAGTTTTTCTTCTTTTGTTGAGTCCATGCTGGCCCGGGGGATAGTTCTTCTTGGCGAGGACTTTATCTTCACCGAAGATGGGTTCGCCGAACTTACGGGCGATTTTGGTGCGGGGACCTGTGTATCTTGCCATTTTTGTGTTTGTTTGAAATTGTTTGTCCTGTTATCGTCAAACCGGAGGAATCTGCCTTCGTGACAGCCGCGACCATAGAGAGGTGAAAAAAATATGGTCTATTTCACAGATGGCTTCATCCTTGCTTCATGCCGGAAGGTTAAAATGCCGGAAGAGCGAATGGGGGATGACTTGAGGACGGGTGTAAAATTGATGAATCAAAATTTACTTTGTGTCGGCCTCTGCTTCTCAAATTATATATGAAAGTTAAGAGCGGGAAGTCGTGGAGGACCGACGGTAAGCGCGATGACGCGGTCAGATTAGACGCGACGACGCTTGGGAGGACGGCATCCGTTGTGGGGAAGCGGAGTTACGTCAACGATTTCAGTAACTTCGATGCCTGCGCCATGAACGGTACGGATAGCTGATTCGCGGCCGTTGCCGGGACCCTTGACATAAGCCTTCACTTTGCGGAGACCGAGGTCATAGGCAACTTTTGCGCAATCCTGAGCTGCCATCTGAGCAGCGTAGGGAGTGTTCTTCTTTGAGCCACGGAAACCCATCTTGCCTGCAGATGACCAGGAGATAACCTGACCTTCAGAGTTGGCTAAGCACACAATGATGTTGTTGAAAGACGAGTGAACGTGAAGCTGACCGGCGGCGTCAACCTTAACGTTACGTTTCTTAGCTGCGACTGTCTTTTTTGCCATGTTGATTTATTATTTAGTAGCTTTTTTCTTGTTAGCAACAGTTTTCTTGCGACCCTTGCGAGTACGGGCGTTGTTCTTGGTGCTCTGGCCACGCACGGGAAGACCGTTACGATGACGGATGCCACGGTAGCAACCGATGTCCATAAGACGCTTGATGTTGAGCTGGATTTCGCTGCGAAGGTCACCCTCCACCTTGTAATCGCTGCCGATTACTTCACGAACCTTGGCTGCCTGGTCGTCGCTCCAATCCTTGACTTTGATATTAACGTCAACGCCGGCCTTTTCAAGAATGGTCTTGGCTGCGCTGCGTCCGATACCAAAAATATAGGTCAGGGCGATTTCACCTCTTTTGTTCTGGGGGAGGTCAACTCCCACGATTCTTACTGCCATATAATAATTTGATTACTTGACTAAAATTTTTGCAAAGGTAATACTTTTTTGCTGACTGCGAAGCGGTTGGGCAGTGATTTGAAACACTTATTAGGAATCATTGGGAAATATTAACTAATAAGACGCTACAATAGAGCCATCCGCTTTCGCGGGACAGCTCATTAGCCTTGACGCTGCTTGTATTTAGGGTTTTTCTTGTTGATGACGTAAAGACGTCCCTTGCGGCGCACGATCTTGCTGTCCGGAGTGCGCTTTTTAACTGAAGCTCTTACTTTCATTGGTTTATCAGTGTATTGAAGTTGAATATTGTATCTTTGAAATTGTTGTGCAAGGCGTTCCGATTATTTGTAACGGAAAGCGATGCGGCCCTTCGAGAGATCATAAGGTGACATTTCAACTTTCACCTTATCGCCGGGAAGGATTTTGATGTAATGCATACGCATCTTGCCGGAGATGTGGGCCGTGATCTCATGCCCGTTTTCAAGCTCGACGCGGAACATTGCGTTTGACAATGCTTCGACGATAGTGCCGTCAAGTTCGATTGCTGCCTGTTTTGCCATATTTTATTGGTTTCAACAAATGATTTTGAATTTTAAATGAATCTATCCCCGAGAGCTTCCTCGATATAGTCGAATGTGGTCAGGATCTCCGGTCCTTCGGGCGTGATCGTGATGGTGTGCTCGTAATGCGCAGACGGCTTGCGGTCCTTTGTGCGGCACTGCCAGCCATCCTTCTCGATGACGATGTTGCGGCTTCCGAGATTGATCATGGGTTCGATGCAGATACACATTCCTTTTTTAAGGACGGGCCCTACACCGCGACGACCATAGTTGGGAACTTCAGGATCCTCGTGCATCTTCTTGCCGATTCCGTGGCCACACATCTCGCGGACGACTGTGTAGCCGTGGCGTTCGCAATAGGTCTGCACGGCGTTTGCAATATCACCGATGCGCTTGCCTTCCTGAGCGGCGGCGATGCCCTTGTAGAGCGACTCCTTGGTGACCTTGCAGAGCGCAAGGACTTCGGGAGCAACATCTCCGACAGGGAACGTGTAGCACATGTCGCCATTGTAACCGTCGAGCTCGACAACTGTATCGACACCGATGATGTCGCCGTCGCGAAGCTCGTAACCTGAAGGGAAACCGTGGACGACGGTTTCATTGACCTCTATGCAGAGGGTGCCCGGAAAACCTCCGTAACCGAGACAGGCGGGTTTTCCGCCATTGTCGCGCATGAACTCACGCGCTATATTGTCGAGGTGACGGGTAGTCACGCCCGGAGCCACCCACTTGGCCACTTCGCCAAGTGTGCGGCTCACAAGCGTGCATGCCTGTCGCACTTTTTCGATTTCTTCTGGAGTCTTAAGATAAATCATTTATCTAATGAAAAAATCTGCGGTAATCGAGTTAACAGCATTAATATGCCGAACCGGTAGTACGGCCTTTGATCTTGCCATCTTTCATGAGACCGTCGTAGTGGTGCATCATGAGGTGACTTTCAATCTGCTGGAGGGTGTCGAGAACAACACCGACGAGAATCAGAAGGGAAGTACCGCCGAAGAACTGCGCGAAGTTCTGGCTGATGCCGAAGAAGCGCGCGAACGCCGGAAGGATGGCCACGATGCCGAGGAAGAGTGAACCGGGAAGAGTGATGCGCGACATGATGGAGTCAAGATACTCTGCGGTCTTCTTACCGGGCTTTACGCCGGGGATAAAACCATTGTTGCGCTTCATATCCTCTGCCATCTGGGTGGGACGCACTGTGATGGCGGTATAGAAATAAGTGAAGGCTACAATGAGGATGAAATAGACAAGATTGTACCAGAAGCCGTTGATATCCGAGAAGGCTGCGTAGAATCCCGAAGATCCCTCAGAGCTGCCGAAGCCGGCAAGAGTGATGGGGATGAACATGATTGCCTGGGCGAAGATGATGGGCATCACACCGGCGGCATTAACCTTCAAAGGAATATACTGGCGGGCACCTCCATACTGGCGGTTGCCGACAATACGCTTTGCATACTGCACGGGAACCTTGCGTGTGCCCTGCACGAGAAGTACAGCACCGACTGTAACGGCGAAGAGGAGGATAATCTCGACAACGAACATAATCAGACCGCCCTGGCTGCCGGTGGCACCCGGGAGACGGCTGGTGAATTCGTAGAAGAGCGCTCCCGGAAGACGGGCAATGATACCTACAAGGATGATGAAGGAGATACCATTGCCGATACCGCGGTCAGTGATGCGCTCACCGAGCCACATGATGAACATGGAGCCGGCTGCAAGGATTACAGTAAGGAATGCCAATGTCCAAAAGCCCATGTGGGCACCGCCAGTGGCGGCACTCACCTGGACTTGGAGATTTACAAGATAAGCAGGACCCTGAAGGAGCAGAATCAGCACGGTCAAGTAGCGGGTGTACTGACTGAGCTTCTGTCGGCCGCTCTCACCTTCGCTCTGCATCTTCTGGAAAGAAGGGAGCACCATGCCGAGGAGCTGAATCACGATGGACGCAGTAATGTAGGGCATGATACCCAGAGCAAAGATGGAAGCCTGAGAGAACGCACCTCCCGAGAACATGTCGAGAAGCTGCATCAGACCGCTCTTGTTGGTAAACTTCGACAGCGCGTCGAGATCTTCGGGCGAGATGCCGGGAAGCACGACGTAGCAGCCGAGACGATAAACGAGCACCAACAGGAGGGTGACGAGAATGCGTTTTCTCAGTTCCTCAATGGTCCAGATGTTACGGATTGTTTCAATAAATCTCATTTCGAGGAGAAGGGGGATTAAATTTTATTGATAGAGCCTCCGGCTTCAACGATTGCCTTCTCAGCGGCAGCGGAGAAAGCATTTGCCTCAACGGTGAGCTTTTTGGTGAGCTTGCCGTTGGCAAGGATCTTAACGGGCTGCTTGCCGTTAACGACACCTGCAGCGATGAGCTCTGCCACACCGATCTTGTCGAGGTTGGCGCTGTTTGCAAGGTTTTCGAGGTCAACGAGGTTGACAGCCTTGTATTCAGTGCGTGACAGGGGCTTGAAACCGAATTTGGGGAGGCGACGCTGAAGAGGCATCTGACCACCTTCGAAGCCTATCTTACGGCTGTAGCCTGAACGAGACTTTGCACCTTTGTGACCACGGGTAGATGTACCACCCTTGCCGGAACCGGCACCACGGCCGATGCGGGTTTTCTTCTGCACAGAGCCTACAGCGGGTTTTAAATTGCTTAAATCCATAGTTGTGTTAATGATTTTTAGAAATTAGGCGTTGGTCACTTTTACCAAGTGGCTGACTGCTTTAACCATACCCATGATAGAGGGGGTGTCCTCAAGGACAACCGAATGATTCATTTTTCTCAGGCCGAGAGCATCAAGGGTGCGCTTCTGAACAGCGGGTGCGTTGATGCGGCTCTTGATCTGGGTGATTTTAATTTTTGCCATTTGATATATGGAGGATTAGCCGTTAAACACTTGTTCGATTGAGATACCACGGTTCTGAGCCACCTGAGCTGGTGAACGCATTTCGCCGAGAGCAGCGATGGTAGCCTTGACGAGGTTGTGGGGGTTGGAAGAACCCTTTGACTTAGCGAGCACGTCGGTGATACCTACGCTCTCAAGCACGGCACGCATCGCACCACCGGCCTTAACACCGGTACCGTGGCTTGCGGGCTTGAGGATGACGCGAGAACCGCCGAACTTTGCGAACTGCTCGTGGGGGATGGTGCCACGGTGAACGGGAACCTTGATGAGATTCTTCTTCGCAGACTCTACGCCCTTGGCGATAGCAGCCTGAACTTCATTGGCTTTGCCGAGACCCCAGCCTACGATGCCGTTTTCATTACCAACGACAACGATGGCAGCAAATGTAAAGGTGCGGCCACCTTTTGTCACCTTGGTAACGCGGTTGATGGCAACCAGACGATCCTTGAGTTCGAGATCGTTAGTAGACTTTACTTTATTGTTCTTATTTGCCATATCTTCTTAGAATTTAAGGCCGCCTTTGCGTGCGGCATCTGCCAATGATTTTACTCTGCCGTGGAAGAGGTAACCGTTACGGTCGAAAACGACTTCGGTGATACCTGCTGCGAGAGCCTTCTGAGCGATGGCTTCGCCAACCTTGGCTGCGATTTCACACTTGGTGCCCTCTTCGATGCCCTTTGACGAAGTTGCGCAGAGAGTAGTTCCTGCGAGGTCGTCGATGAGCTGGACATAAATCTGCTTGTTGCTGCGGAAAACCGACATGCGGGGACGAGAGGCGGTGCCGGAAATCTTGCCACGGATGCGGGCCTTGATTTTATTTCTACGTTGTATCTTAGAAACCATTGTTTTAATCAATTTAATTATTTAGCACTTGCCGACTTACCCGACTTGCGACGGATAATTTCGCCCACAAACTTGATACCTTTGCCCTTGTAGGGTTCGGGCTTGCGGAGTGAACGGATCTTGGCACACACCTGGCCGAGGAGCTGCTTGTCGTCGCTCTCGAGGATGATGAGAGGATTCTTGTTACGCTCGCTCTTAGCTTCAACCTTAACTTCGGGGGGAAGCTTGATATATATAGCGTGTGAATAACCGAGCGAGAGCTCAAGCACCTGACCGGTGGCGGCGGCGCGGTAACCCACACCAACTAATTCCATTTCCTTACGATAGCCGGTAGAAACACCAACAACCATGTTGTGAAGGAGTGCACGATAGAGACCGTGCTGAGCGCGGTGTTCGCGGTCGTCGCTGGGACGGGTGACAACGAGATGGTTGTCTTCAACCTTCACTTCGAGGTCGGGATTTACTTTCTGAGTAAGGGTGCCTTTAGGACCTTTTACGGTTACTACATTATCCTTGTCGACGGTGACCTGTACACCTGCGGGGATCTCAATGGGAGCTTTACCTATTCTTGACATAATTATGTATCCTCCTTATTGATTAGTAAACGTAGCAAAGGACCTCGCCACCGATCTTGAGGTCGCGGGCCTTCTTGTTAGTCATCACACCCTTCGAGGTTGAGAGGATGGCAATGCCGAGTCCGTTCAACACACGAGGCATATCTTTGTAGCCGGTATAACGGCGGAGACCGGGACGCGATACGCGCTCAAGGCTCTTGATTGCGTTGACCTTGTCAACGGGATCGTACTTGAGGGCAATCTTGATTGTGCCGGCGGGATTTTCGCTCTCCTCAAACTTGTAGTTGAGGATGTAGCCTTGTTCGAAGAGAATCTTGGTGATCTCTCGCTTCAAGTTTGAGGCAGGAATCTCTACCACACGGTGGTTGGCTTTGATTGCATTTCTCAATCTTGTCAGATAATCTGCTATAGGATCAGTCATTTTGAAAAATGTTTAAATTGATTGGGATTTTCCCAACAATATTTAATACTCACTGTGATTCTTTGGAGCTTTAGAGGTGAGAGGTGGAGAGGGGGATTGACGAAAGGATGTCGGGGCGTCCGGCTATCAGCTTCTGAAAAAAGGTTCCTTCATGTCGGACGGCCGCGGGCCTGGTCAAGCGGGATTACGAGTAACTTTCTGACCGGGACTCCGCTTAGAGGTAACGACTCTCGAGCCGTCGACTGTCAGGAAACAGAGTGCTGGAAAAGCTTAGATGGCTTTGTCGGGGCCATTCAGCCCAAACAGTGGCTTACCAAGAAGCCTTCTTCACACCGGGGATGAGACCGGCAGAAGCCATTTCGCGGAACTGAATACGTGAAATACCGAACTGACGCATGTAGCCTTTGGGACGACCGGTGATTGAGCAACGGTTGTGGAGGCGTACGGTAGAAGCGTTCTTCGGGAGGAGCTGGAGACCTTCGTAGTCACCGGCAGCCTTGAGTTCGGCTTTCTTCTTGGCATACTTGGCAACGAGCTTAGCGCGTTTTACCTCGCGTGCCTTCATTGATTCTTTTGCCATAGCTTAAGCTTAGTTTTTAGCGTTTTTGAAAGGGAGACCGAATTCCTTGAGAAGAGCATAACCTTCTTCGTCGGTGTTGGCCGAGGTAACGAAGGTGATGTTCATACCCATGAGCTTGTTGATGGTATCGATGTTGATTTCGGGGAAGATGATCTGCTCAGTGATACCGAGGGTGTAGTTACCACGGCCGTCGAGCTTGCTTTCGATACCTTTGAAGTCACGGATACGGGGGAGGGCCACACGGATGAGGCGCTCGAGGAATTCATACATTTTCTCACGACGGAGAGTCACCATCACGCCGATAGGCATCTTCTTACGGAGTTTGAAGTTCGAGATGTCCTTGCGTGAGAGGGTAGCGACAGCCTTCTGACCGGTGATTGCAGTGAGCTCGTTGATAGCGGTCTCAATGAGTTTCTTGTCCTGAGTAGCTGCGCCGAGACCCTGGTTGATGACGATTTTCTTCAACTTGGGCACCTGCATGGGTGTTGTGTAGTTGAACTTCTCTGTCAGGGCGGGAACGATGCGTTCCTTATAGTCTTTTTTAACTGCTTCGGTGCTCATTACTTAATTTCCTCTCCTGATTTTTTAGAAATACGGATTACATTGCCTTTGTCATCACGACGGCAGCTCACGCGGGTGGGCTTGCCAGACTTGGGGTCGATGAGTGAAAGGTTGGAGATGTGGATGGGAGCTTCCATCTTGATGAGGCCTCCCTGGGGGTGCTGTGCATTGGGCTTGGTAGCCTTGGTCACCATGTTGATACCTTCAACGATGGCCTTCTGCTTCTGCACGAGAACCTTGAGCACACGACCCTCCTTGCCACGGTCTTCGCCGGCAAGAACATAGACGATGTCGCCTTTCTTGATATGTGATTTGCTCATTACGTTTATTGTTTTTGACGGTTAAGATGATTAGAGGACTTCGGGTGCGAGTGAAACGATCTTCATCTGGTTGGCGGCGCGGAGCTCGCGGGCAACGGGGCCGAAGATACGGGTTCCGCGGAGTTCGCCTGCATTGTTGAGAAGCACGCACGCATTGTCATCGAAGCGGATATATGATCCGTCGGGGCGGCGGATTTCCTTCTTGGTGCGGACCACCACTGCCTTCGACACTGTGCCTTTCTTAACGTCTGATGAGGGGATGACACTCTTGACAGAAACGACAATGATGTCACCTACAGAGGCATAACGACGGCCGGTACCACCAAGTACGTGGATGCAGAGGGCTTCTTTAGCGCCGCTGTTGTCGGCTACTGTTAAACGGCTTTCAGTCTGTATCATAGTTTACTTCACTTTTTCGATGATTTCCACGAGGCGCCAGCGCTTGGTCTTGCTGAGGGGACGGGTCTCCATGAGGCGGACGGTGTCGCCGACTGAACATTCGTTCTTTTCGTCGTGAGCGTGATATTTCTTGGTTTTGTTGACAAATTTGCCATAGATGGGGTGCTTCTCTTTCCACTTCACCATTACGGTGATGGTCTTGTCACCCTTGTTGCTCGAAACAACCCCGATGCGTTCTTTTCTTAAATTTCTCTTTTCCATTTGTGGGGAGTTTATTTGTTGTTAAGTTCGCGCTGACGCAACTCTGTCTTTACGCGAGCGATAGCCTTGCGTGCATGTGTAATCTTAGCGGGGCTGTCAAGGGGCGAGATAGCGTGGTTGATCTTGAGCTGGGTGTAGTCCTTCTCCATCTCAGCCAGGCGGTCGCGGAGGTCCTGAGTGCTGACTTCAGTGAATGATTCTTTCTTCATGACGGGTTACACATTTTGAGTTGGGTCATAATCGCGACGCACAATGAATTTAGTGGTCACGGGGAGTTTTTGAGCTGCGAGGCGGAGTGCTTCCTTAGCGATGTCGTAGGGAACGCCTTCAACCTCTATGATGATGCGGCCGGGAGTAACGGGGGCAACGAATCCTTCGGGAGCACCCTTACCTTTACCCATACGAACCTCAGCGGGCTTCTTGGTGATGGGTTTGTCAGGGAAGATGCGAATCCAGATTTGACCCTGACGCTGCATATAACGTGTCACAGCGATACGGGCGGCTTCAATCTGGCGACCGGTGATCCACTTAGACTCGAGGGTCTTGATGCCGAACGAACCGAAGGCCAACTGGTTGCCACGCTGCGCAATGCCTTTCATGCGGCCTTTTTGCGCGCGGCGAAATTTGGTTTTCTTAGGTTGTAACATTGTGTTGTTGAATCAATTGTGGGTTTAACGGTTGTTTTTGGGTTTGCGGAAACCGCCACGACGGGGAGCACCGTTTGAAGATGAGTTGCGGCTGTCCTTCTGGGTATTGGTGTACTGGGGAGCGAGGTCACGCTTGCCGTAAACCTCACCGCGGCAGATCCAAACCTTAACGCCGATAACACCAACCTTAGTGTGAGCTTCTACGAGAGCGTAGTCGATGTCAGCACGGAGAGTGTGGAGGGGCGTACGGCCTTCCTTGAACATTTCGGAACGGGCCATTTCAGCGCCGTTGAGACGGCCTGAAACCTGAACCTTGATGCCTTCTGCACCGGCGCGCATGGTAGATGCAACGGCCATCTTGACAGCACGGCGGTAAGCGATCTTACCTTCGATCTGACGGGCGATGGTTGAAGCTACGATCTGAGCGTCGAGTTCGGGACGCTTAACTTCGTAGATGTTGATCTGGACATCCTTGTCGGTGATCTTCTTGAGCTCTTCCTTCAGCTTGTCGACTTCAGCACCGCCCTTGCCGATGATGAGACCGGGACGTGAGGTGCAGACAGTGATGGTGATGAGCTTCATGGTGCGCTCGATGACGATGCGCGAAACGCTTGACTTTGCAAGGCGGACATTGAGATACTTGCGGAGTTTGGAGTCCTCGAGCAGAGTATCGCCGTATTTCTTACCGCCATACCAGTTAGAGTCCCATCCACGGATAACTCCCAAGCGATTGCTGATTGGATTTACTTTCTGTCCCATTTGTTAAGCTTTAGCGTTTTTGTTATCAATTGTGTCAACAATCAATGTGACGTGGTTTGCGCGTTTGCGGATACGGTAGCCACGGCCCTGAGGAGCGGTGCGCAGACGCTTGAGCATAGGAGCACAGTTCACATAGATAGTGCTGATGTAGAGCTCGCCGGCGTCGGCTTTACGTTCGTTCTTGGCTTCCCAGTTGGCGATTGCCGAACGGAGGAGCTTTTCGAGGCGGGCAGCCGCTTCCTTGTTTGAAAATTTCAGGATGCCGAGTGCACGGTTAACCTCGACCCCGCGGACCATGTCAGCGACAAGGCGCATCTTACGGGGAGAGGTAGGGATGTTGAGGAGCTTTGCGAAAGCTACCGTCTTCTGTTCGGCTTTCCTGAGGTCGGCTGAATTTCTTTTTCTTACACCCATTTTATTGTAATTCTTTTCTTTTTTACAAATGAATTAGTTATATCAGGGCCCAAATTATTTCTTGCGGTTACCGGAGTGACCACGGAAGGTACGGGTGGGAGCGAACTCACCGAGCTTGTGGCCGACCATGTTTTCAGTAACGTAGACAGGGATAAATTTGTTACCGTTGTGAACTGCGAAAGTGTGACCTACAAATTCGGGGGCGATCATAGAAGCGCGGCTCCATGTCTTGATGACCGACTTCTTACCGCTCTCTTCCATTGCAGCGACCTTCTTTTCGAGCTTCACGCTGATAAACGGGCCTTTTTTTAATGAACGACTCATGATAAGTGTTGCTAATTTAAATCAGATTACTTTTTTCTTCTTTCAATGATGTACTTCGAAGAATGTTTCTTCGGGGCACGAGTCTTAAGACCCTTAGCGTAAAGACCCTTGCGAGAGCGGGGATGACCACCTGAAGCGCGGCCTTCACCACCACCCATCGGGTGATCGACAGGGTTCATTACTACGCCGCGGTTGCGGGGACGACGGCCGAGCCAGCGTGAACGACCTGCTTTACCAGAACGCTCGAGGGAGTGCTCGGAGTTGCCGACAACACCGACAGTGGCGCGACATGCGGCGAGGATCTTGCGGGTTTCACCCGAAGGTAATTTGACGATGGCGTAGGTGCCTTCACGAGATACGAGCTGAGCGAATGTGCCAGCCGAACGAGCCATGAAAGCGCCCTGGCCGGGACGCAACTCAATGTTGTGGATGAGTGTACCTACAGGAATGTTGGCCAAGGGGAGGCAGTTTCCTACTTCCGGCTGAGCCTCGGGTCCTGAAAGAATCTCATCACCAACCTTTAAGCCGTTGGGTGCAATGATGTAAGCTTTAGCACCGTCTTTGTAGTAAAGGAGGGCGATGCGGGCCGAACGGTTAGGATCGTACTCGATGCTCTTTACTACTGCGGGAACACCGTCTTTGGTTCTCTTAAAGTCAATGATGCGGTATTTGCGCTTGTGGCCACCACCAAGGTAGCGGGTGGTGAGATGGCCTTCGGAGTTACGTCCTCCGGAGGCCTTTTTGCCGACTGTAAGAGATTTTTCCGGTGTAGTAGCAGTGATGGTACCTTTAAATACACCGATAACTTTGTGTCTCTGCCCAGGTGTTGTGGGCTTGAATTTTCTTACTGCCATTTTTTATTTAGATATTGCTATAGAAGTCAATATTCTGTCCTTCGGCAACTGTCACGATGGCTTTCTTCCAAGCGGCGGTCTTGCCACGGAGCAGACCGCTCTTGGTCCAGCGAGACTTGTTCTTGCTGCGGACATTGATGGTGTTTACGCGAACTACCTTTACGCCATAGAGGTTCTCGATGAGCGACTTGATCTGATACTTGTTGGCCTCGGGAGAAACGGCGAAGGTGTAGCGGTTAAGCTTCTCAGTGAGATTGCTTGCCTTCTCTGTTACGATGGGTTTGATTGAGATTTCCATTGTTGCTGCTGTTTTCTCTGGTGAGGTTAAAGTTTATTAATGAAATCAAGGCTGCTCTCGGTTACGATAACAGCGTTGGAGTTCATGAGCGCGTAAGTGTTGAGATCCGATGCAGCCATTGTAGAGGCATCGGGAACATTACGGGCCGACAAAGTTACGTTTTTATTTTGACCCGGTAAAACGAGCAGGATTTTTTTGCCCTCAACTTTAAGATTTTTAGCAAAATTTACGAAATCTTTAGTCTTCGGAGCCTCGAAGTTGAAGTCTTCAACGACGATGAGCTGTGAATCCTGAACTTTGTAGGTCAACGCACTCTTGCGGGCGAGCTGCTTCACTTTCTTATTCAACTTGAAGCGATAGTCACGGGGACGGGGACCGAACACGCGGCCACCACCTACGAGGACGGGTGAGTTGATGTCACCGATACGGCTGCCGCCGCCACCCTTCTGCTTGTGGAGCTTGCGGGTCGAACCCGAAACTTCGCTGCGTTCCTTGGATTTGTGAGTACCCTGACGCTGATTGGCGAGATACTGCTTCACATCGAGATAAACGGCGTGCTCGTTTGCATCTACTGCAAAAACTTCGTCGCTGAGCTGTGCCTTGCGACCGGTGTCTTCACCTTTGATATTGTAAATTGCGACTTCCATTATTTCTCAATTAAAACGATTGAACCTTTACTTCCGGGGATTGAGCCCTTGATGAGGAGCAGATTGTGGTCTGCGATCACTTTGAGCACCTGGAGGTTTTGAATTGTCACTTTCTCGTTGCCCATCTGGCCTGCCATGCGCATGCCTTTGAACACCTTTGCGGGATATGAGCAGGCGCCGACCGAACCGGGAGCGCGAAGGCGGTTGTGCTGACCGTGGGTGCTCTGGCCTACACCACCGAAACCGTGGCGCTTAACCACACCCTGGAAACCTTTACCTTTCGAGGTACCCTGGATGTCGACGAAGTCATTCTCGTTGAAGAGGTCAACGGTGATGGTGTCACCGAGATTGTACTCGCCGTCAAATCCTTTGAACTCGGCCAAGTGGCGCTGGGGAGCTACTCCGGCTTTCTTGAAGTGACCGGCCATAGGGGCAGTGGTGTGCTTGTCTTTTTTCTCTACAAAGCCAAGCTGCACGGCCTCATAACCGTCTTTGTCAGCCGTCTTAATCTGAGTAACTACGCAGGGGCCTACTTCGATAACAGTGCACGGCACGTTCTTGCCGT
>CANCXM010000056.1 GCA_947381945.1 uncultured Muribaculaceae bacterium
GCTTAGTTTATTACTGATAATTTGTCAGGTTTGCAGCGGAGAGTGATTTCTGTCCGCTCAGTTTTAATAACACACGTCATTCAAAAAATCCTATTGCTTTAACATTTTTAACTATCGTGCTGATGCAAAGTGTTAATCAATAAAGGTAAACGACTTAGACTGTCTACCGACGGGGTACGGAATGCAATAATGGGAGGGTCGACACCGTTATGGAAATGAGATGAAAACAAAGTCTGTCATCTTTATGTCGGCCTCTTTTTCGAGGGTGCTGATACTGTTGGCTGCAGTCCTGTGGACAGTGGCCTTTTCGTCGTGTTCGACAAAGAAAAACACTGCTGCCACCCGAAACTATCAGGCTTTCATCACCCGCTACAACATATATTTCAATGGCGACGAGCATTTCAAGGAGACGCTGAAGGAGTTGGAGAGCGCATACGAGGACGACTATACTTCGCAGCTCTTCATGCACCCTGTCGAGGCATACGCCAATCCCAAGGCTCCGCAGCCGCAGGGTTCGTTCACGCGCTCAATCGAAAAGGCGCAGAAGGCAATTCAACTGCGCTCAATCAAGAAGCGTCCCAAACGCAAGCCGGGACATGCGAATGATCCGGAATACAAGAAATGGCTAAAGCGCGAGGAATACAATCCCTTCCTCCACAACGCGTGGATGCTGATGGGGCGCAGCCAATACTTCAACGGTGACTTTCTTGGAGCGGCCTCCACCTTTTATTATGTGGCGAAACATTTCTCTTGGTTGCCAAACACGGTTCTGGAGGCCAAGTTGTGGCAGGCGCGGAGCTATTGTGCCCTCGACTGGCTTTTCGAGGCTGAGACCATACTGACGCGCATAAAGACGGACGAGCTTGTCAACAATACCCTCAGGGAACTCTACTATTTCACATTCGCTGATTTCTATATCCGCTCCCACGACAACTCCAAGGCCATTCCAATGCTTAAGGAGGCTTTGGGTTACGCTCACGGAACTCAGAAGACGCGCCTCAATTTCCTCCTCGGTCAGCTCTATTCCGCCGAGGGGGACAATGCTGCAGCTTATCAGGCTTATAAGAAGGCCGGAGGAGCCTCGTCGGCTTCCTACCGCACGAAATTCAACGCGCGCATCAAGCAGAGCGAGGTGTTTCAGGGTCCGGACATCACTCCGGAGGTCAAAGCGCTTCAGCGTATGACCCGCTATGACCGAAACAAGGAGTATCTCGACCAGATTTACTATGCCATCGGCAATCTCTATCTCTCGCGCCGTGACACGGCCAATGCAATAGCCAACTATGTATTAGCAGCCGAGAAGTCCACGCGAAACGGTGTTGACAAGGCTTTCTCGCAGATTACTCTCGGTGGGCTTTACTTCGACCGTCACCGCTACGACCTCGCGCAGCCATGCTATGCCGAGGCCGTTCCCTTGCTGCCTGACAACTATCCCGACCTCGCGCTGCTTCAACGCCGGTCCGATGTGTTGGACGAACTTGCAGTCTATTCCCAGAACGTGACTCTCAACGACTCCCTGCTCCGTCTGGCAGCCATGCCGGAGGCGGAGCGGCTTGCCGTAATTGACAAGATTATCTCTGATCTAAAGAAAAAAGAGAAGGAGGAGGCCGAAACGGCAAAGCGCGAGGAGTATCTTGCACAACAGGCGGCTTCCGGCTCCAATCTTAAGCAGGACAATGCTCAGGCTCCTACCTCTTTCAACCTTAATACGGATAAATCGTGGTATTTCTACAATACCGCCTCCCGCAATGCGGGGCGTACCGATTTCCAGAAGCGGTGGGGTTCGCGAAAGCTTGAAAACGATTGGCGACGGCGCAACAAAGCCTCTTTCAGTTTCGACGAGTTCGGTTCGGACGAAGAGGAGGATGTCGAGACCGGGTCCGACACTCCGGCGGATGATGGAAGTGAGGATGAAGGCTCCTCGGAAGAGAAAGCCTCGGAAGCAGCGAAGGCCAATGACCCGCACAACCGCGAATACTACCTTAAGCAGATTCCGTTCACCGATGTGGAGAAAGTGACAGCTGAGGATGTCATCCGCGAGGGGCTTTACAACTCAGGTCTTGTGCTGAAGGACAAGCTGGAGGATTTCGATGCGGCCGACAGTGAATGGCAGCGACTCTTGTCGCGCTATCCCGACAATGTCTATCGTCTCGACATATATTATAATGAGTATTTGATGAACGTGCGGCGCGACCGTCCTGTCGAGGCAGAGCGTTACCGTCAGCTGATATTGGCTGAGTTCCCGGAATCGAACTATGCGAAAGCCATGTCCGATCCCAACTATCTTGACAACCTCCGTTCGATGTTTGCACGGCAGGAAGCGCTCTATGACGAGGCATACGCCGACTATCTTGCCGACAACAATGCTGATGTCCACAAGGCATACGAACGTATGGTCACCGAATATCCCCTCTCGCCGCTCATGCCCAAATTCATGTTCCTCCATGCTCTTGCCTTCGTGACCGACAACAAGCCTGATGAGTTTGGTGCTACCTTGAAGGAGCTTCTTGAACGCTATCCGGAGACGGATGTCACTCCTATGGCCTCTTCCTATCTGAAAGGTCTGGCGCAGGGGCGCAAGCTCCGCAGCGGAGGTTCGAACATGCGCGGTATGCTCTGGGACATTCGCCTGTCGAACGACTCGACAGCAACGGGCGACGGTACGGAGATTGAGTTCGTGCTTGAACCGGAGGAGCCGCACTATCTTGTGTTGCTCTTCTCGACGGAGAATATATCGCCCAATCAGTTGCTCTTCGATGTGGCTCGCCACAACTTCACGACCTACATGGTGCGTGACTTCGACCTTGAAGTGATGAACTTCGGGCGCCTCGGACTTCTGCTCATCAAGGGCTTCCGCAATGAGGGAGAGCTGAACCACTACCGTTCGCTTCTTGCTCAGGACAACGGTGTCATCATTCCCGAAGGCGTTCGCCCGGTGCAGATAAGCAAAAGCAATTTCGAAAAGCTGCTGCATGGTGGAGGCTCGTTTGACGACTACTTCCGCTTTATCGGCGAGGAAACAGTCAAGGCAACCCACGAATCGGTGCTGCCCCCGGAGGAATATCCCTCGGCAGAGGAGATGTATGCTCAAAGTGAAGATGGCAACTCCGACTTGTCCGACCGGTCCGACCAGTCCGACGAGTCTGACCAGTCTGACCAGCCCGACGAGTCTGACCAGCCCGGCAACTCTCCTGCTAAAATGAATCAGCCCGACAGTTTGAATTTACCCAAAGCTGTTGTAACTTTGCCAAGCGATACGACTGCCATTCAGCCTGCAACTCCTGTGCCCAATACCTCAGCCCAACCGGAGGCCAAGCCCTCTGTGAATCCTGAGGCCAAGCCTTCGACCCAACCTGCGCCCAAGTCTTCGACCCAACCCGCTTCCAAGAAAACTCCCCAGCCCGTTGTGCCGAAGCCGAAAGTCAAGACAGAGCCCAAGAAGCAGCCGGTACCGCAGCCCAAGACAAAGACAGTCACACCTGTCACCACTCCCAAGCTCCCCGACTATCCCCTCGGTAGCGAAGGCGATGAGGATGACTGAGCATCGGTATTGAGACTTTTCACTTTGTACTTAATACTTAACACTTAATACTTAATATATCTTGTCAACCATCCTTTGGGCCGACGATGAGATCGACCTGCTGAAACCACATATAATGTTCCTGAAAGGGAAAGGCTATGACGTTGTCACCGCGTGCAGCGGTGCCGATGCTTTGGCTCTTGTCGATGAACAGAATTTCGACCTCATAATCCTCGACGAGAATATGCCGGGTCTGACCGGACTTGAGACACTGCAGCGCATCAAGCTTGTGGCTCCGCATATCCCGGTCATAATGATTACGAAGAGTGAGGAGGAGAATATCATGGACCAGGCTGTCGGCAACAAGATTGCAGACTATCTGATAAAGCCTGTCAATCCAAAGCAGATTCTTTTGTCGATAAAGAAAAATCTTCATTCCGATGAGCTTGTCTCGACCCAGACCGGCAGCGACTACCGTCAGGAGTTCACCCGCATATCGCAGCTAATCGGTTCGGCCTCCACGATGGCCGACTGGATGGAGCTTTACCGTCTGCTTGTCCACTGGGAGATGCAGTTGTCGGCGGCCGAAACACAGATGGACGAGTTGCTGGACATGCAGCGCAAGGAGGCCGGGACGGCATTTGCGAAATTCGTGCGCAATAATTATGCCGATTGGATTACCGACCCGCAGTCGCCGGGACGTCCGCTGATGTCGCCGGAGGTGTTCAAGACCCATGTGTTTCCCCTCCTTGATGCCGGTGAGAAGGTGTTCTTCATCCTTATCGACAACTTCCGCCTTGACCAATGGGCGGCTGTGAAGCCTCTGCTTGCTGATACATTCAACTTCCGAGAGGAACTTTACTGCTCCATCCTCCCGACAGCCACGCAATATGCCCGCAATGCCATCTTCTCCGGTCTGATGCCCAAGGATATAGCTTCGATGTTTCCGGAACTTTGGGTCGACGAGGACTCTCCGGAGGGTAAGAATCTCAACGAGTCGCCGCTCATATCCACCCAGTTTGAGCGTTACCGCCGTCATTGCAAGTTCTCCTACACGAAAATCAACGATTCGGCGGCGGGTGAGAAACTTCTGCGCGAGTTTTCAAATCTGCTGTCAAATGACTTGAACGTGATAGTGTTCAACTTCATAGACATGCTCTCACATGCCCGCACGGAGTCGAAGATGATACGCGAGCTTGCATCGACCAATGCCGCCTATCGTTCTCTGTCGGAATCATGGTTCCGCCACTCGTCGGCAATCGAGATTTTCCGCCGCATAGCAGCCAAGGGTTATAAGATTATCCTGACAACCGACCACGGCACTGTCCGTGTCGACAATCCCGTGAAGGTTGTGGGCGATAAGAACACCAATACAAATCTCCGCTACAAGATTGGCAAGAATCTCGCCTATAATCCCAAGCAGGTCTATGAGGTGAAGAATCCTGCACGGCTCGGGCTTCCGGCTCCGAATGTCTCGTCGACCTACATCTTCGCGACCGGACGCGATTTCTTCGCCTATCCTAACAACTATAATTATTATGTGCAGTATTATGATGGCACCTTCCAGCATGGTGGCATCTCGCCTGAGGAAATGCTCGTGCCGCTCATCACGCTCACTGCCAAATGATATAATCATAAAAAAATCTGAAAAATGAAGCAGATAATGATCCCTACAGCCGAGGCTCTTCCAGAGGCTGCCAAAGAATTTCTCGGTCTGATGGACGATGCGACCGTCTACGCCTTTGACGGCGAGATGGGTGCCGGCAAGACCACATTCATCAATGCTCTCAGCCGTGCGCTCGGAGTGGAGGATGACCCCACAGGCTCACCGACATTCTCTATTGTCAACGAATACCGTTCCGATACAACTGCCGAGCTTATCTATCATTTCGACCTTTACCGCATCGAGAATCTCGAACAGGCATTCGACATAGGTATCGAGGACTATCTCGACTCAGGTGCGCTCTGTCTGATTGAATGGCCCGACCGCGTGGCCGACATCCTCCCCGATGATACCGTATGGGTGAAGATTGATGTGATGCCCGACGGTGCTCGCCGTCTCTCAGTCGGTTCGGCTGATGAAATAGCCAAGCTATGAACCTTATAGAGCTTGCCGAAAGCACTTCGACCAACACTCATCTCGCATCAATTGCAAGCGTCTCGCCTCACGGGACGGTCGTCAGCGCGCACAGACAGACGGCAGGACGCGGACAGCGTGGCAACTCCTGGGAATCTGAACCGGGGGCCAACATCACCATGTCGATGCTGCTGCGTCCGGAGGGTTTGCATCCTGCGCGTCAGTTTGTCATTTCCGAGGCTGTCTCGCTTGCCATTGTGGAAGTGTTGCAGCGCTATCTTCCCGGTCATGACGTGAGGGTGAAGTGGCCAAACGACATATATGTCGGGGACAGAAAAATCTGCGGTATCCTTATCGAGAACAGTATCACCTCCTCCGGCATAAACCATTCGATTGTCGGTATGGGCATAAATGTCAATCAGCACCGTTTCCTCTCCGATGCTCCCAATCCGGTGTCTATGGCTCAGTTGACCGGCACGGAATTTGATTTGCGGACGCTCCTTGAGGAGTTCTGTAGGGAGATTCTCAGCGAGGCTGATGCTGCCGTCGCAGCCGAACTTTCGGAGGAGGGGAGCGGCGAACTGTCGGCGCGTTATTTCGACACTCTGTGGCGCAACGACGGTTTCTATCCCTATCGCGACAATCTGCGGGGAGAGTTCATCGAGGCGCGTATCGTAGCCGTTGCCCCCGATGGTATCATCTCACTCGAGCTTCCCGACGGTGAACGCAGGAGTTATGCTTTCAAGGAAATCAGTGCGGTGGTTAAAGAATCTTTATTGTGAAAACATTCATAGGTGACGGTGCGTTATACTTGCACTTTAAAACCTATGAATTATGAATGATTTCAATGAAATAATCAACAGTGACAAGCCCACACTTGTGGACTTCTTTGCCACTTGGTGTGGCCCTTGTAAGATGCAGGGACCTATCCTTGAAGAATTAAAGAACAAAGTAGGCGATGCCGCCAATATTGTGAAGGTCGATGTGGATCGCAATCCTGATCTTTCTGCCAAATATCAGATCAGAAGCGTCCCGACCATCATCATCTTCAAAAACGGAGAGCCGCAGTGGAGAGCTTCAGGTCTCCAGCAGCTTGAGATTCTTGAAGATAAGATCAGAATTCAGGAGCAGCCCGGCAAGTAACACCGCTTGCACCGTCCGGTCAGCCGGAACAATAAAACGATTTTAAGCTACGATTACATATTTTTGCCCCGTTTCCCCGCCTTTCGGTTGGGAGACGGGGCTGTTTGTATCATATATGTCGACATTTCAGATTATATACAGGGTGAAACTTGTCGTTTTAAGATTTATTGTCTAAATTTGGAAATTATTGAATACTAATTTTAACTCTCATGAAAACCATCAGCAGATTTCTGGCTGTAAGTGCGCTTGCTTTTACTGCCCTTTTTTCCTCATTTAACCTGTCGGCAAGTGATATTGATAGTCGCAGTCTTACGGGACACTCGGTATATGGCTCCATAGGTATAGGACACATTATAAGTTCTGTTGATTTCGACTGGGAGTCAGGCGATGCGCGCATAGGCTTGGACTGGCAAGTTGGCTACGAATGGATGTCGGACAAGAAAATTGGTGCCGGATTTCTCTATTCCGGTTACAGATCCGGAGGGAAGAGTACTGTAGGATATAACAGAAGTTCTGCCATAGTTGCAAAGGGAGCCTTTTATATCAATTATCTTGCGCCACAGTTCGTTGGTTATGTCAGATTGGGAAATCCACACTGGACGTTCAACTACACTGTCGGTTTAGGTCTTGCAATCTGCACTGAGACTGCAAGCTGTAAGGATGCCGGGGTGAAAGTTTCTGCCAGTGCAAGCAAATGTGGTTTCGGTATGAATATCGGAGGCGGATTTCAGTATGCGTTGAACAACAATTGGCGTTTGCTTGCGAATCTCTCATGGCAGGATGCTATAATCGATCTGAATACAGGTGAAAATGGTGATGAAAACACCGGCTTCGCCCGTCTCGGTCTGAATTTCGGAGTGAAATATAGTTTCTGAAATCGATGGATATTGTCGCGCTTAAGAACCATATTTTATTTTGGTGAATAGGCGGGGATTGCTTAATTTTGCGCCTATGTAAATCATAGCCAAAACAAAACACGATATACCATGGCAGATACATTGGAAATTTCAGAAGTCTATCGCGCGGCACAGGTGCTTCGCGATGTAGCGCGTCATCCCCGTCTCATCGGGGTTCCGAAAATCAATCCTGATGCGGAAATCTATATCAAGCCGGAGAATCTTCAACACACCGGTGCTTTCAAGCTTCGTGGTGCCTACTACAAGATTTCTCAGCTCACTCCCGAGGAAAAAGCCCACGGAGTAATTGCATGTTCGGCCGGAAACCATGCCCAGGGTGTGGCTCTCGCCGCTACGCGCAATGGCATAAAGTCGCTTATCTGCCTGCCCGCAGGTGCACCGATTTCCAAAATTGAAGCGACAAAGAAACTCGGCGCGGAGGTGTGTCTGGTGCCGGGTGTCTATGACGATGCCTATCAGAAGGCTATCGAGCTTCAGAAGGAGCATAACTACACCTTCATCCATCCCTTCGATGACCTCAAAGTGATAGCCGGACAGGGCACCATCGCCCTTGAAATCCTTGAGGAGATGCCTGATGTAGAGGCCGTGATTGTCCCCATCGGTGGCGGTGGTCTGATTGCAGGAATCGCTTTCACCCTCAAGCAGCTCAAGCCGGATGTGAAAGTCTATGGTGTGCAGGCCGAAGGTGCTCCTTCGATGTTCAAGTCTGTTAACGAGGGGGAACGCACACGTCTGGAAAAGGTAGCCACCATTGCCGACGGTATTGCTGTGAAGGAACCGGGTGTCAACACCTTTGATTTCTGTTCGAAATACGTCGATGAGATCGTGACTGTCAGCGAGGATGAGATTGCCGCAGCCATACTTGCGCTCATTGAGCAGCAGAAGCTTGTGTCCGAAGGTGCGGGAGCTGTGTCGGTCGCCGCAGCCATGTTTGACAAGGTTCCCATCAAGGGCAAGAAGACTGTCTGCGTGGTTTCAGGCGGTAACATTGACGTGACCATCCTCAACCGTGTCATCACCCGTGGTCTTGTGAAGAGCGGAAGGAACTGTACACTGACCCTCGACCTTACCGACCAGCCCGGGCAGCTCTCAGGCGTATGTCAGGTGCTTGGTGAGAACGGTGCCAACATTATCTCCGTCACTCATGAGCGCAACTCACATGTCACATCCATCAACGGCTGTATAATCCGTGTGGAGGTCGAGACCCGCAACAACGAGCATATCGACATCCTCCGCCGTGCTCTTGCCGATAAAGGCTATCATGTGGTTTAGTTTGTTATAATTATTGTATTATAAATTTTTACTGTAGGGACGCGCTGTAGCGCGTATGCCTGATATAATTCGAATTACTTTCATCCGGCATACGTTGTGCAGCGCGTCCTGCAGCCAATTCCAAAAACAATATGGTTTTTACTATGAAAAAACATTCCTCATCGATGCGTCGTCTGCCACTGCTCCTGCTGTTGGCTGGCCTCTTCATTGTCGGTTG
The DNA here is from genome assembly GCA_947381945.1 of uncultured Muribaculaceae bacterium. GTDB lineage: Bacteria > Bacteroidota > Bacteroidia > Bacteroidales > Muribaculaceae > Duncaniella. The sequence continues at coordinate 9,147 of CANCXM010000056.1, forward strand.
CAAGACGAATGAAAACAACTACCGTCAGGCCTACGAGACGGCTGTGTCGAAAAACCGTGAGAGTTCAGGCGTTGACTCCACCATATATGCCAAAATTCGCAACAGTGCGCGGATGTCGGACCTCGTGGTGGCCTCTGATTCCATGCCCATGCGCACGGAATATATAGGTTACACTGAGGATGGCGGTGCTTCACGCGAGACAATCGGACGATACAATGTGGTGGTCGGACAGTTCAAGCAGGTGTTCAATGCCCGTCAGATGCGTGCCCGCCTCCAAGCGTCGGGCTATGATGGCGCGTTCATCATTCATACGCGTGAACCGCTTTACTATGTCTGCACTGCCGCCTGCAAGACTCCTGAGGAGGCTGCCCAGGCATATCAGCGAGTGAAAGAGGACAAATCAATAGTCCTCCGCGACCCGCTCCCCTTCATCCTACGTCCGGCCCATCTTGCGAGATGATTTGCGGGTAGTATAATTGCTTAATGTCATGATTTAAAAATGATAAGAACTGTTTTTGGAACTGCATTGATGTGGTGTGGGCTGCTTGTCTTTCCATTGACCTATATTGTCCTTAAGCTCTGCGGAGTTGCGGGGATGAATGACGGGATATGGGAATGGACGATATGTCTGTGCCTGTTTATTGCAGTTATAGGCAAAATAATAAAAGGGAGACGGTAGATTGCCGTCCCCCTTTTTAATAGATATAAGAATAGTATAGGCATAAAAAAGCCCGGCTGGACGCTGGTTCCACTGCCGGGCGGGGTGATAATGTCGGGCGACGGGGTTTTGATGCCGTCACCCAAAGGTTTCTACGGTTTAGAAACCTTCAATCGGGGCAGAGAGAGTCGATTGGGATTCGAACTCCGCTCTTCACTTTATAGCCTGTGGCTCTTTCGCCAAAGACTACCATTTTTTGAACGCCTCCTTTTCGTTGCGTTCATAGATAAAACGTCTGTGTGGCCCAATGGTTGACGCCTCCGCCCTTAAAAGAAGTGAATTGATGTTAAGCGCGTCCAAGCGCAGAATATGGTGGATTTTATACGCATCTTTGCACCCAAATTCATCAAAAACGCGTATCTTTGCAGCGATTAATCAACCACTTCAGCGCAGCAGTCCATGAAAAGAAACCACGCCAAAGCCGGACAGGGGGGCGATGTGCGTCCCAAGAAGGCTCTCGGTCAGCACTTCCTGACCGATGAGAGCATTGCCGCACGCATTGCCGACACCCTCGCGGACTATAAGGGCCTTCCCGTGATGGAAGTTGGCCCGGGTATGGGTGTACTCACCAAATATCTTATCGCCACAGGCCACGATGTGAAAGTGGCCGAAATCGACGGCGAGAGTATCGAATATCTGCGCTACAACTATCCTGAACTTGCCGGAAGGATTCTTGATGCTGATTTTCTCCGTCTCGATCTCGCTCAGATCTACCCCGACGGGCAGAAATTCTGTGTCATAGGCAACTATCCCTACAATATCTCATCGCAGATTTTCTTCCATGTCCTTGACTACCGCGATCAGGTGGTATGTTGTTCGGGTATGCTTCAGCGCGAGGTTGCCGAACGTTTTGCAGCCGCTCCCGGCACGAAGGCGCGCGGAATTCTCAGCGTGTTGCTTCAGGCATGGTATGATGTCGAGTATCTCTTCACGGTTGATGAAAACGTGTTCAATCCACCTCCCAAGGTCAAGAGCGGCGTAATCAAGATGGTGCGCAACTCTGTGACCGACCTCGGATGCGACGACAAACTTTTCAAGACGGTTGTGAAAACCGCCTTCGGCCAACGCCGCAAGACCCTTCGCAACTCGATTAGGGGAATGTTTCCCGCCGGAGTGCCGTTGCCGGACGACCCGATGCTCTCACTGCGCCCCGAGCAGCTTTCGGTGCAGCAGTTTATCGAACTGACCAATATGGTCAGCTCGGCGAGAAGTAACTGAGTCATCAATCTTCAACACTCCCTCCTCACGCAACGACAATGAAAGAGTTCACTCCCGAATATCTGGAACATCTGCGCAAAATCATCCATGACCACGCCGACGCTGCGGCGGCAGAGGAGCTGGCTGACCTCCATCCGGCCGACATTGCTGAACTTTATCAGGATCTCGACCTTGATGAAGCGGAATATCTTTTCAAACTTCTCGACGAGGACATGCAGGCCGATGTGCTCATGGAACTCGACGAGGATGACCGTGCCAAGCTTCTCTCGAAGATGGACGTGGCCGACATCGCCAAGCAGATCGAACACCTCGACACTGACGATGCCGTCGACATCATTCAGGAACTCGATGAGGATGACCGCGAGAAGATTCTCAGCCATATCGACGACGTTGAGCAGGCCGGCGACATCATCGACCTTCTGAAATATGACGAGGACACGGCCGGCGGTCTGATGGGTACTGAGATGATTGTAGTCAACGAGAATTGGAGTATGCCGGAATGTATCAAACAGATGCGTATGCAGGCTGAGGATATGGATGAGGTCTACTATGTCTATGTCGTGGACAACGAGGACCGTCTGCGCGGCACACTTCCTCTCAAAAAGCTCATCACACATCCCTCCGTCTCGAAAATCAAGCATGTCATGGAGACGGATCCCGTATCGGTCAAGGCTGACACTCCGATTGATGATGTTGCCCTTGATTTCGAGAAGTATGACCTTGTGGCCATGCCTGTCATCGACTCCATAGGCCGTCTGCTCGGCCGCATCACCGTCGACGACGTGATGGACAAGGTGCGTGATTCAAGCGAGCGTGACTACCAGTTGGCATCAGGTCTTTCGGGCGACGTGGAGAGTGACGACAAACTCTTTGCTCAGACCAAGGCCCGTCTGCCTTGGCTGCTCATCGGAATGGTGGGAGGCCTCTGCAATTCCGTCATCCTTGGAAAGTTTGAAGGCGGGTTCGTGGTCGATCCTGCGCTTGCCCTCTTCATCCCTCTCATCGGCGGTACGGGTGGTAATGTCGGTACACAGTCTTCGGCAATCGTCGTGCAAGGCCTCGCCAACGGTTCTCTCGACATTCAGAAATCAGCCCGGCAGTTGCTTAAGGAACTTGGTGTCGGACTGCTCAACGGCTCTATAATAGCCCTGCTCGTATTCCTTTATAACTTCTTCACTCTTGGAAGTGGCCATCAGGTGACGACCATCGCTGTCTCGGCTTCGATATTCTGTGTGGTGATGTTTGCCTCTGTTTTCGGTACATTCGTGCCACTTACTCTTGAGAAATTGAAAATCGACCCTGCGCTTGCCACCGGCCCCTTCATCTCTATTACCAACGACATCATCGGTATGCTCATCTATATGTCCATCTCCTCCTGGCTAATCGTCACTTTCGGAGCCGGACATTGACTGAAATAGATACAAAAGAACAGAAGCTCAAAAAGGAACAAAAGGTATTTAAACTCCGAAATTTACGGAAAATTTGTGATATACGACGTAACTTGCTGGATTTTAGTGTATCTATGTAATGT
>CANCXM010000057.1 GCA_947381945.1 uncultured Muribaculaceae bacterium
AATATTTTCTTCAGTGGTAACCATAATTTTAAAATTTTTGAGAGTAACTTATATAGATATGTCAAACGCCATGCGTTAATCCGGAGGTTGCAGATCTTTTACGGCAATAATTATGAATATGGCCTGCATATCTACCCGCAAAGATAGCATATACAGGCCATAATAAAAAACAATAGCCGTTTTTATCGGTCACGCACAATTCATGCATGACTTGTTCCTATAAAAGTGACGTATACTTATAAAGACGTATACTTATAAAATAGCACTTCCTATCTGCCGGTCAGAAAATCATGGATTCCTTGGGCGGATTTGCGGCCGGAGGCGATGCAGCGGACAACGAGGGAGGCTCCGGTAGAGACATCGCCTGCGGCAAACACCTTGGGATTGCTCGACTGACCGTTTTCATTGACTTTGACATTCCCTCGCACATCTTTTTCAAGCCCGAGAACATCAATGACACCTTCCGCCACCGGCTGAGTGAAGCCCATCGCCAACAATACGAGGTCAGCCTTGATAGTATCCGTGCGGCCGGTGTGGATGAGATTCATACGTCCGCTCTCCGGATCCTTCTCCCATTCAACCTCCTCGACCTCAACCTCCCTCACACGACCGTCGTCATCCGCAACGAAGCGGCGCGTGTCGAGAAGCCAACGGCGTTCACATCCTTCAAGATGGCTGCTCGAAGTCTTCAACACTACAGGCCAGTAAGGCCACGGGGTGGCAGGGTTCTCCACTACCGGCGGTTTCGGCATAATCTCAATCTGTGTGACAGAGAGTGCACCTTGACGGCGGGCTGTACCCACACAGTCACTACCGGTGTCTCCACCTCCGATGACAAGCACATTCTTCCTTTTTGCAGAAATGCGTTCGTCTCGGCTGATTTCCGCCCCGGCATTCACACGGTTCTGCTGCTGAAGAAGTTCGAGAGCGAAATGAACCCCTTTCAGCTCCCTGCCCTCAACCTTAAGGTCGCGAGGCACCTCAGCACCTATCGCCAGACATACGGCATCGAACTCTTCGAGAATTTCCGAGACGGAAATATCGGTCCCTACCTTCACTCCGCAACGAAACTCGATACCCTCCTCTTTCAGAAGGTCAAGGCGACGGTCAATCACACTCTTGTTGAGTTTGAAATCCGGAATGCCGAAACGGAGCAGTCCGCCGGGAGCCTCATTTTTCTCAAATACGGTCACACTATGCCCCCTGCGGTTGAGCTGATTAGCGCAGGCAAGCCCTGCAGGACCTGATCCGATGACCGCCACACGGAAACCGGTGCGTTTCTTCGGAGGACAGGCAGAGACATAGCCCTCGCTGAAAGCACGTTCGACAATCGCAGCCTCATTCTCGCGGATGGTGACAGGCTCATGCTCCTTGTTGAGCACACAGCCCTTCTCGCAGAGTGCAGGACAGACGCGCCCCGTGAACTCCGGAAAATCATCTGTCATTGTCAGCAGCTGATAAGCCCCCTTGATGTCATTTTTACAAAGGCGATCTTGCCATTCCGGCTGACGGTTGCCGAGCGGACAACTCCAATGGCAGAAAGGCACGCCACACTCCATGCAGCGCGATGCCTGCAGACGGCGGTCCTCTGTGTTGAGCGTCTGCTCAACCTCTCCATAATCATTGACGCGGTCATGGACGGGACGATAGCCCGCCTCCTTACGCGGTATATTCAGAAATGCTGTGGGATTTCCCATATCTATTTTAGTCTTAATACTTTACACTTAATACTTAGTACTTAATACTTGATACTTAGTACTTAACACTTGCGAAGCTCCGCTTCGCTCAATCTGTCTGCATGGATGCGATTCGCTGCTGCAATTTGGCAACCTTCTCGTCGTGAAGCACCTTCTTGTATTCGATAGGTATAACCTTGATGAACTGCCCGACATAGTTGTCCCAATCGTCAAGCATGGCTCCTGCAAGGGGGCTGTGGGTATGACGAAAATGATTACCGATAAGACGGTAAAGCTCACGGTTGTCGGCCATCTCTTCAATTAGTGAAAGCTCCACCATCTCCATGTTGCAGAAATAATCGAAATTACCATCCGGATTCCAGACGTAGGCTATACCACCGCTCATACCTGCGGCGAAGTTGCGACCTGTGGTTCCGAGGACTACGGTGCGTCCACCTGTCATATACTCGCAACAGTGATCGCCTACACCTTCGACAACGGCTGTCGCACCGGAATTGCGGACACAGAAACGCTCGCCGACGCGTCCGTTGATGTAGATTTCACCTGCGGTAGCACCATAGAGGATGGTATTGCCGGCAATGATGTTGGCTTCGGGAGCGAAGGTCGAACCGGTCGGGGGAACAATCACTATCTTACCGCCGGAAAGACCCTTGCCTACATAGTCGTTGGCATCGCCTTCGAGACGGAAACTGATACCGTGGGCAAGGAATGTACCGAAACTCTGACCCGCCGCACCTTTGAATGTGCAGTTTATGGTATTGTCCGGCAGTCCCGCATCACCGAATTTTTTCGCAACTACGCCTGAGAGCATAGCGCCGACCGAGCGGTCAGTGTTGCATATCGGAAACTCCAGTTCGACAGGCATGGCTGACTCGATGGCCGGATAGGCACGGCTGATTATCTCGCGGTCAAGCACATGGTCAATGTCGTGTTTCTGACGGGTGACATTGATGATGGCGTTGGTGTCACATTCCGCAGGTCGGTGAAGCAGACGACTGAAATCGAGCCCTGAAGCCTTGGCATTCTCCATCCCCTCCTTCACGAAGAGCAAATCCGCACGTCCGATAATCTCGTCAAGTTTCCTGATACCCATCTCCGCCATTGTCTCACGGATTTCGCGCGCAAGGAAGCGGAAGAAGTTGACCACGTATTCCGAACGGCCTTTGAAACGCTTGCGCAGTTCCTCATTCTGTGTGGCCACACCGACAGGACAGGTGTTCTTATGACACTTGCGCATCATGACACAGCCAAGCACGATGAGCGCGCTCGTGGCAAAACCGTATTCCTCCGCGCCGAGCATCGCCATGATGATGACATCACGCGCGCTTTTGAGCTGACCGTCGGCCTGAAGTTTCACCTGTCCGCGCAGATTGTTGATGACGAGTGTCTGCTGAGTTTCGGCCAATCCGATTTCAACCGGGACACCGGCATAGCGGATTGAACTTGCGGGAGAAGCACCTGTGCCTCCGTCACTGCCACTGATAGTGATAAGGTCGCTCTTGGCTTTGGCAACACCGGCAGCGATTGTGCCGACACCGCTCTCCGAAACGAGCTTGACACTGACATTGGCCGAAGGATTGACGTTTTTGAGGTCGAAAATGAGTTGCGCAAGGTCCTCGATAGAATATATGTCGTGGTGAGGGGGAGGAGAAATGAGAGAGATGCCGGGGATTGAATGGCGTGTCTTTGCAATAATCTTGTCGACCTTGAAGCCTGGGAGCTGACCACCCTCACCGGGTTTAGCACCCTGTGCGACCTTAATCTGGATTTCGTCGGCATTGACGAGATATTCGGTAGTCACTCCGAAACGGCCGGAAGCAACCTGCTTGATAGCCGAGCGGGCCGACGAACCGTCGGGGCGCGGAGCGAAACGCTCCGGATCCTCGCCACCCTCACCCGTGTTGCTTCGCGCACCAATTGCGTTCATGGCGATTCCGAGAGCCTCGTGAGCCTCACGGCTGATTGAGCCGAACGACATCGCTCCGGTCACGAAACGCTTCATGATAGCCTCCTCAGGCTCAACCTCATCAACCGGAATTGCCTCACTCTTGCGGAAATCGAGGAAATCGCGGATGAAGATGGGTTTGGGCTTGTTGTCGACAAGCGATGTGTATTCCTTGAATTTCTTATAGCTGCCAAGACGTGTGGCAAGCTGAAGAGTTGCGATGGTCTCAGGATTCCATGCATGTGATTCACCATCCTTGCGGAATGAATACTGTCCGATGAACGGCAGCGGTGATTCAGTATCGAAATCCTCATCAAAAGCCTGCGCATGAGGACCGGTGATGTCGGCAGTGAGCTGTTTGATGTCCACACCGCCGATTTTGCTGACGGTGTTTCCGAAATATTCACGGCAAACGGAATCGGCAAGTCCGACAGCCTCGAAAAGCTGCGCGCCCTTATAGCTTGTGATGGTCGAGATACCCATCTTTGACATCACTTTCAGCAGACCCTTGTCAATGGCCTTGATGTAGTTCTTGGATGCGGTGTCGAAATCAAGCTGTATTTCATGACGCTTCACAAGGTCGTCGATGACAGCAAATGCGAGATATGGATTGATAGCACTCGCGCCATATCCGCTCAGGAGTGCGAAGTGCATCACCTCACGCGCATCGGCGGTCTCGATGACAAGTGCAGTCTGGGTGCGCTTTTTGCAGTTGATGAGATGATGGTGGACAGCGGCAGTGGCAAGCAGCGAGGGAATCGGAGCGTTGGCAGCATCGACATCACGGTCAGACAGCACCACATAGTTGCATCCCTCGTCGACAGCCTGCTCGGCTTCCCGGCAGAGGCGTTCGATTGCCTTGACCAGACCTTCATGACCCTCGGCAGCGGGGAAGGTCATGGCGAGTTTGCGGGTATTGAATCCTTTGTAGCGGAGATTGCAGAGGAGGTCAAGTTCGCGATTGGTGATGATGGGGCGTTTCAGAAGCACCATCTTGCAAAGTTCCGGTGACGGGTCGAGAAGATTGAGCTTCACGGCACCGATATAGCTGTCGAGACTCATGACGAGTTCCTCGCGCAGAGGGTCGATGGCAGGATTCGTCACCTGAGCGAAATGCTGACGGAAATAATTGAAGAGCAACTGCGGTTCCTCCGAGAGCACCGCGATGGGGGTGTCCTTGCCCATCGAATTGACAGGTTCCTTGCCGTCGGTGAGCATCGGGGTGATGATTTTCTCAACCTCCTCACGATTGTAGAGGAAGGTGTGGAGCAGACGGCGGAAATCGCTGACGGTGTTCTCCACCTTTCGTCCCGAACTGATGTTGTCGAGGCTGATGCGGTTGCGCGACAACCAGTCACGATAGGGAAATTCACCGGCAAGCGCCTCCTTCAACTCCGCATCCTGATATATTTTCCCCTCCTCCATGTCGACCATCATCATTTTTCCGGGACGGAGACGGCCCTTCTCCTTGACTTCCGAAGCCTCAAAGGGAAGGACACCCATCTCGGAGGCGAGGACCACGGTGTCGTTGTTGGTGATGAGATAGCGCGCGGGACGAAGGCCGTTGCGGTCAAGCATACCTCCGGCATAGCGGCCGTCGCTGAACAGAAGAGCCGCCGGGCCGTCCCATGCTTCCATGAGGATGGAGTTGTATTCGTAGAACGCCTTGAGTTCGGGCGAGATTGGATTCTTGTCGTTGAACGATTCCGGAATCAGCATCGAAAGTGCGCGCGGAAGACTCATACCCGACATGACAAAGAATTCAAGCACATTGTCGAGCGACGCCGAGTCGCTCATGCCGGGCTGGACGATGGGTGTCATGTCGCGGTCGCCGAACGCTTCGGGACGGAGCATACATTCGCGCGCCTTCATCCAGAGGCGGTTGCCCTGAATGGTATTGATTTCACCGTTGTGGCCGAGCATACGGAAGGGCTGTGCGAGTGACCATGTCGGGAATGTGTTCGTGCTGAAACGGGAGTGGACAAGCGCCATCGCCGTAGTGAAGCGCGGATTCATCAAGTCGGGGAAATAGTAGCGGAGCTGAAGGCTCGAAAGCATACCTTTATATATAATGATACGCGACGAAAGCGACACGATGTAGAAGTCATCCTTACCTTCGAGCGAAAGGGAGCGCACCTTCTTCTCGACCGCCTTACGCAATAGGTAGAGACGAATCTCAACCGGACGGTCGCTCTCCTCGTCGGCCACAAAAATCTGCTTGATGACAGGTTCGGCGGCACGGGCCACGGAACCGAGCTGCTCATTGTTGGTGGGGACATCGCGCACGGCAATCAGTTTCAATCCGAGTTCGATAGCCTCGCGTTCGATGATTCCGAGAATAATCTGAATGGTGTCCTCATTGCTGGGAAAGAATACAAGGCCTGTGCCGTAGCGTCCCTTTTCGGGTACAGGAATACCCTGCAGCAGGATAAATTCATGAGGTATCTGCACCATTATGCCGGCACCGTCGCCGGTTTTGGGGTCAGCGCCCTCGGCTCCACGGTGAACCATGTGTTCGAGAACTTGCAGACCTTTTTCCACGAGATGATGCGACTTGATGCCGCGCACGTTGACGAGAAGGCCCACGCCGCAAGCATCATGCTCGAAGCGCGGGTCATAGAGTCCTTGTTGTGTAGGGGTTAACATTTGCATATTATGTCTCTTTCAATTATATATTCCTAATTTGTCAATCAGTTTTCTTCCACTCCCTTGAACCAGTCGCTTTCCGTAGGCAGACCAGGAGCGCTTTCATAGCCATATTCCTCGCCATGCTGTGAAGAGTCAAGTCCGACACGCTCATTCCAACCGGAAACTCGCATGGGGATAATCTTGTCGGTGAGCCAATAGAGTCCGTAGCTCATCACGAAGGTGTAGACAAACACTATTCCGAGAACAAGTATATGATTCCAGAAAAATTCACCGCGTGAAATCATGTCGGGATTGTTGCGGGCAAAGAAATCGTAGGCGAAGATTCCGGTAAGCACTGTGCCGATGATTCCTCCGAGACCGTGGGTCGGAAACACATCGAGGGCATCGTCGAGAAGATTGCTATAGCCCTTCCACGCTACAGCCATATTGCAGCATACGGTGATGAAAAGCGCGATGAAAATGCTCTGTCCGGCTGTGACCCATCCGGCGCAGGGTGTGATTGCGACAAGACCGACAACCGCACCGATGGCGGCACCCATCGCCGACGGTTTGTGGCCGCGTATGGCATCAAGTGCTATCCACGCAACCATTGCAGTGGCGGCGGCAGTGTTCGTGTTGAGGAAAGCGGAGACCGCAATGCCGTCGGCTGCAAGCGAGCTGCCACCGTTGAATCCGAACCAGCCGAGCCACAGGAGTGCGGCACCGAGCAGCACGAAGGGGACATTGGCAGGCTTGTTGGTCTCCCCTTTCACCTGACGGCGACGCCCAAGGAACATGGCTCCGGCGAGAGCCGCAACACCTGAAGCCGCATGGACCACAATACCTCCGGCATAGTCATGGACATGCATCATGCCGAAAAGGCCGTCGGGATGCCATGTGCAGTGGGCAAGCGGACAGTAGACAACCACTGTCCAAAGCACCATGAACAGGAGATAACCGGAGAAATGCACTCTCTCTGCAAAAGCTCCGGTGATGAGCGATGGAGTGATGATGGCAAATTTCATCTGGAAGAGGGCGAAAAGAGCCAATGGAATGGTCGTGGTGGCTATTCCAATCTGGGAGATGTCACCTTTGGCGGTCACATTGTTCACCCCGACATTCTTCATCATGAAAAAGTCGGCGGGATTTCCAATGACATGGGCAATATCATCGCCAAAGGCCAGTCCAAACCCGAAAATAACCCAGATGACACTGACGAAGCCCATCACGATAAAACTCTGGAGCATCGTCGAGATGACATTTTTCGGACGGACCATGCCACCATAGAAGAATGAGAGTCCGGGTGTCATCATCAACACGAAGATTGTAGCTGTAATCATCCAGGCGACATTTGCCCAGAGATGATCGCCGGGGAGGTCGAAAAGAGAGTCGGGAAACTCCGTCCTCAATCCGAGGACGCCCACTGCAACGAGTGCGACTAAAACAAGCAGCCAGCCTGCACTGACTTTTTTACCATTCAGAATCATACCTTAAAGCGCATTATTAAAACAAAACGAAACAAAAACAATCTTAATTTTTATTTAGAACACCGCAAATGTAGCAGTTTGTTTGATAAACGCAAAATATTTTAGCAATTTTCTTTATTTTACGGATAAAATGAAGCATTTTTCCACATTTTTACCCCACACAGAGTACACAAGTGACATCATGCATTGAAAATGGCTCTGCATACCCTACATCAGGTTTAAAAATTTCTTAATTCTAAAGCCTCATATCCAATAAAACCTTAAATCATTTGCAAAATTTACTAAAATCACATACCTTTGAGCCAACTATTGTTTCATCTATTTGGTTTATCTAAATAAACCCGCAAAGCGTAATGGACGCAAATAATTTAGATTTCACTGATATAGCTCCCTACGACGACAGTCAATTCAAGGAAGTAATTAGCAAAATGGTGTTGGAACCCGGATTCGAACATGCTATCCGTTGGATTCTGCCCGATATAGACTATGCCCAATTCACCGCATTGCTCAAAAGCTGTAATTCCAAGCATGAGTTCCAGTCGCGTGTGATGCAGAATTTCCTGAACGAACTCGAGCGCAAGACAACCGCCGGAGTTACCGCTACAGGAGTGGAAAAAGTCGATCCCTCCAAATCATACACATTCATAACCAACCACCGCGATATTGTCCTTGACGCATCCTTCCTTAACCTCATCTTCCTGCGTCATGACATGAAAACTTCAGAGGTGGCCATCGGCGACAATCTGCTCATCTATGAGTGGATAACTAATCTCGTGAAGCTCAACGGCAGTTTCATTGTCAAACGAAACCTACCCACCCGTCAGGCACTCGAAGCCGCCCGCGAACTCTCGGGCTACATCCATCATGCCATCTGCAACAAGAATGAGAGCATCTGGATTGCGCAGCGCCAAGGACGTGCGAAGGATTCGAGCGACCACACGCAGGAAAGTGTGCTCAAGATGCTTGGACTTGCCGGAGGCGGCTCACTGCCCGAAAACCTTGCCGAGATAAATATCTTCCCGGCAGCCATATCCTACGAGTTCGACCCCAATGACTATCTGAAGGCACGGGAATATCTCCTGCGCCACCGCGACCCCGAATTCAAGAAGTCGCAGCACGACGACCTCTTCTCGATGGAGACAGGACTTATGCAATACAAGGGACGTGTCCACATCTCGTTTGCAAGCTGCATAACTCCCCTTATCACCTCAATTCCATCCACAGCCGACAAACAGGAGACAATCCACCGGATATGTCATCACATCGACTGCGGAATCCACGGAGGATACAAAATCTATCCCATAAACTATGTGGCCTACGATCTGGCGTTCGAATCTGACATGTATCACGAGCGTTACACCGACGACGAACTCCAAAACGTCAAGAACTATATCGAAGGTCAGCTCGATAAGGTCGACATACCCGACATCACGGCTCAGGAAAGAAATTTCATGCGCACATATATGTATATGATGTATGCAAATCCGTTGCGCAATAAACTCCTTGCCGCAGGTAGTTGTTGATATGAACAGACAGATGAATTCCAAATCCATCCGGACAACAATTAACAACTAAAGTCAATTACCTACAGCTATGCGACTGCCACTCGTTCCACTCTTCGTTTTCCTTATTATAAATATATTTGTCGACACTTATATTTATAAGGCTTTGAAACGCAGGTGCAGGAGTCTGTTGCCCCGAAAGGTACAGTTGTGGACAGCCATAGCGTTCTTCATCCTCATCATTGCCGTCCTCTGTATGCCGAAGCGCAACTGCTCCAACGCGACACTGGTGACAATAATGTGGATGCTTTTCACATATCTGTCGGTCTATCTCTCCAAATACGTTTTCGTCATCTTTGACCTCATCGCAAAGATTCCGGTCCTCTTCAAGAGGAAACGGGTGAAATGGATTTCGATATGCGGAGCTGTATTGGGGGTGGCCGTGTTTTGTGGTATCTGGTGGGGAGCACTCGTCAACCGCTTCCGCATAGATGTGAAGGAAGTGACCGTTGTCATTCCTGACCTGCCCGATGCATACGACGGTTACCGCATAGCACAGTTCTCCGACATGCATGTGGGCACCTTCGGCAATGATACTACCTTCGTGGCGACATTCGTTGACCGAATCAACTCACTCAACCCTGACCTCATCGTATTCACCGGCGACATCGTGAATTCAAAGACCGAGGAACTTCCGCCACAAGTCGGTCCGTTCTCCCGCCTCGATGCGCCCGACGGCGTCTACTCCATCCTTGGAAACCACGATTACGGCGATTATTCCGAATGGCCGTCCGCTGAGGCCAAAAAGGCAAACATGGACCGACTCAAAGAGCTACAGGCAGCCATGGGCTGGCGCCTCCTGCTCAACAAGACAGCCATGCTTCACCACGATGGCGACTCGATCGCGCTCATCGGAGTGGAAAATATCGGTGACCCGCCCTTCAAAGTCTACGGATCGCTCACCCGCGCGTATCCGCAGCTTGGGGACAGCGTCACAAAAATCCTCCTCACCCACAATCCGGCACACTGGGTAGACTCCATCGCCGACAATCCTGCAATGAGAGTACCTCTGTCGCTTTCCGGCCACACCCATGCGATGCAAATCGAACTGCTCGGATGGTCACCGGCCAAATACCGCTACCCGACCTGGGGCGGACTGTACAAAGACACTGACAACAAACATCAGCTATATGTCAATATCGGGGGTGGCACAGTTGGCTTTCCCGCCCGTATCGGAGCTACACCCGAAATCACACTCATAACACTCAAAAAGCATTAAACCACATCTTTAATGGCAAACGTACACGCCAACGTAATCACTGCCGAACTCGGCACGCACCTACGCAAACATGTAGCCGCCTGTCTCCGTCTGCTCGACGAGGGCGCGACAGTTCCATTCATCTCCCGTTACCGAAAAGAAGCGACCGGCGGGATGGACGAAGTGACAGTCCATGCCGTGCAAATGCGTCACCAAGAGCTTACTGAGCTTGACAAACGCAAAGAGTATATAATTGATGTGATAAAAGAGCGTGACATGCTCACTCCGGAACTTCAGGAAAGGATTATGGAGACCCTCGACCCTGTCGTCCTCGAAGATATTTACCTCCCCTACAAGCCCAAGCGCAACACCCGCGCACAGGCAGCCCGCGCTCTCGGGCTGGAACCGCTCGCCCGCATGATAATGGCACAGAATTCCTCCGACATCGAGAAGCAGGCCAAGAAATTCGCCAAAGAAGCCGGAGGCATTGAGGCGGCCATCGCTGGCGCATCGGACATCATCGCCGAATGGGTCAGCGAAAGCGAGAAGGCAAGAAACCTCGTGCGCTCACGCTATCAGCGCTCGGCCACAATCAAGTCGAAGGTGGTCGCAGGAAAAGAGGAGGAAGGAAAAAATTACCAGAACTATTTTGATTTCTCGGAGCCGTTGCGCCTCTGCAACTCCCACCGCTATCTCGCTATCCGCCGAGGTGAGGAGGAGGGAATCCTCAAAGTCGGTATCTCCATTGACGACGATGAGATGATCGACCGTCTGAGCCGCATGTTCGTGAAATCGACCGCCACTCCCGAAGCTGCAAATCTTGTGAAAACAGCCGTGAAGGATGGCTACCGCCGATTGATGCGACCCTCGATTGAAAACGAAATCGCGGCAGCGACCAAGGAGAAGAGCGACGAAGGTGCAATCCAGATGTTTGCCGACAATGTCCGTCAGCTTCTCATGTCGGCACCTCTCGGACGCAAACGTGTGCTTGCCATTGACCCCGGATTCCGCACAGGCTGCAAACTTGTCGTTCTCGACGAACAGGGCAACCTTCTGCAGCACGATGTCATCTACCCCACTCCTCCCGCCAATGATTTCGTCGGGTCGGCAGACGCCGTCTGCTTCTACGTCGACCGCTACCGCATTGACGCAATCGCAATCGGCAACGGCACGGCAGGACGCGAGACCGAACGCTTCATCCGCGACGTGATGCTTCCGCGCAAAGTGCAGATATTCATGGTCAATGAAAACGGTGCGTCGATTTATTCAGCATCGGAAGTTGCCCGTGAGGAATTCCCGAATGAGGACGTGACTGTGCGCGGAGCCGTGTCAATTGGCCGTCGTCTTCTCGACCCGCTTGCCGAGCTCGTGAAGATTGACCCGAAGTCGATCGGTGTCGGACAGTACCAGCACGCCGTTAATCAGGCGAAACTCAAAGACGCTCTCGACTATGTGGTTGAAAGCTGCGTGAACACCGTGGGCGTGAATATAAATACAGCTTCCAAACAGCTCCTCTCCTACGTCTCCGGCATCGGCCCATCACTGGCTGCAAACATTGTCAAATATCGCGCGGAGAACGGCGATTTCACATCGCGCAACCAGCTTCTCGACGTGCCCCGTATGGGCGAGAAGGCCTTCCAGCAGTGCGCGGGCTTCCTCCGTATCCCCGGAGCCAAGAATCCGCTCGACAACACCGCCGTCCACCCCGAGCGCTATGCCCTCGTAGAGCAGATTGCCAAGGACGCAAAGGCTGACATCGTGCGTCTGACACGCGACCGCAATCTTCTCCACAGCATCGAGCTTGAC
>CANCXM010000058.1 GCA_947381945.1 uncultured Muribaculaceae bacterium
CCTTTTCCATGTTTGGCCGGCGTCCGAATTCACCGGCAAACATAGCGTCTTATGTGTCTTTCCCTCAATACTTATCGTCCGGTGGGTGATTTTTGGGGTGGGGGCTTGCAGGGATGGTGGAAGTTTAGTAACTTTGCATTGTGATTGACATAGCGCAACATATAGAATATCTTCTGATGCACCATGATTGTGTCGTGGTGCCCGGTTTCGGTGCCTTCATGATTAACCATGAAGCTGCCCGCTATGATGCGTCGGCAGGGATTTTCCTCCCGCCGTCGCGCAGTCTCGGCTTCAATCCGGAAGTACGCCATAACGACGCTCTCCTTCTTGGCAGCATCTCGCGCCGTGAGGGTATAAGCATCGAGGCTGCGCGTTCTGCTCTTGACAGTAGCCTTGCATCCATGTTGCATCAGATGCGTATGTCTGGCGAGGTTCATATCGGTCGTATCGGCGTTTTCCGTCAGGATGGCAATACGGATCTTCCGGTCTTCGAGCCTGCAATGGATTCTCTGCCGCTTCGCGCTCTTGATGGTCTTCAGCCTCTGGCGATAAACCGTCTCGGATTCAACGATGATGAGGAGGAGAAGGTGGCTCGCGCAGACCGTCAGCCGGTAGTGATTCCCTTCCCGTTGAAGATTGTGGCTTCCATCGTGGCTGTCATGGTCGGTCTGGGAATACTTTACTCGACCACAAGTCTTGTGAACGGTCCGCGGGTCAATTTCGCTTCGCTTGACACCGGTATCAGCACCCACATCGAGCGTGTGATTGATTCGACCGTTTCCGTTTCGCGTGAGATTCTGCTCAATATCGCGATGCCACCGGCAGAGGTGGAGACGGCTGTTCCGCATGAGGCTGAAAGCATGGTCGCTGATGCCGAAGTGCCCGGACGCTATATCCTCGTTGTCGGCTCGTTCCCGAGCGAGAAAACAGCACGTCGCCACATCGCTCAGATGGCCGACGATTCGCTCCGAATCATCGAGATGGAGGGCAACTACAGGGTCTATGCCGCCTCTGCCGCAACCATAAACGAAGCCCGTGCTCTGGCCGGTTCGCTTTCGGACCGTTATCCAAGTGTGTGGGTCTGCCGTCGCTGATTTCCTTGCGCTTTTTCAAGATTATTTTTATTACCTCTCATTTGTTTTAAATACCTGTTCCTCCAATGGATTTTCATCAGCTCCTTATCGACCGCCGAAGCATCCGCCGTTACACATCCGACAAGATTGACCCCGAGGATGTAAAACTCATACTCGAAGCTGGTCTCCTTGCTCCGACATCCAAAAGTGCGCGTGCATGGCAGTTTGTTGTGGTCGAGGATGCCGATATGCTTCTGCGTCTGAGCCAGTGTAAGGCCATGGGAGCCGGACCGATTGCCAAATGTCCGCTTGCTGTGGTGGTTGCTGTTGATTCGACTGCCACTGAGCCTTGGATTGAGGATGCGTCTGTTGCAGCCTCCTTCATGCAGCTTCAGGCTGCCGCCCTTGGTCTCGGTTCATGCTGGATTCAGGTGCGTGACCGTTTTGCTGCCGACGACACTCCTTCCGATGAGTATGTCCGTGAGGCGCTCGGAATCCCGGAGACCTGTCCTGTGGTCTGCATCCTGACTTTCGGCCACAAGGACGAGCAGCGCAAGCCGCAGGATGTTGAAAAGCTCAAGTGGGAGAATGTCCACATCGGAAAATTCTGATATAGTTTATGACGAAACCGAAGATAGTAATTGTCGGAGCGGGAAATGTGGCCTCACATATCGCTCCGGCTCTTTTTTTTGCGGGTGCCGGAGATATAGTCCAGGTCTGCAGCCGCAGCCTTGAGTCGGCCTCTGCGCTTGCGTCCCGTATTCCCGGTGCGGTCGCAGCAGGCAGCCTTGAAGATATTGTGAAGGATGCCGACATCTATCTTATCAGTGTGGCCGATGATGCCATCGCTTCTGTTATTGAATCACTGCCACGGACCGATGCTCTCGTGCTTCACACCTCAGGCTCGGTCGGGATGGAGGCGCTTGCGGGGGCTTCTGGACGTCATGGCGTGTTCTATCCTTTGCAGACATTCTCGAAAGGTGTTGAGCTGGATGTGACTGAGGTGCCGCTTTTCATCGAAGGTTCTTCGCCGCAGGTGGAGGATGAGATACGGCGTTTCGCATCGGTGCTGTTCAAGTCGGTCTATCATGCCGACAGCGAGACGCGCAAGAAGATGCATGTGGCCGCTGTGTTTGCCTGCAATTTCACGAACTACCTGTGGACATTGGCTGCAGAACAGCTTGCGAAAGATAATCTGCCGTTCGACGTGTTGCGTCCCTTGCTTGAAGAGACTCTGCGCAAGGCGATGGTGAACACCCCCGGCGCCTCGCAGACGGGGCCGGCAGCGCGTGGCGACCGCCGGATTGTGGATGCGCATCTTGCCCTGCTCGACGGACGAGAGAAGGAAATCTACAGCCTGCTCTCGGAGTGCATAATGGAGCGTAGAAAGGGATGATTTCAGGGCTTAAAGCTTGAAAATAGCGCGGAAAATAGGCGTGTTTCATGGTCTGAGGAGGGATTTGGAGGTTAGAGATTTAGTTTTTTAGGGTGGGAGTGTGTGATAGGGGAATGGTGAAGTTTCTGATGCAAAGTTACAAGCTCAAATCTCCAAAAAGGTGCGATAATGCAAAAAGCGAGGAAAAATTCTCCTCAATATCGCCCCTCCATAAAGTCTGAAATTGACGAAGCGGTTATCATATCATACCGGATGGCAATCGGTAAGCTGCGGAGCAGCGTTGCGGTCATAGCCCCGCATCGAGCGGCGATGCAATGAAGCCCGAAGGGCGAAATTGCGTCACCGCGAAGGTGTGTGGGTAGATTGTCGGTCGTCCCAGCGCGGGCATCGAAGATGTCCGATAATAACCCGCCTCAGGATGTATTGTATTTTCGTGAAATTCAAATTGTTATTGACGTAGCTGGGTCGCGGAAAATACCAAATATACCAATTTTCGTTGTGTATGATGATCTATGGTGTAACGGGGATGATATTATCGGACATCTTCGATGCCCATTGTTGGAAATCAACCTTTACCCCACACCTTCGCGGTGCGCAATTTCGCCCTTCGGGCTTCATTGCGCTACCGCTCGATGCGGGGCTATGACCGCATCGCTGCTTCGTAGCTGACCGGTTGCCATCCGGAAAGAATATGTAAGACGCTGACTTGTAAGGTGATTTCCATGCGGGATGGATGTGTAGATGCTGTCCTACAGGGTAATCGCCATTCGGAATGGATGGTGTTTACATTGTGAGCCAATGTAAACACCATCCATTATATAATCGCCATCCTGCAAGGTGCTTGAGTATGGCAATATTTTAATATATAAAACCGGAATGTCACTTGATTTTGATGAATTCCGGGATCCAGGCGTTGAGTTTTACGGTTGTTCCGGTCTGAGGGAGGGGGAGGGTGTAGTCATTGTCACTGAAGATGACAAGCACTTGGTTTCCGGTGGTCTCGTCTGTCTTCGTGACGACGAGCATATTGGTTTCTGGAGTGGGGGAGAGGGTGTGGAACTGTGCCTTTCCGCGCCACATTGCAGGATTCTCTGTGTGGAATTTCATGGCCTTGGAAATGTATTTGCTCAAGGCTTTCTCCCCTTTGTTGCGCGGGGAGAGATGGCCTGTCGTGCGGGCGATATTGTCCTTCTGCGCACCCTTGGAATCGCGGCTGAGGTCGGCAAATTCGTCACCGTAATATAGCGTGACAGGACCGGAATAAGCTGCGAGGATGGCGTGGCGGGTCATCAGTTTCTGATAGAAATGTGGGTCAGCCGGGTCAAAATGGTCGGCCAGACGGTAGCCGTCGTGGTTTGAGAGGAAGAGATTCGGCTGCACGGAGTCGTTGAGATAGCCGCGCGATGTCGGGGGCGAGAGGACGGTTATCACGTCGTTCCATCCGTTTTCAAGCCCCTCAGAGCCAATTTCCTGCATGGGACCGCTGATGAGCTCTTTGCCATCGAAGTCAAAGGCGCTGACGAGACCGCCGTCCCTGTATACGCCCTTGTTGATGACGTCGGCCGTACCCCAGTCCTCACCGACCATATAGCCGAGGGTGCCCCATTGTTCACCACGAGCTTTCCGGGCGGCGCAGACCGAATCGACGGCAGCGCGGATTTCGGTCCAGTAATTGTGGTCACCTTGTGTGGCTTGATATGCCTGGTCGAGACGCCATCCGTCAATGTCGAAGTTCTCTATATAATAGGTGGCAAGCTCCTTGAAATAGTCGAGCGACTGCGGATAGGCCACGTTGCCTGTGCCACCCTGCTCACCACGGTCGCTGAACACACGCTCCGAGTGGATTCTGTGGCCACCGGGCGACGGGGTTGTCACGCCGCCGTGATGACCGAAGACACCGTCGAGGATGACATGGATTCCACGCTGATGGGCTTTGTCGACAAGCTCACGGAGGTCGGCCTCGGTACCGAAATGCGGGTCTATCTTGAAATAATCGTTGGTGAAATATCCTGTAGCCTGAAGTTTCTCGCCACCTTCAGCCGTTGAACTGTCGAAGATTGGAGTCATCCACAGAGCGTTGGCTCCGAGGCTTTTGATGTGGTCAAGAGAGTTGATGATTCCGCGCAGGTTGCCGTTTTTCATCGCGTCGTCAGGCCCCCACATAGCCTTGTAGCCGGGAGCGCCGTCGGGCGAATGCTGAAAAGAGGCCACCATGACCTGATAGATAACGAGTTCGCGCGGATCCTCCACCGGCTTCTGCGCCCGTGCGCCACAGACGAAGCCCGGAAGCCATGCGAGCAGGCTGAAAAATATCATTTTGAAATTCATCGTTGATAAGATTGGATTGAAAAGAATGGAAAGGTGAAAAAAAAATAATAAAATACGTGTATGGCAGATCTCTCCACAGTGTGGATGTGCGAAATTCGATGCAGTCGCCCTGCGGTTTCTTATTTGTAAAGTTACGCAAAAAATATGAGATACCCAAATTCGAGTTTGGTGTATGGGCGGATTTTACAGTGCCTATTCTCGTGGCGCTGTGATGTGTCGGGCTTGGGGTGGCTGGGATGGAGGGATGGGAGTGTAGGAAAAAAGAAACTCCGAAACTGATGGGTTTCGGAGTCGTTTGAGAGGTTCCTAGCAGATTCGAACTGCTGTAAACGGTTTTGCAGACCGGCGCCTAACCACTCGGCCAAGGAACCATGCTGTGGTTTTTACGTCTGCAAAGGTAGGACTTTCTCCCGAACTGTGCAAATTTTCGCATCACTTTTTTACGTTTTTTCAGAAAATAGGAATAATCCGGGCTGAAATTTTTCAGAAAACATGAATAATAGGGATGTCAGAAGCGGTATTGGATTGAGGCGAGGATGTTGCGGGGGCGGATTTGGAATGAATGTTCTGATCGGGAGAGTGTGCCGTAGGTCACATATTGATAGTGTCGTTTATTAAGCAGGTTGTTGGCTGTGAGCGAAAGGCGCACTTTGCTGTTGAAGTTCCAAACGGCAGATGCGTCGAGCAGGACGAGGTTCTCAACATTGCCTTCCGGGAATTTAGTAAGGAAATGCTCTGCGCCTAATGTAAACTGCCAACGGTCATGCGGCATTATGATGGCATAGATTTTCTGGTTGAATGAGTGGGTGCGATTGTCGGTGTTGCCAATTTTCAACTGCGAAAATCCATAGTTCGCATCATAATTCATAGATAGCCACTTACACAGGCTCCCCTTGAAATATGGTTTTAAGCTCAGGGTCTGTTGGCTGTAATTCTCCACGATATTGTCACGCATCGACGATGCTGAACTCGTAGAGGCATTGACATCCAAGCCGATGACCATCCGGCTATGGCCAAGTCCTTTGCTTACGCCTCCGGTTATGCTCCAGAAATAGTTTCCAGAAAGTCGGTCGGAGTATGTCGATATAATGAAATCATCAATAAATAATTGGTTTGACATATATGCACTACGACTGTAATTATAGGTAAACGAGGCGTTGGCAAAGAAAGATGTCAGTGGGTTACGGTATCTATAGCTCGCAGTCGCTGCAATATTTTGAGAATACTTGTCAATATCATTGGCAATGAAGAGATTACGGTAGTCTGACATCACTGGCACATTGATATTCATATAAGCCTGAGGCGAACTGAGCTGATATGAAATGGAGGCGGAAACCTCACTTTTTGCCGATAGTTTCTTTCGTACATAAATTCTTGGGAAGAGATTTATATAGTCAGATTGGTGGTTTACACTGTGATGAAGCCATTTCGCCGTTATTTTGGTTGACAACAGCCAGCCATTGCGATCGTAGTCGAGCTGCGGAGTGGCATAGAAGTTTGAAAGGAATGCGTTGAAATATCGCGAATTGTCGAAATCTCCCATTCCAAGCAGGAAAAGATTCATGCGGTGATAGTTCAAGTCAAGACCTCCGTTAATATAGAATTTCCAGAAACGGCCTAATTTGCCCCAGCGGGTTTCAGTTGTGCTTCGGAAATCAGTGGTGCCGACGTTTTGAATTGCATCTTCATCGCCATTTACAAAGAGCCGGTCGGGATGGTGAGAGAACGAATTCCGGGATGTCAGTTCAAAGAGTTTTTTGTCGTTGCGCTTCACAAGTTTCAGGTCGTTGGTGGCAGAAAGATTTCGGCGACGGATACGCTGGTAAAGGTCGAAAGAGCCGGTAATGGCTGAGCGTGAATTTTCCAGTACGCCCTCAACCGTAAGCTTGTCCTTCAAGAAATATCCACGTTTGTTTATCTGCATGTTAAACTGAGCCGATACGTCATGACTCTGTGTGCGGAGACTGTTGTTTTGAATAAACTCCGGAATTGACTGGCTGAAATAATCAGTCCGTAATCCGGAATTATAATCAAGTCTGTCACCGACATAATTCAGTTTGAATCGCATCGAGGCATCCCCACGCGTCCATGCCGTTATGGAGTTGGCGAGCCACGACAGGTTGTCGCGGGTGCGCTTTTCATTGAGCGGGGCATTGATGATGTCGGCTGCTATATACTCAGGCCACAACGACTCAGAATAGCCGGTGAACGACATATCGCTGAAATCATGCTCAGTTATCTGTTCGGCGGGATTCCAGCCTGTGTTGCCACCTCTCAGTGTCAAGATATTATTCACTTTAGGCGCAATCCGCATTGCATACAGAGAGCCGTCATAAAGCCACGGCTGTGCGCCCGTCCCGGCTTTCGCCACACCTACCCATTTGCCTTTCGCTCCTTCGTTGAGTTTGATATTTATACCTGCCTCTTCGGGAAACTCAATCCCTTCAAGAGCCTTGACGGGCTGATGGTTTTCCATCACTTCCACAGATTTTACATCCTTGTGTGAGATATTGTTGGTTGCAAGTCCATACTGCCCTCCCAAGAAATCATCGCCGTCGATATAGAACTTATTGATGGGTTTGCCCTGATATTTGATGGTTCCGTCATCCTCGACCCTGATGCCCGGCAGACGCTTGATGATGTCAATAATGGCATTGTCGGAGGCATTGGCATACCGGGAAACATTGAACACAAGGGTGTCGCCCTTTGCATAGATGTCGGGGGCTTGCACAATCACATCCTTCAACTGGGTGGTCTTTGGCCACATCTCCACGCCTTTAGTAAAGTCATAATCCTTTTGCAATTTCAATGGTTCGTAGCCCATGCAGCGGAATGAAATGGAATCTGCCGCTTCCGGGATTTTGATTTTGAAAGCGCCGTCTGCATCAGATGACGCAAATGCAATGGCTTTTCCTTGTCTGTTGAGTGCTTGCACAATCACACCCACCACGTGCTGACCATTCTCTCCGTCAACGATTACCCCGGACGCCGTTTCCGGGACTGCCGCCGAAGCCGACAGCAGTCCGAGGAAAAGGCTGAGTATAAAAAAGCTGTATTTTGTCATTATTTTTTCCAGTCAAGTTCAATGTAATCGAATGGCAATTCAATGGGGTCGTAAGCATCGAGCATGGGATTGCCATTTTCGTCGCTGACCGTGATATGTCCGTGGCCACCGGCTTCATAGTAAGCGTATGGATTTATGTCGTAGCGGTGTTTCGCGTCATAATATTTTGCTCGTGAAGTTGTGTTGTAAGGGACTTTGTAGATTGTTATCGGTCTGTCGGCCTTTGACTTAATACCGATACATTCAAAAATATAATTTTCATCTTTATCTGAGGCTTTCATGATAAGCCCCGGGAGTCCATGCAATTTCCATGGTCCTTCCATCATTGGAATATCCTCCGTGTAAAAGGCAGTCCACTCGCGTCCCCGGAAATTGCAGATGGCTGAGTGGCATTCGTACCCCAGAACCGTAGCCACGCTGTCGGTCAGTTCCCATTCAAGTTCAGGCATATCCTCTTCATAGCGGAACCAGTCCATACAGATTTTTTCTGTGTGGGTAAGTTTGTTTTCCGGATAGTTCTTGAAGATTGTCATGAATTCGCCGTTGGAAAGTTTTCCGTCCATAGCAGCTTGTGCCACCTGTTCCTGGGTTAGGTTCATCAGGAGCGAATCGACTGTGAGATTCTTGTAGCTTGAAAATTTGGACAGACCGTTGGGGCCTATTTGCAGAAGCATTTGGTCAGTAGTGTATTTGTCTTCAAGTTGATTGGTCGTATCATTGCACCATGAGTAGTCATAGACAAATTCCATTGTTTCCGGTGCGAGGGTTTCTGTCTCGGGTACATTGTGCTGGAATATGCCGAGGGTTCGACGCAACACTTTGCCTGACGCAGCCATTGACAGCAGCATGATGGCTGCGATGATGATTGTTGATTTCTTCATTTTGTTGTAGTTTTTTGTTTGGCTCGGTTGCCTTGTCTTATAGGCCCTCGCCGAGCTCTTCGAGGTTCACGATGCAAAGTTACCGCCATCATGTGGCACACATCGAAAATAATTATTACTCAAACATTATGGAATTATTACTAAATTATTACTCCCGGCAAATTATCCATCGTTTCAGGCGTTTATGTTGTAGGCATTGACTAAATTTGCACCATGGAAAAGAAAATAAAAACGCTCTATATATTGTCAATTGCGGCGATTCTTGCCTTTCTCGGGATGCAGGTATATTGGCTGTACGGTCGCTATGAATATACTCTGTCTGAATATGAGAATGTTTCGTGCGAAATAATCTCAAATGCTATCGCCGAGTATAATAATGAAAGATCAAAACGCTCCGCAGTAAAGAAAATAGCCAGAACGCAGTCGTCATATCAGATGAATACCGATGTTGACTCTGCCGGCAACAGGCGACGCAATGTGACTGTGACCACGAAGGAAATTGATGGCCGTAAACTTCTGGGAATAGCGGAGAAACGCGACCTTACCCCCGAAGAAATGAAAAGGCTTCAGGAATTGGTGCTTGACTCACTTGATGTGGTTGATGCAAAGATAGCCACAGTCGATGCAACGAGTGCTCCTTCTGACGGTATTGCATGGAACGCTATGAGGAATTTCGACAGTGAGATACAATCTCCTTTCACCACAGTGGGGATAGACTCAATACTAAGAAAGAGCAACCTCAATGCTGAAATCACTTTGATTTTGCAGGACAGCGTGACATGGGAACCTGTTACCATACGTCATTCATCTGTAATCTCGCCCCGCTTCAGTGTCACGACCCCTTATTCCGAACTCGAAAGAAAGGCGGTGGTGATAGAATGTGAAATTCCTTCTTCGGAAATATTGCGCAGCATGGGTTGGACTTTGGTGCTGGCTTCTGTCATTTCGTTGTTTCTTATCCTGTGTCTCGTATGGCAGATAAAGACGATTGTCAGGCTGACGCGACTTGACCGGATGCGCAATATGTTCATTACCACTATGATTCATGAACTGAAACGGCCAATCTCGACGCTGAAAATGTGTGTTTCGGGAATTGAGAATGAAAAGATGCTTGCCGACAAGGATGTAAAAGCTGAATTAATGGGAGCTACGCGGACGGCTCTTGACAATCTTTCGGCTTATTTCTCGAAATTGCGCGACATAACCTTCAATCGTGTTGAGCAGATACCTCTGAATATTGTCTGCTTCAATCTGGCGGCGTTGGTATCCGACGTTGTCTCTTCCATCCAAAGACCGAGCGGAAAAACCATCGCATTCGAGAACCGCGTGAAAGATGACATTCAGGTGTCAGCCGACCGTAGCCATATCTTCAATATCATCAACAATCTGATTGAAAACGCAATTAAATATTCGGGTGATACGGTCGGGATAAGTGTTGAAGCGATGGTTTCCGACAAGGGAGTGTCGGTCATTGTCACTGATACCGGCAACGGTATTCCTCTTTCGGACCAAGCAAAGATATTTACAAGATTTTACAGGGGTAGGGCAGTGGATAGCGACATACCCGGAATGGGACTCGGGTTGACATACGTCAAACTTCTCGTGGAGGCTCACGGAGGAAATATATCTGTCGAGAGCACTCCGGGAGCAGGCACAGCGTTCACATTTACCATACCTCAATGAACATTCACCATACTGCAATGAATAAGAAGATATTGCTCGTCGATGACGATTTGACTAACTCAATGTTGCTCAAGCGCTTCATTGAGGCCGAGGGCTACGAGGTCACCTACGCCTCGAATGGCCGGATAGGTCTTGAACTTTATCGCGATAGCCGTCCTGACCTGATATTGCTTGACATTAACATGCCGGAAATGAATGGGTTTGAAGTGGCAAGGACCATACGATTGTCGGATAAGAGAGTGATTATATTTTTCCTTACCGATAGGACGGACAAGGTGGACCGTCTGTATGGATTCTCTCTGAAAGGCAACGACTATATCCCGAAACCGTTCTATCCGGAAGAGCTGATTGCTAAAATCAACGAACGGTTTGAAAGCGATCTCGTCAGCCAGGAAATGGAATATCGGTTTGGAAACACGGTTTTCCATCCGAATCTCTCGACATTAAGCTATGACGGCGAGACGCATTCGCTGTCGGTCCGTCAAACAGAGATTCTATCGATTCTTGCCCGTAATGAGGGGAAGCTTGTTGAGCGTGATGTGATTCTCAACACCGTCTGGGGCGATGCAAGCTATTCAAATTCGTTGGCATTGAATGTTCAGATCACATATATCCGGAAAATGTTGGCAGATCCTGCAGTCGCTATCATTTCCATAAAGAAGAAAGGGTATATACTTCAGATTGGGTAGATTAAGGCAGGGGAGTGGGAGAGTGTGAAACGGGAGAGTGTGGAGAGTGTGGAGAGTATGGAAGCAGGAGAGTATGGAAGCAGAAGAGTGGGGAAGCAGTAGAGTGGGGGAAGCAGGAGAGCGGAATGGTGAGGAAATGGGGGAGAGAGGAAGCGGGAGGGAGAGGACCGGCTTTTGTTAGTTGGGTGTAAGGTTCGTTCGTGTATTGGACTATCATATAACAAATATGTTATATTGCTTCAAGCTAATGCGGAATGCGTTATAGAGACTTTTGTTGAGGTAGAGTAAATATTGTTCGGATATTTGATTCTTGTTTATGCCACTGGAGACAGGGTTGGTGTTTGGAGGAGCTTCTCGCATGTTTGTGCAGCATTTTCCAACAAATCGCTAATTTAGTATTCGCCAATAGGGAGTAAAAGCCGATATGAAGCCCTCAAAAACACCCGAAATCTTAATTTTTGCATTTTATTTGCAAAAAAACGATTAAAAATTTGCACAATTCAAAAATAACCTCTACCTTTGCATCGCTTTTGAGAACAAGGGCTGCCACAAACGAGATTGTCAAAGCCGGTTCACAACAAATCAATAGCAAAAATGATTCGCTAGCTCAGCTGGTAGAGCACAACACTTTTAATGTTGGGGTCCTGGG
>CANCXM010000059.1 GCA_947381945.1 uncultured Muribaculaceae bacterium
CCCCCTCTACCGACCGGAGCTGAAATGCGAAAGCATCTCAGCTCCGGTCTTTTTTATATGTATTCGTCCGGACTTTCTATTTGTATGTGAATAAAAATATGTCATTTCTGAGTTTTTCTACCCCTATTCCATAGTTTTTTTGTAATTTTGCATCTACTATATCATTATCAAACATCACTCAAAGAGATTGACATGAAACTTACTGAATTGACAGCCATATCGCCGGTTGACGGTCGTTATCGTGGAAAGTGTGAAAGTCTTGACGAATATTTTTCGGAATATGCTTTGATCCGTTACCGTGTTAAGGTAGAAATAGAGTATTTTATCGCACTCTGTGAATTACCTTTACCTGCACTTTCAGACTTCCCGGTTGAACTATTCGGCAAGTTGCGTGAAATCTACACTAATTTTTCGGTAGAGGATGCTGCGAAGGTTAAGGAGATCGAGAGTGTGACAAATCACGATGTCAAGGCTGTCGAGTATTTCATCAAGGAACGTTTTGACGAGCTTGACATTGCAAAGTATAAGGAATACATTCATTTCGGCCTTACCTCTCAGGACATCAACAACACTTCTGTCCCGATGTCTATTGCCGATGCGCTTAAAAACGTCTATCGTCCCCGCATTGTCGAGCTTATAGAGCATCTTGAATCTCGTGCAGATGAATGGTATGACATCCCTATGTTGGCCAAGACTCATGGACAGCCTGCATCTCCCACCCGTCTCGGCAAGGAAATCCGCGTGTTCAGCTATCGTCTGCGCCGTCAGCTTGCAATGCTTGACGCTGTGGAAATCTCAGGTAAGTTCGGTGGTGCAACCGGTAATTTCAATGCCCATCTTTGTGCATTCCCTGAAATTGACTGGCGTAAGTTCGGCGCTGAATTCCTTTCTGAGAAACTTGGAATAGTTCGTGAGGAATACACAACACAGATTTCAAACTACGATAATCTCGCAGCGCTCTTCGACGCGCTTGCACGCATCAACAACATTATCCTTGATCTTGACAGGGATATGTGGATGTATATTTCGATGGAGTATTTCAAGCAGAAAATCAAGGCCGGTGAGGTTGGATCATCTGCAATGCCCCATAAGGTAAATCCCATCGACTTTGAAAACTCGGAGGGCAATATCGGAATCGCTAATGCAGTCTTCGGCCATCTTGCAAGCAAACTTCCCGTTTCGCGTCTGCAGCGTGACCTGACTGACTCGACCGTCCTCCGCAATATCGGTGTGCCCTTGGCTCATACTCTGATTGCAGTGGCTTCCACAATGAAGGGTCTTGGAAAGCTTCTTCTGAACCGTGCTGCCATTGATGCCGACCTCGACAACACATGGAGCGTTGTGGCTGAGGCTATCCAGACTGTCCTCCGTCGCGAAGGTTATCCCAAACCCTACGAAACTCTTAAGGCCCTTACCCGCAAGAATGAGGCTGTCACTGCTGAAAGTATCGCTGTATTCATTGATACTCTCGATGTCTCTGACGATGTGAAGGCTGAGTTGAAAAAACTTTCGCCCCACAGCTATACCGGATATTGATTTTTTTGCAGGTAAGAGAAATGGATACATCCACTAAGATACGTTTCGGATTTATTGCTGTGTTATGGTTGCTGCTGTGTTATATGGTGGTGGCTTCGCAGCCTTTCACCCTTTGGGTGGCGTTTGTCATAATCGCTTCCGGAATTGTCGTGTGGGTTCCTCTGTATAAGAAATATATTAAGAATGGAAAAAGAAACAAAGACCGATAAGTATCCTCTATTGTCGCGCATCGACTCTCCTGCCGATTTGCGTAAACTGCCTGTGGAGCAATTGCCTCAGGTCTGTGGTGAACTGCGGTCGTTTCTTATCAACTCGCTTTCATCCCACCCCGGTCATTTTGCTTCAAGCATGGGTGCTGTTGAGCTGACAGTGGCACTGCATTATGTGTTCAATACTCCGTATGACCGCATAGTGTGGGATGTCGGCCATCAAGCATACGGACATAAGATTCTTACCGGTCGCCGAGACAATTTTGAAACCAACCGTACGTTTGGCGGTCTGAGCGGATTTCCTTCTCCTAAAGAAAGTGAGTATGATACTTTCACGGCAGGCCATGCGTCAAACTCAATATCCGCAGCCCTTGGCATGACTGTGGCAAGTGCCTTGCAGAATGAGAATCCAAGGCGCAATGTCGTTGCTGTCATCGGTGATGCATCCATCAGCGGAGGCCTTGCCTTCGAAGGATTGAACAACGCCGCTAATGCCAATTCCAATCTGCTTATCATTCTTAATGATAATGATATGTCGATTGACCGCAATGTCGGCTCGCTCAATTCCTATCTAGCTCATCTCACAACGTCAAAGGCATACAACAATGTGCGCTATAAATTCGCGCGCTTCCTTCGTCGCTATCATCTTGTCACCGATAAGGGCAAGGGGATGATCATGCGTTTCAATAATAGCCTGAAATCGCTTATAACGAAGGAACAGAATATTTTCGAGGGACTTAATATCCGATACTTCGGACCCTTTGACGGTCACGACCTTCCGACTGTGATTAATGTCCTTAATGAAATCAAGGATTTCAGCGGTCCGCGGATACTGCATCTGCGCACAGTCAAGGGTAAGGGATACACGCCTGCCGAACTTGATCCTGCCACTTGGCATGCTCCCGGCAAATTTGATCCCGCCACCGGAAATCTGATTAAGGATAAGTCCCGGAAGGCTCCGAAATATCAGGATGTATTTGGCAAGACTCTTGTGGAGCTTGCCGAAAGAAACAAAAAGATAGTAGGAGTCACTGCAGCCATGCCTTCCGGAACATCGATGATAAAGTTGCAGGATAAATTTCCTGACCGCACTTTTGATGTCGGAATCTCAGAGGGTCATGCAGTCACCTTTGCGGGAGGTCTCGCAAAGGAGGGTATGAAGCCATTCGTGGCAATATATTCCTCATTCCTCCAACGCGCCTACAGTCATATCATTCATGATGTGGCTATACAGGGCTTGCCTGTCACATTCTGTCTTGACCGCGCAGGTCTGGTCGGAGAAGACGGCGCTACGCATCATGGTGTATTTGACCTTTCATATCTGCGTGCGATTCCTGGAATGACGCTTGCAGCTCCGCGCAATCTTGATATGCTCCGCCATCTGATGCTTACGGCCGAGAGCTTCGACGGCCCGTTTGCAATCCGTTATCCCCGTGGCAACGGCGACAAGGAGCTGTCAGAGCAAATGCACACTCTTCCTATTGGCAAGGGTGAATTGTTGAAAGACGGAAAGGATCTTGTGGTGCTTACCATCGGACCTGTGGCTTCGGATGCGGACGCTGCCATCGAAAAGGCTGAGAAGGAACTTGGCGTGACCATTGCCCACTATGACATGATTTTTGTCAAACCGATGGATCCTGAGATTCTCAGGCGTGTCGCAGAGATGGATGTGCCTGTTATAACAATTGAGGATGGAGTGGTTGATGGTGGCATGGGTTCTGCTGTCATCGAAGGGCTTGCAGAGCTTGGTTCGCCTGTCAAAGTGACCCGTCTCGGCGTTCCTGATCGCTTTATTCCGCAAGGAACACCTGCCCAACTCAAAAATTTGTGTGGATTTGATGTCGATGGAATCTATCAAACCATCAGAAATCTTGTTATTACTAATAAAGACTGATCCGCACGATGAAGATTGTTATTGCCGGAGCAGGCGAGGTCGGTACCCATCTCGCCAAACTCTTATCGAATGAAGAACAGGACATCACTGTTGTCGATAGCGACGGTGAGAAGCTTTCTGTGCTTGATTCCAATTATAATCTGTTGACGTGTCAGGGTTCTCCAACATCATTCGCCACACTCCGTCAGGCGGGTGTGGAGGGTTGTGATCTTTTTATTGCCGTCACGCCGTTTGAGACACGAAACATCATAGCATGTGCGATTGCAAAGAGTCTTGGGGCATCAAAGACCGTTGCGAGAATTGACAACTATGAGTTCAAGGATCCTGCCAATAAGGACTTCTTCACTCATATCGGTGCCGACGATATGATTTATCCCGAATATCTCGCCGCACTTGAGATCATTCAGGCGTTGCGCCATAACTGGGTGCGTCATTGGTTCGAACTTCACGATGGCGAATTGATTCTCGTCGGTGTGAAACTGAGGGAGAATGCTCCTTTGCAGGGTATGCAGCTGAAGGAGCTGGGCATGACCGAACACAGTTTCCACGTCGCTGCCATCAAGCGCAATCATGAAACCATCATTCCGGGTGGTCTTGACCGTCTTCAGGTCAACGACATTGTCTACTTCATGACCACCCGCGACCATGTCGATTCCTTGGTAGCTCTCTGTGGCAAGACGCAGCGCAAGATCCGCGACATACTTATTATGGGTGGAAGCCGTATAGCAATCAGACTGTGCGCTATGGCCGGTGATGAGTTCAATATAAAAATCATGGACATTGACCGTGAACGCTGTCTGCGTCTTTCGGAAAAATGTCCGGATGCAAGTATCATCAATGCCGATGCCCGTGACACTGATGCTCTTCTTGATGCCGGCATAAGGGATATGGATGCGTTCATCGCCCTTGCCGACAGTAGCGAGACAAATATCCTCACCTGTCTTTCCGCTAAAGAACTTGGTGTGGTCAAGACCATTGCCGAGGTTGAGAATCTTCAGTTTATCTCGGAGGCGGAAGGTCTGAATATCGGTACTGTGATAAATAAGAAGCTGCTTGCTTCATCGAGAATATTCCAGATGCTTCTTGACCGTGATACATCCACTTCAAAGTGCATGGCTCTCGCTGATGCCGAGGTTGCGGAGATTGTCGCCAGCGAGGGGTCTAAAATCACCCGTGCACCGGTGAAGGATCTAAAACTCTCCCATGAGATGACTATCGCCGGACTTATCCGTGATGGAAAGGGCTATCTCGTGTCCGGAAACACTGTCATTGAACCCGGCGACCGCGTCGTGGTGTTCACGTTGAGCGGTCTGCTCCATAAGGTCGAAAAATTGTTTAAATGATGAATCTGCTCAGATATAGACCGACAGTCATTAATATCCCGGTGGTGCTTCGTATCATCGGGCTTCTTCTTATAATCGAGGGCTTGTTCCTTTTGGTACCGTTGGCCACGTGCCTTGTTTACGGTGAGAAGGATTGGCTCTGTTTCCTTGTGACTATGGTTGTCACTACAGTTGCCGGTGCTGTCATGACTTTCGGCATCCGTCCGCGAAATCCCCGTATGGGAAAGCGCGAAGGCTTTCTGCTGACGGCCCTCGTCTGGATTTTCTTTTCGGCATTCGGTATGATACCGTTTATCTTCATGGACAGGCAACCGATGTCGGTCTCCGATGCGTTCTTTGAGGCAATGTCAGGCTTCACAACCACAGGTGCTACCGTCATGACATCCATCAGCCATCTGAGCCACGGAGTCATAATGTGGCGCAGCCTGATGCAATGGATTGGAGGCATGGGTATCATTCTTTTCACTCTTGCAGTGGTTCCTATGCTCAATCACTCAGGCGGTATGCAGATGTTCAACGCGGAGGTGACCGGTATCACACATGACAAGTTGCGTCCGCGCATCTCGCAGACTGCCAAGGGTCTGTGGCTGATTTATATCGTCTTGACTGCTTTGCTTTTCGTGCTACTTATCATAGGACCGATGAACACATTCGAGGCCATCTGCCATGCGTTCAGCACAATGTCGACAGGTGGTTTCTCGACTGCCGACGATGGTATCGAGTCCTGGAATTCTGTCTATATCGAGATTGTAATGACTGTGTTCATGTTTCTCGGCGGTACCAGTTTTGTTCTCCTCTACCGAGCAGCCCACGGTGATTTCAAGCCGATATGGAAGAATGATGTGTTCAGGGCCTACCTCGGAATAATCTTTGTGTGCTACATCCTCTTTGTAATTGCTATCTTCTACCACGGTCAGGCTTACTCTATAAAATCCGTCACGCTCGATCCGCTGTTCCAGATAGTCTCTACCATAACCTCTACAGGTTATGAAGTGCCGGACTTCTCCAATTGGGGTACATTCGCTCTTTCGCTCGTATTCGCATTGATGTTTTTCGGCGCATGTGCCGGCTCAACGAGTGGCGGTGCGAAGATTGACCGTCTGATATATCTGTTGAAGAATTGCCGCAATGAGATTGTCCGTTGCGTTTATCCCAACTATATTTTTACCGTCCGGGTCAACGGTCGCGTCATCCCTCACGAGACAGTTGCCAAAGTGATCGCTTTCCTCTGCCTGTATGTCATGATAATCATGGTTGGCGGAGTAATCCTTTGTGCGCTCGGACTACCTTTGGTTGATTCATTCTTTTCGGCCTTCTCATGTATCAGCAACACCGGTCTTGGAGCGGGAGTGACTGGCGGAGGCAACTACGAACTTGTCCCCGACGTAGGCAAATGGCTCCTCGCCCTTATCATGATGATTGGCCGTCTCGAACTCTTCACAGTCCTAATTCTCTTTACACCGACATTCTGGAAGAAATAACCGGTAGGTTCACGATGTGAAAGCAGGCCGGCAGAACGTGTTGGCTTTGCCTTTCCGTAGCTGCAGTTATGCGTTTGAATTGAAACGTATCATCTCTTCCCGTAGCTTTCGGTGGGTTCGGCGGCGATGCCGGCGGGTGTTTCGGTGAGGGTGTAGGATGCGCAGTTGTGGGGGGAGATGATGTTGTTGTAGAGGACTTCAAGGGTGTGGTCGCGTTCTTTAGGATTGCGTAGGTTGCATTCCCATACGCGTATTACACGCCACCCCAATAGGCGCAATTCGACATCGTTACGGTAGTCGCGGGCTATGTTAAGGTTGATTTTATGTCGCCAGAAGTCAATGTTGGTTTTGGGAAGACGGAAGTATTTGCAGTCCTTGTGGCCGTGCCAGAAGCAGCCGTCAATGAAGACTGCAGTCTTATATTTTCGGAATACTATGTCAGGACTTCCGGGAAGCTTGCTGTTGTTCACACGGTAGCGCAGACCTTTAGCGAAAAGAAAACGCCTCGCCATAAGTTCCGGCTTGGTGTTTCTTCCCTTTATTGCAGCCATGCATCGGCTGCGTTCCTCGGGTGTCATTACGTCTGTCATAGTACAATTAGAATAACATTCCGCGCAATTTTTCTCCGGTTCCGGTTGCAGGATTGGGCTGGACTTTGCGATTGTATGTAAACTAACTTTCACCGCCGGTGACAAGGATTCGCATGATTGACGACAGGTTAGTAAAAAACAGATACAGAAGAACAAAAGGTTGATAAGAGGCATACGCAAGTGTCGGGCGGTTTGACCGTGATACTCACTTATGCAGCTTAGCGCTCCGTTTGTTTCTTCCGTATCTGTTTAAATGACTTTATTCAGTAAATGGTTCTGTCAATTAGAGAACTTTCTTGTAAAGCTCCACGATTTCCTCGATGGTCACGTCGCGGGGATTGCCGGGGGTGCAGACATCGGCGATAGCCTGCTCAGAGAGGGCGGGGATGTCCTTTTCGGTGATGTTGATGTCGGCGAGATGCTGGGGAATACCAACCTTGATTGAAAGAGCCTTGACAGCATCGCAAGCGGCCTGAGCGGCTTCTTCCTTGGTCATTCCGCTGATGTCAACTCCCATTGCTTCGGCGATGGCGGGATATTTGTCAAGACAGGCTGGCATGTTCCATTCCATGATGGTCGGGAGAAGGAGTGCGTTGGCAACACCGTGGGGGATGTCGAAAAGTGAGCCGAGGGGGTGAGCCATACCGTGGACAAGGCCGAGACCCACGTTGGAGAATGCCATACCGGCAACGTATTGGGCAACTGCCATAGCGTCGCGGGCCTCTGCGTTGGAGGGTTCGGCAACAGCAGTGGGGAGGTTGCGGCTTATCATGCGGATAGCCTCGATCTCAAACATGTCGCTGAGCGCCCATGCTCCCTTGGTGATGTAGCCTTCGATAGCGTGGGTGAGGGCATCCATGCCGGTTGCGGCTGTGAGCGATGCGGGAAGGGTGTACATGAGTTCGGCATCGACGATTGCCACGGCGGGAATGTCGTTGGGGTCGACGCACACCATCTTCTTGTGGTTTTCCTCGTCGATGATGACGTAGTTGATGGTTGTTTCGGCAGCAGTACCTGCAGTTGTGGGTAGTGCTACGATGGGCACACTCTTATTTTTGGTGGGAGCGCAGCCTTCGAGCGATACGATATCGGAGAATTCAGGGTTGTTGATGACAATACCCACGGCTTTTGCGGTGTCGATTGACGAACCGCCACCGATGGCGATGATGAAGTCTGCACCGGATTTCTTGTAGGCTTCAATGCCGTTCTTGACATTGGTCACAGTGGGATTGGGTTTTACGTCGCTGAAGATTTCGTAAGGGATAGCGGCGGCATCGAGCACGTCAGTAACCATTTTGGCTACTCCGAACTTCACGAGACCGGCATCAGTGACGATGAGGGCCTTGGATTTGCCGAGACGCTTTACAACTTCGGGCAGCTCCTTGCGTGCGCCCGGGCCGAAGTATGAAACTTCATTGAGAATAAACCTGTGGATCATGATTTTAAATTTATTTAGTTGTTGTTGTGAGGGATTCTGTTAATTAGCTGAAATTGTGAATAGGGCCAAGTGTCAGTTTCATTAGATACTGTCCGTATTGATTTTTTAGCATCGGACGCGCTATTTCCTTAAGCTGCTCACTGCTTATCCAGCCTTTGGTATAAGCTATGCCTTCGAGGCAGGCGATTTTCAGTCCCTGACGTTTCTCAAGGACCTCGACATAGATTGATGCCTCGGCGAGGGAATCGTGGGTCCCGGTGTCGAGCCAGGCGAAGCCGCGCGGAAGAGTCTTGACTTTCAGGTCGCCGTCGTTGAGGAATGTCTGGTTTACGCTTGTGATTTCAAGTTCACCTCGGGCTGAGGGACGGATGGATGAGGCGATGTCGACAACCTTGTTGGGATAGAAATAGAGACCGACGACGGCGTAGTTGGATTTCGGCTTTTCAGGCTTTTCCTCAATGGAGAGGCAATTGCCATCCTTGTCGAATTCGGCGACACCGTATCGCTCGGGGTCATTGACCCAATAACCGAAAACTGTTGCCTTGCCGTCGGTTTCCGCGGTCGCTACAGCTTCTTCGAGAAGCGACGTGAAACCGGCTCCGTGGAATATGTTGTCGCCGAGGACGAGGCAGACCGAATCATTGCCTATGAATTCTTTTCCTATAATGAAAGCTTGTGCGAGCCCGTCGGGCGACGGCTGTTCGGCATACTCAAAGCGTAGCCCGAAATCAGAACCGTCACCAAGCAGGCGTTTGAATCCGGGAAGGTCGGTAGGGGTGGAGATGATGAGTATGTCGCGGATTCCGGCAAGCATGAGGGTCGATATGGGGTAGTAGACCATCGGCTTGTCGTAAATCGGAAGCAGCTGTTTGCTGACCCCCTTGGTGATAGGGTAGAGGCGCGTGCCCGAGCCTCCGGCCAGAACAATTCCTTTCATGGCTGTTGATTTCTGTGATGACAGTTGTTTGGAATGCAAATGTAGGAAAAATATTCGATGAAAAAAATAGCCTGTATGTAGCGGAAGCCTGTTTGCAACAGTGTGGAGTGGTTTTTGAATCAAATCTGAAAAAAGTAGCCACAGATGGCATAAACGACCGGGTGAAAATATTTCCTTGTCTAAAGAAAAAGTCGTAAATTCGGTGACACAATTGAAATCAAGATATGATTCTCAAAACTGAAATCAACCATGAAAAAGAATATAGTATCAGTCATTCTGTGTCTGTTTGTCGTCTGTTTTGCGTTTGCAAGTGATTTCCGTTCGCTCTTTGATGAGAAACAGCCATCGTGGAAAGGCAAGGTTCTTGTCTCGGCCAACAGCGGACATGTACTTACCGACGGAGATCTCAGGCGTATATCGGTAAATCATGTGAAGTCAATTGAAGTCACCGGTGATACTGTCAGGATTACATTGAGAGGTCTCGACGTCCGGGCGGTCGAAAGTCAATTGAAGCCTGCCTATAGAGCTGAGTTGACCGTCAACGGTAAGAAATGCAAGTACAGTAAGGATGAGTTGCCATATTCGCGTCCGAAGACTTCGCAATACATGCTGTCGGACAGTTGCTTTTATCTCACTTTTGACCTTTCGCCTCAATTTCAGACAGTCGGTGTCAGGACTTGGATTTCCGGCTTTCTTGTGACAGAAGGGCTGCCGGAGAAAGGACGGAAATATCCTCTGACCACTCTCGAATATGATGAGGATGAGCCGATTTTGCCGTGGAAACGTTCAATGGGCGATGTCGCAACTCTGCAGGTGGTCTATATGCCGGCGTGTAAGGACTATTTTCCCGATGATTCGCTCCCGGAGGATTTACAGAGGAAGTGCATAGTCCTGTCGTCAGTAGCAATCAGTGACGGATATGTGGAAGTTGTAGAGTTCAAAGAGGCGAAAGGCAGTCGTCCGGCCTCGATGAAACTCCGTCTGGAGTTCAATGCTTCGCTTGCAGGTGGCGAGAATGGTGAGCATTCGTCTGCCATCAAGGTAGAGAAAAGTGAGATTTCATTGGCGCAGATTGAAAAAACGGCTTTGGAACCTATGTTTTTTGAGATGGACTATGGGTGGCAACACAGGTATCTGCCTGAGGATACCTGTGGAACAAAGTGAGGTGAAACTGACAGACTCTCATATCGAATTGTCAGTATGTTTTATAATTCTACGGCAAGAACCGAAAATCTAAAAATCTGATTTTTTA
>CANCXM010000060.1 GCA_947381945.1 uncultured Muribaculaceae bacterium
CCATGTGATATTTCTTAAACATATTAACAAATTCAAAAAGTCAAGATGACTTCACGACAAATGGTTACGTTAGCGCATAAGAATGTGTATATGGAAATGTTGGAACGAGTTCGCACACGGTTCAAGAACCTGCAGTGGTGTAGCATAGCCAAATGGCAGGCATGGCAGTGGGCTAACATCCGAAAGGGCTATTGGCGCACCGTCCATAGTCCCATACTGACGATAGCCATATCCAAGAAGAACTTGGAACGTGCCTATTATCCAACTCTTACGGAATACTACGAGAAACTGTATCCGTGTTAAGAACCGCCGTATGCTGAACGGCAGGTACGGTGGTGTGAGAGGTCGGTAAACACGAAAGTAGGAGATAAACACCTACGATTAGTGTTTACCTCCTACTCGATTGATTTCCAAATTCATTAGTCAAAATGGGAGGGTTGGGGAGGGAGTCCGGCAGCCGCTTCAAGTATTGATTCCCAGTCCTTTTCAGGATGATTGAACAGGCTGTAGAACTCCACATAGTACATGAGGTTTATCCTCGCTATCATCGCCAGTCCGGAGAAGCTCCAAGAACGTGTCAATCCACGCTGCATGACCATGAGAAGCAGATTTGCGATCAACGTGACCCATATTTGTATCTTGATGGCATTGGTGCTCTCTTCATAGAAGTATTTCAAGGGGTAGTTCTGCTTCATCTGCTTGAAGAGTAGCTATATTTCCCAACGTTGACGGTATATGGCTATTATTTCATCCGGGTCGGAGTCCATATCATTTGTAAGCAGACGGATGAGCCTGCGCTTTTTCACGTCTGCATATGTTATTATGCGTGCACGATGGGTGATTGTCCCGCCATCCTTCTTGTCCTTTGTGAAGGTGACATGTTGCACCCGAACCTCCATAAGGCCATCGGCATTTTGCCACATTACGTCTTCCTGTATGCTGAATTTCAGCGATTTCTTCATTCTAGAGACGTAGATGACACCACGTTGTGTAAGTTGCTCGAACTTCTCGTAGTCAATATAGGCGCGGTCCATTGCCATTATGTCCCCCCTGTTCAGTGCCGAGGGCCTGAGTATGAAGGTGTCGTTTGTGGCCACGGATGTGAATTTGATGTCAGACGGCACGCCTTCATTGGCGTGGATGACTGTGTGCACCCTGAGGCCACCTTTCTTCTTCTCGGTTTTGGGATGCCTTCCCACTCCCTTTAACAACAGATTCGAGAACAGTGTGATTGTGGTTGAGTCTATGATCTGCAGCCGTTTCATCCACTTGGGCTGCTTGCCACCACGGCTGTCCGCTAAAATGATTACTTTTGCCCATGGTTATTCGGTTATGTTTGGCGACTACGAAATAACCAAATCGGGCTGACTCCTGCAATAGGTGCCTGCCCTTATTTTTAGATGTCCTAAAAATTTTTATCGGACAGCGATAATAAAAAAACCGTTGCCCACGGTCGGGGACCGGGGCAACGGGGGTTTAGGTTTGTAAGATGATTGAAAGTATCAGGCGTAGTTCTTATTCGCAGGAAACCGACCGGGAGGAGGGCTTTTGCATAAAAGCCGACTGAGGATAGCTTGGCAATCGTGAGGCAAGCTCACCGGAGATGATTCCGATTTGAAAGCCGACCGGAGATGACTCCGATTGAAAGCCTATCGGTGATGGCTCTGATTGTAAGGCCTACCTCCGATTTGGAAGACATTTTGGGGGTGGAGGGTTTCCGTTTGAAAGTTATCCCTTATGTTAGGCAGGGGGTCCCTAAGACAGTACTTTCAATGCTTACTTTGTATTAGCAGAGTTTGGGATTATTTCTTTTTTGAGAATTTCTTTGCAGCATTCTTTCTTGCCTTCTTGAAAGAATCGACATTGTAGCCGAGATCTTCCATTTCGAGCGAAGCCCAGATGAACGGACCGACACCCTTGGCGTCATTGTCGCGGATAGGTTCGCTGAGATAGTAGGCGTATGAACCGTCGCGACGCTTGTTTTCCTTCACCTTGGGAGCAGCTTTAAGCACTGCATCGCTGATGCCCGGGCCGAGGCCTGCGACAACGCAGCAGTCGGTGAGCGAGATGGTGCCGTCGGCATCCTCGCGGATGAAGTTTTCGATGATGCCCTCGTAGGCCTTCTTGCCGGCCTCAAGATATTTGGGATCCTTCACCCAACCCTTGCGGGCAGCCTTGAGGAGCGAATAGGCGAACATTGATGAGCAGGTCGATTCGAGATAGTTGCCCTCACGTTCGGGAGAGTCCATCACCTGATACCAGACACCTGTCTTGGGGTCCTGCCACTTGATGATGTTGTCGAAAGTGCGGGTGAGAAGGTCGATGACCTCACCGCGACGCTCATAGTCCTCGGGGAGGACGTCGAGAAGCTCGACGAGTGCCATTGTATACCAACCCTCGGCGCGGCCCCAGCAGTGCTGTGAGAGGCCGGTCTCGTTGTCGCTCCAGAACATCTCGCGGCTCTCGTCCCATGCGTGGCGGTTAAGGCCGGTCTTGGGATCGTAGGTGCGGTCGTAGGTGCTCTTCACCTGGTCAACTGCGTCATCATAGATGGGTTTGGCAAGTTCGGGAGTGTAGATGGTCGAGGCGGTGAGCACACGGTAGGGGAGACCCATGAAGATACCGTCGAGCCACACCTGATAGGCGTAGATTGCCTTGTGCCAGTAGACACCTTCCTTTGTGCGGGGCTGCTCTTCGAGCTGACGCATGAGGGTGTTCATGGCCTTGAGATTCTTGTTCTCGGGGAAGTGCTGGTACATGCGGGTCACGAAGTGGCCTGTGCGCACGTTGTCGAGATTGTAGTCAAGGAGCTTATAGCCACGGATGACACCGTCGGGCGAAATCATGGTGTCGGTGTACTGGATGCAATAGTCCTTGATGTCGTCACCGCCGTAGCGCAGATAGGTGTCGAGCATTGATTCAAGCTCGATGCCCATCACATAGCTCCACTTCGGACGGTTGGAGAAGTCGAGCATGTAGCTTTGGGGGACGCGCTGCATTTCGGAGCGAGTCAGCCACTCGGAGTAATGCTTGGGAGTTTCAGTAGCTTTTTTTGCGGGGGCTGCTGAGGCGAAAACCGAGCCGAAAGTGGCCAACAGTACGCCTGCGAGCATTAGCTTTAATTTTTTCATTTTCCGGTTTAAGGTATGAGATGTTTGATTGATTTAGATTCAGAGGAATGATATTGTATCTAAGATAGCACAAAAGTACGAATAAAACTCGTAACTGCCAAATTTGCTTTTCTCTAAGGATTTGGTTTTTCGACTTTTTTAAGCTATCTTTGCATATAAATAACGTAGTAAAACATCATTATCATTTTATAGAATCCATGAAACTTAAGTATTTTTTCGCGGCTGCGCTCCTTGCGGGATTGCCTGTGACAATGTCTGCGCAACTGCTTCCCTATCAGAACCCTTCACTGTCGGCCGAGGAGCGCGCAGAGGACCTCTGCAAGCGCCTCACGCTCGAAGAGAAAAGCAAGCTGATGATGAACTCATCGCCGGCTATCGAGCGGCTTGGCATTCCGGCATTCGACTGGTGGAGCGAGGCTCTCCACGGAGTAGGCCGCAACGGTCTTGCGACAGTGTTCCCTTCTTGTATCGGCATGGCTGCTTCCTTTGACGACGACCTTATTGAAGAAGTGTTTACCGCTGTCAGCGATGAAGCCCGTGCAAAGAACACCCTCGCCCGCAAGGAAGGCAAGGTCGGGAAATACAAATGTCTTTCGTTCTGGACACCGAATATCAACGTTTTCCGTGATCCCCGCTGGGGACGTGGCCAGGAGACCTACGGCGAGGACCCCTATATGAACGGACGCATGGGTCTGCGAGTGGTCAAAGGTCTGCAGGGCGACGGTACTGACAAATATTACAAGCTTCACGCATGTGCCAAGCACTATGCTGTCCACAGCGGACCGGAGAAGACCCGTCACCGTTTCGACATCGAGAATCTCCCCGCGCGTGAACTTTGGGAAACTTATCTCCCCGCGTTCAAGATGCTCGTGCAGGATGGCAACGTCCAGCAGGTCATGTGTGCCTATCAGCGCTTTGAAGGCTCACCCTGCTGCGGTTCTGACAAGCTTCTCAACTCCATCCTCCGCTACAAGTGGGGCTTCGACGGCCTCGTCGTGAGCGACTGCGGTGCCATCGGTGACTTCTACCGTGAGGGTCGCCACGAGGTGTCGAAAGATGCCAAGGCTGCTTCTGCTCTTGGTGTGTTGAGCGGCACGGATGTTGAATGTGGAGGTGTCTATAAGAATCTTCCCGGAGCCGTCAAGCGTGGCGACATCAAGGAATCGGACATCGACGTGAGCGTGAAACGCCTTCTCAAAGGCCGTTTCGAACTCGGTGATTTCGACCCCGACTCGCTCGTTTCCTGGACTTCTATCCCGATGAGTGTTGTAAGTTCCAAGGAGCATCGCGACCTTGCCCGCAAGATGGGACGCGAACAGATGGTGCTTCTGAAAAACAATGGTATCCTTCCCCTCTCGCCTGACGCGAAAAACATCATGGTCATGGGCCCGAACGCTGCTGACTCCACAATGATGTGGGGTATCTACTACGGTCAGCCCGGCCACACCGTCACAGCACTCGAGGGTCTGAATGCCCGCACAGGCCGTCAGCTCCCCTACAGCCGCGCCTGTGCCGTCACACGGATGACCGACCGCGAGAGCGTGTTTGGAAGCATGAGGGACACAAAAGGCCGTCAGGGCATGGAAGCCGCCTACTGGAACAATACAACTATGGAGGGCACACCCGTCGTAGAGACCATCTACACCGCCCCCATTCAGCTTGACAACGGTGGCAACACCGTCTTCGCACCCGGTGTGAACCTCACCAACTTCACCACAAGCATCAAGGGTAGCTATGTTGCCGACCGCGACGAGACCCTCAACATGGTCTACAATAACGACGACGGTCTGCGCATCATCATCAACGGCGATACCGTCCACAACCGTTGGAAAACCGATCCGCTGAACTTCCGCGAACGCGAATTCAAGGTGAAGAAAGGACAGAAATATGACATTCAGGTGGACTACATGCAGCTTGAGGACGACGCGACCCTCAATTTTGACATCCTCCGCACCCGCGATGTAACTCCTGCCGATGCTGTCGCACAGGCCAAGGATGCCGAGGTCGTGATTTTTGTCGGCGGTATCTCGCCTGCCTACGAACGCGAGGAAGCCAGTGTGCGCGAACCCGGATTTGACAATGGTGACCGCACCTCTATCGAGCTTCCTGCTCCTCAGCGTGAAATCCTACGCGCGCTCCACGAAGCCGGAAAGAAGATTGTGTTGGTGAACTGCAGCGGTAGTGCCGTTGCTCTCACTCCCGAAAATGAAATCTGCGATGCCATCCTCCAGGCATGGTATCCCGGTGAGCAGGGCGGTCATGCCATAGCCGACGTGCTTTTCGGTGATTACAACCCCTCGGGCAAACTCCCCGTCACCTTCTATAAGGACGACTCGCAGCTCCCCGGTTTTGATGATTACCTGATGGCAGGACGCACATACCGCTACATGAAGCAGGAACCCCTCTATCAGTTCGGTCACGGTCTGAGCTACACCACTTTCGACATCTCCAAGCCGACCTACAAGAACGACAAGGTGAAGGTTCGTGTGAAGAACACCGGCAAGCGTGAAGGAACTGAAATCGTGCAGGTCTACATGCGCCGTCCCGCCGACACTGCCGGTCCCAACAAGACCCTGCGCGGCTATGCCCGCGTCGATCTTGCTCCCGGCGAAAGCAAGGATGTGGAGATTGATTTCCCCCGCAATCTCTTCGAGAACTGGGACGAGGCCGCTCAGGAAATGCGTGTCGTCCCCGGTGAATATGAACTCATGGTTGGCTCGTCGAGCGCCGCCAAAGACCTCAAGACCATCAAGGTTAAAATCTAATTCCTGATGTTTAGAATAGCCCA
The DNA here is from genome assembly GCA_947381945.1 of uncultured Muribaculaceae bacterium. GTDB lineage: Bacteria > Bacteroidota > Bacteroidia > Bacteroidales > Muribaculaceae > Duncaniella. The sequence goes on from CANCXM010000060.1 coordinate 5,920, forward strand.
TACCTGATAAGGGGAAGGGAACAAAAGGACAAAAGGGCAAAAGGGACATAGTTTTTTATTATTCGAGATTGAATAAGTTTAATTCAATATTCTCTGTTTAATAAAAACTATGTCCCTTTTGCCCTTTTGTCCTTTTGTGCCCTTCCGGCTTTACCCTCTTGTGGATGAGTGATTTTTGGTGGGGTTATTTCAGGTAGAGCTCGACCGGGCAGTGGTCTGAGCCGAGGATGTCGGCACGGATATTGGCATCCGCAAGGCGCGGAGCGAGGCGCGAGCTGATGAGGAAGTAGTCGATACGCCACCCGACGTTCTTCTCCCTTGCCCTCGCGCGGTAGCTCCACCATGTGTAGGCATCCCGCAAATCCGGATGGATGGCACGGAAAGTGTCGATGAAACCCTGTTCGAGAAGCTTAGAGAACTCACCGCGCTCCTCGTCGGTGAAACCGGCATTGCTGGTGTTGGTCTTTGGATTCTTCAGGTCTATTTCCTTGTGGGCCACATTCATGTCGCCGCAGATGATGACAGGTTTCACGGCATCGAGCTTCGCGACATAATCGCGGAATGCCTCTTCCCACACCATGCGGTAGGGGAGACGGGCAAGCTCACCCTGAGAGTTGGGAGTGTAGACGGTGACGAGGAAAAAGTCGTCCATTTCAAGGGTGATGACGCGCCCCTCGTGGTCATGTTCATCGACCCCTATGCCGTAGGTCACATTGAGCGGCTCGTGGCGTGTATAGATGGCAGTGCCGGAATAACCTTTTCGGTCAGCGAGGTTCCAGTAGGACTTATAGCCCTCGAATTCGAGTTCAAGCGCACCCGGGCTGAGTTTCGTTTCCTGCAGGCAGAAGAAATCTGCATCAAGCGACGCGAATATGTCGTTGAAGCCTTTGCCGCATACCGCGCGCAGGCCATTGACATTCCAGGATATAAATTTCATGATGGTTGTGTCAAATTTAACATTAGTTATGATATGGGCCGTTAAGTCATTGTCGGACAAAGTGTTCATGCCGACAATCAGGCTGATTTCCATTACAAAGATAAGGATTTATAAGATTTTTTCCTGCAAATGTGTAACTATTTTAGACGGCTTGCGTCTAATTGAGTGTAAACAGTTTCCATCAATCCTCTAAGATTCAACTATGATAATAAGCCTGAAAGATATTAATAAATCCTACCCCGGCGCAGTGCCTTTGCATGTACTTAAGGACGTCAACCTCTCCATCGACAAAGGTGAGCTTGTCTCCATCATGGGAGCTTCCGGCTCCGGCAAATCCACCTTGCTAAATATTCTCGGTATCCTTGACAATTACGATTCGGGAGAATACTATCTCGACGGTGTGCTCATCAAGGATCTCAGCGAGAACAAGGCTGCCGACCTGCGCAACTATATGATAGGTTTCGTGTTCCAGTCGTTCAACCTCATTAACTATAAGAACGCGCTTGAAAACGTTGCACTGCCGCTATTCTATCGCGGAGTGTCGCGCCGTCAGCGCAACAAGCTTGCAATGGAGCAGCTCGAACGCATGGGCATGGCTGACCGCGCTACCCATCTTCCGAGCGAACTTTCAGGCGGACAGAAGCAGCGTGTGGCCATTGCCCGCGCTCTTATCACCAAACCCTCGATTATCCTTGCCGACGAACCGACAGGTGCGCTCGATTCGAAGACATCGAAGGAGGTTATGCAGGTGTTCCGCGACCTGAATGCGGATGGAATGACCATTGTTATTGTCACACACGATCCTGGTGTCGGCGAGCAGACCAACCGCATCATCCGCATCGTCGATGGAAGAATAGTGTAGTAAAAATGGCTTGAGGCCATTTTTACAAGGATTAAGTAGTAAGGATAAAGTGCTAAGTGTTCTTAAGTATTAAGTAATAAGGATAAAGTATTAAGTAAAGTGGCAAGGAGATATGTTTGATCTTGCAAGTGAAATAATGGCTACTCTGCGCAACAATAAGTTGCGCACGGCGCTGACGGGGTTTGCTGTGTCGTGGGGAATATTCTTGCTCATAGTGCTCCTGAGCGTTTCGCGTGGGCTTGTCAACGGCATGGAATCCATGTTCGGACAGCGCGACACTGAAACGGTGTCGATCCGCGGGGGCTACGCGCAGAAAGCCTATAAGGGATTGAAGGAAAACCGCCGCGTGCAGCTTAGGGATGGCGACATCGCGGTGCTCGAATCGCAGAATGCGAACGTCCTGTCGGAGGTAATCGCCCAGATTTCCAACGACACCGCCAAAGTGACAAGCTCCAAGGACTATCTGACCGACGGCTACCGTGGTGTCTATCCATCGGAGGTGAGAAACAGTGGCCTTGACATGACGAAAGGACGTTTCATCAACCAGAACGACATCAATCAGCGCCGCCGCGTAGTGGTGGTCAACGAGGAGTCGGCCAAGACGCTTTTCGGCGACAAGGACCCGGTCGGGCAGTTGGTGAAGATAAGTGATTTGTCGTTTACAGTCGTGGGCACCTACAAGCAGGAGTGGCGCAGGGATGTGTATATTCCATACTCCACCGCCCGCGCGATGAGCGGTGGGTCGGATAAAGTCAACAATATCACTGTCAAACTCAGTGGTGTCAAGACTCTTGAAGAAAGCGAGAACGCGGAAAAAGGTTTCCGCTCGACACTCGGCCGCCAGCACACTTTCGCGGAGGACGACAACGGTTCGCTCTGGATATGGAACCGATTCTCTGACTATCTGACCACCTCGACGGCAATGGGTGCGATAGGAATGGCCGTGTGGATAATCGGTCTGCTGACCATGCTCTCGGGTATTGTCGGTGTGAGCAACATCATGTTTGTCTCTGTCCGCGAACGCACCCATGAAATCGGTGTCCGTCGCGCCATCGGAGCAAAACCGCGCAGCATCCTGCGTCAGATTATACTTGAAAGTGTTGCCATCACCACGCTTTTCGGCTATGTCGGCATTGTCCTCGGTATGCTCGTTTCGGAAGGTATCGGAATGCTTGTTGCAGCCGGAGGTGAGCGCTCACCGCTGAAGGACCCGACGGTCGACATCGCAATAGCCATCCAGGTGACAGTCGTGCTCATAATCGCAGGAGCTTTCGCCGGACTCTTCCCCGCAATGAAATCATTGAAAATCAAACCCGTCGAAGCCCTCCGCGATGAATAACAGCGAGGTCACTCTCCACTCAATCACGTTTTATTAACAATGAAAAATCCTATATTTGACATAGAAAACTGGCGCGAGATAGGCACCACGCTTGCCCAGAACAAGACACGCACGTTCATGACGGCGTTCGGCATCTTCTGGGGCACGGCCATCCTCGCCATGCTCATGGGAGGCTCGAAGGGACTGAAAAGTTTCATGAGCCGGAATTTCGAGGGATTCGCGACAAATGTGGCGATAGTCTTTCCCGGACGCACCACAAAGCCCTACGCAGGTTTCAACAAGGGAATGTCGCTCGAACTCAACTTGCAGGACATCATCAATATCCGACGTGCCGTGCCGGAAATAGAATCATCATCGGCAGTCAACAATCTCTGGGCCAACGCGCTCTACGGACAGAACAGCACCAATGCGATGCTGACGGGAGTCGAGAGCGACTATGACAAGATTTTCGTCCCTAAAATCTATGAGGGACGATTCATAAACGAGGCTGACAACACACGTTCGCGAAAAGTATGCGTCGTTGGCAAGAAGGCGGCGGATGAACTTTTCGGCAAGGAGTCGGGAATCGGTAAGGAAATATCGCTCAACGGCATATATTATAAAGTTGTCGGCATTGCCGGACAGACCTCTGAAATCCGCATGGGTGCGGAACTCGACGAGTCAATTATCATCCCCTACAACTCCATGCGCGCCAACTACAACCTCGGCACGAAGGTCGGGATGTTCATGATGACGTTCAAGAGCGGCTATGCGCCGGATGATTATGAAAAGACCGTCCGACGGCTCATTGCACGCAATCATCCCATCGCACCGGACGATGAAGGAGCGATGTATTACTTCGACGTGTCGGAACAGTTCAAGATGGTCGACAATGTGTTTCTCGGCATAACGCTGCTCGCCCTCGTAGTCGGTGCAGGAACGCTTCTGTCAGGTATCATCGGCGTGGGCAATATCATGTGGATTATCGTGCGTGAGCGCACACATGAAATTGGTATCCGCCGTGCGATCGGAGCGAAACCGCGCGACATCATCATCCAGATTCTCTCGGAGAGTATGGTGCTGACGACCATAGCCGGTGTTGCGGGAATCTGTTTCGCCATTATCCTGCTTGCAGGAGCCGAACATATTTTCGCGGACGAACGCGGAGTGATTGCCTTCCAGCTTTCGTTCATGCAAGCTGTCTATATACTCATGACTTTCCTTGTTCTCGGAACCGCAGCGGGACTTATTCCTGCCATAAAGGCTATGAGAATCAAGCCTATCGAGGCGTTAAGCCAGAAGTAGTATTTAAAGTATAGAGGTTAAAGTATAGAGTATAGAGAGTTGTAGCTTTGAAGACTTTAATAACTCTGATGACTTTAATGACTCTGAAGACTTTAATGTCTCCGATGTCTCTGATGACTTTAATGACTGTTTAAGGGCTGATTAAAGGCTTTGGATTTTTGAAGGAAGAGAGTCAATTATATAAAAAGAACT
>CANCXM010000061.1 GCA_947381945.1 uncultured Muribaculaceae bacterium
AAAAAGAACTATTAAAAAGAACTATTCATAAAAAATAATAATCATAATCATATCAGAAAGCAATGAAGAAGTTTTTGCGGATTTTTATGTGGTGTGTAATCGCCGCAATATTTATCGGTACTTTCGTGTATCTTTTCGTGAAGTCGCAGCCTGACAAGGAGATGTTTGAACTTGTCAGTCCGACCACGGGGACTATTGAGCGCAATACTGTGCTGACAGGTAAAATCGAGCCGCGCGATGAGATTGAGATCAAGCCGCAGGTGTCGGGTATCATCTCCGAAATCAATGTAGAGGAGGGCGATATGGTACAGACCGGCGACATTATCGCCAAAATCAAGGTCGTTCCCGACGAGGGTCAGCTTTCATCGGCTCTCTCGCGCGTCAATACCGCAAAAATCAGCCTTGAGGACGCACGGGTGAAGCATGAACGCAATCAACTGCTCTATGACAAGAAGGTGATAAGCCGCGAGGATTTTGAAAATACAGCCACCGCACTCGCTCAGGCCAAGGCAGAGCTGAACGCTGCCGAGGATGCCTATTCAATCGTAAAAGAAGGCGTATCGAAAACAAATGCCAAGGAGAGTAACACCCTCGTGCGCGCAACAATCACAGGTCTTGTGCTCGACGTGCCCGTGAAGGTCGGTAGCTCTGTAATCCAGGCAAACACGATGAACGACGGAACCACCATCGCGACTGTGGCCGACATGAACAACCTCATTTTTGAAGGTAAGGTGGACGAAACCGAAGTCGGTCTGCTTTCAGTCGGTCAGCCGATGGAAATTTCAATCGGCGCGCTTCCCGACCTCAAACTCGATGCTGTCATCGAGCTAATCGCCCCGAAGGGTGTGGAGACCAACGGCGCCAACACCTTTGAAATCAAGGCTGCAATCAATGTGCCTGAAGGCCAGCATCTGCGCGCGGGCTACAGTGCGAACGCCTCCGTGAGCCTCAGTAAAGCGGAGAATGTGCTCACCATTCCCGAAAGCGTCATCGAATGGGTGGGCGACAGCACATTCGTTTATATCATGACCGACAGTCTGCCCGAACAGAAATTCGAGCGCACAGTGATTACGACAGGTACATCAGACGGTATCAACATTCAGGTCAACAGCGGTATCGACAAGGAAGTCAAACTTCGTGGCGCAGCCGTCAAGAACAAATAGGCCGACTGACATCCGACACCATTCACAAAACGACTACATAAGATGAAACGCATCATATTTTCAATCATTGTCATGGCCGGAATGAGCCATGCAGCCGGTGCAGAGGCGTGGAGCCTCGACAGTTGCGTGAACTATGCCCTCGACCATAATCTCAACATCAAGGCTGCCGAAGTCAACCAATTGCAGAGTGAACTTTCGGTTACAGAGGCCAAGGATGCATTTCTCCCAAACCTCTCGGCAGGAGCCGGACAGAATTGGGATTTCGGACGCGGTCTGACCTCGGCAAACACCTACGCCAACCGCAACACTTCAATGTTCTCGTGGAACGCGCAGATGTCGCTCCCGATTTTCCAGGGGCTGCGCAACATCCGTCAGCTCAAATACTCGAAATCAAATCTGAGCATGACCGAACTGCAGACCGAAGCCTCGCGCGACGAAGTTAGACTCAGCGTCATCACCTCCTATCTCCAGGTGCTTTTCAACAAGGAGATGCTTGAGGTGAGCCGCGAGCAACTGCGCTTGTCCAACGTGCAGCTCGACCGTCAGCGCATCCTCCTCGAAGGCGGCAAGGTGCCTGAAGTGGATGTCATTCAAGCCGAAGCTCAGGTAGCACAGAACGAGGTGCAGGTCGTGAACTCGGAAAACGACCTTCAGACTTCGCTCATCGAATTGGCCAAGGCACTCGAACTCGATGACATCGAGGGATTCGATGTGCAGCCCATCGACGACGAAACCATGGCCCTGCTCAACGCCGAGGAGGTCTACAACAACGCCCTTGCCAACTACCCCGCCATCCGTGCCGCCCGTCAGGGCGTCAAGGTAGCCGACGATGCCATGACCCTTGCGAAAAGCGGCTATCTTCCCCGACTCAGTTTCAGCGCAGGTCTCGGCAGCAGCTATTATACCGTTTCAGGCGAGGATGGAAAGTCGTTCGGCTCCCAGATGCGCGACAACTTCTCGAAAAGCCTCGGATTCTCGCTACAGGTGCCGATTTTCGATGCATTCTCGACGCGAAATCAAGTCCGTCAGGCCAAGGCAAGGAAGCTTTCCGCACAGATTCAGGTCGCTCAGCAGGAAAGTCAGCTTCACCGCTCCATCCGTCTGGCCTATCAGCAGGCTCTCGGGGCAGAGAAGAAGTATGAGGCAGGAAAGATTGCGGTCAATGCTTCAAAAGCTGCGCTCGATGCAATGACCGAGAAGTACACCTACGGCAAGGCCAACGCGACCGAATGGGAACAGACACGCTCTGACTATATCACGACCCTTGCCCAGCAGGTACAGGCCAAATATGAACTCATCCTGCGCAACCGCGTCCTCCGGTTCTACAACCGGAAATAGCCATATAACCGACTCTTGCCGGAAGGGCACAGAAGGTCATAAGGTCAGAAGATACAAAAGATTTTTTTATTTTATATCGTAGACATGATGGCTATATAGTGAACAATTATAGCTGATATAAATGGACATTATCATCATTTCATAATAAAATTCTTTTGTATCTTCTGACCTTATGACCTTCTGTGCCCTTCCGGCCAAGACCCTCCATCGATGCCGAAGCAAATTGCCAGTTTTTGGAGGTCGGGAGGAGCAGATTGCCATAAAAAAGAAGCAAAAAATAAACATTAAGATTTTTTAACCCGATTATGAGGCAGTTGTCAATTTAAGTTGGTAAATTTGCGTGCTATATAACATAGTTGCACGGCACAGGTTATGATAAAAAGTACAATATATAAAATCCTTACCGAAGAACTCACGGAAATCTGGAAGCTTCTCACCAACGAGGAGAAGCGCCAGTTGATTGATAATTTTACCATACACCACTATAAGAAAAACAAGATAATCTATGCTGAAGGTGACGAACCGGAGTATCTCTGGGCTCTCATTGACGGCAAGGTAAAAAAGTATAAGGACGGTGTGGGCGGTCGCGTCCAGATACTCCGTCTTGTCAATCCCGGACAGTATTTCGGCTATAGAGCATATTTTGCAGGCGAACGTTATGTTTCGAGCGCGGCTACTCTTGAAGAATCCGTACTCGGAACTCTTCCCATGAGTCTTGTTGAGGAAATGATAAGCAAGAACAACCGCCTCGCCATGTTCTTCATCCACGAACTTTCGCATAACCTCGGCAACTCCGACACAAAGATTGTCAACCTCACCCAGAAGCATATCCGTGCCCGTCTTGCAGAGGCTTTATTGGTGCTCCGCGACAACTATGGCTATGAGGAGGACGACAACATGACGCTCAAAATCTACATGGCGCGCGAGGATCTTGCCAATCTGTCGAACATGACTACCTCCAATGCCATCCGTACACTTTCGAACTTCGGTAGCGAGAAGATACTGGTTGTCGACGGACGAAAGATCAAGATTCTCAATGAGCCGATGTTGAGGAAGATTTCAAAGTTCGGCTGATAGCATAAAGTCATTTGGCATGTCTACAATGGGATTTTGTATAGCCATGTCATTATGACTATTTCAATCGAAGGTCATCCGGCATACGCGCTACTGCGCGTTCCTACAAGGTAAAATGTTGGTAATGTAAATTAAATTACGATGAAACTGCAGGGCTTTCGGGCTGCTGCGGTTTCGTTGATTAGAGACCTGCAAGAAGAGATTATAGATAGATAAATTACAAACGATTACAATAGATAAAAAAGAGATTATAAATGTCACAAAAAGTAAAATTCGGTTCTAAAATCGGTCTTGTTGCGGCCACCGTGGGGTCGGCTGTCGGACTTGGTAATATCTGGCGCTTTCCTGCAGAGACGCAGGCCAACGGTGGCGCCGTCTTCCTACTCATCTACATAGCCTGTGTGTTTCTTCTCGGCATTCCCGTCATGACGGCGGAATTCTCGCTCGGACGCGGAGGCAACTCTGACGCTACCGGAGCGTTCCGCAATGTCACCCCCGATAAAAAGGGCTGGTGGATGGTAGGCGCGCTTGCCATACTTGCCTCATATCTGATTCTTTCGTTTTACATGGTTGTCTCCGGATGGACTCTTGAATATCTCGTGCAATCAATAACGGGTAATCTTTACGCTCCGGAAGGTGGTGCGACTCTCGGGACTATAGAAGGTGAGGAACAACTGTTCAGCGCAAAGATGAATTCATACGTCGCGGGGCCCTACCGCCCGCTCATCATGACTTTCGTCATGATAGCCGCCAACCTGTTCGTGCTGCTCAAAGGTGTGCAGAAAGGAATCGAAAAGATGTCCAACATCATGATGCCCATACTATTCGTGCTGTTGCTGATATTCTGTGGAGTGTCGCTGACACTGCCGAAGGCAAGCGAGGGTGTGGCTTTCTTCCTTAATCCGGATTTTTCGGCGCTCACCCCCAAGACTGTCGTCAACGCTCTCGGACAGGCATTTTTCTCGCTCAGCCTTGCGATGGGTATTCTCGTGACATATTCAAGTTACTATCCCGCCGACACAAAGTTAACACGCACGGCGGTCACTGTCTCCCTCCTCGACCTCGGAACAGCGATATTGATGGGTCTTATCATTTTCCCCGCCGTGATGACCTTCGGTCTTGCCGACCACAATCTGGCAGGCTCGGCACTCGTGTTCATCACCCTGCCTGAGATTTTCGCACAGATGGGAGGAACGCTTTTCTGGTCGTCGCTCTTCTTCCTCCTGCTTTCAGTCGCGGCATTCACATCGACCATCTCGCTTGCCGAGGTTTCAGTGGCGTTCATGGAGTGTCATTTCAAGATGTCGAGAAAGAGGGCTGTCTGCACCGTTGTGGCTCCGCTTTTCATCCTAAGTTCCATCTGTTCGCTTTCAGTCGGGGCATGGAGCGATTTCAAGATATTCGGTCTGACGATTTTTGATTTTCTCGACACTGTGGCTACGAATATCATGCTGCCTGTCGGCGGTATTCTGCTTTGCATCTATATGGGCTGGGTGGCGCCGAGGAAATTCTTCCGCAATGAGCTGACCAATCACGGGACGCTGACCTCGCATACTTTCGGGGTTATTGCATTTATTGTGAAGTGGATTGCTCCCGGGCTGATTGCGTTGGTGCTGGTCGGGCAGTTTGTTTAAAGGGCTGATAGGGCCTATAAGGCTAATAGGACTAATAGGGCCAATAGGACAAAGAGAAGGCAGAGTTCATTTTGCTGTTATTTGCAAAAATGGGACTCTGCCTTCTCTTTATTCTTTTTTTGGATTTTTGACTTTTTTGGCTTTTGGTATTTTTGACTTTCCGGGTTTTTGCCGGTTCATGAATTGTTTATCCGGTGATGGTCTTGCCATCGGGATAGGAGATTTTGCCGGTGGTGATTTCATAGACGATGATGGTGTCGTGCATGGTGAGTTTATAGTATGTAGCGTCGCGGTTCATCGCATAGACATCTGCTTGTTGCTCGATGCCCTGGAGATAGTTGTAGAGCGCGGGGGGAAGCTGATTGTAGACAAGGACTTCCGGGAGACGGACACCGTTGCCGTCAATGAATGTCCATGAATATTCGGTGTCAAATGCGAGGGAAGCGCCATTGGTAATTTTCACTTTATAGCCATCGGAATTTTGTGAATAGGACTTCACACCACTTCCGGGATAGTACTGCTCGATAAACGAGGTGATCGGCGAGGGAACTTCGTCCCATACGCTGTTGGAACACGCACCGATAATCATTAAAAACAACAGGAGAGGAATCAGGATGAGTTTTTCGTGACGCTTCATAAAATAGAAAATGAAAAAGGTTTGGAATTTGTGTTCGTTTAGAATTATAAACATTTTTTTAGGCCGAAAAGTTGATTCACAGCCACAAATAAAATTTCCGGTGATATATCAGGTAACATTTCGTGTAGTATTTCAGCCTGACTCTGGAATATGGGCCACTAACAAGTGATAAATAAGGCTAAGCTTTCATAAATCGGCCAACATGAACAGACGGAAAGGGGTTATAACACTGAATCTAATAATGAACATGGGTTTATGTCAAGATTGGATGACACAGGCGCCATAAAAAATAAAAGAATTATTATGGATAGAAAAATCAAACTTACAGATTTAAAATCGACCGTTCAAGAAGCTTACGATAACCACAAGAATGATACCGGAGGTGCACCCAGCAAGAAAGTCGCTGATATGAACCAAGGCATGTTCGGCATATCGGTCCGCCTGACAGACGGAACGAAGTTTGATGTCGGCCATAGCCAGACACCGTTTGCGATGGGTGCGATCGCGCGTCTGCCTATAGCCATACAGTTGCTTACCCAGATGAAGGTCCGGGACCTTGTCAGCAAGATGGGGCTCGGTCACAAGGGTTGTGGCTGCGGTTGCGGCACAAAGCCCGAAGAACCTCAGCAGCGCGTCAAAGGTATGCACGCCAAGGGTGTCCGTGCGGCAAGTCTTTTGGAACCTGTCGGTGACTTCGACGGCAAGATGGAAATCCTCTCCAACCTTATGATAGAGTTGATGGGGTCGTCGCCCGTGCTTGACGATGGTCTCTATGAAGCAACTCAGAAGAGGGTAGAAGAGAAGAACCTTGTGAATTCATTTGCCGAGACAGGCTATGAGCTTTATGACGACGCTGCCTTATCAATCAATCTTTACAACCGTTTGCGCTCGATGCTCGTGACCACTGAGCAGCTTGCCGAGATGGGTGCGACAATCGCAGCCGACGGTGTTAACCCTGCGACAAACGCAGTAGCGTTTGACGGTTCGCTTTCGGCAACCATCTGCGCCATGATGGCTGCCAAGGGTCCGAAACATGTCGGTAAGGCATGGATGATTATCACCGGTGTGCCTGCCATGTCGGGCTTCGGAGGTGGTTTCATCACCGTCATTCCGGGATTCGGTTCAATCGCCGCATTCTCTCCCGAGCTTAATGAGGCCGGTGTCCCGATGAAGGCCGCACGTGCCATCAAGGAAATCGCTGACAAGCTGGATCTGAATGTGTTTGGCAGCGCAAGAATCGAACTTGAAAAATAACAGACAGAAAGGAATTTTGACAATACGGTCCGGTTTTTTGCAACCGGCTCAACGATATATTATCCGCTAATACATTGAATCACACACATTGAGGAAGTCTCCTTTATACAGTCCTCGTGAGGACATGGCAAGGAATCCTCGACACACATTTAGCGACGAGGCCGTCGGCATCCCCATCTGCGGGAAGCCGAGGGTCTCGTTTTTTTGTCATCGTTTGTTTGAAGTGTGAGTATCATCCGTGTGGAAATTTGCGCAATGGGTGGGAAAAGTGTAAATTTGCGACATGAAAGCATCAGACCGTCTATCGGATTTCGGCTCACGGCTCGGAGCATCGGCCAAAAGCCTCATAAAAGTCGCACTCCAGTCGCGCCCATGCAACATCGGTGAAGCAAAGGCTGCTGCTGAGGGGAAACCGCTGATTATCATGGGCAATGGTCCTTCGCTTGGCGAGGTGATAAAGTCCGACCTGCCTGAATTGGCCGGAAGCGTCACCATGGCTCTGAATTTTGCGGCCAATGCCGAGGAATTCACCCGGCTTCGACCGGATTTCTATCTCATGGCCGATCCACATTTTTTTGAGGGCCGGAAGTCGGATCCCAATGTTGAGCGCTTGTTCTCACGTCTGAATTCGGAAACCGCATGGCCCATGACGCTCTATGTCCCCGTCGGGCACAGCGCGGAGAATCTTGGAATAAGCAATCCTAACATCAGGGTTGAGACATTCAACTTTGTGGGAGCCGAGGGCTTCGAGTGGCTTGAAATGATGCTTTATGACCGAGGTCTTGCAATGCCACGCCCCCGCAATGTGCTTGTCCCGGCAATCATGACGGCCATGCGGGCAGGATTCAAGGAAATCTATCTCACCGGAGCGGACCACGGCTGGCTGACGACACTGAGCGTCACTGAGGACAATGAGGTGGTGAGCATACAGCCACATTTCTACAAGGATAATGCGGAGGAGAAGAAGAGGGTGGCGTCGGTGTATCGCGACGTGCGCCTCCACGATATTCTTCTCAGTTTCCACCTTGCTTTCAAGTCCTACCATCAGCTTGCGGCATACGCCAAGGTGCGTGGATGTAGCATCTACAATGCCACACCGGGGTCGTTTATTGATGCTTTTCCAAGGAAAAAATTGCCGTTTTGAGGATTGAATCAGATGTAGCTTTCGGTTTTCAGTCGTTTTCAGCGCGGGAGGTAAAGATTTTTTGGAAGATTGTAGGCCATGATTCAAAAATTTTTCCTACCTTTGCACCGTTGAAAACAAAAATCAACAAAATAACGACTGAAAGGAAAGATGCCGGAGTGGTCGATCGGGGCGGTCTCGAAAACCGTTGTTCCCTTACGGGAACCCAGGGTTCGAATCCCTGTCTTTCCGC
>CANCXM010000062.1 GCA_947381945.1 uncultured Muribaculaceae bacterium
AAAACCTTTTCCATGTTTGGCCAGCGTCCGAATTCACCGGCAAACATAGCGTCTTTTGTCCTTATGTACCTTTCCGTACCCTTCCCGCAGATTGCACTGGATGGTTAGAGTTTCATGCCGATGCCGAAGAGGGCGAAGTCGTAGATGGTCGGGTCGGTGGGGTTGAAGCGGCGGAGGTGGGCGGTGACCTCATCGACCGAGCGGCGGTCGTTGGCCTTGCGGGTCAGCAGTCCGAGCTCACGGGAGATGTCGCCCACATGCACGTCAAGCGGAATGAACAGTTGCGAGGGATTTATGACATCCCACACGCCGAGGTCGACGATACCATCGTTGCGCACCAACCAGCGGAGAGCCATGTTGACACGTTTCAGAGCCGTTGTCGTGAGATTCTGCGGAAGGCATCGCGACGCAAGGTCAGTGTTGGCCGGATCAGTTTCGGCAAGCACGCGGTTTATCCCCTCGACAAGTTTCCATGCCGGAGCCTCGGAGGAGGCAATCTCCTCACTGCGGGCAAAACCCTGAAGCGAACCGTGGCGCGAGTAGATGGCACGGAGTCCGCGGAGATAGTGTTTGAGATGCTGCGTGAAGAAAGTGCGGTGGATATTCTGTCCGTCAGGGAGGTCTTCATAGCCACGGTCCATCATATAGGCGTATGGCTTGTTATCCATGAGCGACAGGAGGCGGTCACAGTCACGGCATATCATCTTGCGGTTGCCCCAGGCGATGCCGGAGGTCAATAGTGCCGATATTTCTATGTCGCGGAGGTCGGAAAACCTGCGCGGGAATTGAACGGGATCATCATCAATAAAAGACGGCGAGTTGATTCTCGCCGCCTCTGTATCAAGAAGATCCTTAAGATCTCTTTCAGTCATTTGTTGGGATAGTTTTTTTGGGGGGAGGAATTAGAGTTATCAGAGGGATTAGAGTTATCATAGTTATCAGAGCTATCAGAGTACTCTGACAACTCTGATTGCTCTGATAATCCTGATTGCTCTGATAATTTTCTCTGATAATCCTGATTACTCTGATATTAGAAAATCACTGCTGCGGTATCCTTGGCTACTTCGGCGGGAGTGACGAGGACCTGGGGTTCGAAACCGGCCATTGCCTTGTCGACATCATCAATAAGCTCCTGGCTCTGCTTATCGCGCGACACGATGATGCCTTCGGGATTGATAAGGATGATGCAGGGGATGCCTGAAATGCCATAGAGTTCGGTAGGAACAGACTGCGCGTTGATGATGCAGGGCCATTCGAGACCGTGGCTCTTGATTGCCTTGAGAGTATTGTCGGGCTCATCCCAGACGGCAACGCCGAGGACATCGAGACCCTTGTCCTTATACTTGTTGTAGAGCTCCTTGATGACCTTGGTCTGACGGATGCAGGGACCACACCAGCTTGCCCAAAAGTCAACGAGAGTGTAGCGGCCCGGCTTCACATAATCGCTGAGTTTCTCTTCCTTTCCATTGTAGGTGACGGTGAAGTCCTTGTAGTGCTTGCCTTCGGAAGTCTCGGCTTTGGCCACTTTACCTTTGCGCACAGACTGCACCCGTTTTGACTGTGCAACAGCCTTGTCGGCAGCCATTGCTGCATCAAGTTCTGAAAGCTCCATGTCATTGGCAAGCTGAATGAAATAATAAAGTCCAAGGGCATTACCCTTGTTTTCCTCGTAGGCTTTGAGGGGAATGGCTGTATATTCTTTTTCAAGCTCAACGCCTTTAGCAACCTGAGTGGAATCATTCTGGTCAAGAGCACGGAATTCCTTGACAATATCATTCATCTTCTTGGAATAAGCCGTCATTTTTGCATTGAGAGGAGTACGGGAGTCATCACCGGCAGGCCCGATGACAATATTTCCTTCCTCCACAATGAAGATAGGTCCGCGGGCACCGTTCACAATGATGCGACCGATGAACGGAGCATCGACGTGACCGGTAAATTTAACCTGCTTGTCAGTGACAACCATCGAATCGAGCTTGGCATCGTTGTCCCAATCATAGAGATATGCCATTGTATTGTTGTGCTCTTCCGAAACCGGCAGAGTCACCGTGTAGTTGGGCTGAGCCTGCAGTCCACAGGCGCTGACGGCCATCATCGCAGCCGAGAGCATAATCATTGATTTCTTGTTCATAATGGGTTTTAAGCTTTATATGCGACAAAAGTAACTAAAATCCACCAAACAGCCAAAGTCAAAAGCAATGGTTTCAGAGTCTATTATACAGGAATCTGCTGATGCAGGACCATCAGAGAGACTTGTCGGTAAGAAAAAAGTGCCTGGCGGAATGATTCCGTCAGGCACAATGATTATGAAATTGATACTGAAATATCAAGAGGCTTATTTCACGATGACCGAAGCTTATTTCACGATAACCTTGGTGGTCACTGTGCGGCCCGAAGCAAGGGTGTCGACCTTGATGAGGAGACCCTTGGCGTCGTTGCCGACACGGATACCCTGAAGGTTGTAGAAGACAGTGGATACTACTTCTGCGTCAGCACCTACTGAGTCGATACCGGAAGTGGAACCGCCTACCTCTACTGCGTCACCGAGACCGCCCATCTCGTTGGCAGCACGGACAGAGTAGACAACATCATCGGCACGGCTCTCGGCAATCTCAAATTCGGGTTCGAGTGTGAAGGCGATGACCTGACCGTTGCGGCATACAGCCCAACATGCGGCGTAGTCGCTGTTGTCCCAAGTGAGGAGACCGTTTTCGAGTGTGAGGTTGGTGACGATGGGAGCCTGTTCGGTGAGACCGAGGGGATTCCATTCGTCAGAACCGCCCATGACGTTTTCGACGCTGAGTTCGGCAACCTGAGCTTCGGTGAGGACAGCGCTTGCCTGAGTGCCACCATCGAATTTCACCTTGCGGGAAGCAAGATCAACGGCGATACCGTTCTTGTCTGTACTGTTGTATTCAGCGAATACTTCGGGCTTGTTGCCACCCATCTCACCCCAACCGTCGGCTGCGGGGATAACGTTCATGCGGGTGTTGATGTACTGCGCACGGGCATTGGCACCCCAAGGACGACCGAGACGGTAAGAACCGTTGACAACAGATTCGGCACCTGCGGGACAGTTGATTTCGCAGTCAAGGAATACATAACCGTATTTGAGCTGACCGTTGGGAGCTGCAATCACATTGCCCGAGCGGTTCTCGACAACGAGGTTGACACGGTTGTAGTAAACGTCACCACCGCCGCAGAGGAAGTCGACTGTTCCGTGGATTTCAGAATCCTCCCAGTAGAAGCGTGAAGATGAGTTGTTGCTGTAGTATGTATCCTGATAAGAAAGGAGTGTCACGCGCTTGGCCACAGTCTTATTACCCTTGTCCTGGAGGCAGACGGCACGGCCTGTGGTGTTGGCGTAGGGATAGTCATTCTTGATGGTGATGTCCTGCATGTAGAGACCGGTGCTGGTGTTGAAGAGAGTGGCTGTCACGCCGATACCTTCAACTTCGGGCTTGTTGACGATGACGACACCTTCCTGGCTCTCACCGATGAGCGAGATGTTGGATGCGGAGATGCCGGTCAGAGTAGCCTTGCCGAGATCGTAAGTTCCGTTGTGGAGGAAGATACGGTAGCGTGTGCCCTTGTCGCTGCGGGTATTTGCGGCTTCAAGAGCTGCAAGGAATTCAGCGGCGTTGGTGACCTCCTTGTCGAAGGCAACCTTTGCGACGGTCGGACGGCTCATGGTTGTGAATGTAATCTTCACAGCCTCGCTCATGGTATTGCCGGCGGCGTCGCTGACAGAACCTGCTGCGAGATTGAAGACATATTCAGTAGCATAGTCAAGGTTGCGGTAGTTGGCGGTCACGGTCTTGCCGGAAACTGCGAGTTCGAGTTCCTGACCGTTGAGGGTGGCCTTGGCAGCCGCTGTCAGCTTGACTTTCTCGTCGAAGTTGAGGACGATGCGGCCGGTGGAAGATGCACCTGTAGCATTGTCGGCGGGAACAGAAGAGATGAGCTTGGGAGCGACACCGTCGTTGTAGACCTCAGCATCGGCAGTGATGTAGATGGCAGAGATTGCCGTGCCGTCATTGTCAGCGGCAGCGGTTCCGTCAACTGCGCCGTCGAGATCGGGACGCCAGCGGATGAAGAGATTCTCGGCATGGTCGGCGGCTGCGGGAAGAGCACCGGCGATTTCATTCTGAGTCTTGGCACCTTCCATGGTGATGCGTGTCACCTCGTTCCAAGTCTCACCGTCGAGAGAGTATTCGAGCACCTGAGTGGTGTAGGCGTTGTAGTTATACATCATCTTGGCCTGCACCTTGATGTTGGAGAAGTCGCGGGCGTTGATTTTGGTCTGATAGTAGTACTGACCGAGCTTCTTCCAGTTGACGGCCGCACCTGCGAAGCTTTCGTAGCCACCGGCAGCGACAGTCGACTTGTCGAGCCAGCCCTGAGTGTTGCCTTCGGCATCACGGAGCACGAGGGTGGCGCTTTCATTTTCAGGAGTCGAGGCGAAGTCAGCGGGACGACCGTTAGCACCTGCGAGATAGAAGTCCCATCCGACGATGTAGTCAACGGCAGAGTAAACGGCTGTGAGCGACTTGTCGCCATCCATTGTCACCTTGGTTTCGGCAAATGTTCCGCCGTCGCTCCAGTTGGTGAAGGTGAGGATGTCGTTGCCACTTGCTGTGAGGGTCACGACAGTGCCTTCCTCATACATGTTCTTACCGTCGATAACCACGGGTGCAGGCTGCGGCTGAACCATGTAGAGGTTAGCTCCACCCTCAACACCATAGTCGAGCGCGTAGGTTGTAAGCTTCTCGAAGTTGGCTGTCAGTTCGGTGTCAGCACCGATTTCATAGGAGAAAGAAAGTTCGTCAGACACAACCTTACCGGAAGCATCTGTCCAATTCACGAACTTATAGCCGAAATTTTTCTCTACAGAGACTTTAATGACAGAACCATTGTCGTAGGAATCAGCCTTGGGATAGATGCTGACAACACCTGCACCCTCGGGAGCGACCACTGCCGAAAGAGTAAACTTGGCCACTTCTTCCATAGCACCGTCTACGACACCTTCAATACGGACATCACTGAAACCACCCTCCTTGCTGTTGCCGACACCGATGGTGGCGAAGAGCGAGAAACCTTCAGTCGAAGCAAGCTCTGCCTGCTGGGCCGGAGTAAGTTCAATCACAAAGCGATTTGTGTAGTTGTCATTCGAGCCATATTTATCTTCATTCTGCGGCTTATTGTTGCGGGGTGCGGTGAAGTTGCCGAGCTCGATTTTCTCACCATCTGCCTTCTTTGCGCTCACTGTGACACCGTTTGAAGCGTCGGTACCGAAACGCTGTATGTAGGCACTCACCTTAGTGGGAGTAAATGTAAGTCCCTTGGCGGGTTTGAGAGTCCATTCCACCTCATCATTGGCATCTGTCATGGGTTTAACCTTGAGGAATGTAACGGTATTACCGTTTTCATCGACAGCCTGACCTGTGCCCTGGCCTGTAATGTTTGCTCCGCCGAGGTTGACAGCAGCAAAGGAGAACACGTTTGCAGGAGTAAGCTGATATGCTTCAGCAGTCTCATTGAATGACCATACAGCAGAAGCGGCCTCTTTGGTGAACACCTCACCTCCGGCAGACTCAACGACCGGAAGTTCAACCTGAATGTAGCGATAGTAGCTTCCATCTCCAATCACGATTTCAACAGTCTCGGGATTTCCGGCGCAAGTGAAAGAAGGAGTGTTAGATCCGTTGGCAACATTCTGACCGTCGACAGTTGTAGAAGTTGTCGGGCTGTAAGATTCAAACGAAACAACCGCGCCCTTACATGCAGGAGCTGTAAAGAGAGTACCATTGTTCATCTGCGCCCAGTCGTTCCAGTTGGCATTTGCAATCTTACCGTTGTTGGTATCGAAATCGAGCTTCACATCAATTGTCTCGGTACCGATCTTCGCCTGAGTCACCCAGAAACCTTTGACACCCTGGAAGCCGACAGTCGGCGCACCGTTCTTGCGCTGGAAGTCCCAACGGAGAGTCACAGCATCAGTGCGGTCGGCGAGGGTCACGGTGTTGTTGACGAAGACAGGAGTGAGTGCGAGTGCGCCTGACACAGTCACGACCTCACCAATCTCATAGTTCTTGCTTCCGTCAGTCCAACCTGTGAGGGTCTTGCCTTCCTGATACATTGTGAAGTTCGCAGGAATGGTGAAAGTCTTGCCTATCTCGACCTTCTCGCCTGCAGGGAGGACACCGGCATCGGCATATTCGCCAAAGCCGAATGAAACCTCAACCTCTTCAGCAAGGTCGGCAGGGTCTACAGCCTCTACAGCGATGTAAGGAGTGTAGGCACCTCCGGAAATAGTGAGCGTAGCAGCTCCACCCTTATAGGTAGCCGAAGCGATATTGGCAACCTTGTCGTTGTGGAAGCAGGCGCCTGTGTTTGTGTTAAATGAAGCGACTGTCTCACCGGCTTCATTTTTAACAGTGACATCACTACCCCAGGCACAGGTTCCCATTGAAACCTTAACGGGACCCTCGACTTTCACTGTCGAAGTGAAATTGCCCCATCCATGTTCATTGGAGTGAAATTTACCTGTAAGCACTATCGCAGCCGAAGCATCGTCAGCGGCAACGCGAGAAACTGAACCGTCAGCACCGACGGCAACTCCGAATGTGGTCAATGACTTGCCGGCAACCTCCTGTTCAGTCAAAAGATTTCCGTTCGTCAAATCCACTTTGATGTCCTTGAAGTCAGCACGCGCGGACTGATAGCCCAGCAGACACGCCAGAACAAGGACAACATTCCAGATTCTTTTTGTCATGAGTAAAAATTTGTAATGATTGGTATTAAATTTATTGATAATAAAATAGTTAATTCCCGAGGTAAGAGTTATTGTAATTTCTATTGTGATTTATACACTCAAAACAAGCGATATTAGACTTTACGATTGCAAATCTACAACTTAATTCGCTAATTTACAAGCGTTATGATAAAGAAGATTTTAAATTTTACTCCGAAAGATTTAACAACTCTGTTTACATTGGTATCAAAAATAATACCTATCTTTGCGTATCAAACCTTAAACAATAAAAACCACCATGCCAGAACTATTCAGATTTTTCGGTTTCTCATTTTTCTTCTTCAGCAAAGAGCATGAACCAATCCACGTCCATGTGGAAGGAGCCGAAGGAAAAGTGATTTTTGATTACGACGAGGATAAAGATTGCTTTATAATCCGAGAGCTCATAAATATCAAACCGAATGATTTGAAACGAATCAGAAAAATCATAAAAGAGAATCAGGATATTATCATCAAACGTTGGAAAGAATATTTTGAATGAACAAGATTACGGAAATATGGTTTGACAGCCAACATATCTACGGAAGAACTGACGATGGACAAACCGTGAGCCAGTCACTCCTCTGGTATCCGAAGTTACTCAACGCTTCGGACCAGGAACGTTCGGAATACCGTTTCGGATTCGATGGCATACACTGGCGCAATCTGGATGAAGACATCAGCTTTGAAAGCTTTGAATATGAGGATGCTGAACCGACACCAATGCAGAAATTTTTCCTCACTCACCCTGAAATCAACATTGCAGGATTTGCAAAACATATCGGTATAAACGCATCCTTGCTTCGAAACTATATCAACGGATTCAAAAAGCCATCACAGGAACGAGAAAAAGAGATTCTCGATTGCATCCACGCATTAGGACAGGATTTGATACGGATAAATTTTTAGAAAAAACGACCGTTAGGCACTGACCACATTAATATAATACAACAAAAGTCCGTCTGCACAGTGCAGACGGACTTTTGTTGTATTATAAGTTCCGTTTATCAGCGGATATGATTTTTTACATCATGCCGCCCAT
>CANCXM010000063.1 GCA_947381945.1 uncultured Muribaculaceae bacterium
AATGTGTTTGTTCTTCATATTGTTAAAATAATTAATGTGTTTATATACCATGAATGTTTTACAGGCTTGTAGAATAGGAGTCACACACCTGTGGTGAGGTCGATTATGATTTCATCCCATCCGTCCACCCCGACTTCGATACCAACATCCTCTCCTGGCGAAGGGGGCATCACGCCATCGGGAATTTTGAGTCCGTCAACTAAAATTAAAACATTCTTTGAATCGGAACTGTTCAGCACCTGTGAAGTCACATCAAAACTCTTGGCAAAGCTCTTCCCGTCACCGCGCGTGACAGTGACAGTCAATTGATGGTCAAGCGTTCCCGGAGCTGAACCGAAACCGGTCAGAACCCCTCCAAGAGTCGAATTTGCGGCATCGGGAGTAAGCGCGGCATTCTCCCCGACTGCCTCGCCCAAGGACTCGTCACTGACCATCCGCAACGACGGCGCCAGACCGTCAAGCCTTACAGATGCCGTCCGCAGATATTCAAGGCCCGTGACATTGCGTACCTCTATCGTATAGACAGTGCTAAGGCGGCGGGGGTAGCAACGGACCAGCCCTTGGTTGCAGCTCTTGATTGAACCATCCGGCTTGACATATTCAACTCCACACATGGTGATATTAATCATTTCAACCATACCTGCGTAGAGCATTCCCGGAGGAGTAACCGTCCCCTCAGACACGACTCCGGCATTGGCTGTGAAATCATCAAATGAATCCTTGTTTGTGAAACTGACCCTCGACAGGTCATTGTTATAGGCCAGCAACCTGTAGCGGCCGAGAGGCAAGGCAACAGGACCGCCATCACGACCCGCAATGTCAAAGCGCCATATCTGACCGTCCGCATCAAGTGGAAAGAAGTAAAGCGTCATGCCGTCAGGCGAGGCATCAGGCGCATAATCCCACATAAACCGCACCTCAATCTGCCCGGCCACACCTGCGGGACATTCTATTTCCCGATGATGGCAGGACGACAAAAACAGCGTCGCCATCAGAATCAGGGACACACAATGGAGATGAATGGACTTAAGCCAATTGACATTCCCAATGCGCGGCAAGACGTGAAAGACAACACTCTTTTTTAAATTCGTTATATGATAAGAAGTGAGCGAATGCAAAATGTAACGTTTGTTTACAATTTACAACACTACTGACCACATTAAGGTTTATTGAGTGTTAAGAAAAACACCCTTACATATTCCCATACTCCTCAGCCGCATCGAAGCAGGGACAGGCTTTGGCGGCGAACTCGTAGTGGGAATGCACGGTGGCAGATGGGAAGCGTCTGCGGAGTTCCGAAATCAGTTCACGCAGAGCGGTTTTCTGCCGGGGTGTGCGCGTGTCGGCCGGAGTGCCGTCTGCTGCCAGACCTCCCGCATAGACCACGCCGATGCTCTCCGTATTCTGCCCCCGACAATGCGCCCCGATTTCCGCCTCCGGACGTCCCGCGGACACCTCCCCTTTCAGATTCACAAGATAGTGATAGCCGATACACCTGAATCCTCTCGCTCTATGCCAACCGTCGATTTCTGCCACCGTCACTTCCCGTCCCGCCTTTGTCGCTGTGCAATGCACAATGATTTTTGTGATTTTTCTCATAATATTTTAATGTTTAAGGTTTGACACCACAAAAATACGCACCTTTCCGGACGGAAAGGTGCGATAATGCAAAAGGACTATAAAATATCTGTAAGCGGAAAAGACGCCCAAAGGCGAAATTCCTATCTTATCACTTCGATGCCGACCTGCTCGATGCCACGGAGGGTATCGACGCGCATTATGTGGCGCATGGCCACGGGACGCGTCACATCAATCACCCCTTCGGGCTTGACGGTCACCTCCTGCTGATACGATGCGCCGAATCCGCTCCCGAGCCAACGGCCGTAGACATCGGCCAGACGGATGTTGAGCGTGTCGCGCACGGTGCGCCGGTTGTCTGTGTGATATGTCAGCTCAAGCCACAGATTGGAGTAGCGGTATGAATTTCCGTGACGCAGAGCAACCTTTATGGCACCGTTGACAAGCGAATCATTGTCGGTAAGCGATGTGTCGACCGGAAGGAGCGAGACTGTATCGGTGAAGATCCAACCCTCCTGCGGAAGATTGGCCCAACTGCTGTAGTCACGCTCACCGCCGCACGACACGAAGCCTACGGCTGCCGCCACGGCCACACATATATTATATAGAAGCGCGCGCATCATTCCTTGTTGTCACGGAAAGCTTTCGGTATGCGGTTGGGGCGCGGCTGCTGCGGCTCGCCGTTCTGCTGACGGGGCTGCTGCGGCTGCTGATTGTCACCTCCGGCTCCCTGCTCCCGTTTCTGTCCACCGCCATCCTGCGGCTTCTTGGGCTTCTTGGGACGGGGTTTGCGCTCGGCCTGCTCGCCGTTCTTGGGCTGCTCACCCTTGGAGTCATCAGCTTTCGGTTGCTGACCCTTCGGCTGCTCATTCTTCCGGGGCTGTTCACCCTTCTGACCCTGCTTTGGCGACGGAGCTGCCTGACCATCCTGCTGGGGCGCATTGCCTGCAGCCGGTTTCTTCTTGCGCTTCTTCTTTTTGGCCTTGTCGAAACGGGTGAGGTCGTCCTGCGACGCAAGGTCGATGGGTTTGGGTTTCACACCCGGTTTCGGCTCACCCTCGCGCACGAGTTCAGCCGGTTTCTCGCCACGGCGGTTCATCTCGATTACTTCAAAGGCACGTTCAGCATCGATCGTAACGAGATTGGCAGGAATCTGCTTGTCGGTCGAATAGGTTATCTGCTTCTTGAAGATGTCGGTCTTGAAGTGATAGTATGTATTGTCGAGCGTTTCAAGACGGATTTCGCGTCCGGGCATCTGCTTGGAGCTTTCGACGTAGGTGTCCACCTCGAAATTCAGGCAGCATTTGAGCTTCGCACACTGGCCCGCGAGCTTCTGCGGGTTGAGCGATATGTCCTGATAGCGTGCGGCGCTCGTGCCGACCGACACGAAGTTGGTCATCCAGCTCGCGCAACACAGCGGACGGCCGCAGGAACCGATGCCTCCGATGCGGCCCGCCTCCTGACGCGCACCAATCTGCTTCATCTCAATGCGCACCTTGAAGGTCTCGGCAAGCACCTTGATGAGCTGACGGAAATCCACGCGCTCGTCGGCGATATAGTAGAAAATAGCCTTGTTTCCATCGCCCTGATACTCGACGTCGCCAATCTTCATGTTGAGATGCAGCGACTCGGCAATCTTGCGCGCACGAATCATCGTGTCGTTCTCGCGGGCCTTTGCCTCCTCATACTTGTCGATGTCGGCAGGCTTGGCCTTGCGGAACACACGGCGTATCTCAGCGTCGGGCTTCACATTGGCGCGGCGCATCTGGAGCGCGACGAGCTTTCCGGTGAGCGTCACGGTGCCTATGTCGTGGCCCGGCGATGCCTCGACGGCCACGACATCGCCCGGAGCGAGGTCAAGGTTGATTGAATTACGGTAGAATCCCTTGCGGGTGTTCTTGAACTGCACTTCGACAATATCGAAGTCAGTCATGCCGCCGGGAATATCCTCCAGCCAATTGTAGCAGTGGAGCTTCCCGCGCGGACAACGTCGGTCTTTTTCTTCCATTTCCGGCCCTCCCTCTTACTTGGCGAAGCTGACGGAGCGGGTCTCGCGGATAACAGTGATTTTGACCTGTCCGGGATAAGTCATTTCGTCCTGGATACGGCGGGCGATTTCGCTCGACAGCTTCTCGGTCTCGACGTCGTCAATCTTGTCTGCACCGACAATGACGCGGAGCTCGCGGCCTGCCTGGATGGCGTAGGTCTTGATGACACCTGGATATGAAAGGGCGAGCTGTTCAAGGTCGTTGAGACGCTTGATATATGCTTCGACGATTTCGCGACGTGCGCCGGGACGTGCGCCTGAGATGGCATCGCAGACCTGCACGATGGGAGCGAGAAGCGATGTCTGCTCGATTTCGTCGTGGTGGGCGCCGATGGCGTTGCAGATTTCGGGTTTCTCCTTGTACTTTTCGGCAAGCTTCATACCAAGGAGTGCGTGGGGGAGTTCGGGCTCCTCGTCGGGCACCTTGCCTATGTCGTGGAGCAGACCTGCACGGCGCGCCTTCTTGGGATTGAGGCCGAGTTCGGCAGCCATGATGGCACAGAGGTTGGCCGTCTCGCGAGAGTGCTGGAGAAGGTTCTGACCGTAGCTCGAACGATATTTCATCTTGCCGACCATGCGGATGAGGTCGGGGTGGAGACCGTGGATACCGAGGTCAATGGCTGTACGCTTGCCGGTCTCGACGATTTCCTCCTCAATCTGCTTGCGCACTTTTGCAACGACCTCTTCGATACGCGCGGGGTGGATGCGGCCGTCGGCCACAAGCTGATGAAGAGCCAGACGGGCAATCTCGCGGCGCACGGGGTCGAAACCGGAGAGGACAATGGCCTCGGGGGTGTCGTCGACAATGATTTCGATACCGGTTGCAGCTTCGAGGGCACGGATGTTGCGGCCTTCGCGACCGATGATGCGGCCCTTGATTTCATCGCTGTCGATGTGGAAGACTGTCACGGAGTTCTCGATGGCAGTCTCTGTGGCAAGGCGCTGAATCGACTGGACCACGATGCGCTTGGCCTCCTTGTTGGCCGTCATCTTGGCTTCATCCATGATGTCGTTGATATAGGCGCTTGCAGCGGTCTTGGCCTCGTCCTTGAGCGAGTCGATGAGCTTCTCCTTGGCCTCCTCGCTTGAAAGGCCTGAGATGTGTTCGAGAGTGTCCTGGGCGGTGCGGCGCAGGCGGTCAAGTTCCTCCTTGCGCTGCTCGACCACGACCATCTGGGCCTCGAGGTTCTGGCGGGTCTGCTCGTTCTCGTTGCGGGCACGGGCATTCTCGCTCTGCTGCTGGTTGAGCTGAGTCTGGCGCTGCTTGAGCTTCGACTCCTCGCTCTGTATGCGCGAAAGGCGCTGGTTGGCCTGCTTCTCGGCCTCGGTCTTGATTCTGAGCTCCTGCTCGCGGGCTTCGAGCAGCTTGTCTTTCATGATTACTTCGGCCTCACGGTTGGCATCGTCGATGATAGTCTTGGCTCGCGAACGGGCTGTGGCGCGCTGCACCCCAACGAGTATCGCAATTCCGATGGCCGCTCCGATGAGCGCCGCACAGATGTAGAATAATATATCCATAAGGTTAGGAATACGGAATTATATGTGATAAATATATATAATAAAAATGCACGGTTCATCTCTCCGTCCGGCCTCCGACAGCCTCCCCGACGGGCGGGATTGCCATCATCGCCGGCTCAAAGATCTGAGCGTGCGTGAATTCGTTTTTTCTCCGGCTGTCAATGGCCGCCGGAACGCTTGGCGTGTGTCAGACTTCCGACAGGCTGTTGCGGCTCTCTTGCCGTGGCCTGCCATCCGGCATTAGGTCGAAGAGCACCTTGTCGAGGCTCCTCTCCAGTCCTTCGAGGGTCCTGTCGACCCTGAGCGACGTCTCCATGGCCGTGAAATACATCTGGGCAAACCTGAAGGTCACCATGGCGAGTATCTCGGCCGAGGACTTGTCTTTGAAATCATCCATCGCTGACCATTTGCGCCACAGCTCGTTGATGTTGGCCTCGGCGCGCCTGACTATCTCTTCCTGACTTGCAGGAATGCGCAGCGGCATTCGGGGCTGATCGGCGATACGGATTGATATATTAAGAATCTTTTCAGTCATCAAAGGCTTAACTGGTTGATGCACTTGTCGATTTCGCGCACTAATTCAGAGAGCACGGCGCGGGTGGACTCCACGTCGCGGTGGTCAGGCGTAAGCACCGAGGCTACCTTCAGATATTCTATCTGCCGGTCCCGCTCCTCAATCTCGCGTCGCTGACGGTCCACGACGGCTTCGAGTTCTTCGATGCGGTCGCGCGCCTCGGCGAGCTGAAGGCGGAGATGCTCGTAGCGCTCAACCATCAAGGCGGCTTTCGCCTGGATTTTCTCGATTCGTTCCTGTAGGTTGGCAGCCATGCTTCTCTAAATTTTCACACAAAAGTAATAATTTATTCCTTAATCCTTCTTTATATAGCCCGCAAATTTCATTTGGCGAAACACTATTTAACAAAAAATCCGCCCCTCCGACTCCCTCCTGTTCGCGACTCAGATATTAGCCTCACTTTTTTGAAAAATTTTTCGTATCGTCCTATCAACACTCAACGCCCTATATATCAGCCCAATATTCACTCAAAACAGCGTTTCCATCCCCTCCACGACAAAAATTTTTCAAAAAAAATATTCAAAAACATTTGGTCAATCCAAAAAACGTCCCTAACTTTGCAGTGCTCAAAGCGAGAAAGGGCGCTTAGCTCAGCTGGTTCAGAGCGTCTGCCTTACAAGCAGA
>CANCXM010000064.1 GCA_947381945.1 uncultured Muribaculaceae bacterium
AAATATTTAGTTAAAAATACAAATTCGATTGTATGGCAACATAGAAGGTCAGAAGTTACAAAAGATTAATTACAAGTAAATTATACTTCTGTTGCTTTTGTCTGTTTTTGTTCTTTTGTATCTTATTTCATCGCTATGAACCGGATCTTTGGATTGATTCCTTAGAATGTCACCTGAAGCATGGTTTGGATGCGGTTGTCGTGGCGGGAGATACCGTCCATGTCGACGCGACGGCCATAGATATATTCAAGACCGGTGGAAATCTGGGGAGTAATCTGCCAGATGACATTTGCAAGGGCATATTGTGCATACTTGTATTGTCCGCTCCAGTCGGTCGACCCTTCGGCATAGCGGTGGGCATAGTTGCGCAGATGGCTGTAGGTGGTTGTGGCGTAGACCTTGGGTGAGATGTTGTATTGCAATCCTAAGTATCCGCCCCAGGCTTTCACAGCTTCGAGTTTGCCTGAACCGTCGGGGACCATGTCGAGGCCACCTTCATAGAGGTCCTGGAAATAGCTTGTGATGCCTTTGCCGTAGGCTGCCTGATAGTAGGCGGTGACGAAGGGGCAGAGCGATGCACTGCCGCTCATCTTCACACCCCAGCCCACGATATCGCGGTTCTTGTCAGAGACCTCGTCGCGGTAAAGCATGTTGCGCATGATTCCGGAGAAGCGCAGCCAGCTCTTGCCTCCGCCCCATGAATACTGTATATAGGCAGGGATGTCGGGGACGCGCTGGTTGACAATGTAGGTCTTCTCGCCGGTGGTGGCGGAAACCATCGGCATTTCGGCTCCGACCGCCACGCTCCAGTTGGAGTTGATATTGTAGGTGTAGTCAATGACACCGTTGGGTATGGCTGTGAAACCGCATGGACCCTCGTTGTCGATGCTCGGGGGTGCGGCGGCCATGTCGGAGAAGAGGCTGTAGTTGTAGCCTGCGGTTATGCCCCGGTACTTGATGTAGGCATACTGGAGGTCAAAGCCGTAGTCATTTCCGGTGAGGTTGAAGTCGATATATACGCCAAGTTGGTTCTTGTCGCCGGGTAATGCTACAAAGTTGAGGTATAGTCCGCTTGTGGCTGCGCTGAACTGCACGAGACCGCCGTCGCCCTTGCGTTGCTGCATGGGGATTGCAGATGTGGTGAAGTCAAAGGCATTGTCAATCGGATTGCCCCAGTCGTAGGATACAGTGGCTTTAGCCGTACCGCCGATACCGAGGTAGAATTTTTTGTCCTTGCCTTCGATGGCGAAACGGGGAGCGCCCGACTTCTTGAATGTCTTCGGTGCGTTTTCGACAAAGATATCATAGACATTTATTTCTGTTTCTCCTCCGTCATGAGAGTTGAGAATCGTGACCTCTCCCTCTTCGGGTGTGGTCGGATGGTTTTGGGCGTAAGTGACCGGAATGGCGCACAGAGCGGGAATTAAAGCGATGAAACGTGTGAAAGTCTTCATAAAGCTTGGTGGGGGTGGATGGATGTAAGAAAAGGCTTGGAAAACCGGGGAGCTTGTTTTTCCGACGGCTAATGAGCCGGATAGGCCGTGTGGCTGCTGACGCGGTGACTGTTCCCGTGTTGTTGCGGGGTAGGATTGTCGCTCATGTCGCTTTTGTCTGACCTATCGGGCTGATTTGGCCGGCAGAAGGTTGGAATCTATGAGGGATTACCGTGGATGATACCTCTGTATCAGTGACGGGATAAAATATCTCTAATAGTAGGAACGATCAATTCTGAATACAAACGATTTGCGGAAGATTATCACTATGACAGTGAAAATTGCGAGCAATATGGCATTCAGTACGAATGGGAATGCATTGTTGAGGTGATGCGGGTCAAATATATTTCTGAAAAAGTCCACGATGAACGGGGTGGCGCTGATGGAAATATAGTTGGCTGCAAGCACGAAAGCAAGTGCGAGTGTCGATTTGCCGGGGACGGTCACAATCTGTGTGGCCTTGTCGTAGATGAGCGGCTGGAACACACCGTAGCCGAAGCCTACGAGTATCGAAGCCAGACACATGATGCCGAAATGATGTCCGATGACCATCAGGATGATACCGACGGCCATGACCACTGTTGAGACAATGAGTGTCGACTGCTTGAATACTTTAAGGATATAGGGCAGGATGAAGCCGGGAAGAAATACGGCAAGGAAGAAGATTGCGGTGACGGTTCCGACATCCGAGTCGTTCAGCCCTTCGCTCTGCATGAGGAAGGGGGTGTAGTAACTGACGATGACCGTGGCGTAACATACGAAAAAGTAGACAGCTATAAGCGACCATGTGCGTGAGAGGATGAAATCATCTTTCACACGTCCGATCTTTCCAAATTGGTCCTGAGATTCCCCCGAAGGAGGTGCTGTCTTGATAGACTTGGCGGGTGAACCGGCTATTGATGCCTTTGAGGCCGCTTTGACAGAAGCCTTTACCTCCGGTGAGGGGTTTACCGTGACCGGATTCAGGTCGGCTTTCGGGATTCCGCGGAGGAACACTGAAAGCACAAGCGGTATGGCAGGAATCAGATAGACCAGGAATGGCAGGCGCCAGTTCCCGTGGCTCAGCCAGCCGACCACATACGTCGCGATGACGAGAGCGATGTTGGATATACCGGACTTGATGCCGAGCTGGCGCATACGGTATTTGCCAACGAAGGTGTCGGCGAGCAGTCCGGCTGCAAGCGGGATGAGCAGACCGCAACCGACACCGAGCAGACAACTGATGACGATGAGGTCCACCATGCTTTTGGCAAACAGGTAGAGGATGCCGCTCGCCAGATAAATGGCGAGCGCAACCACTACGATGCTTATCTTGCTTTTAGAAAGCGAAAGCTTGCCCGAGAGCAGCACAAAGGGGATTATGAAAAGATTGGGCAACACGGTGAGAAGCTGAATCTCCAGTTCCGATGTGTGGGGGAAGATTTTGTCAAGGCTTCCGAGCATCGGAGTGACGGCGAGGCCCGGAAGGTTGACAGTGAGTGAGATTGACCAGATGGCAATCAGGGTCATCAGGGAGATGGTGCCTTTTCCCGTATTGATTCTCATATTTATCGGCTGTTAGGGGGGTGGTAAAGAGGAGAGGTGTCAGTTTTTTATACCGCCTTACGGCTGTTTGGAATCAGAGGATTTCTCACGGTTGAAGACGTCGTAGGCCACGGCCTGTGGATTTTTGGTTCCATCGTAGGCTTTTTCGGCTTCATTGGCGAGAGTGTCGGCTTCAGTCGGGGTAGCTCCATTCTCTTCCGCGAGGATACGGGCGTCGGTACCGGCGATTTCAGCGGGTGTCGGTGTGTAGTCGGCGCTCCACTTTGAAACCTCTGAAGGCTTACGGTTTTCAATCTGCCAATCGAAGGGGTAGAAGTTGGCCTGCGGATTTCTCCACGACGGTTTACGCTTTGCAAACACAATCAGAGGAACACAGAAGAAGAGGAGTGCGCCGCAGAAGATGATGAGAACATAGACCACGGGGCTGCCGGTGTTGATCTGTGACGGCGGGAAGAAGCTAAGTATCATTGCTACGAGTGCGCCGAGGATACCGATTCCGGCCACAACAACTTCTCCGAACTTACCGCCGGGGACGCGGAATCCGCGACGTTTCTGCGGCTGGGTGCGACGCAGACGGATGAAGGCAAAGTAAATCATCAGGACGAGGATGAGGTAGATGACGGTGGCCATCTGCGACATGACCTGATAGGCTGATTCGACAGAAGGAAGCACGACGAGCACGAGCGCGAGGAGGCTGACGAAGATTGCCTGCACATAGAGAATCGGCTTGTTCACGCCACGGCTGTTGACTTTCTGCAGGCTCTGGGGGAGATAACCGCTCTCACCGACAGCGACAAGACCGGTGGAAGGGCCGGCGATGATTACGCTGACCTGTCCGATGACACCGAAGGTAATCAGGAAGGCCATCACATTACCGAGCCAGGGCACACCGATTGAGGCCCAGAGGTCATTGTAGGCCACGAGGAGTGAAGCAAGTAGGTTGATGTCCTTCGCGGGGACAACGAAACCGATTGCCAGTGTGGCGAACACAAATATCATGACGATGACAGCGACCGCAAGGAATATGGCGCGCGGGAACTGCTTGGCCGGGTTGCTCATGTTCTGGACATGGACGGCGTTCATCTCCATACCTCCATAGAAGAGGAAGATTGAGGCTGCAAGCACGATTGTTCCGATCTTGGTGAAGTCAGGGAAGAAGGATTCGTGGGTGAGCATGATGGGCTTGCCCATGCAGAGGTATGCGACACCGAGGATGATGAGGATCGCACCCGGGACGATTGTTCCGAAGAGACCGCCGAGGGTACTTAGGATTTTCGAGGACTTCATGCCTCTGAAGGCAATGAAGTTTGTTATCCAGTAGACGCCAAGCACTACTATCAGGGTGTAGATTTTGTTGGCCGACAGTTTCGCGTCGAACGATTCTGGCCAGAATATGTAGGCCAGTGAGACGGCTGCGAACATGAGGACGGCAGGGAACCATATCACGAGTGTCTGCCATTCAAGATACATTGCCGACCAGCCCCATTTCGGGCCGAATGCCTCGGCCACCCAACGGTAGAGACCGCCTGAATGAGTATAGGTCGATGCGAGTTCCGCACAGACCAGTGAAAACGGGATAAGGAAGACGATTGCAGCAAACAGATAGTAGAAAATCGACTGGATGCCGAACTCGGCTTGCGAAGGAAGTCCACGGAGACTGACCACGGTGGTGATGATCATGACGGTCATCGCTCCGGTTGAAATCAAAGCCTGCGATGGTTTGCTTCCCTTTGGCTTGTTGGAGGGCTGGGGGGAAGAAGATGTTGCCATACGCTAAGTAATAAATATTTATTGAAAGTGATTTTTATTATTTGTTGACCATGTAGTGTCGGTTGGTGAAAAAACTCGGGGACCGGCGGTGAGGCCGGCCCCCGGTTTTTAATGTTGTGGCCTTACGGAAAGGACCTTGTATAAATTCCGGTCACTTCATGGTTGAAGGGCGGGTTGATGGAGACCGTTTAGAGTTCCACTACAGGGTAAATCTCGCCAATCTTGGTGCCGACTTTATAGTGTGTGCCCTTGTGAGCAGAGATAGAGACATTCATGTTGGCAGAGAAGAGGTAGACGATGTCCGAACCACCGAACTGGAAGTAGGAGATTTCGTCGCCCTTCTTCAAGGCTACACCTTCTTCGGCGGTGACGACTACGGATGCAACCTGCGGCATGGCGATCGGGAGGATGGCCACATAACCGTACTTGGTCTCAAGCACGATCAGACCACGGGTCTGCATGAATTCATAACCGGCTTCGTCAGGAGCGGTTGCACGCCATGCCTCAACCTGGTTTGTTGCGGGATTGACTTTGTCAGGAACTGCAACGAGGTCGACGTAGGCTGCACCCTGGATGACACGGGCTTCACGGACGATACCCGAAAGAGGTGCGTGCTGACGATGGTAGTCGGTCCAACTGAGGAATGAGTGACACCACATACCACCTTTGAATTTATCCTTGTAGGGGCTGCCTTCGAGGAGTTCGTCGATACTCCAGTCAAGGCCTTTGATGCGGACATGGGTGTCAGGGCGGATTTCCCACTGGCCACCGAAACATGCGTCGGCGGGGTGAACGATAATCTTGTCGTCGTCAATAGCGGCGATAGGACGGTAGCCCGGTTTGGCGTGACGTGCGAACATCTGGTTGAATGTCTTCCAACCGCCACGGGGTTCGAGATATTCGTCCATGTTGTAGACTGCCGAGTCATAGAACGACTTGACACTTTCAGCTGTGATTGATTCAGGACTGTCAAGCCAGTCACCGATAGCATAGCAGTAGTCCACCATCCACTTTGACAGCGGGGTGAGCTCGGGCTGCTTGTCGGCCGGTGCGCATGGGGTCTGGAGTGACTTCACCGGTTCCTGATCCAGAAGGAAGAATGAGCGGAAAAGGTGTTGATAGACGTGTGTGCCTTCCTTATCTTCCGACGGTACCCAATGGGCGTAGTTCTCAAGATAGTCAAGGTAGTCATCAATGGTGGTCATGTCGGAAAGGCCGGGAATCTTGTAGGATACGACTTTTGCGATGGCCTGGTTGAACTTGTCCTGCCAATTGTTTTTCTGGATGAGGTCAGCGAGTTCCTGCACTGCGGGTGAATACTTCTTGTCTGCCATAGTTAAATGTGTTGTTAGTAAGTTTGATATATTGTTTGTTTCGGACATGCAGGCAGCGAAGAAGTATTCCCCGGTCCCACGATGACCGCTTAGTTT
>CANCXM010000065.1 GCA_947381945.1 uncultured Muribaculaceae bacterium
CTTTTTAACTTTTCATCGGCGAACCGAATCAAGTTTTTCAGCGTTTCAATCTTTAGCGCCTCACCGCTGTGGGGCTTGCTTCTCAAAAGCGAGTGCAAAGGTAGGCACTTTCTGCATTCCCTCCAAATTTTACCCGGTGTTTTAACATAAATTTAACAGTTAAAGAGTCCAATAGTGATTGTTCACATTATTATATTATATTAAGAATTTTTATTCCCCATAAACAGGGCTATTATTTGGGAAAATAGAACAATTATTCGTATATTTGCAAAATATTTGGGAATAAGTGCTTGATAAGCACCATCCTTGATATATAAACACCAATTGTTAACTCATATTTCATTCTTAATCTTAAAGCCTTCGGGAGAGAAAAGACATCTTATCCGTCGGCCGATTAAAATTAAAAAACACGACTTATTTAAAGACTTTATGTGCGGAATTGTTGGTTATCTTGGCTCTAATGGAGCATACGAGATATTAATTCAGGGCCTTAAGCGCCTTGAATATCGCGGTTACGACAGTGCAGGCGTCGCTCTCATTGATTGCGACGGAAAGCTTCATGTCCATAAATCACAGGGAAAGGTGTCCAATCTGGAGCAGGTTGCCCAGGCAGGATGCACGTCCGGCTCACTCGGCATCGCCCATACCCGCTGGGCAACCCACGGCGAGCCTAACGATGTGAATGCCCATCCCCACGTGTCGCAGAGCGGAATGATCGCTCTCGTCCACAACGGCACCATCGAGAACTATGCCGTTCTTAAAAAGGTCCTCACCGACCACGGATATGAATTCAAAAGCGAGACTGACACAGAAGTGCTCGTGCAGCTCATCGAATATATCAAACTCACTTCATCCTGCTCACTCCTCGAAGCAGTGCGCGAAGCGCTCCTCCAGGTTGAGGGCGCATACGCCATCGCAGTCGTCGAGCAGGACAACCCCGACACTATGATTGTGGCCCGCAAGAGCTCTCCGCTCGTGATCGGAGTCGGCGAAGGCGAGACATTTATCGCCTCTGACGCTACACCTATTGTCGGCTATACTGACAAAGTAATCTATCTGAAGGACAACGAAATCGGCATTATTCGCCGTAACGAACCTCTTCAGGTCATCTCGCTTTCGAGCAACGAACCTTCCACTATCAATATCCACAAGCTGAAACTGTCACTCGCACAGCTTGAGAAGGGTGGCTATGACACTTTTATGCTCAAGGAGATTTTCGAACAGCCCTCGACCCTCCGCGACTGTCTGCGCGGACGTATTGTCGACAACTGTTCGCGCGTTGTGCTCTCAGGCGTTGAGCTCAACAAGGAGCGTTTCATGAAGGCAGAGCGCATTACCCTCGTGGCTTGTGGAACATCCTGGCACGCAGCCCTCATCGGCAAACGTCTCATCCAGGACTTCTGCCAGATTCCGGTCGAGGTGGAATATGCTTCGGAATTCCGCTACGGCAATCCCGTGCTCAACGAGAAGGACATCGTGATTTCAATCAGCCAGTCAGGCGAAACTGCCGACACACTTGCTGCAATCCAGCTTGCAAGAGAGAAAGGCGCGTTTGTCTACGGTATCTGCAACGTTGTCGGAGCATCAATCCCCCGCAACACCGATTCCGGCACTTATATCCATGTAGGCCCTGAGATTGGTGTGGCCTCAACCAAGGCTTTCACCGGTCAGGTGACAGTCCTGACGCTCCTCGCGCTCTCTGTCGGACAGCTCAGAGGCACAGTGGACCAGGAAACGCTCCACAATGTGCTTGTCGCGCTCGACAAGATTCCCGAGACAATCAAAGAGGCTCTGAAAGTGGATGCCGATGTGAAGAAGCTTTCAAGAATCTTCGCCTACGCCCACAACTTCCTCTATCTCGGACGTGGCTACAACTACCCCACCGCACTTGAAGGAGCCTTGAAGCTGAAGGAAATCTCCTACATCCATGCAGAGGGTTACCCCGCTGCCGAGATGAAGCACGGCCCCATCGCACTCATCGACCACGAGATGCCGAGCGTGATCATCGCACCGAGCGATTCGCTCTACGACAAGATTATCTCAAACGTGCAGCAGGTGAAATCGCGCGGAGGCGCAGTGGTTGCTATCGTTTCACGCGGAAACCAGGCTATGAACGATATTGCCGACTTCTGTATCGAGATTCCCGAAGTGCCTGAATGCCTGACTCCTATCGTGGCTTCAATTCCCTTGCAGTTACTGGCATACTACATCGCTGTCAACAAAGGCAAGGACGTGGACCAGCCCCGAAATCTTGCAAAATCGGTGACCGTGGAATAAAACCCATGCACACACCTTAAAGATACGCAAAACTCACGGATCATCTCCGTGAGTTTTTTTGTTCCTTCCGGGGGAACTTTTTGCCATGTCGAATGGTTCTATATAGACAACACAGAAACAATCAACTTAATCTATATATTCATTATGGCTAAAAAAAGTATCAAAGGCACCGAAACCGAGAAAAATCTGGTCATAGCCTATATGGCTGAATCAGCCGCTTATTCACGCTACACATATTACGCACAACAAGCTGATAAGGAAAACTATTTTCCTATCGGCGAAATATTCCGTCAGACCGCAGCCAATGAGCTACATCATGGAAAGATTTTCTTCAAATTCCTTGAAGGTGGTAACCTTGACGTAAAACTCGGCGTTGACGCAGGGGTCATCGGCGATACCGCCTCGAACCTCGCGACAGCAGCAGCCGAAGAGAAATCTGAGGGCGTTGAACTTTACAAAAAATCAGCAGAAGTGGCCGAAAAAGAGGGATTCCCGGAAATCGCAGCACACTTCAGTGCAATCGCTGAAATCGAGCAGCGCCACGAGAACCGTTTTAATGCCTACCTCAAGCAAGTGAAAGAGGGAACAGTATGGAAACGTGAGAAACCTATCACATGGCAGTGTCTCGTCTGCGGTTATCAGGTTGAAGGCACAGAACCTCCAAAGGTTTGTCCCGCATGTGACCATCCCTACCAGCACTATATCGCCCTCGATATGGACGAACTCTAAAATCAGAAATGCAATCCATCCGAATAACGAAGAGGAGCGTGGCAACCCGAAGGTTTCCACGCTCCTCTATTACTTTTTGGGCATACCGCCCGGATGGGAGGCTTTATTACATTGCAAAGACGTTGAAGCCACCGTCGACAACAGCGACTGTTCCAGTCACGAATTTGGAAGCATCCGAGATGAGATACTGGATGGTACCGCAAAGTTCCTCAGGTTCACCGAAGCGACCGAAGGGGGTCTGACGGATGACAGCAGCACCGCGAGCAGTGAGCGATCCGTCTGGGTTGGTGAGAAGGGCGCGGTTCTGGTTGGTGATGAAGAAGCCGGGAGCGATGGCGTTGACACGGATGCCGGGAGTGAACTTGGCAGCCACTTCATTTGCCATGAAAGCGGTGAAGTTGGAGATACCAGCCTTGGCAGCGGCGTAGCCCATCACGCGGGTGATGGGGCGGAAGGCTGCCATCGACGAGAAGTTGACGATAGAGCCTTTGCCAGCTTCAACCATCGGCTTAAGGAAAATCTGGGTCGGGATTACAGTGCCGGTAAGATTAAGGTCGAGCACCTTCTGGAAAGCGTCAATCTTCACGTCGAAGAAATTACCGTCGGGTGCAATGACCGCACCGGCCATGTTGCCACCGGCAGCGTTAAGAAGCGCGTCGACACGACCATACTTGGCCATGATAGCATCGCAGTTAGCCTGCACGACTTCGGGGTTCATCACGTCGGTCACGAGGAACATCGCTTCACCGCCCTTGTCGGTTATGGCCTTGACAATTTCATCGCCTTCTTCCTGACGACGGCCAAGGATGACAATCTTCGCACCCTGAGTGGCGAGGTATTCACCGATGCAACGGCCGAGGACGCCGGTTCCGCCGGTGATGACAACCACTTGGTCCTTTACTGAAAATAATTCGTTCATGTATCTGTCAAAGTGTTTGTATATGTTCTATATCTGAATTTATTTGCACTCGGCGTTCTCTGCATCGATGGTAGCCATGATACCTGAAACCATTCCGAGGGCGAGCATACGGCCATGGAAGGAGTAACCGGCGTTGTAGCCCATCTTCTCGTCGCCGAGCATGAGGGGAGCGTGGTCGACACGCATGGGGACATCGGGACGCTCTTTCTCGAATGTGCGCACGACGTCGATCAGGCGCGGATCGAGATGGGTCGACTCCTTGAAGTCACCGTTGGGCATGACGTTACAGATGCGCGCATGGACGAAATGGGTGCGGTCGGCATATTTCTTTGCAAGCGCGGGGACATCGTTGTGGGCACCGGCGCTGAGCGAGCCGGCACAGAAAGTCAGACCGTTGTGGGGATTGGGGACCGCGTCGAGGAAAGCACGGATGTCGGCATCGCATGTGACGATGCGGGGAAGGCCGAGAATCTGCAGCGGGGGATCGTCGGGATGGACACACATGTTGATGTCATACTCGTCGCAGACGGGCATGATGGCCTCGAGGAAGTATTTCATGTTCTCGCGGAGCTGATCGGCATCAATACCGTCGTAGAGCGCGAGAAGTTCGCGGAACTTCGCAACCGGGTCGAGGTCGTTTTCAGAGATATTGCCGTTTACGAAGCCCTGAGTCTTCACGATGATGTTTTCGACGAGACGTTTCTCACCTTCAGCATCCATAGTCGACTTAAGCTCGTCGACGCGGGCAAGGATTTCGTCAGTGTAGTCCTTCTCAGCGCCCTCGCGTTTGAGGATATGGATGTCGAAATATGCGAACTCCGCACGGTTGAAGTAAAGATTTGAAGTGCCGTCAGGGTTGGGATATTCGAGGTCCGTACGCGCCCAGTCAAGCACGGGCATGAAGTTATAGCAGATGGTCTTCACACCTGCCTTACCGAGATTGCGGAGCGACTCCTTGTAGTTTTCGATGAGCTGATCGCGGTCGGGTCCGGCATACTTGATAGACTCGCTGACCGGAAGACTCTCGACAACGCTCCAGCGAAGCCCGGCTTTCTCGATGAAGTTTTTCATCTTCTCAACCTCCTCAAGCGACCATACTTCGCCATTGGGAATGTGATGCAGGGCCGTCACGATGCCTTCGACACCGATCTGACGGAGCATCTCAAGAGTAATTTTATCGTTGGGACCAAACCAACGCCATGTCTTTTCCATTCAGTGGTTTTTGTTTAGACGTGAGTATAAAACAAGGCGCAGCTCCGCGAGGCTTGATTGACCTCCCCCGGACTGCGCCCCGTATGATTTCTGTTTTCCGATAGATTACTTGCGGGCTTCAGCAACGAACGAGAGCGCTTCGCGGCACTTGTCGGTGACATACTGCCAGTCCTGAGCAGCTACGCGGTCTTTCGGGAAGAGCTTGGAGCCCATGCCGACACACCATACACCGGCCTTGATCCAGCCTTCGATGTTTTCCTTGGTGGGTTCTACGCCGCCGGTAACCATGAGCTTGGTCCAGGGCATGGGAGCGAGAAGGCCCTTGACAAACTTGGTGCCGAGGACGTCGCCGGGGAAGCACTTGCAGAGGTCACAGCCGGTCTCCTGAGCTGCACCAACCTCGCTGACAGTTCCGCAGCCGGGGGTGTAGGGAACGAGACGACGGTTGCAGACACGCGAAACTTCCGGATTGAAAAGCGGGCCAACGACGAAGCAAGCGCCGAGCTGGATATAGAGAGCAGCAGTGGCGGGATCAACGATAGAACCTACACCCATAGCCATCTCAGGACACTCCTTGGCAGCGAATTTCACAACCTCTGCGAAAACTTCGTGAGCGAAGTCGCCACGGTTTGTGAACTCAAATGCACGGACACCGCCATCATAGCAAGCCTTTACAACCTGCTTTGCTACTTCTGCATCCTTGTGATAGAACACGGGAACTACGCCTGTCTCACCCATCTTGGCGAGCACTGCGATTTTATCAAATTTTGCCATAATTTCGTTTGGTAAATTTAAGGATAATGATAATCTGATTATATTCGCAAAGTTAAGCAATTCCCATGAAACGCTGAAAAAAATTATCTCATTTATTGTTAATCCTTTCTCTGACAATCTAAAAATTGGTTCAAAGGAGAGTATAGGATTTAAAGTATGGAGTATAGAGATAAAATAGAGTATAGAGA
>CANCXM010000066.1 GCA_947381945.1 uncultured Muribaculaceae bacterium
ACCTTTTCCATGTTTGGCCAGCGTCCGAATTCACCGGCAAACATAGCGTCTTATGGCTTTATGTACCCTTCTCCGGCTTTATGCTTTCTGCTCGGGGACTACATGAACGTCGAGCTGCGGGAAGGGGAAGGAGAGGTCGGTACGGTCAGTGATAACCTTGTAGAATTCCTCGTTGTGGTCAAAGAACACTCCCCAGTAGTCGGCACTCTTCACCCATGCGCGTACCGAAAGGGTGACGGCGGAGTCGTCGAGCGAGGCGAGATAGACAACCGGAGCGGCCACACTCGGGCCGTCGGCGGGTTTCTCCTGAAGCACGCGCGGGTCTTTCTTCAGAAGGCCAAGGAGGAGTTCGCGGGCTGCTTCCACGCTCTCCCCATAAGAGATGCCGATTTTCCATTCCACACGGCGATAGGCCTGGGTGGAGTAGTTGTTGACGCTTCCGGTCGAGAGGCCACCGTTGGGAATGATGATTGACTTGTTGTCGGCGGTGCAGATGATGGTGTTGAAAATCTCGATGCGTGTGACAGTTCCGGCAAATCCCTGTGCTTCGATGTAGTCACCGACCTTGAATGGTTTGAGCAGGAGTATCAGTACTCCTCCTGCAAAATTCTGGAGTGTCCCGCTCAATGCCATACCGATGGCGACACCGGCTGAGGCGAAGAGTGCGAGGAAGGAGCTTGTCTCGAGCCCGAGTATGCCGATGACCGTCACTATCAGGATGAAGTAGAGCACAATCCTGACGAGGCTCATGATGAAGGTGCCGAGCGAGGGGTCGACGTTCCTCTTGTTGAGGATATTGACAACGAAACTGTAGAGCTTCTTGATGATATACTTACCGACATAGAAAACGACTATGGCGATGACGAGTGAGATTGCGAAGTGGACGGCATCATGGATGAGGGTATCCATCAGTTGGTCGAATGACATGTTTTTCAACGCGCTTGTCTCTTCGCTGACTGTAGGAATGGAGTCTGTGGGTAAAATGTCGAACTGTAGCATGGTTTATCTCAGTCTGGCAAATTTTTTTAGTTGGTTTGATGATTATGGATTTCGATGGAATGTGGTGGGGCAGGAAGTGCCCTTTTATCCTTTTGGTAAAACGCGCGGGGACAGTTTCAGTTCAGCACGGGTGCGGTCGAGACCACATCCTTCCACCATGAGGTGTGGATATAGCCGTGATAGTCTCCGTGGTCGGCGAGGCGCACGACGTAGGACCCCATGCCGCAGTAGTGACCAATGGATATGCCTGTGAAGTCGCGGGATGTGGTTGCCTTGTATTTGACAGCGGCATCGAGTGCGCTCTGCCATTTGGCCATCATATCGGGGCGCGAGGAGGTCAGCACATCGAAATAGCTCTCCATGTCGTAGACGGGATGGCAGTCGGTGCAACTGTCGTTGCCTCCGAAGAAGCGGCGGTGGGTTTTCGATAGTTCCTGCACGAACCAAAGCCTTGCGGGGAAATCGGTCTGCGTGGCGAATACCTCGCGCGAGACGTCGGCAAGATTGTCGAGGGCGGAGGTGTCTATGACAACCATCTGGCAGTTGCGTCCGGGACGGTTGTTGTAGTACTCAAACGTATTTGTGGCCATGCCGACGACGTCCGGTTCGCCCGATGCGAAGAATGGACGGAGGTTGAGATGATAAGGCATCCCCTCACCTTCGAGTTCCGTAGGCGATGCTATGATATAGGGTGTGATGTGGCGCAGTTCGTAGGCTACTTCGACTGTACCCATCAGGCAGACGTCGAAATAGATGAACGAGAATTTCTCATCGCGCAGGGCCTCGGCCATTGAGCCGAGTGTCATCCACTTGTCGCGGTCCGAGCCGTAGGAGCGTTTCTTGGGGGTGACACCGGGGACGGCTATGTCGTCTTTGCCGTGGGTCATCCATGCGGTGGCGTGACCCCAGAACACCATTCCGTAGTCATCGGCAGGCGCGTAGGTCTTCATGTCGGCGAGGACTTCACGCATACGCTCGACTTCGACCGAATAGATTGTCGGGTCGTCGGGATAGGTTTTGAGCGTGTCGATGCCCGTTGCGGTCACTTCGAGGAGGAGTGGAGGGTTGTTGGGGATCGAAGGCTTGGATGCTTCCGTCCCGGGACGGTTGTGGTAGACGAGCAGTCGGCCACCGTTCAGCAACCCTTCGGCTGCTCCTGTCTGCATTTCTTTCAGGTCGGCGCGGTTGAGTCCGTTCTGGCTTCCGAGGTTATTGTCGGCGACCATATAGACAAGCACAGTGCGTCCCACCGGTTCCTGCGGGCCGGGTTCAGGCTTGGGTTGCGGCTCGTCCTTCTCGCCACACGATGAAAGCGCCATGACCGACATGACTATAATGAAGAAATTGAGGAGTTTGTCAAGCATAACTGTAGAAAAATCCGTATTGGTTAATTATACTGATGATAGTGAAATGTCAATCAAAACATAGTGTGATGATAATCAAACTATAGTGAGATGTCAATCAAAATATATTGAGATGACCATCAAAATACATTGTGATGACCATCAAAATACACTGTGATGACAATCAAAATCATAGAGAAATGACAATCAAAATATAGTAAGATGTCAATTAAATCACAAAGTTACATATTTTTTGCCGTACCTCCACGCATATTCATGATTTTTAACCGCTTGCAGACGGTTAATCCCTTGATGTTGTCCGGGCTTGGGTTATCCGGCTTGATGTTTTGTATGGCGTTGCCCTGCTTGATGTTTTGCTTGGCGTTGCCCTGCTTGATGTTTTGCTTGGCGTTGCGTGGATTGATGTCAGCTTGATTTTGCATGAGTTGATGTTAGCATGGTTTTTGCGTGGGTTGATTTTACCCGGCTTATGTGGTTATGGGCTTGGGATGTCCGCAGGACATCGATTTCTTCGTAACCGGGTACATCGAAGCGCAGCGTAGATGTGCCCGGAAGACAACAATATAACCTAAAGATGTCCGGAGGACATCGATTTACCGTACATGATGGCCGTTCAAACCGGTAAATCGGTGTCCTGTCGGACACCCCCATTTGGAATGCACTACCCCCTGCACATCTACGCTACGCTTCGATGTACAGGGTTACGAAGAAATCGGTGTCCTGCCGGACACCCGGCCTGTACCATCGCAAGGCCACCTCCGTGTTTATTCATTGCCAATGCCTTGAAAAATCGAGGGTTGTAGGGACGCGCTGTAGCGCGTATGCCAGATGAAATAGATTCCGGCGTGGAAAAAACCAGTGGGTACATAAATTCATAAATCACAAAAATGACAGATTTTTTAATCAGGTTAAATTATTCCAAATCTGTCATTTTTGTTATTTATGAATTCATGTACCCCACTATTCCATTTGGCATACGCGCTACAGCGCGTCCCTACAGCCAATGATTTTGCCAAACCCATGAATAAACGGCAAACCATGAATGAACAAATTGGCAAAACTTTCCGTTAAATTCGTATAAAAGGTTTAAATTAACTTAAGTTAACTCC
Source organism: uncultured Muribaculaceae bacterium (assembly GCA_947381945.1). GTDB lineage: Bacteria > Bacteroidota > Bacteroidia > Bacteroidales > Muribaculaceae > Duncaniella. The sequence goes on from CANCXM010000066.1 coordinate 3,473, forward strand.
TATAAAAATCAAGTTTGCAAAATTTAAACAAAAGCTGAGTTAACTTTGGGAACACACAAAAAGTCAAAACTATAGTAGACCCCTCAAACAAAGCTATAGTATCTAAAATTCACACAAGCTATCGGCCATCCCTGTAGCTGCAAAAATTCATCGCAATCATGAGCAAGCAACTGAAAGTATACTGCGCCAATCTCGGCGAATACCTCCCCATCAATGGAGGTGAGACCTTAAGTGAAATCTACGAGGGTATCAAGGACCGTATTTCATTCATTCCTGTCTGTGCCCGCGTCAACAATAAGGCCGAGGATCTGTCGTTTCAGGTTTTCATGCCGAAACAGGTGGAATTTCTGCCGGTTGATTCTCCATCGGGCCACAGATGCTACATCCGTTCGCTCTGCATGATGCTCTACCGCACTGTGGCTTCCCTATATCCCGGCGCGCAACTCGTCATCAGCCACTCCGTGTCTCGCGGCTACTATTGCCGTCTTGACGGTGTACATGTCGATGCTGCTGTCTGCGAACGCCTCAAGGCCGGAATGCGCTCTCTCGTCGAGCGTGACCTCCCCTTTGAGCGCAAGGAGCGATTGACTTCCGACGTGATTGATATAATGGAGGCACAGGGACTTCACGAGAAGGTGAAGCTGCTCCGCACTCTCCATGAGCTTTATACCGTCTACTATCGTCTTGACGGAATTGCCGATACCTACAACGGCAATCTCGTCCCGCGCACCGGTATGCTCGGTGTCTTTGACCTCGTCCCCTACGAGGAGGGTCTGCTCCTGCTCGGTCCCGATCCCGTCGACCCATCGAAGTCCACAATTCCCCTCTCGCAGCCCAAGCTCTATAAGGCTTTTACCGACTATCTCCGCTTCAATTCGATTATCGGTATCCGTGATGCCGGTGATGTCAACGAAGTTGCCGCAGGAAAGGGTACGGCCATGATGATTAACGTCGCCGAGGCTCTGCATACGAAGTATATCGGCGAGATTGCCGACAAGATTACGGAGCGCTACAACAACGGTGGCGCGAGGGTGGTGCTGATTGCCGGGCCTTCGTCGTCGGGCAAGACCACTTTCACCAAGCGGCTTGCAGTGCAGCTTCTCACCAACCTGCTGAAGCCGGTGATGATCTCGCTTGACAACTACTTCGTTGACCGCCACCACACTCCGCGTGACGAGAGCGGTGACTATGACTATGAGTCGCTCTTCGCGCTTGACCTCGAGCTTTTCAACGAGCACCTCAACCGCCTCATCAAGGGTGAGGAAATCGAGCTGCCATACTATAATTTCGAACGCGGTGAGCGCGAGTACCGTCAGGAAAGCATCAAACTCGATGACCGTTCCATTCTGCTTATCGAGGGTATCCACGGTCTGAATCCGGAGCTTACGCGCGACGTTGACCCTTCGATGAAATACCGCATCTATGTCTCGGCTCTCACCACTCTCGCGCTCGATGACCACAATTGGGTGTCGACTACCGACAACCGTCTGCTCCGCCGTATCATCCGTGACTACAAGTATCGCGGTACCAATGCGCTGGAGACCATACGCCGTTGGCCGAGTGTGCGCCGTGGCGAGGAGAAATGGATATTCCCGTATCAGGAGAATGCCGACTCGATGTTCAATTCGTCCCTGCTGTTTGAACTCGGTGTGATGCGCGACGAGGCCGACCGTGTACTCCGCAGTGTCCCCAACGATGTGGTTGAATATGCCGAGGCCCACCGTCTCCGCAAATTCCTCAGCTACTTCTCCTCCATACCCTCGACCCTCATCCCCCCGACCTCCCTCCTCCGCGAATTCCTCGGCGGCTCCTCATTCCACTATTGATAATTCCCCTATGGCTTGTAGGGACGCGCTGTAGCGCGTATGCCGGATGAAATACAAAATGTCCGGAATCATTAAT
>CANCXM010000067.1 GCA_947381945.1 uncultured Muribaculaceae bacterium
GTCTACAAGTGTTAAATTTGTTAATTCTCTTGCATTGCAACATAGAATAAGGACAAAAGGATTGCATAAGGAACAGAAGAACATATTATAGCTGAGAATATTAGCTAAAAATAGAGGGTATTTAATCTAATTATAGGGGCTTAGATTAAATTAAAACCTATAATCTTCTGTTTCTTATGCAATCCTTTTGTCCTTATGTACCTTTCCTGCAATTGTTATTCCCTTAGGGATTGGTTTTTTGGAAGACGCGGACGTAGTCGACTTTCATCTCGGCGGGGAGGGCGAAGTCGTCGGTTCCCTTCATGCCGCCCCATGAGCCACCCCACGCGAGGTTGAGAATGATGTAGAAGGGGCGTTCGAAGGGCCATGTCATGTAGTCCGATTTTCCGTCGTTGTCGTATTTAAACACCCGTCTTCCATCCACCGAGGTGGTTATTGAATCCGGTGTCCATTCGAGACGGTAGACATGGAAATCATCTTCGACCCCCTCGGTGTGGATTTCGGCTGCTTTCTGATTGCTTTTGGTGTGGTTGTAGGCTCCGCAGTGGATGGCCGAGGTCGTGTAGTCAGGCCGGTAGCCCACCTCTTCCATTATATCTATCTCTCCGCACTTGGGCCACGAATACCGGCCATGTACAGGCTTCATCCAGAAGGCAGGCCATGTGCCGCGTCCTTTCGGGAGCTTTATGCGGGCTTCGAATATTCCGTATTGCCATCCCTCCTTCACCTTTGCGTTGAGACGTGCGGAATAGACATCATCTCCCTCCTTGTAGGCACGGATGGTCAGGACACCGTCGGCCACTTCGGTGACATTGACATCGTCACGGAAGCCGTCGACGTAGGTCTGCAATTCATTGTTTGCCCAGCCCTTCGGGTGGACTTCATAGGACCACGCAGCGGAGTCGAGCTGATTGCCGTCAAATTCGTCATGCCATACGAGGCGGTAGTTCTCGGGCACTTCAATCAGGTGGAATCCGTCCTGTGCAAGTGCCGGTGCGGAAATGAGGAGGGGTAATAAATAGAGGAAACGCATGAAGCCGGGAGTTTAGGATTATATATATGTATAATCGGAATTAATGTAAGTATATTATATATAATAATGTAAGAACCATTTTTGTTGGGTTCGGAACAAAAAAGCCATGGCAGTGTCAATGTGCCTTGACACTGCTATTTTAATAATCCGGATGCAGTGCACTCGGATAAGTTTGTCTCGACCGGCATCACTTCTACCATCACTGCTCCGATTGCACCCGGACTCTATATTGTCACTGCAATCTCTTCCCGAGGCCGTCTTTCAACCCACCTTATTGTGGTCTGATAAACTGAGAGGAAATCAGATGGATTTGAGGGAAACCGGATGGATTGGGTATACTCCATATCCTTCGGCACATCCATCGGTGCAATCAAACCTCACTCTCATAAATCCCGGTTTTATAAATCTTGGTCTTATAAATCTTGGTCTCATAAATCCCGGTTTATCCGAGGACATCAAGCTTTCAAACAACTAACAGCCATAATAGTCAGCCCATCCGTATGTGAAAAGTGATGCATACGGATGGGTTTGTCATATCAACAATTTGTGCTGTCAGCTATCGTTCCGCAATATCTGGTTTTCATAGTTTTCGGAGGCTTGGCGGTGGATGTCGCGGAGGCAGGAGGCGAGTGATGCTGGTTCAAGGATAGTGATACCTGAACCGAAGGAGAGAAGTTGGGCTATGAGTTCGTCGTTGATAATTATGTCAAGTGAGAAGGTCATGGAACCGTCGGACTTGTTTTTCTCAACGAGTTTCTGCGATGGATGAATGGGCTTTGTCAGGATATAGCTCGCTTGGGAATTATCGGCCCGCAGAACTGTATGCTCTTTCCTAAGATGGAGGTGTCTGGTCACTCCCACTATATCTTTGAAGAAATCTTCACTGAATTCCGGATTTTCCTTATATGGTATGTCGGGACAGACGTGGAAATCCATAATGCGGTCGAGAGCGAGGTTGAACAGCCGCATGTCACCGGTCCGTGAGCCGAACAGGAACCATCGGTTGCGGTATTCCTTCAGCAAGTATGGAAACAGAAAGAACGGACGCGGTTGACGTGAGTTGAAGGAGCGGTAGCTTACGCAGACTGTCTGTCGGGAGGCAATAATGTCATAGAGGGCGTTGAGATGTTCCAGACCCTTGAGATTGGGATTTCGCTCAAAATCGACGATTGGGCGATGTTTTCGGGCGGAGGCAACCTTGTCCTGGAGGCGGCTTACCACGTCGGCCATGTCGTGAAACCGGTCGAATTCGTCAAACTGACGTAAAAGGTCGATGGTACGGTTGAGCACATCTATATCGTGTTGCGAGAGCGGCCTGTTGCTGATTGAATAGTCCGGATCGGCATATCGGTAATACTTCTTGTCGTATACCTCGATTGGCGCTTCATAACCGAACCGGTCCGAACGCATCATCTGCAGGTCGAGTTGTACGGTACGGGTGCTGACCTGGTCCTGTTTTCCTTCGAATTCATAGAGTGCGTCGCTGCAAGCGTCGACAAGGTCTTGCAGGGTCCATCGGCGACCGGTGTTCCGCAGACAGCGGTCGATGGTGCGGTATCGCAAAAGTGCGTTTTTGTTCTGAGCCATAAGAAATTTACGCAAAAATAGTTGATTTTTCCATACTGCGCAAAATCATTGCGCAGTTGCGTCTGAACTTTGCATCATAAATCAAAAAAACAGATAAGAATGGAAGTGAAAGTCATCAACAACATCATCGTGAAAAGCTGGGTCAATGACCTTGACGAACACGGACAGCAGGAAGTCAGCAATCTGTGTCAGTTGCCGTTCATCCACCATCATCTCGCTCTTATGCCTGATGCGCATGGCGGTAAAGGTATGCCCATCGGAGGAGTGTTGGCCACAAAAGGAGTGGTAGTGCCCAATGCCGTCGGCGTTGACATCGGTTGCGGTATGTGTGCCGTCAAAACCAACATCCGTGTTGCCGACATCGGGGATATGGTGCTTCGCAAACAGATTCTCCGGGGCATACGCAAGCAGATTCCGTTGGGTCGCGAGCATCACAAGCAGGCGCAGGATGAAAAATATATGCCGCAGGGATACGATACTGATTCTATGCACGTCGTGTCGCGTCAGCTGACATCAGCCAAGAAGCAGGTGGGAACGCTTGGCGGTGGCAATCATTTCATCGAGCTGCAGCGCGATGACGAAGGCTGGCTGTGGATAATGATTCATTCGGGTTCACGAAATCTGGGTAAGCAGGTCGGTGACTTCTACAATGACAAAGCCGAAATGCTCAACCGCCGCTGGTTTTCAGCCGTCGCTTCGGAACTGAACCTCCCGTTTCTGCCGCTGCGGACCGAGGAGTTTTATCAGTACTGGGCTGAGATGGAATATTGCGTTGCCTTTGCCTTCTGCAACCGTTCGCTGATGATGGAGCGCATCTGTCAGGTAATCGGCGACACCATAGCCGGTGCTGAGTTCGAGCCGATGATAAACATTGCCCACAACTATGCCCGATGGGAGGAACATTTCGGACAGAACTGCATCGTTCACCGCAAAGGAGCGACATCGGCCCGCCAAGGCGAAATCGGTATCATCCCGGGCTCACAGGGCACATCGTCCTACATCACTGAGGGTTTGGGCAATGCAGAGTCGTTCATGTCGTGTTCGCATGGAGCCGGGCGTCGCTTGTCGCGCACCGCAGCCCGTCAGGAACTTTCGCTTGAAGATGAGATAGCCCGATTGGAGAAGGCCGGAGTAATCCATGCCATCCGCTACAAGGAAGACCTTGACGAAGCCGCCGGCGCCTACAAGAATATTGATGAAGTGATGGCCGCACAGGCCGACCTCGTGCGCATCCGTACCCGCCTCTCCCCCGTGGCCGTAATCAAAGGATAATCAACTCAGCTGAGCATCGGCTTGCTGCTTTCGAAGAAAGAACACTGTTCCGAAATAAGGAACCCACGGGTTGACATTTATTATTGAATACCCTCTAAAATAACACTCGTTCACACACCCAACACGATTGAGGGGTCGATGTTGAGTTTGGTGCTGATTATGCGAGCCTGCCGAAGGGTCGGCTCTTTCTTCCCTGAAAGGTATTCGCAGATTCTCGAAGGTGTAATTCCGAGGAGTTTCGACAAGGCTACCTGTGTAAGCCCCATCTCATACATACGGAGTTTGAGCATATCAACCAATGTCGGCTCTCCGATTGAGTAATGTTCGTCGGAGTAGTCGGCAACAAGTCCAGAGAGCAATTCAAGCTCTATGCTGTATGGGTCGGACAATGGAGTGTCATCCTTTACCATAGGAAGTATCTCCTCCACACGGCTGAGTGCCCAACGGTACTGCTGTTCGTTTTCTATCTTTGTCATGGCTGCTATGCTGTTAAATTGTCGATGCGTCTATTCTGTCGTATTCCTGATGTGTTCCGATGAAACGGATATACACCCACTTGATTGTGAACTTTATCACGACTATCAACCTATGGTTGTTACCCCGGATATTGAACACATAATGTTGATTCCCCACATTGTCAACGCTGTTGAAATCCTTCTTGACATCGGCAAAACAGGTCCAGTTGGCTTTCTTTACTGTTTTGAGCCATGCCTGTAACGCTGTTTCCGTGTCCGGATAGCGAGATATGTAGTTCTTCAACGGCTCTTCAGTTATAACTCTCATTGGGTGCTCTCGGTTTTATTGTATTGCAAAATTAATAACAAAATTCCAAAATAACAAATTTGCAAAAATAGATTAGCACTTGACGTATCGAAATAATCTAAAAGGTTGAAATGATGCGAAAAACTTTGTGTCGGGATAATGATTTCAAGATTAAAATGACACGTTTTTAAATTGACGCGCCATAACAGGAAAATGCCCTGAAGCTGTATGGCTCCGGGGCATTGATTTTTTTACGACAGTTGAAAATTCCGGGGATACTCTTTTTTGTTCTAACGTGTTGGTTTTACGCCTGTTTAAAACGCGGTAAAACGCAAAAATAGGCAAGTAAAAAGGGTTGAACGGTCGCGGTGTGCGATGCTCAACCCTTTGGTATTCTTTACTTTAAGTGTTTGCGATAGGCTTAATATTCCTCTTCGTTGAA
>CANCXM010000068.1 GCA_947381945.1 uncultured Muribaculaceae bacterium
CTTCGTTGAAGAAGAAGTCTTCTTTCTGGGGGTAGTCGGGCCAGATGTCTTCGATGCATTCGTAGGTGTCACCTTCGTCTTCCATTTCCTGGAGGTTTTCGATGACTTCCATGGGGGCGCCGGAGCGCATTGCGTAGTCTATGAGTTCTTCCTTGGTGGCGGGCCAGGGTGCGTCTTCGAGTTTTGATGCCAGTTCAAGTGTCCAATACATGGTGGTAATGTGTTAGATATATGAATATTAGTTTATATTTTTGTTCCCGGTTTTTTGTGGGCGCAAAGGTAGTCATTTTCTATATATATACAATCGAATTCGGCTTGTGATTTGTTAAATCTTCTAAACAGCGATAAATCCGGCCTTTCCTGATGAAGGATGAAAGCAGATTAGGCGAACTACATAAACAAATTTGTTATATTGCTCTAAGCTAATGCGGAACGCGTTATAGGGACTTTTGAGAAGTAATTTACAGTAGGAAATCAATCCTCCCACTTCTGAAAGCAGTGCAAACTGACCCGGAGGCAGTTGAAAACTATCCCAAAAGCAGTGAAAACTATTCTGAAAGCAGTGGAAACTATCCCAAAAGCAGTTGAAAACCATTCCGGATGAGGGGGCCATTCCGAAGGAGTGGACATCCAGGGCGGTGTACGCAGTAGTGATTGGGATTTAATGGAAATTTAATGACCCACTCGGAAAATAATCACTACCTTTGCAGTCTGTTTTTCAAATCTGTAATCCAATTCTCATGGTTCTACGCCCGTTAGCGTTATTCACATCAATTTTCGGCCTTGCAGTCTTCTCTGCATCGGCTGTCACTGAAGCCAATCCCTCCACTCCTCGTATAAAAGAAGGTCCCGATACCCTTGCCATAGGTGAGGTCACGGTCACATCCATCAAACAGGCCCGTTCGCTTTTGCGTCAGCCGGTGTCTGTCACCACTTTGCGTCAAGGTGAACTGGAGCGCTTGAATGTGTCCGGCATGAAGGGTGTTTCGGAGATTGCTCCCAATTTCTATATGCCGGAATACGGGTCGAGGATGACGGCCTCGGTCTATGTGAGAGGTATAGGTGCGAGAATCGATCAGCCCGCTGTGGGCCTGAATGTCGACAATGTCCCGTATCTCAACAAGGATGCCTACGATTTCGATATGCAGGACATACAGCGCATTGAGGTGTTGCGCGGACCGCAGTCTACGCTCTACGGCCGCAACACGATTGCCGGACTCATCAATATCACCACCCTTTCCCCGCTTCACTATCAAGGTGTGCGGGCGATGGCCGAGGGTGCTACCGGCAACAACTATCGTCTCGGACTCTCGGCCTACGGGCTGCTCTCGCAGGGTTTAGGCATGTCGGTCAGCGCCTACGGTGCGTATCGTGGAGGCTATTTCCGCAATACCTACAACGGTGAGCGGGCCGACCGTGAGAAAAACGGCTCCCTGAGATGGAAAACATCCTGGCGACCGGCCGACAATCTCCTGATTGAGAATGTGGCTTCCTACGGCCATTCTCGTCAGAGCGGCTATCCCTACGCCTTCGAGGAGACAGAAAAAATCAACTATAACGACACATGCTTCTATAAGCGTTCGACCTTCACCGACGGTCTGACGGTCAACTGGGTAACACCGCATTTCACCCTCGCTTCAATTACCGGATTCCAGTATGTCGACGACAATCTCACGCTCGATCAGGACTTCCTCCCGGAGAGCTATTTCACACTGACCCAGAAGCAACACGACCGCAGCCTGACGCAGGATGTCGTTATGCGCGGGTCGGTCGGAGGCTACAGTTGGCTTGCCGGTGTGTTCGGCTTCTATAAGTATGCCAACATGAGTGCTCCCGTCACATTCAAGGAGGACGGTATCGACAATCTGATTCTCCACAATGTCAATTCCCATCTTCCTGCGGGAATGCGTCTCGGGTGGGACCAGCCCGAACTGTTCCTCGGCTCGGATTTCACCAATCCTGTGAAGGGGGTGGCGGTCTACCACCAGAGTTCCTACGATTGGCGCAACTTCACTTTCGCTGCCGGACTGCGTCTTGATTATGAACATACGTCATTGAAATATCATAGCTACAGCACTGCATCATGCACAATGTATCGCGGAGAGCGCCCGCTTGGTTCGGTCGGTGTCGAGATTGACGAAGCCGACAGACTGTCGCAGCATTTCACACAGCTCCTGCCAAAGGTGAGCATCACCTACAACCTCCCTCATTCAGCCCTGTTCTTCTCGGTCTCCAAAGGCTACAAGGCCGGAGGTTTCAACACCCAGATGTTTTCCGAGTTCCTCCAGCAGCGTCTGAAAGATGTGATGCAGGACAAGATGAACGAGATGATGGGCCGCCCTTCGGGTGACAACGACTATAATGTCGGGGCGCTTGTTAAATACCGTCCCGAAGTGTCGTGGAACTATGAACTCGGCGGACATTTCAGTGTCGACCACGGGCGTGTCTATTCCTCCTTCGCCCTCTTCCTCATCAACTGCCGCGACCAGCAGTTGACCATGTTCCCCAAAGGCACCACAACAGGCCGAGTGATGGCGAATGCCGACCGCACCCGCAGCATGGGTGCTGAATTCACCTTCGCCTACAATCCCACCCGCAACTGGGCCTTCAATCTCGCCTACGGCTATACTCATGCAACTTTCCGCCGTTTCAACGTTGGAGAGGACAGCTATGCCGGCAAACATGTGCCTTACGCTCCTTCCAACACCCTCTATCTTGCAGCCACCTACCGTCATCCACTCGAAAGCAGCATCGTCAAGGCCATAAGCCTCACAGCCGACATGCGCGGCACCGGTTCCATCTACTGGGATGAAGCCAATACCTACAAGCAGCCTTTCTACGCCGAACTCGGGGCCAATCTGCGCTTCGACCTTCCGTGCGGGTCGGTTGACCTCTGGGGCAAGAACCTGACAGACACCCGTTTCTCAACTTTCCGCTACGAGTCTATGTCGAACAGTTTCTTCCAGCGCGGCCTCCCGGTGCGCGGAGGCGTGACGCTGCGTCTCGATTTCCAATCGCTCTAAAAGCGGTTGGCGTGAAACTCATTGACCCTCTGAAACTAATATTTTTAGTTTTTTAACGTGAAGATTGACTGTCGGCCATAATAATCGGCGACCATCTGACGTTGATATTAGGATTGGGATGTGACATACCACCATCTGTCCTGACAATAGCATCATTAACTCTGAAACACAAATAAAAGAAAATAAAATCACAACCAGCACTATGAAGAAATTCCTTCTCTCATTCGGCGTCCTTGCTGCCGCCACACTCTCTCTGACCTCCTGCCTCGGTTCCGGTAGCAATGATCAGAAATACACCTTCAACTACGGTCCGAGCAACTGCTTCAACCGTGTGGTTGACATGGAAACAGAGGAGACATACATCGGTCTGAATCCGGCCTACAGCTTTGAGTTCAATATGTCGACCCAGTTGCTCAAAATCGAGATGTCGAATCTGAAGCTCGCCGCCGGCAATGGCATCAGTATGCGTCTGCCCGACATGCCTTTCAAACTCGACACCAACGACGGCTTCTACACCGCCTCAGCCACCACACTCTCGCCCGTAGGCCAGACCTCGTCGATGCTCATTGAGGATTTCAACTTCCGTTCCTATCCTTTCCTTTCGGTCTATAACATCAACTTCACAATCGATGACCGTTACAAGGTGACCACCTATCCGGTACTCTCGACCTACTACGGTTCCATCTCCGCTACAAACCTCACTCCCGATGCAACAGAGACTTTCTACTCTGTGACCAACGACAAGGAGACATCCTATAAGGTTCTCATCAACCCCGAGAAGATGACTGCCATTCTCGCTGTATTCGGCGGTAAGTATTCCAAGAACATGACCCGTTATGACTTCGCTGCCCGCGAGCTTCCCATCGTGCTGACCAACGACGGTTATGTTATCTCGACCGGTGCTGACGATGTCAAGGAGCTCTATAGCCCCAACCTCGTGGAATCAACCACTGCTAAGCCCCTTCCTGACTGCACTATCAGCAATATCCGCGTCAACGGTGTGCTTCGCACAGGCGCTTCAATCTCGTTTGACTGCAACCTCGGCGACCTTGGCAAATACTCAGTCCGCGCCAATCTCCGTTATCTCTTCTACGAGACCAACAAACCCTCCACCCAGCAGTGATAACTCTGATTTCCGGGTTGAATCCTTACGGGAATCATAGCCCCAGATAGCGAGGGGCAGAGAAAATAAAAAGAAACCGAAGCCGGCAAGACAGTAGCGATGCCGACTTCGGTTTCTTCTTATTTTATTGTCCGTTGTCCTTCCGGTGCAAAATATAGTTTAAATCTTTCCTCCTCGCCTCGTGGCGATGAGGAGTTCCGGATGGCAATTGGTTAGCTGCGATCCGGCCCTGAGTGTCCGCAGGACACTGATTTACTTGTAACCCCGTACATCGAAGCGCAGCGTAGATGTGCGGGGACAGAAACAGTAACAAGAAAAAGATGTCCGACAGGACATCGATTTACAACACCGGATGGGAAAACACAAAGCATTACAATACCGCGCAGTAAAAAAACAACCCTCGCAAAAAAAGCTCCCCACTCCGTAAATCCGTGTCCTACCGGACACGATATTATAATCACTCCAGCACTCCCCGCACATCTACGCTGCGCTCCGATGTACGGGGTTACGAGTAAATCGGTGTCCTGCGGACACCCAGCTCCGGATGGTAATTGGTTAGCTGCGAAAAATTCGTAAATCTATGAGAAAGGTACAGAAGGGCATAAGGTCAGAAGATACAAAAGATTAAATTCGAGTAAATAATACAAAAGTCCCTATAACACGTAGCGCATTAGCTTGAAGCGATATAACAAATTTGTTATATGATGGTCCCTATAACGCGTTCTGCATTAACTTGAAGCAATCTGACAAATTTGTTATATGATAGTGACAGTAGTATAAATTATGATATAAATATTTTATAGCATAATCTACTTGAAAATTAATCTTTTGTATCTTCTGACCTTCTATGTTGCCATACAAGCGAATTTGTATTTTTAACTAAATATT
>CANCXM010000069.1 GCA_947381945.1 uncultured Muribaculaceae bacterium
ATCTGCTTGTCTACAAGTGTTAAATTTGTTAATTCTCTTGCATTGCAACATAGAAGAATGCGGTAAACAACTCTGTCTGCTGAACCAGCAATTTGCGGCACGACCGCTTATAGAAGTATGTCGGACAAGTTTTTCTTCCTGACGGCTGCCTGTCTGAAGGCAGACAAGTCTGGATAACGGACGCGGAAATACCGCGTCTGTATGGTCTTGTGCGCAAAAAAAAGTTACCGATGGCTGAAAACTTGGGAGCTGCGCGCCCCCAAACCCCGCGATGTGTTTTTCATATTTCTTCTATCCAGCATGATACGCTGGAAAGCATCTGCTTGTCTACAAGTGTTAAATTTGTTAATTCTCTTGCATTGCAACATAGAAAATAAGACAGAGACGGACTTTAACCCCATATAGTCCTTATGACTAGCTACGATCAAAGGTCACCGTCTCTGTCTTTCTTATTAACAATTCAGAGAGTAAATTTTAACTTTGAATCTCTTCTGCAAAGGTAAAAGCTACCATCGCATCGCTGCTCCGCAGCTTTCCAACCACCATCCGGCCCGGAGTGTCCTGACGGACACGACACTGGTATCTCCGTCGGTATCTCTTTTATAAAAAATGCTGATGATTATTTTTCGGGCGTTTTTTGTTTTTTTGGGGAAATATACTAACTTTGTAGCGCAGACCACTGTTGCAGAAGCCCATGGAGCCAGGCATATTATTGTATGCGACGGTTTCCGGTCCGGGGTTATGCGGGTGGGATGTTGAAAACAACATTTTTTAAAGCGTTTATCCGCGCTGATTCTTGACACTTCGAAATTCTCGCAAAATTTCATTTCCTGTCAGGGGTTGAGCAACGGTAGATGCCCGTGGATATGTAATATACCTACGCATCCGGTTTCGTCTCGCGAGAGATATGGCCGGACGCTTCTATTGCATATACGAGCGTGGGCTTCTGCAGTTGCCGTCCGACAGGAAATGGGCAATGCGAGAAGCCTCGAAGTGTAGGACGGTAACAGGTACAGACTCCTACGCTTTTCTTTTATTCAATTGGCTATAAACCAAACCGATGCCGACGAGAGGAGGACCGAGGCACACACCCCAAACCATTCATCAGGCTATATGAACTCCTGCTCGCCTCCAAAACCCAAACCTCCCACTGTCGTCGACCCGTGTCGCAAACCTGAACCATGCCCACCGTCCGCCCTCACCATCAGCGGATTGATTGAATATTACATGCGGGATTATGCCGCCGGGTTGACCGCGCCGCTCGGTGAACTGGAAAATGTCACCGACTACGTCTGCGGTCTCCACAACGACCCTGCCGACCCGAAAGGGAAATATCGCCGTGCAAGCCACCAGTTCTGCATCGCCAACCGGGTGATTTCGGAGATGATTGGAAAACTCTCCGACATCGACACCCACACTTTCACTGATTTTGAAGAGCTGCGCGACCATGTGGCCGATGCCTCCCGCGGGACGAAAGGCTACGCCGACCTTTCAATCTATGACTTTGCCTTCCGCTACGGTTTCAACCACGGTCTCCTCCCCGACCGCCGCGTCTATGTCCACGCCGGCGCCGCCAAGGGAGCCAAAGCCCTGCGCCGTCTCGGCCTCATCGACTGCAAAATCACCCCACCATCCATCCCCATCGAAGCCTTCGCACCTATCCTGCAGGAAATGGGAGCGATGCACCTCGAAAACTTTATGTGTATAGTCCACCGTCAGCTAACCCAGATGGCCGACAAACTTCAGTCCCCTTCCGCCAAAAAGACAACTAAAAAGGCAGGCAAGAAGGTCGTCAAAAAGACAAGCAAGCCAACCGTCAAACAAACCGCCAACAAATAAACCAACTATAATTTTATAAACCAATTAATTCAAACAACATGTTCAAACAACTACACAAACGGGTGTCGCGGCTATCGGCACCCCTGTGGCTGATACTCCTCGGCCTCATCCCGGCCAGCCTCTCAGCCCGAGACTTCACCTACGAAGGCATAACTTATACCGTTATCAGTGAAGAAGATCACACTGTCAAAACCAAAGAAGGCTACACAACACAAGAAATTTTAGGATATGATCCATGGGGGAACCCTATAATTACAGATACGTCTCATCCCGGAAACACCGTTACCGGCGAACTGACAATTCCCTCCAGAGTCAATGATGGAACAAATTTTTATATCGTAAAAGAAATTGGGAAATATGGGTTTTATCAGAATACCGTTACCTCCGTCACAATACCAAGTTCAGTGACTTCAATTGCTCGCGTTGCGTTCTCCGGTTGCTCATCGCTCGCTTCCATTTCAATCCCAAGTTCTGTGACTTCGATTGGGGACCTTGCGTTCTCCGGTTGCTCATCGCTCGCTTCCGTTTCAATCCCAAATTCTGTGACTTCAATTGGCAACAATGCGTTCGACTACTGCTCATCGCTCGCTTCCGTTTCAATCCCAAATTCTGTGACCTCGATTGGGGCCTTTACGTTCCACGGTTGCTCATCGCTCGCTTCCGTTTCAATCCCAAGTTCAGTGACTTCAATTGGTGATAGTGCGTTCTCCGGTTGCTCATCGCTCACTTCCGTTTCAATCCCAAGTTCAGTGACTTCAATTGCTCGCGTTGCGTTCTCCGGTTGCTCTTCGCTCGCTTCCATTTCAATCCCAAGTTCTGTGACTTCTATTGGGTATCGTGCGTTCTACTTTTGCTCCTCGCTCGCTTCCGTCTCAATCCCAAATTCAGTGACCTCTATTGGAGGAGCTGCGTTCTCCGGTTGCTCTTCGCTCGCTTCCGTCTCCATTCCAAATTCTGTGACTTCAATTGATGGAGAAACGTTCTACGGTTGCTCATCGCTCGCTTCCGTTTCAATCCCAAGTTCAGTGACTTCTATCGGGAACTATGCGTTCTCCAGTTGCTCATCGCTCGCTTCCGTTTCAATCCCAAGTTCAGTGACTTCTATTGGTGACAATGCGTTTAGAAATTGCTCGGCGCTCACTTCCATATCCATTCCAAATTCAGTCACTTCAATTAGTAACCGTACGTTCGCCAATTGCTCATCGCTCGCTTCCGTATCCATTCCAAATTCAGTGACTTCTATTGGCTACTTGGCGTTCAAGGATTGCTCGATATTGACAGATATAAGGATTCCTGATGCTATTGAAAAAATTGGTGAAGACGCCTTCTCAGGTTGTCCGATATCTGAATTGAATTTCGGCAAGTCACTATATTCACTTGGCACTACCGACGGAACCTCCAGAAAGCCGGCATTCTCCCGCTCCATCTTCGACACCTGCCCCAACCTCAAGACCATCACTGTTTCCGATGACAATCCCTATTTCATCGCAAATAAGGATGCCCTCGTCATCAAGCCTGACAGCATGATGGTCTACTGTCCTGATTTTTCCCGCACATCATGCACCATACCTTCCACCGTCAGCAAATTTGCAGCAAACGCGTTTAAAAATTGCAATAATCTCCGTTCACTCACCATTTCAAGAACAGTAAAGGAATTCGCAGATTCACTTTGGTATAGTTGTGACTCCCTGCGTCAGGTATTTTATCTTGCCGAGACTCCGGCCACCGCTGCCAAAAATATTTTCAATGACGTTACATATTCGAAAGGTACCCTCTACTGTCCTAAAAACAGCATGGATAAATACTATCTGGCCACTCCCTGGGGATGGTTTGAAAAAATGGAAGCAGTAAACCAATGCATCCTGAATACATATTCAATCACCCTTGAACCGGGTGACAGCTATCAGCTCACAGCCGAAGCAATCACCGAGGATGGAAGACCCTTCTCCTACAAATGGACATCCAGCAACCCGGCAGTAGCAAGCATTGACAGCAAGGGCCTGGTCACCGCTATTGCAAAAGGCTCTGCAGAAATCAAAGTGATTGCAACGGACAGTGAAGGCAATAAACTGGAGGCAAGCTGCGACGTGACTGTCAAATATAATCTGTCAATCAGCCATTCAGCCATCCATATCTCAGCTGATGAATCGTTCCAGTTGGGCATTGTCTCAAAACTTGAAAACCTCAAAATCAACTGGAACTCAAGCGATCCGGCCGTGGCCTACGTCAATAATTGCGGTCTCGTCACAGCAATGTGCGAATTAGGCGAATGTGTGGTCTCGGCAGAAGTCGAAGGAGAGACCATGGAATGTACGGTAAATGTCGGTATCGACCCCATACCGGAGGGGGTCAACTATACGACCGACAAATCCTCTAAAACCATCACCATCACAGAATCGCCTGATGCCAAAGGAGATATTGTCATCCCGATGAATGTCATTATCGACGGCGATGTCTACACCGTGA
>CANCXM010000070.1 GCA_947381945.1 uncultured Muribaculaceae bacterium
TTCTAACTTATAAAGCCTGACGGTAATCCGGCAATAACATTGTCAATCCACCATTAACATTTTAACGACATGCAGATGAAACGATTTTTACGCAACATATCAATAGCTCTCCTTTGCGGAACACTTGCTGCTCCTCTGACTGCCGATGCACAGGGCCGTCATAACGGCGCAACGAATGGAGGCCGTACCGAACGCACCCATAACACCAGCCGAGGTAGCGGGCAAACGCATAGAAACACAAGCTCGCGTGGCGGAAATACTGACCATAACCGTCCGAACAACGGTGGGAGCAGACCCTCGACAGGTTCCCGTCCGTCCATATCTTCCGGAAACCATGGAAATAAGAGACCGACCGGCACACTCGTGAACGGGAACAACCATAATACGCGCCCATCTGTCAACCAAGGGAATAACTCAAACCACAACCGCCCGAACAACGGAAACGTCGGAAACGGAAACCGTCCCGGAAACCGACCAGGCGTGGGAAATGGCAACAATTCAAACCATAACCGACCGAACAACGGAAATGTCGGCAACGGAAACCGTCCCGGAAACCGCCCGAGCATCGGCAACGGCAACAACTCAAACCACAACCGCCCGAACAACGGAAACATCGGAAACGGTGACCGACCCGGAAACCGTCCGAGCATAGGCAACGGGAATAATCCAAACCACAACCGTCCGAACAACGGAAACATCGGAAACGGAAACCGTCCCGGAAACCGTCCGGGTGTGGGGAACGGGAACCGCCCCGGCATAGGAAACGGAAATCATCCCGGTCACAATCCCGGCAACCATCCTTCAGTCAGACCCAACCGACCCAACCACGGAAGTATCAGTCACCCGGCAAATCGTCCCGGCCACAATCATGGCTTCAGACCTGGTAATCGTCCCGGCCCCCGTCCTCCGATGGTCGCTCCACCCCACCGCCCCTATCGTCCGGTGATTGCACGTCCTCATTACCGCCCGATGCCTCCGCGTGGTTGGCGCCCTTCAGGCAGAATTCCTATCATCAGAGGCATTCTCGGCCTTACTTTCGGCACAGCAATCAACCTCTCGCTCGACTATCTGATAAACGCCGGATATAACGTCGACGGCTATACCAACGACATCGTCTATCTCCGCAACGTATCGGCAATGAATTATGTCTGGACCGATGCCGCCCTTTACTACGGCAATGCCGGACTTGACGCATCATCGTTCTACTACTCGACCCCCGGCTACGACCTGTCGCGCTACAACAACGTCTACAACGCACTCGTCGCAACCTACGGTGTACCGGTGTCTGTCAACAACACCGTCAACTCAATGGGAGCCACATGGTTTGGCGGAAACAACGGTTATATCACCCTCTCCTTCGGAGCCAATACCATCGGATCGGGATTGCGCTATCTCACGACACTCACATTCGGATTGTAGACCATATCTCTAAACTTATACAGTAAGTTAAATAATAATATAATAAGAACCCTGCGAAGGGCACCGAAAGGCCGAAGGCCGGAAGTGACACATAAGCAATTTCCTTTGAGGAAATCAATAAAACTTATGTTACTTCCGGCCTTCGGTCTTTCTATGTGCTCCGCAGAGTATTCGTGCCACTTCCGCTTAGATTCCGAGAAGCTTGCAGGCCTCCGCGTAATCGCGGTAAAACACCAATACCCCTACTCCCTGCTTTATCTGCGGAGTGTAAATCTCAGCGGTATTCTCAACCATAGCCGGAATACCGTTTGCCTCAAGACATCCTTTGGCGATGGATGCCTCCTCGACATTGGAATAGGTGCTGATTCTGACAAGATCATCCGGCGCAGGAGGCCGAGTGTCCGACAACAGCTCTTTCAATCGTTTCAGTAGTGACATAGGGGCAATGGGTTGACTTTAATTATCCAACAATGGGGTCATTCAGCCGCGAGTGCCTGCTCGATGTCAGCTATAATATCGGCCACATCCTCGATTCCGACAGAGAGACGGATAAGGTCGGGAGCTACACCGGCTGCACGCAACTGCTCGTCGGAAAGCTGACGGTGGGTATGGCTTGCGGGATGGAGCACACAGGTGCGCGCGTCAGCCACATGGGTGACTATCGAGATGAACTTCAACCGGTCCATGAATCTGATTGCATCCTCACGGCTGCCGTCAAGCCCGAAGGCTATGACACCACACGATCCTTTCGGAAGATATTTTTCTGCAAGATGATGATACTTGTTGCCGGGGAGACTGCAATAGTTGACCCACTTGACCTTCGGATTGGCCTCAAGCCACTTCGCAACAGTCATGGCATTCTCGCAGTGACGGGGGACGCGAAGGTGAAGGGTCTCCAATCCGAGATTCAGAAGGAAAGCATTCTGAGGCGACATCATCGAACCGAGGTCGCGCATGAGCTGTGCGACAGCCTTGGTGATATAGGCGCCCTTACCGAATGACTTGGTATAGGTCAGACCGTGATACGACTCATCGGGAGTTGTAAGACCCGGATACTTATCGGAATGTGCATCCCAATCGAAATTACCGCTGTCAACGATGGCTCCGCCGACGCTCACGGCATGACCGTCCATGTATTTGGTGGTAGAATGTGTGACGATGTCAGCACCCCACTCGAATGGACGACAATTGATGGGAGTCGGGAAAGTATTGTCGACAATTAAGGGCACACCGTTGGCATGGGCCACACGGGCAAACTTCTCGATGTCGAGCACCTCACCGCCGGGGTTGGAGATGGTCTCACCGAAGAGCACCTTTGTATTGGGACGGAAAGCGGCCTGCAGTTCCTCTTCGGAAGCATTCGGATCGACAAACGTACACTCGATTCCGAGCTTCTTCATCGTCACTCCGAAAAGATTGTAGGTGCCGCCATAGATATTGGACGACGACACGATGTGGTCACCGCTCTCGCAGATATTGAATACGGCATAGAAATTGGCAGCCTGTCCCGACGATGTGAGCATGGCAGCCACACCACCCTCAAGAGCGGCAATCTTGGCTGCTACGGCATCGACAGTCGGGTTTTGCAGACGCGAATAGAAATAGCCGGAATCCTCAAGGTCGAAAAGACGGGCCATCTGTTCGCTGGTGTCATACTTGAATGTGGTGCTTTGAATGATGGGGAGCACACGGGGCTGCCCCTTGGTGGGAGTCCATCCGGCCTGCACGCAGAGTGTGGCGGGTGAATAAGTCTTATCCTGATTCATCGTCATTGGTTGTTGAGTAGTTATGTGTAGGGATATAATCAAGGGCTTCCCTTGTGAAAATAATCAGAGGGAAGCCCTTGGTAGGGTATGGCTAATGTTTTTGCTCTTTAGGCGTTCTTCACCTTGTCAACGATAGCCTTGAAAGCAGCGGGATTGTTGAGCGCGAGGTCAGCGAGGACTTTGCGGTTGATCTCGATGCCAGCCTTGTGGATAAGGCCCATGAGCTTGGAGTAAGAAAGATCTTCAAGACGGGCAGCTGCGTTGATACGCTGAATCCAGAGGGCACGGAAGTTGCGCTTCTTGTCCTTGCGGTCACGGTAAGCGTAGGTGAGACCCTTTTCCCAGGTGTTCTTTGCTACGGTCCACACGTTGCGGCGGCAGCCGAAGTAACCACGGGTGAGTTTGAGGATTTTTTTGCGGCGAGCTCTTGAAGCTACATGATTTACTGATCTTGGCATTT
>CANCXM010000071.1 GCA_947381945.1 uncultured Muribaculaceae bacterium
GGATTTTTTTGCGGCGAGCTCTTGAAGCTACATGATTTACTGATCTTGGCATTTTAAAAATGGATTGTGAACGTCAGCGGCACGTCAATGCACTTAGATTCATTTTTTAGGTGGCTGTACGTTCGGTTAAAGAATTGAATTAGAAATCACGATTTTAATTACAAGTGAAAACCGGGCCTTTCTTACTTGAGAGCGAGGAGCTCCTTAACGTTTGAAGAGTCGCAGCGGGCAACGAGTGAGAAGTGTGTAAGGTTGCGCTTCTGCTTCTTGGTCTTCTTGGTCAAGATGTGGCTCTTGAAGGCATGTTTTCTCTTGATCTTTCCTGATCCGGTAAGGGCGAACCTCTTTTTGGCACCGGAGTTAGTCTTAATCTTTGGCATTTGTGTGATTGTTAAATAATGATTTTAATTCTATGAGGAGCATCGTGCCCGTCCGGTCTGGGCCGAGCGCGACGCGCTCTTTTTTTATTTCTATGGTTTCTTATTTCTTCTTGGGGCTGAGCATGATGATCATGCGCTTACCTTCGAGGACCGGCATCTGGTCAACCTTGCCATATTCTTCGAGGTCATTGGCAAAACGCAGGAGCAACACTTCACCCTGCTCCTTGAAGAGAATGGAGCGACCCTTGAAGAAGACATAGGCTTTCACCTTTGCGCCTTCCTGGAGGAAGCCGATGGCATGTTTGAGCTTGAAGTTATAGTCATGATCATCGGTCTGGGGTCCGAAACGGATCTCCTTCACGACAACCTTGGTAGCCTTGGCCTTCTGTTCCTTCTGGCGCTTCTTCTGCTGATAGAGGAACTTCTGGTAGTCAAGCACACGGCAGACCGGTGGCTCGGCGGTGGGTGAAATCTCGATAAGGTCGAGACCGAGGCCGTCGGCAATCTTCAGAGCTTCCTGGATGGGATAGATGCCGTTTTCAACATTATCGCCCACCAGTCGCACTTCACGTGCGCGGATGTGCTCGTTGGTGGCGTAGGGCTCCTCTTTACGATGGTTGTTAAGAGGACGGCGAGGGCCGTTGCTATTGTTGTTATTGGGGCGCGGAGGGCGCGGGGCGAAAGGTTTTTTCTCCATTCAGGGGTTTATTGATTAATCATTTCATTGACTTCGCGAGCCAAATCGTCTGCAAAGGTAGCAATTTTCATCGAACCTTTATCACCTTCACCCTGTTTTCTTACAGAAATTTCACCATTTTCAGCTTCTTTTTCGCCTACAATGAGCATGTAAGGTATTCTCTTGAGCTCATTGTCGCGGATTTTCTTGCCGATTTTCTCATTTCTGTCGTCAACCTGAGTGCGGATGTCAAGGGCGTTGAGCTGATTTGCAACCTCATAGGCATAGTCGTTGAACTTCTCCGAGATGGGGAGGACGACTGCCTGCTGGGGAGCAAGCCAAAGGGGGAATCGACCGGCGGTATGTTCGAGCAATACGGCCACGAAACGCTCCATCGAACCGAAGGGTGCGCGGTGGATCATCACGGGACGGTGCTTCTGGTTGTCGGAGCCGGTGTATTCGAGCTGGAAGCGTTCGGGAAGGTTGTAGTCAACCTGGATTGTACCGAGCTGCCATTTGCGGCCGAGCGCATCCTTGACCATGAAGTCGAGCTTCGGGCCATAGAAGGCGGCTTCGCCATATTCCTTACGGGCTTTCAGACCCTTCTCCTCACAGGCGTCGATGATGGCCTGCTCGGCGAGGTGCCAGTTCTCATCGGAACCGATGTATTTCTCCTTGTTGTTGGGGTCACGGAGCGAGATCTGAGCCTCGAAGTTGTCAAATTTGAGTGCCTTGAAGATGTAGAAGATAATATCCATCACCTTGAGGAACTCTCCCTTTATCTGGTCGGGGGCACAATAGATATGGGCGTCGTCCTGCGTGAAACCTCTCACTCGGGTCAGGCCGTGGAGCTCACCGCTCTGTTCGTAGCGGTAGACGGTGCCGAACTCAGCAAGGCGGAGGGGCAGGTCGCGGTAGCTGCGGGGAAGAGCGCGGAAGATTTCGCAGTGGTGGGGGCAGTTCATCGGTTTGAGCAGGTATTCCTCGCCTTCCTCGGGAGTGTGGATAGGCTGGAAAGAATCCTTGCCATACTTGGCATAGTGGCCTGAAGTGACATAGAGGTTCTTGTTGCCGATATGGGGAGTGATGACCTGCTGATAGCCATACTGCTTCTGAATCTTGCGGAGGAACTGCTCGAGGCGGTCGCGGAGGGCGGTACCCTTCGGGAGCCAGAGGGGAAGGCCTGCGCCGACGTTCTGCGAGAAGGCAAAGAGTTCCATCTCCTTGCCGAGCTTGCGGTGGTCACGCTTCTTAGCCTCTTCGAGAAGGACGAGGTATTCATCAAGCATCTTCTTCTTGGGGAAGGTGATGCCGTAGACTCTGACGAGCTGGTTGCGCTTCTCGTCGCCGCGCCAGTATGCACCGGCAAGCGAGGTTACCTTCACAGCCTTGATGGGCGATGTGTTGGCGATGTGCGGACCACGGCAGAGGTCAGTGAACGAGCCCTGAGTGTAAGTTGTGATGTGACCATCCTCCAGTTCCGAGATAAGTTCACACTTGTATTCCTCGCCACGGTCGCCGAAGAGTTTGAGCGCGTCGGCCTTCGTGATGTCGGCGCGTACGATTTCCTGCTTCTGCTGGGCAAGTTCAAGCATCTTCTTCTCGATGCGGGGGAAGTCGGCTGATGTTATGGTGTTTTCGCCCGGATCGATGTCGTAGTAGAAACCGTTTTCGATAGCGGGACCGATACCGAACTTCACACCGGGGAAGAGCTCCTGAAGAGCCTCGGCGAGAAGGTGGGCCGACGAATGCCAGAAAGCGTGCTTGCCTTCAGGATCATCCCATTTGAAAAGACGGATTGAGGCATCCTCGGTGATGGGGCGTGAGATGTCCCATTCCTTGTCGTTTACAGTAGCTGCGAGGATGTCGCGGGCGAGTTGCGACGACAGAGATTCGGCAATCTGAAGAGGGGTCACGCCGCTCTCGAATTGCTTCACACTCTGGTCAGGGAAGGTGATATTGATTGTTGCCATTATTAATTAATGTAGTGTTTGGGGAGCCATACGAGCGACTCCTGTTATTTTCAGCTTGCAAAGATAGAAAATATTTCTTGAAAAATCGCGCATAATATAGCGAAAAATCGGAACTTTGATTACAATGATTCGGTAAAAATTACAGAAGTAGTTGAAACTTAAGTTAATATAAC